>JBIPLJ010000012.1:0-80645 GCA_044368415.1 Burkholderiaceae bacterium
CAACAGCGCGAACTGTTCGACGCCGTCGATCTGCCTGTACCCGTCAGAAACGCCCTGTAGTGCCAAAACCGTCGAGCTGAACATCGACATATCAACGACTTACGCGAATATCTGTCGAACTCGGGAGGCCAGCAGCTGGCCGCTGCCATGTGCGCCGAAAGGCAGTGCCACCGGCCCATGCAGCACGCGTGCACCCATGGGCAACACCTGCGGCAGCCACTGTCCCGCAGGGGCTGCCAGGTCCAGCGCCAGGGTGCGCGGTGGGTCAGCATCGGCCGGGCCGGCGCTGGCTGTCGGGAGAAGCCCGAGCAGCAACGCCCAGAGCAGCAAGGCTGCCCGGCTCGAGCCGCCAACCGGCGATGGCCAGAGCCCCTGGTTCATACCTGACGATAGGCCAGCCGCAGGGCAGCAGCGGGCCAGAGCTCGTCACTGGCCGAATCGCGCGTCAGCCTCGGCCGTCCGGGTGTCATGGTGTCGGCAGCGTAACCCGAACCGTCATGGGCCGCGGCGAAGATCGCGCAAACGTGACTGTGCAGGGCCCGGTGCATCGCGGGGTCAATTCAGATGGATGTTCAAGGCCTTCGGCAATCGGCACCGGATGAGCAGGGACTGCGTCACGAGCTCGCCCGCAGGCAGTCGAAGGTCAAGCCCTGCAGGCCGAACGTGTAGTCGACGTGCAGGGCGTGTACAAGCGCTTCTGTGGCATCCACGCGGTCGAGCGCGCCAGCTGCACCCTGCACGCTGGCGAGGTGGTGGGCCTGCTCGGCCACAACAGCGCTGGCAAAAGTGCGCTGATCGAGCTGCTGTCGGGGGTCTACCCGCCGGACGACGGGAAGATCGTCGTGCACGGCCAGGAGCGCCGCGTCAACACGCCGCGCGAGGCCCGTGCTGCCGGCATCGAGACCATCCACCAGACGTTGGCGCTGGCCAAGAACCTCGATGCGCCGTCCAACCTCTTCCTCGGCCGCGAGTTGCTGACGCCTTGGCGCCCGCTCGATGCCGACCGCATACGAGGCGCGGCAGGTCTTCCAGCGCCTGAACCCGAACCTCACCGACCTGCGCAAGCCGGTGCTAGCGATGTCCGGTGGCCCGCGGCAGACGGTGGCGATCGCCCGCGCGCTGTACTTCAACGCGCGCGTTCTGATCATGGACGAGCCCTGCGCGGCGCTGGGGCACGCCGAGACGCGCGTGGTGATCGACACCATCGCGCGGCGCAAGGCGCGCGGCTCAAGGAACAGGGCATCGGCAGCTTCTTGATCAGCCATGACATGGCCGATGTGTTCGAGGTCTGCGACCGCGCCACGGTGATGAAGAACGGCCAGTTGGTCGACACCGTGAACGTCCCCGACGACACGCAGGTCGACGTGCTGGGCATGATCATCCTCGGCCAGAAACCGAAGGCGAGGGCGGTCTGACGTACGCGCCGAGACGTCTTGCAGAGCTACGTAGCAGACGACATTCGGGGACAAGAGCGTCGATTCGCGCGGCCCGGTCACGAACGATCAGTGCAACTGAACGAGGGCCGACGGTGGTGTCTCGCTGCAGAGAACGTTCGATGTTTCCGCGCCCTTAGCGCCATACGTACCCCAGTGCCACCAAGGCGTCGAAGCGCCCTTGTTTTTGAATTAGCGGGCTGTCTACGATCGTCGAAGACAAGTGCTCGTAGCTCAGTACCGCGCCGATGACCCAGCGGGGGTCGATGCGGTACGAAGCGACCAGACTGGGTGCGAGCGACCAGGCGTTGCCCACGTCGTAGGCCGGCCGGCCTGGCGCCGCCTCGGCTTGGGAGACGCCACCGAAGTAGTAGTTGGCCAGCCGCCGATCGCGCCAGATTGCGCCGATTCCGGGCATGAGCATCCAGCGCTCGCCGACGAGCGGCGCCGCCCAATTGAACAACAGCTCGGTTCCCTGGCTGCGGCCGCTGATGTCGCTGCTGAAGCGTGTGGTCCACAGCCCCACCGGGCTCACGATGACTGCGCCCAGCCCGGCTTCGAGCTGCCCTTTGCGGGCCGCAAGGCCGGTCCAGGCGGGGCTGTCCGCCGGGTCGAGATTGCCCAGCCTGAAGCGCACCCGGCCGAAGAAGCTGATCGGACCTTGTTTCTCGAAGGTGTAGAACATGCGATCGCCCAGATACATCAGGCGGTCGCCGATGTAGATGCCGCCGGGTATCGCCAGCTTCGAGGCCGCCCCCGCGCTGTACGGCGATGATCCTGCATACGCCGCGCCGCCAATGGTCCAACCTGGCGGCACAGGCGAGGAATCGCGGTTGCCCAGAAACTGCTGGATGGCATCCAGCCCTTCGGCATGAGTGGTCTGACTGAGCACGGTCAGCGCGGCGGCGGCACAGCGCAAGAGGAAGGCAGTTCGGTCCATTTCCGAACGCTACACGAAGACGCCGGGGCGGGTAAGTCACGCATCAGCGCGATGCTGGGGGGGCACCTCTCGCCGATTGAGTGGTGACGTGATGACTGACGCGCTGAGACTCGACCTACTTTGAGGTCTTGTTCGGCGCCAATGTGTTTGAGGACAAGCGGGTGGCCACGCTGAATGCGGCCTACAGCAACTCGGCGAGTGCGCCGGTGTTCATCCGGTACTTCGAGGTCAGCAACCGGCAGAACCTCAACACCAAGACCTCAATGACCGCCGGGTCGACGGCAGCACGGGTGTGGTCGGGCTGGCCCACAAAAAGGGCTTGATGGTTCACACCTGGACCTTCCGCAGCGATGCCAGGGGCGACGGCTTTGCCGACCCGAAGGCCGAGATGCAGTACTACATGAAGCTCGGCGTGGACGGCCTGTTCACCGACTTCGCGGAGACCGGCGTTGCAGCGCTGAAAGGTCTCTGATCGGATGCGCAGCCGGATCAGCGATCCGGCTGCACCGCGCCACTCGGTCTCAATACAGGCTGCCGCGCTGGCGTTCTCTCAGGATGGCGTCATACGCGGCGCCATCGATCGCCTCTTGACTCAGTGTGCCTAGGATGTCTCCGGCCGTGGGCAAACGACTGAGGTCGGTTAGCGCGTCCACAGGCCACAGCTTCGAGCGCATGATGGCCCGCGCACACTGGAAATAGACGCTGCGCACCGAGATCACCAGCACCGAGCGCGGTAGCGCGGAGCCCACGGCAAAATGCGCCAGCAGCGCAGGCGCCGTGCTGATGCGGGCTGTGCCGTTGACGCGCAAGGTCTCTCCGGACCCTGGAATCAGGAAAAGCAAGGCGACTGCGGGGTCGTTCAGGAGGTTTCGCAGGCTGTCGATGCGGTTGTTGCCGCGACGGTCAGGCAACAGCAGCGTGTGCACATCGGCCACTTCGATGAAGCCGGGTGCGTCACCGCGCGGCGAGGTGTCCAGGCCCTGAGGGCCGCGTGTCGCCAACACGGCAAAGGGTGAGGCCTCGATGTAGGGCCGGTAGAGCGGGTGGATGTGGTCGCTGACTTTGGCCAGCGAGCTATCACCAGGCTGGCCGTAGAGTTCGGTCAGCGCTTCCGACTGGATCACGTCATGCCGGTCATCCAGCCATGCAGAAGGTGGCAGCGGGTTCGACATAGGCTGAGTCTCAGGCGGCCAGCGCAAGCGGCTGGACCACTTTGGTGATGGCCTTGCCGTTGTCGAGCTCGGCCGCTCTAGGTGCACTCGCTGAGGCGCGAGTCAAGCTCATGCCGGGCGATGGCCGCGGCGCGCACGCTGACGCCCAGGGGCTTGATGTGTGCTCCAGCAAGATTTCACCTCGGTGGACAGGACGCGCCTCGTCTTTGAACATGATGCACTCCCTTGGCGTTCACGACTTGAATGTCGGTGAAGACGTTCATCGCATCCTTGATGCTGTTGTTGCCCTTGGCCATGTCCGCGACATCAGCCGAAACCCAAGGATGGAGCCCGCCGATGCCGCGCGCGGTCCTGGAACACGGTGATCGGGTTCAGGTCCTCGCGCGCCGAATTTTAGCTCAGCGTGAACGCGGGGCCGACCCTGTTCGGCAGCCCTGCGTTCAGCGGTCGCACGTCCTGGATGAATGGGTTGTGCAGGCCGCGGTTGAAGTGGGCGCTATACAGCGTCCCCGTGCTCATGCCCATCAGACGGTGTTTCGTCTCAGGCGTCATCGTCGCGGGCCTCAGAAGATGTCGGGCTCGGCGACCGGCGCGCCGAAAGTGGTCTCGAGGAAGTCGAAGTCGCAGCCTTGGTCGGCCTGCAGGATGTGCTTCGAGAAGATCCAGCCGTAGCCGCGCTCGTAGCGCTTGGCCGGCGGCGTCCATGCAGCGCGGCGCGTAGCGAGCTCGGCATCGCTGACCTCGAGGTGAATGCTGCGCGCGGGCACGTCCACGGTGATCAGGTCGCCGGTCTTCACCAGCGCGAGCGGCCCGCCGATGTAGGCCTCGGGCGCGCAATGCAGCATGCAGGCGCCATAGCTGGTGCCGCTCATGCGCGCGTCCGACAGCCGCAGCATGTCGCGCACGCCCTGCTTCACCAGCGTGGTCGGAATCGGCAGCATGCCCCACTCGGGCATGCCCGGGCCGCCCAGAGGGCCGGCGTTGCGCAGCACCAGGATGTCGTCGGCGGTGCAGTCCAGGTCGGGGTCGTCGACCGCCTTCTTCATCGACGGATAATCGTCGAAGACGATCGCGCGGCCGGTGTGCTGCAGCAGGCGCGGCGCGCAGGCGCTCGGCTTGATGACCACGCCGTCGGGCGCGAGGTTGCCGCGCAGCACGGCGAGTGCGCCCTCGGCGTAGATCGGGTTGTCGAGCGGACGGATCACGTCGTTGTCGTAGACCTCGGCGTCTGCGACGTTCTCGCCGATCGAGCGGCCGTTGACGGTTCGCGCGCTGAGCGCGAGGTGGCCCTCGATGCGCTTCAACAGCGCCGGCATGCCGCCCGCATAGAAGAAGTCCTCCATCAGGTAGGTGTCGCCCGAGGGCCGGATATTGGCGATCACCGGCACCTTGCGGCTCGCGGCGTCGAAGTCGTCGAGGGATACCGCATGGCCTGCGCGTCGCGACATCGCGACCACGTGGATGATCGCGTTGGTCGAGCAGCCCATCGCCATCGCGGCGGCGATGCCGTTGAGGAAGTTGTCGCGGCTCAGCAGCTTCGCCGGCGTCAGGTCCTCGCGGACCATGTCGACGATCCGGCGGCCGCAGTCGGCGCTCATGCGTACATGGTTGGCGTCGGCCGCGGGGATCGCGGCCGCGCCCGGCAGCGTCAGGCCGATCGCCTCGGTGATCCCCATCATCGTTGCCGCGGTGCCCATCGTCATGCAGGTGCCGTGGCTGCGCGCGATGCCGGCCTCGACCTCGAGCCAGGCATTGGTGTTGATGTTGCCGGCGCGCCGCTCGTCCCAGTACTTCCAGACGTCGGAGCCCGAGCCGAGCACCTTGCCCTTCCAGTTGCCGCGCAGCATCGGGCCGGCCGGCAGATAAATGCAGGGCAGTCCCATCGAGAACGCGCCCATCAGCAGCCCGGGCGTGGTCTTGTCGCAGCCGCCCATCAGCACCGCCCCGTCGACCGGATGGCTGCGCAGGAGCTCCTCGGTCTCCATCGCCAGGAAGTTGCGGTAGAGCATGGTGGTGGGCTTGACGATCGGCTCGGACAGGCTGATCGCAGGCAGTTCGAGCGGGAACCCCCCGGCCTGCAGCACGCCGCGCTTGACGTCCTCGACGCGCTGCTTGAAGTGCGTGTGGCACTGGTTCACGTCGGACCAAGTGTTCACGATCGCGATGACCGGCTTGCCGGCCCAGTCGGCGGGGCCGTAGCCCATCTGCATGAAACGCGAGCGGTGGCCCATCGAGCGCAGGTCGTCGGGCTCGAACCAGCGGGCGCTGCGCAGCGTCGGCGGGGCGATCTTGTCGGTCATGAGCGGGTCTCTCGTGGGGGCTCGTCCAATTCGGGATGGTAGCCCCGACGGGCCCACAGGGATTTCAGGCGGGCGCACGACGGCCTAAGGGGCTGGTTTGCGCGGGGACCGCCATCCGGGAGGGCCGCCCCCCGTCGGCTGCCCCGGGGCATGGGTAACGTGGCTGGTCGTTTCGCAAGACCCAACCCTCGGGCGGACTCGATGCCGACCCGACAATCGCAAAGGGTCGCCACAGGGGTCCGAACGCAGGCCGCCGGGCCTCAGCGCATCGAACTCAGCCCGAAGAGGTTTCCTTCGGTGTCGGCGCACAGCGCGACCCAGCCGAACTCGCCGATGGAGAACTTGGGGCGCAGCAAGCGCCCGCCGGCCGCCGCCACGCGGGCGGCTTCTTCGGCGCAGTCGTCCACACTGAAGTAGATCAAGGTGCCGCCAGGTCCCGGGCGGCCATGGGGCGAGCGCACCAACGCACCGCCAGCGCCGTATGCGCTCATGTCGGCGGGAAAGCTGCGCATCAGTGTTTCGCCGGTCGGGTCCCCGATCGGGACCAGTCGGCGCTGAAAGACGGTCTCGTAGAACGTGGTGGCGCGGTCGATGTCTTCGACGTACAGGTCGAACCAGCCGATCGCGTTGGGTGTGTGCATCGCTTGCTCCTCAGTGATGAGTGAGCGGCCACCTTAGTCAACGTCTGCATCGTCGTCTTGTGGAAATCGGACACCGAATGCCTTGCGGTACTGGCCTGGCGTGTAACCCGTGGCCTGCCGGAACGCATGCGTGTAGTGGGACTGGTCGGCGTACAGGTCGAGATGGTGGCGGCGGAAGGACTGCTGCAGCCGCAGTACCTTGAGCAGGTCATGGGGCGCGAACCCGGTGATCTGCCGCAGCGTGCGCTGCAACTGCCGGGTCGACAGGCCTGCCAGCGCCGCGATGTCGGCCACCGATCGAATGGCGTCAAGTCGCGACAGGATGGCGGCCGTGAGCGGATGGCCTCGCACCTGTCCGTGCGCCACACACCACCGCACCAGGTCAGCCAGAACCGAACCCATCGCGTCGAAGGTCAGCCCCGCCAGTTGCCGGTTGGTGCGGAGCAAAGGCAGAGCGCCCTGGTAAGCGGCGCCAACGTAGCGGTCCTGGATCTCGCCTCGGTCACCCTGCCAAGCCCCCGGAAAGAACTGCACCCCCACGTAGTGGAAGACAGTTCCCAGGTTGAGTGCGGTGGCCTCGGTCTGCAAGGCCGTGACCCCGGCCACCTCGGTATCGATCTGGTTGAACAGCAGGTTCACGCAGGCGTCCGGCACCGCGTGGTAGAGGAAGTCGGCCGGCAATGGAGCCAGCGTGCGCAACGCCCAGAACACATGCACGACCTCGGCCAGGTCGTGAGGCGGCGGCTGCTCGGTATAGCGCACTGCGGCACCGCGCTGAGAGAACCCGTCGACGACCGGGGAGTACAGAATGGGCATCAAGGTCTCCTCAGCGCGGTGTACCAACCCCAGCGCGGCGGCCGAAGCGTGTCCCAGTCAGTCGCCCACCTCTTTCTGGTGCCGTACGGCGAGGATCGTGACGGCATCCGAGTCGATGCTGTAGCGGGCCACATAGCCGCTATCGCCGAAGTCAATGACCCACTCCCGGAACTCGGCGGGCATGTCCTCGATGGGGCGGCCGACACCGTGCTGTTGTCCGAGCATACTCACGCCGCGGCGGACAGCCTTCAGCGCCCGTTTGGCGGCGTCGAGGGTCTTGGGAGCGAGGCAGCGATAGAGGCGCTGCACATCGAGCAGGGCCGGTTGTGACCAGATCAGGCGTGACATGCCGGAGGTTCGATGTCGTTGCCCTGTTCGAGCTCCGCAAGCCAGGCATCGGCCTCATCGGCGGTCACATGCAGTCCGGTGCTGCGGTACGCTTCCCAGGCTTTGAGGGTGTCCTGGCGGAAGGCCTCGCGCTTTTCCTCGCGATCCACGTACTGAGTGATTGCCTCTCGCATCAGCCAATGCGACGTGCGACGGCGTGCGTCGGCCAGTCGCTTCACACGGGCCTTGGTGTCCTCGTCGATTTTGATCGACACAGGGCGAACGGCAGCAGCGGTCATGGCGACCTACGCCAAAGTATCGTTGAGTATTACCTTACCGTACTTGCCGCTGTGGCGTGCCATCCACTGAAGCGAGAGACCCCCCGAGACGCCGATGACAGCCACCGTCCCAGAGTTCACCGTCGAGCCGATCGTCGAAGGCGCGGTCTTCACGATCGACCGGCCCGCCAAGCTCAACGCGCTGACCCAGCCGGTGCTGCTCGGACTGGCCGAGACCCTCGATGCGCTCGAGTCGCGCGGCGCGCGGCTGCTGGTGGTGACCGGGCGCGGCGAGCGCGCGTTCTGCGCCGGCACCGACCTCGGCGAGCTGCAGGGCCTGGACATGGCCGCGCGCATGGCCAAGACGGACATGGCGCGCGAGCTGCTGGTGAGGCTGTCGCGCTCGCCGCTGGTATCGGTCGCGGCGGTCAACGGTCTCGCATACGGCGGCGGCCTGGAGCTCGCGATGGCCTGCACGCTGCGCATCGCCGCGCCGCAGGTGAACGTGTCGCTGCCCGAGGTCAAGCTCGGGCTGCTGCCGGCCTACGCGGGCACGCAGTTCCTGCCGGCGCTGGTCGGCCCCGGGCGCGCCCTCGAGATGATGCTCACCGGCCGCGTGGTTGCCGCCGACGAGGCGCTCGCGATGGGGCTGCTGCACCGGATCTCGGCCGCCGATGTGCCGCTGCTCGCGCAGGCGCTGGCCTTCGGCCGAGAGGTCAGCGCACACGCGCCCTCGGCGATCGCCGCGATCCGCGCCTGTGTCGGCGCCGCCGGCGCGACGGTGACCGACGCGGGCCTCGCCGTAGAGGCCGCGCAGGTCCGCGCGAACTTCGACCATCCGGATGCGCGCGAGGGCGTCGCCGCCTTCCTGGAGAAGCGCCCACCGCGGTTCGGGCGCGGCTGAAGCGCGCGTCCGAGCGCGCGGCCGTCCGTCGGTCCGCATCGTCCGCCGTGCCGCGGCGGAGCAGGGCGGGGACGGCCCCGGGGCTAGCGTCGTTAGGGTTCTGTCCCAAGACACCCACATGATGACACCGCAGCCTGCCGCAGCGCCGATCCCGCAACCGTCCGCCGTCGGCGCGCCGTCCGACGTCGAGGCCTACCCCGTTGTGTTCTCGGGCCAGGGCGGTGAGTACTTCCGCGTCTGGATCGTCAACGTCCTGCTCAAGGTGATCACGGTCGGCTTGTACACGCCCTGGGCGCGTCGGCGCACGGCCCGTTACTTCTACGACCACACGGTGCTGGCGGGGCACCCGCTGGAGTTCACCGCGCCGATCCGAAAGATGGTGTTCGGATTCTTCGTGTTCGTCGGGCTGTACTTGGCCTTCGAGATCGCGAGCTGGGCAGGCCAGGACCTCGCTGTCGCCGTGATGATCGCCGGCGCGGCGGCTCTGGCCCCGTTGTGGTGGGCCGGCGCGATGCGATTCCGCCTGGGCAGCACGCGGTGGCGTGGGCTGCAGTTCCGCTTCGAGGCGAGCTGGAAGGAGGTCTACGTCGCGAGCTGGCCGGTCTTCGCGGTCGCGGGCATGTGGATCGTGCTGACCTTCGCCGTCGACCCGACTGCGCGGGTTCGGGATGCATTGGACCCGAAGCGTTCCGGTATCCACCCGGGGCACTGGGCGCTGCTGGCCTGTGCCCTCGCCGCAAGTCTCGCGGGCTTCGTCCGGCTCGAGTTCAACTACACGCGCCTGCAGTTCCTGCGCGGCGGCTTCGGCGGGCAGGCGGGCCGCTGGAAGCCCTCGTACCGCGCGTTCGTCCGCGTCTGGCTGGTGAGCGTCGGGGTGTTCCTGGCCTGTTCGCTGGTGCTGGTGCTGCTGCTGGTGCTGGTGCTGCTGCTGGCGGGGGGCGGGTTGGGTCCGCTGGACATCGCGGTGGCCAGCGGTGGACTGGGGGGCGCATGGATCATCGTGCTCGCGATGCTGGTGCTTGTCCCGCTGGCCGTATTCATGGCGTCCGCGCCGGCACGGGCCTGGCGTGAGGCCAGCGTGTTCGCGCTGGTGTGGAGCGGCGTCGGGCTCGGTCGGATCGCGCGCGTGCGCTCGACGCTCGATCCCTGGCGCTTCGTGCGGCTGCGGGTGACGAACACGATCCTGACGCTCCTGACGCTCGGCTTCTACCGGCCGTTCGCGAAGGTCAGCGAGTACCGCATGAAGACCGAGTCGGTGACCGTGTATGTCCACGGTGACCTCGACGCCCTCGTCGACCGGCTCGAGCGCGTGCAGGGCGGACTCGCCGACGTGCTGGCCGACGCCGTCGGGCTGGACCTGGTGGGCTGACCACATGGCCGGCGGGGCGCCGATCCGGGCCGTGTGGTTCGACGGCCGCGTGGGCCGCGGCCGCGAGGTGCTGCTCGTCCTCGAGCCGGGTCCGCATGGGCCGACGCTGCTCGTGCACACGCTGGAGGGCGGGGCCGCCGTCCCGCAGCGCTTTCCGCACGCCGAGGTCGAGTGGCCTGCTCGATGGAGCGCGCGCCGAGCGCCGCCGCGCCTGGTTGTGGGCCTCGGCCTGCATGGCAGCATCGAGGTGTCCGACTCCGACGCATGGCAGCGCGCGCTGGCCGCGGCGGGCGCGCGGCCCAGCCTTGCGCAGCGGATGCAGACCCGTTGGCCGGCGCTCGTCGCCGTGCTCATGGCGGTCGCCCTCGGGCTTTTCGTCGTCATCCGGCACGGCGCGCCGTGGGCCGGTGAGTACTTCACCCGCCACATGCCGATCGAGTGGGAGCTCGCGCTGAGCCGCGAGGCGCTGGCGCAGCTCGATGGCGGTCTGCCGCAGCCGAGCCGGGTGCCTGCCGAGCGGCAGGCGGCGCTGCGCGTCGGCTTCGACGCCCTGCTCGCGAGCATCGACCCCGGCTCCCGGCGCTACGCAGGCTACGCGCCGCGCTATTCGCTGCAGTTCCGTCGAGGGCTCGGCGCCAATGCCTTCGCGCTGCCCGGCGGTACGGTGGTGCTCACCGACGAGCTGCTCGAGCTCGCCGAGCGACGAGGCTTGCCCCTCGACGCCGTGCTGGGCGTGCTCGCCCACGAGATCGGGCATGTCGAGCATCGCCACGGCACTCGTATGCTGATCGAGCAGGGCGTGATGAACGTCGGCATGGGCCTGGCGCTGGGCGACGTCTCGAGCCTGCTGTCCCTGGGGGGCACGCTGCTGACCGCGCTGACCTACCGGCGTGCGCACGAGTCCGAGGCCGACTGCTTCGCCCTCGCGCTGATGGCACGCGCGCGTGTTCCGACCCCGCCCATGGGCGAGCTGCTGCAGGCGCTGTCGGCGAAGGGCGGCGGGGACGCGGGCGGACTGCCATCGTGGCTCGGCAGCCATCCGCCGACACCGGAGCGTGTGCGCAGGCTGGCTGCGGGGGCGTCGGGCAGCTGCGACCCCTGAGGCCGCTCGCGCCGGCTGCGCGCCGGCTGCGCGCTTCCAGAGCGGCAGCCCGAGCCGTCGGCCGCGCAGATCCCAGAGCGCGGTGTCGATCGCGGCGAGCGCGAGCGCGTTGAGGGCGCCCAACGCGCTCGCGTGGGCTAGCGCCCGGTGCCGCCCGGGCCGCCCCGCCCAGGTTCCTGATCGCCCGCGTCGAGCCGCCGCCACATCGACGCCTTCGTCACGAAGGCCTCGCCGACGCGTACCGCCATCGGCTCGAGGCCGATGCGCACGAAGCCGCAGCGCGCATAAAGCCGTTCGGCGGCACCGTTGCCGTCGGTGACGGTGAGCGTCATCGAGAGCGCGCCCGCGGCGCGCGCGTCGGCGAGCACGGCATCCACCAGCGCGCGGCCCGCGCCGCGGCCGCGCGCCACCGCGAGCACCGCCATGCCGAACAGCTCGGCCCGGTGCTCGACCTTCGCGCGCTCGCCGCGCGACCAGCCTGCCGCACCGAGCAGCGTGCCGCCGTCGAACGCGCCGAACACCCGCTGTGCGACCGCGTCGCCCGGTGCAAGTCGCCAGGCCCACCAGTCGGTCGGCTGCACGGCCCGCTCCTCGGCTGACGAGGTGAACGCATCCGGGTGCTCGCGGTAGGCGTCGAGCATCAGCGCCCGGTAGGCGGTTGCGTCATCGGGTACGAGGCGGCGAACGAGCGGGGCGTGCGTCATGACACGGTCGGTGCTCAGGGGGCCAGAAGCGTCCAGGACCCCGGTCTGCTCAAGCGCGGTACCAGTCCCGCACGGCGGCGACGAAGCGTTGTACGCCCTCGGCGACGGTGGCCGCATCGAGCGCGCCGTACGACAGCCGCTGGTAGTTCGCCGAGGCAGTGTCGGTCAGGCCGAACGCGAAGCCCGGGATCGTCGCGACCTTGTGGCGCTCGACCATCGCGCGGTTGAAGGCGAGCGCGTCCGGCGTGCCGGGCAGCCTCATCAGCACGTAGAACGCGCCCTCGGTCCGCGGGAAGGACACCAGGTCGCCGAGCCCGTCGAGCGCCTCGTGCACTGCGGTGCGCACCCGCGCGAGCTCGGCGATGCGCGGCGCGACGATGCCACGGCCCATCCGGAGCGCCTCGGCCGCCAGCAGCTGCGAGACCACCGGCGCGCAGATCAGGTTGGTGTCCTGGACTTTGTTCATCGCGTCCGACAGGGCGAGCGGATAGACGGCGTAGCCGATCCGCCAGCTCGCCATGCCGTGGCTCTTGGAGAACGAGCGAAAGGTGAGCGTGTGCGCCTGCGCGCCCGGGATCGAGGCCGGTGCGAAGTGCCGTGCCGCGCCGTAGACGAAGGGCTCGTAGGCCTCGTCGGCAAAGTGGTAGAGCCCGTGCGCGGCGGCGAGCGCGTTGACCCGGCGCAGGTCCGACTCGGGGTAGACCGCACCGGTCGGGTTGTTCGGCGACACCGTGACGATGGCCCGGGTGCGCGGCCCGATGGCCCGCTCGATCGCGTCGACGTCGAGCTGCCAGTCCTCGCGGACCGGCACCGGCACCGGCACACAACCACACATCCGGACCGCCATCTCCTGGTTGAAGTAGTACGGCATCGGCAGGATAAATTCGTCGCCCGGATCTGCCACCGCGAGCACCGCGTTGAGGAAGGCGCTGTTGCTGCCGGCCGTGACCATGATCTCGCTGCGGCCCGCGATCTCGATGCCGTGGTCGGCGCGCAGCGTCTCAGCGATCGCACACACCAGCGGCTCGATGCCGGTCACCGCCTGGTACTTGTTGAGCGCCGCGTCGGCCATCAGCGCCGGCAGTGCGGCGACCGCCTCGGGCGGCGGCCCGTAGCTGACGACGCCCTGGCCGAGCGAGATGGTGCCGGGGGTGGCGCGGACCATCGCGGCGATGGTCGGGATGATCGGCGTGTCGACACGCTCTATCCGGGCGGAGGCGATCTTCATACGGAGATGGTAGCCGATGGGCCGCGACCCGGCCCCGGGCCCGGTCGCGGTGTGCCGATCAGGGATAGAGCAGCTTCGGTAGCCAGAGCACCACTTCGGGCACAAACGTGATGATGATCAGCGTCGCGAACAGCGGCACCATCCAGGGCAGCACCGCCTTCACCGTCGCCTCGAAGCCCAGCCTGGACACCTTCGCCAGCACGAACAGCACCATCCCCACCGGCGGTGTCAGCAGTCCGATCATCAGGTTCAGCACCATGATCAGTCCGAAGTGGATCGGATCGATGCCGAGCTTGATCGCGATCGGCAGCAGCACCGGCACCAGGATCGTGATTGCCGCGATCGTCTCCATGAAGCAGCCGACGAACAGCAGGAACAGGTTCAGCAGGATCAGGAACACCCACTTTTCGTTCGTGATCGACAGCACCCAGCGGGCGATCTCGTCGGTCACTTGAGTGGTGGTCAGCACCCAGGCGAAGATCGATGCCGCGGCGACGATGAAGAGCACCGAGGCGGTGGTCTCGATCGTCTCCATGCTGATCTTCACCAGCATCCGCAGGCTGAGCGTGCGGTACCAGACGAAGCCGAGGAACAGCGCCCAGGCGACCGCCGCGACGGCCGCCTCGGTCGGCGTGAACAGACCCGAGGACATGCCGCCGATCAGGATGACCGGCGTGAGCAGCGCCATGAAGGCCTCGAACTTGAAGACCTTGTCGGCGATCAGCACCGCGAGCAGCGGAATGCCGAACTTCACGCTGCCGCCGAGCGACTCGTTGCCCCACAACACATAGAGCACAGCCGCCGCGACAACGATCGCGGCGAGTTCGCCGAACGCGCGACCCATCCGCGGCCACGAGAAGGCGATGTCCGCGCCGTAGTTCCGCACGTGTGCGTAGTAGGCCACCATGCCCATCATGAACAGCGCCATGATCGCACCCGGCACGAACCCGGCGGCGAACAGCTTGCCGATCGAGGTGTTGGCCTGCACGCCGTAGATCACCATCGGCAGCGAGGGCGGGATGATCGGCCCGAGGGTCGACGACGCGGCGGTGATGCCGACCGCGAACTCGACCGGGTAGCCGTGATCCTTCATCGCCTTGATCTCGATGGTACCGAGGCCACCCGCATCCGCGACCGCGGTGCCCGACATGCCCGCGAACACGACCGAGCCGACCACGTTGACATGGCCCAGCCCGCCCTTGAGCCAGCCGACGAGCGCGAGCGCGAAGTTGTAGATCCGGTTGGTGATGCCGGCCGAATTCATCAGGTTGCCGGCGTAGATGAAGAACGGCACCGCAAGCAGCGGGAACGAATCGACGCCGCCGACCATCCGGTGGATGACCGTGAGCGGCGGGATGTTGCCCGACAGCCAGATGTACACCAGCGAGCCGATGCACATCGCCATGGCGATCGGGATGCCAGCGGTCAGCGCAGCCAGGAACGAGGTGAAGAGGATCGAGTTCATGGTGGGTGTGCGCCTTCAGTCCTCGGTCTCGCCCGGCCGCTCGAGCAGGCTCCAGCCGCGCCGCGTGTGGCGCAGCGCGACCTGCACCGCGCGAAAGGTCATCATCGCGAAGCCGAGCGTGACCGCCCCGTAGATCCACTTCATCGACAGGTCGACGACGGTCATGTTCAGGTTGGCCATCTTCGGCATCAGCTCGATCGACAGCCAGGTCGCGTAGCCGAGGAACGCGATCCGCACTACATCGACCGCAGTCGACATCACACGTGCGACCGCTGGCGACATCCAGCGGTAGATGAACTCGACGTGGATGTGGTTGTTGCGCCGGACCGCCATCGACGAGCCGATGAAGGTCACGACGATCAGCAGGTAGCGCGCGATCTCCTCGGTCCAGGCGGCCGAGTCGTCGAGCACGTAGCGCGTGAAGAACTGGTAGAAGACCGTCAGCGCGAGCACCCAGAAGACGGCGAGCGTCAGCCAGTCCTCCCACTTGTAGCCCGACAGGTCGATCGGCGCATCGGTCGCATGGAAGCGGCCGGACTCGTCGAGCACGGCCTCGCCGCCGAACGGATCGTCGTCGGCGGGGAGGGCGGCCTTGGGAGGGGCGTTCATGGCGTGCGGCTCGAGTGAGGTGTTCATGTGACGGAGACCGGAGCTCGGACACAAAAGAGCCGGCGCTCGGGCCGGCTCTCTCGCTGCATCGGGCGAGCCCGGCGCGTCACTTCAGGGCGACGATTCGGTCGTAGTCCTTGCGGTCATAGCCGAGCTGCTCGGGCGTGAAGTTCTTCAGCACCGCGTCGACAAAGCTCTGACGATTCACCTGGACGATGTTGATGCCCTTCTTCTTGAACTCGTCGATCAGCTCCGCCTCGCGCTTGACGATCTGAGCGGTGCCCCGCGCAGCGGCTTCCTGGGTGACGTCCATGAAGATCTTCTTCTCGGCGTCGGTGAGCTTGGTCCACACGTGCGGGGCGATCTGGGTCACCACGCCGTCGACGATGTGGCCGGTCAGCATGATGTGCTTCTGCACCTCGAAGAACTTCTTCGCCTCGATCGTGGTCAGCGGGTTCTCCTGCGCCTCGACCGTGCCGTTCTGCAGCGCGAGGTAGACCTCGGCGAAGGCGATCGGCGTCGGGTTCGCCGCGCAGGACTTCGGCGTCGCCATGTAGGCGGGCACGTCCGGCACGCGGATCTTCAAGCCCTTCATGCCGGCGCAGTCGTTGAAGGCGCGGTTCGAGGTGGTGTGACGCGCTCCGTAGTAGGTGTACGCGGTCATCACGATGCCGGTCTTCTGGCGGTAGCCCTCAGCAAGTTCCTTGAAGACCTCGCTCTTGGCGTAGGCGGCCTGGTGGGCGGCGTCGCGGAAGATGAACGGGTAGTAGGCGACGCCCACTCGCGGGAAGCTGCGGGCCGCGAACGACGGGCCGCTGATGATCATGTCGACCGTGCCCAGGGACAGGCCCTGGTTGATGTCGGTCTCCTTGCCGAGCGAGGAAGCCGGGAAGACCTGGATGTCGTACTTGCCGTTGGTGCGCTTCTTGATCTCCTCGGCGGCCCACACCGACTCGGTGTGGTACGGCTCGGAGGCCTCGTAGACGTGGGCCCACTTGAGCTTGGTCTGGGCCAGGGCGGGGGCGGCCGGCAGCGCCAGGGCGACGGCCGCGGTCAACATCGTCGCGATCAGTTTCATGTCATCTCCTCGTCGATACGGGGTTGAAACGGAACCGTATGGGCTCAGGCTTCGGTCGGGCCGAGCTGGACCTTCATGCTGACCGTCTTGTCGCGCGCGAGGGTGATCGCATGGACCGCATCGGTCAGGGGAAACACGCCCGAGAGCACCGGACGGACGTCGACGCGGCGCTCGGCGATCGAGCGGACCGCGTGATCGAACACGTTGGCAAAGCGGAACGAGCCGCGCAGCTCGAGCTCGCGCGCCATGATCTGGTTGGCCAGCAGGTGAATACCGTCGGGCGGCAGGGTGCCGACCTGGACGATGATGCCGCCGCGGCGCACCGTCTCGATGCAGGTGGCGAGCGCGGCGGGCGCGCCGGACACTTCGAAGGCGACGTCGGGCTCGCCGCCGATCAGGTCAACGAGGCGGCCGTCCTTCGGCAACTGGTCGGTGCGCACGGTCACGTCGGCGCCGACCTGGCGGGCGACCTCCAGCGGGTGGTCGACCACGTCGGTGATCGCGACATGCGTGGCACCGGCGAGCCTGACCGCGAGCGTCATCATGCAGCCAATGGTGCCCGAGCCGGTGATCAGCACGCGCTTGCCGAGCAGGTTGCCGGCGCGGTGCGCTGAGTGCAGCGCGATCGACAGCGGCTCGGACATCGCGATCTCGGCGAGCGACACGCCGCTCGAGACCGGCACACATTGAGCCTCGGGCATCAGGAAAAACTCGCGGAAGATGCCGTGCATGTGGGGGAACACGCTCGCGCTGCCGAGGAAGCGCATGTTCGAGCACAGGTTCTCGCGGCCCTCGCGGCAGCCCGGGCATTGGCCGCAGGCCTTGGAGGGGTTCACCGCGATGCGGTCGCCTGACTTGACTCGGCGAACGCCGGCGCCGACGGCGGCGACCACGCCCGAGGCCTCGTGGCCGGGGACCAGCGGCTCGCGGATCACGAAGCTGCCGTTGCGGCCGTGGAAGTAGTAGTGCATGTCCGAGCCGCAGATGCCGGCGGCGCCCAGGCGTACCAGCACCTCTCCGGGTCCGGGCTGCGGCGTCGGCACGTCGACGACCCGCAGGTCTTCGGCGCCATGTACCTGGCATTCCAGCATCGTGTCTCCTCACCCTCTAGGGAAACCTGAAGGTACCGCAGGTTGCGCGGCGCGCCCACCCGACGGCGTTCCGCTCATCGCGGTACACTAGTATACATGTCCCGATCGCCGCGAGTCCCCGGTTTCGCGCCCAGAGCGCCTTCGCTGGTCCCGTCGCTCTACCGCGACCTGCGCGAGCGCATCGTCTCGGTCGCGCTGCCCCCCGGCGAGGCGGTTTCCGAGGCCCGGATCGCCGAGGGCTATGGGGTGTCGCGCACGCCGGTGCGCGAGGCGTTCAAGCGGCTCGCCGAGGACGGCTTCCTGGAGGTGGTGCCGCAGGTCGGCACCTTCGTCGCGCGGATCGACCTGCGGCTGGTTCGCGACAGCCACTTCGTGCGCGAGACGCTCGAGTGCCGCATCGTCAAGCTCGCCGCCGCGCGGATCGACGCCGCGCACCGCGCGCTGCTGCGCGACAACATGGTCCGCCAGCGGCGCGCGCTCGCCGCCCACGACGCCGCCGGCTTCTTTGCGGTCGACGAGGCGATGCACGAGCTGCTCGCCGCGATCGCCGGCCACCGCAGCGCCTGGCAGGTCATCCATTCGGCCAAGGCGCAGCTCGACCGAGTGCGTCACCTGTCACTGCAGCGCGCGGGCCGCTCGAAGCTGCGCATGGCTGAGCACAAGGCGATCACCGACCGCGTCATCGCTGGCGACGGCGCGGGTGCCGCACAGGCGATGCAGGCGCATCTCGGGACGATCTTCGATGCGATCGCCAACATCGCCGCCGAGAACGACCAGTACTTCACCGACTCCGATTCCGGCGCTGATGCCGGCGCCGCACCGACGCCTGCCGAGGACTCCGCATGACCCGCATCGCCTGCATCCGCGCCACGCCCGTCACCGTTCCGCTCGAGGCGCCCCTGCGCCACAGCAACGGCGCACACTGGGGGCGCTTCGTTCGCACCCTGGTCGAGGTCGAGACCGACGACGGCCATGTCGGCCTGGGCGAGTTCGGCGGCGGCGGTGAGACCGCCACGGCTGCGGTCGAGGGCCTGATCGGGCTGCTGCGCGGTCACGACGTGTTCCGGCTCGAGGCGATGCGCTTTGCGATTTGCAACCCGACCGCGAGCCTCTACAACAACCGAACGCAGATGCACGCGGCGCTCGAGTTCGCCTGCCTCGACATCATGGGCAAGAAACTGGGCGTGCCGGTCGCCGAGCTGCTCGGCGGGCGCGTGCGCGACTCGGTCGAGTTCGCCTCGTACCTGTTCTTCCGCTACGCCGACCCCAGGACCGGCGACGGCGAGGTCCGCACCCCCGAGCAGCTGGTCGCGCATGCCCGAATGCTCAAGGCCGAGCACGGGTTCGCCTCGCATAAGCTCAAGGGCGGCGTGTTTCCGCCCGCGCACGAGCTGGCCTGCTACACGGCGCTCGCGCACGCTTTCCCGGCCGATCCGCTGCGCCACGACCCGAATTGCGCCTGGTCGCTCGCCGACGCGATCGCGTTCTGCCGCGGCATCGAGGGGCTCAACAACCACTTCATCGAGGATCCGGTCTGGGGGATGCCGCAGCTGGCCCGCTTGCGCGAGATCGTGCGCATGCCCACGGCGACCAACACCGTGGTGATCAACTTCGAGCAGCTCGCGGCCAACGTCGTGCAACGCGCGGTCGACGTGATCCTGCTCGACACCACCTTCTGGGGCGGCATCCGCCCGTGCGTGAAGGCCGCGGGCATCTGCGAGACCTTCGGGCTGGGTGTGGCGGTGCACTCCTCGGGCGAGCTTGGCGTGCAGCTCGCCTCGATGCTGCACATGGGCGCGGTGGTGCCGAACCTGGGCTACTCGGCCGACGCGCACTACCACCACCTGGTCGACGACGTGATCGTCGGCGGCAAGATGCGTTACGTGAACGGGCGCATCTCCGTGCCGACGGCGCCGGGGCTGGGCGTGACGCTCGATGCCGAGAAGGTCGCGCGTTACCACGAGCTCTATAAAGAGCTGGGCGGCTACGCCTACGACCGCGACCCGGGCCGCCCGGGCTGGTATCCGCTGGTGCCGAACTCGGACTGGGCGGACCCGGGCCTGTCGATGATGCCGTCGATGTGCTGAGGGGACCGCTGGTGATGGCCCGCCTGTCCGAAGTGACGCTCGCGACGCTGCCCGCAGCACAGCCCCACAGGCAGTCCGCACTGCGGTCCGCCGCGATCGCCCGCCCCGCCTACACGCGGCGCAACGCGCGGATCGGCGTCGTGCACCTGGGCGTCGGGAACTTCCACCGCGCCCACCAGGCAGTGGTCTTCGATGACCTGCTCGCCGCGGGCGATGCCCGCTGGGCGGTGAGCGGCGTGAGCCTGCGGCGGCCGGTGATGCGCGATGCGCTCGCGCCGCAGGACGGCCTCTACACCCTGCTGGTGCGCGACGGTGCCGGTACGCGGGCGCGCGTCATCGGCGCGCTGCGCGAACTGCTGGTGGCGCCCGAGTCGCCGGCGGCGGTCATCGCACGGCTCGCGGCCGCGGACACGCGGCTCGTCACGCTCACCGTGACCGAGAAGGGCTACGACGAGACTGGACCGACGAGCGCGGTCGGGCTTCTCGCCCGTGGTCTGGCCGCGCGGCGCGCGGCCGGGCTGGGCGGGCTGTCGGTGCTGTCCTGCGACAACCTGTCGCACAACGGCACGCGGCTGCAGGCGCGGCTGCGCGCCGAGGCGGCGGCGATCGATCCCGGGCTTGCCGACTGGATCGACCGTGCCGTCGCCTGCCCGGACAGCATGGTCGACCGGATCGTGCCGGCCACGGTCGACGCGGACCGCGAGGAGGCCGCGCGGCTGCTGGGCGTGGACGACGCATGGCCTGTCGCCGCGGAGCCGTACACGCAGTGGGTGATCGAGCGCCGTTTCGCCGGCGAGGCGCCGCCGCTCGAGGCCGCGGGCGCCGAGCTGGTCGACGACGTCGCGCCCTGGGAGGCGATGAAGCTGCGGTTGCTGAACGCCGCACACTCGTCGCTCGCCTATCTCGGTTCGAGCGCGGGCCTGCCCACCGTCGACGCCGCGGTCGCCGAGCCGCGGCTGCGCGCCTTCGTCGAGCGGCTCTGGATACAGGCCGCGGCGACGCTGCCGGCCTCGGTGCGCGCACAGGCACCGGCCTATGGCGCTCGCCTGTTCGAGCGCTTCGCGAATCCGGCGCTTCGCCACCGGCTGCTTCAGATCGCGATGGACGGCTCGCGCAAGCTGCCGCAGCGGCTGGTGGCGACGCTGCGCGAGGCGCGCCGCGCCGGCCTGCCACATGACACGCTGCTGCTCGCCGTCGCGGCGTGGATGCACTTCTGCGCGGGCCGCGACGACTCGGGCGGCGAGCTGCCGCTCGAAGATCCGTTCGCTGCACGCCTGCGCGCGATCGCGCAGGCCCCGGGCGTGGCGATACAGACGGTGCGCGCGATGCTCGCGATCGACGAGGTGTTCGGCGACGCCGCGGCCGATACGACGCTCGCGCCGGCGCTCGCCGCTGCGCTCGACGGACTGCGCCGGCGCGGCGCGTTCGCTTCGCTCGCGGCCGACGGCTCGCCCGTCGCGCTATCATCGGCGGCCCCGCGCGCTTGAGCCCGTGCGCGAATGCGAACGCGGCCGATCACCACGACAGAGGAGACCTACAGATGGCTGGAAGACTCGCGGGCAAGCGCATCCTGGTGACCGCCGCAGGCGCCGGCATCGGCCGCGCAACCGTGCTGATGATGGCCGCCGAGGGCGCGCAGGTGATCGCCACCGACATGAAGGCCGAGCTGCTCGATTCGCTCGCGGGCGTCGCCGGCATCGAGACCCGCAGGCTCGACGTGCTGAACGATGCCGACGTCGCCGCTGTCATTGGTGCGCAGCCGCTCGACGTGCTGTTCAACTGCGCCGGCTGGGTCCACCAGGGCGGCATCGAGCAGTGCTCGGACGCCGACTGGGACCTGAGCTTCAACCTCAACGTGCGCGCGCAGTGGAAGACCATCGCCGCGGCGCTCCCCGGCATGCTCGAGCGCGGCGGCGGCTCGATCATCAACATGGCGTCGATGTGCTCGAGCTTGAAGGGCTTCGCCAACCGCTTCGCCTACGGCGCCAGCAAGGCCGCCGTGATCGGCCTGACCAAGTCGGTCGCGATCGACTACGTCGCGCGCGGCATCCGCTGCAACTGCATCTGCCCGGGCACGGTCGACACGCCGAGCCTGCAGGACCGTATCAACGCCTTCGACGATCCCGTCGAGGCGCGTCGGATGTTCGTCGCGCGCCAGCCCATGGGCCGGCTCGCGACCGCCGAGGAGATCGCGCCGATCGCTGTGTACCTCGCCAGCGACGAATCCCGTTTCGCCACCGGCCAGCCGTTCTGCGTGGACGGCGGCGCGATGATCTGAAGCCCCCGCCGAACCCCCGTTCCACCAGGAGATCCCTCGCATGAAACTCGTCCGCTACGGCAAGCCCGGCAAGGAGAAGCCCGGCCTCATCGACGCCGAAGGCACGCTGCGCGACCTGTCCGGCGTCGTGGCCGACATCGGTCCGGCCCAGCTCTCGCCGAAGTCGCTCGCCAAGCTCGCCAAGCTCAAGACTGCGAACCTGCCGCTGGTACGCGGCAAGCCGCGCATGGGCATCCCGTTCTCCGGCGCGACCAAATTCGTTGCGATCGGCCTGAACTACTCCGACCACGCCGCCGAGACCGGCAACCCGATCCCCAAGGAGCCGATCGTCTTCCACAAGACGCTGAGCTGCATGGTCGGGCCGAACGACGACGTGATGCTGCCCAAGGGCTCGAAGAAGACCGACTGGGAGGTCGAGCTCGGCATCGTGATCGGTACCACTGCGCGCAACGTGTCGAAGAAGGACGCGCTGTCGCATGTCGCCGGCTACTGCGTCGTCAACGACGTGTCCGAGCGCGAGTGGCAGCTCGAGCACGGCCCGACCTGGGACAAGGGCAAGGGCTTCGACACCTTCGGCCCGATCGGTCCCTGGCTGGTGACGCCGGACGAGGTCGGCAACCCGGGAAAGCTCGACATGTGGCTGGATGTCAACGGCGTGTCGCGCCAGCGCGGCAGCACCAAGACGATGATCTTCGACTGCGCGACCCTGGTCGCCTACGTGAGCGCGCTGTTCACGCTGAACCCGGGCGACATCATCACCACCGGCACCCCGCCGGGCGTGGCGATGGGCATGAAGCCCGCGCCGGTGTTCCTGAAGGCCGGCGACACGATGACGCTCGGCATCCAGGGCCTGGGTGAGCAGCATCAGAAGGTCGTGAAGTACATTGCCTGACGGTGACGGCCTGATCCCCGATGGCGGCGGGCACGTCCCGCCGCCGGATCGCTGCTACATCGGCTTCACACCCTCCGCTTCACACATCTTTACCGCGTGCTTGCATCGCCTTGACCGGGCGCGCGCACGATGCCTCCATCGACGGGCCGCCCGGTCCGTCGTGTCCCCAGGACCGATGGAGCCCACCGTGAACACATTCGCTTCCCACTCGCCCCGCGGCATCAGCCGCTTCCTGTCGCGCCGCTGGCGCGTCGTCGGTCTGGCTGCCGCGGTCGCGGGCGTGCTGGCGCTCGGCGCGTGCTCGCACGGGCCGCACCGCGGCTGGGGCGACGGCCCGATGTCGGCGCAGATGGATCCGGAGCGCGCGGCGCGCTTCACCGAGAAGATGGCCGATCGCATCGTGTCCGAGGTCGACGGCACGCCGGAGCAGAAGCAGCGGATCTCCGCGATCGCGCAGGGCGCGATGACCGACCTGATGCCGCTGCGCGAGAAGATGCGCGACGGCCGCCGCCGCTCGGTCGAGCTGCTGCGTGCGCCGGCCATCGACCGCGGCGCGATCGAGACGCTGCGCGCGGAGCAGATCGCGCTCGCCGATGGGGCGTCGAAGCGGCTCGCGCAGGCGATGGCGGACACGGCCGAGGTGCTGACGCCGGAGCAGCGGATCAAGCTCGCCGAGCGGATGCAGCGTCGCATGGGACGCTGGTCGTGAGCCCTCGGGCCGCGACCCTGGCGCCGCGGCCCGTCGCCCCTCACACTCCTGCCATGGTTCATGTGCTGATGATCGAGGACGACCTGCGGCTGGCCGCGATGGTCGCGACCTACCTGCGCGGCGCCGGCTTCGCGGTCGAGCAGGCGCCCGATGGCGCGACCGGGCTCGCCGCGCTGGCCGCGCGCGACGGCCCGGTCGTGGACCTGGTGCTGCTCGACCTGATGCTGCCGGATGCCGACGGCCTCGCGCTGTGCCGTCGCATCCGCGCTGGTTCCGAGGTGCCGATCGTCATGGTCACCGCTCGCGGCGACACCGCCGACCGCATCGTCGGGCTGGAGCTCGGCGCCGACGACTACCTGCCCAAGCCCTTCGAGCCGCGCGAGCTGCTCGCACGCATCCGTGCGGTGCTGCGCCGACGCGGCGCGGGCTCGGCGCCCTCGGCCGGCGGGGCTGACGTGCTGCGGTTCGGACGGCTCGAGATCGACCGCGGCGCGCGCGAGGTGCGGCTCGACGGTCGGGCGCGGCCACTGACCAGCCACCAGTTCGCGCTGCTGGTGGCGCTCGCAGAGTCGGCCGGCCGGGTGCTGACGCGCGAGCAGTTGATGGAGCGGGTGCGCGGCGAGGCGCTGGATGTCTACGACCGCTCGATCGACGTGCACGTCGGCCGCATCCGTGCGGCGATCGAGGACGATGTGCGCCATCCGCGGCGCATCGTGACCGTGCGCGGCGCGGGCTATGTGTTCGCGAAGTCGCAGGACGCAGAGTGAAGCGTCTGTACATTCGGATCTACCTGTCGATGATCGCCAGCCTGGCGATCTTCGCGCTGATCGCCGCGCTCGGCTGGAAGTTCGCCTTCGACCGCGAGCATGCTTCGCGCGACGAGCGGGCGCTGGTCGCCGAGGTGGTCGCGGCGCTGCTGCCGCCGGCCGACGCGCCGCCCGAGGCGCAGCGCGCCGTGCTCGAGCGCTGGCATCTGCGCACCGGCGTCGACGTCGCGCTGTTCGATGTGCGGCGGGTACCCATCGCGTCGGCCGGCCGGCCGGTGCCGCCACCCATGCGGGTCGACGGCGGACGCGAAGGGCAGGAGGGCTGGAGCGCCTGGCGCGATGCGGCCGAGCACGGGCCGCCGGCCTGGTCGGTGCGCCTGCCCGACGGCCGCTGGGCGGTCGCGCGGATCTGGCGCTTCAAGGGCGGCCCGCCCTTCGGCTGGGGCGCCGTGCTGCTGGCGCTCACGCTGGCGGTCGCGATCGGCGCCTATCCGATGGTGCGCCGGCTCACACATCGGCTCGAGCGGCTGCAGCGGGGCGTCGAGGCGCTCGGCTCGGGCGACCTGTCGGCGCGCGTGCCGGTGCAGGGCCGCGACGAGGTCGCCGCGCTCGCGGCGAGCTTCAACCGCTCGGCCGAGCGGATCGAGACGCTGGTGCGCGCGCAGCGCTCGCTGCTGGCCAACGCCTCGCATGAGCTGCGCTCACCGTTGGCGCGGCTGAAGATGGCCACGGTGCTGCTGACCGAGCCGTCCGAGGGCGGCTCCGGTCCCGGCGGCAACGGCGGCGGCGTCGCCACGGACGTCGCCGCCGGGGCGCAGCGGGCGGCGCTGCGCGACGAGGTCGAGCGCAACGTCGGCGAGCTCGACGCGCTGATCGAGGAGATCCTGCTGGCGAGCCGCCTGGACGCCGGCGCAGGCATCGCGCGTGAGCCGGTCGACCTGCTGACGCTGCTCGCCGAGGAGGCGGGGCGGGCGCAGGCGACGCTGTCTATCGACGGGGAGAGTGCCGACGCCCCGATCGCCTCCCGCTTCACCGTCGAGGGCGACCCGCGGCTGCTGCGACGCGCGGCGCGCAACCTGCTCGAGAACGCGCGTCGCCATGGCGCGGGCTCCCCGGTCGAGGTGCTGCTGTCCGGTGGGTCGCGGGGCCCGGTCCTCGAGGTGCTCGACCGCGGGCCGGGCGTGCCCGAGCCCGAGCGCGAGCGGATCTTCGAGCCCTTCCACCGGCTTGCAGGCCACGGCGAGGCGGCCGGCGGTGTCGGCCTTGGGCTGTCGCTGGTACGCCAGATCGCGCAGCGCCACGGCGCCGCCGCGGTCTGCCTGCCGCGCGAGGGCGGCGGCAGCCGGTTCAGGCTCGAGTTCGGCGCCGCGGCGGCACGCTGAGCGCGTCGCCGCGACGTGCCGGCCTCACTTGGGCGGCTGGCGCGTGCCCTGGGTCACCGGGTATCCGGGGCGCCCGGTCTTCATCCACTGGACGATGTTGCGCGCGGCCTTCGTGCGCAGCTCGACCTCCGAGGCCACCGAGTAGAACGCCGAATGCGGCGAGAAGATCACCCGCGGGTCGGCGAGCAGCGGGTGGTCGGTGGGCACCGGCTCGGTTGGCAGCACGTCTAGGCCCACGCCGGCGAGCCGGCCCTCGCCGACCACCGCGGTGAGGCCTTCGAGGTCGATGATGCCGCCGCGCGCGGTATTCACCAGGTACGAGCCTGGCTTCATCCGGCGCAGCAGGTCGGCACCGACCAGCCCGCGGGTGTCGTCGTTCAAGAGGCAGTGGATCGAGATCGCGTCGGCCTGCGCGAAGAGCTGCTCGAGCGACACGCGCTCCACGTAGGCCGGGAAGTCGCCCTCGATCAGGTTCGGGTCGTGTGCGATCACGTGCTTGAAGGTGTTGCGCGCGATGTGTGCGAAACGCTTGCCGATGCGGCCCAGACCCAGCACGCCGACGGTCATGTCGGTCAGCCGCGGTACGCGGCCGGCGCTGGTGTAGTGCCAAGTGCCGGCCTTCACGTCGGTGTTCCAGCGAACGATGTTGCGGATCGACGCGAGGATCATCGCGAAGGCGTGGCTCGAGACCTCGCCGACGCCGTAGTCGGGACTGTTAGCGACCCAGACGCCGGCGGCCTGCGCGGCCCGCGCGTCGATGGTGTCGTAGCCGGCGCCGATCCGCGACGCCAGGCCGATGCCGGGGCACGCGGCGAAGACCTTCGCGCCGACCGGCGCGTATTGCACGAGCAGCGCCGAGCAGCCCTCGGCGGCGGCGATCACCTCGTCCTCGGTCTTGCACTGCGCCTCGATCAGCTGGATGCCGGCCTCGCGGAACAGGGTGCGCTCGAGCGAGACGTCGAGCATGTCGTAGTCGGTGAACAGGACTTTCATCGAGGCTCCTCGGAACGGTGGGAATGCTCGGAACGGTGGGAATGATAGGGGGGCAGGTCGGCGGTTCGGTTCGATTCAGGCGGATTCGCGCCGGACGATCTCGAATCCGAGGTCGGTGCGCGTGCCGGGCGCGGGCCCCCCGTCCAGCCGGGCGAGCAGAGCCGTCGCCGCGTGCGTGCCGATGTCGTGGCCGGGTATGTGCACCGTGCTGAGCGCGGGCTGCGTATGGGCGGCCATGTCGAAGTCGCCGAAGCCGAGCACCGAGAGCCGCCCGGGCACGGCGAGGCCGCGGTCGGCCGCGGCCCGCAGCGCGGCAGTCGCGAGCGCGTCGTTCGCGCAGAAGAGCGCATCGACAGAAGGATGTGCGTCGAGCAGCGCGCTGACGGCCGCTCGGCCCTCAGCGGCGCTCAACGAGTCGTCGACGAACGCCGTCAGCGGCGCCTGCGCGCCGGCCTCGCGCGCAGCCTCGCGCAGGCCTCGCAGGCGCTTGCCCGAGCGCACCTCCTGCCCGGGCGCGCTGCCGACGAAGGCCCAGCGGCGCCGGCCCCGCGCGTTGAGGAAGCGGCCGGCCTCACGGCCAGCTGTCACGTTCGAGAAGCCCACCAGCATGTCGATCGGATGCGCGCACAGGTCCCAGATCTCGACGACCGGCAGCGCGTGGCGGGTAAGCAGCTCGCGCGTTTCGTCGGCATGCGAGACCCCCGTCAGCACCAGCGCGTCGACCCGCCGGCCGAGGAAGCTGCGTACCAGCGCGGCTTCGGCCCGGGGGTCGTCGCCGCTGTCGCCCAGCATCAGCGCGTAGCCGGCCGGTCGCAGCACCGAGGACAGCCCGTGCACCGTGCTCGCGTAGACCGAGTTCATCAGGGTGGGCACGATCGCGGCCACCACGCGGCTGCGGCTCGAGGCGAGCGCGCTGGCCGAACCGTTCGGCAGGTAACCGAGCCGGGCGACCGCGCGGCGCACCGCGTCCAGCGTCGCCGGGGCGACCCGTTCCGGATCCCGCAGCGCCCGCGACACGGTCATGCTCGAGACGCCCGCGGCGCGTGCCACCTCGACCAGGCGCACGGGCGCCCTTCGGCCGATGCCGCGCGCCTCGGCCGCGGCCGTTTGTGCGGTGCGCCTTGACATGGCCTTGAGACTACCTCCAAATCCGGCTTATGTGTTAGCGCTAACACCTGGATCCGAATGCAGCACCCGACGATGCGTCTCACCCCTGGACAGGTCGACCACTCTCGCTCCGAGGGATACCTCGTCGTCCAAGATGTCCTCGACGCCGCCGAGTGCGCGACGCGGCGCGGCGCGGTCGACGCGCTGCTCGCCCGGTGCGCTTCGATTACAGTCCGCCCCCATCCCGACCCCGGTCCCGCAGGAGAGTCCCCGTGAACCACATCGACCTCGAGGACCGCTGCGCGGTCATCACCGGCGGCGCCGCCGGCATCGGCCTGGCCATCGCGCAGCGCTTCGCCGCGAGCGGGGCGCGCGTCGCGCTGTGGGACGTGAACGAGGCGGCCGCCAAGGCCGCGGCGGCCTCGCTGGGCGCCGGCCACCTCGGCGTCGCGGTCGACGTCGCCGACGAGGCCTCGGTGCAGGCCGCCACCGACGCGAGCTCGGCTGCGTTCGGGCGCCTCGACGTGCTGGTCTGCAGCGCCGGCATCACCGGCCCGAACACCACCGTCGCCGAGTATCCGGCCGACGCGTGGCGAAAGGTCTTCGACGTGAACGTACACGGCACCTTCCTCTGCGACCGCGCGGTCGTGAGGAAGATGCTCGAGCGTGACTATGGTCGAGTCATCAACATCGCCTCGATCGCCGGCAAGGAAGGCAACCCGAACGCCTCGGCCTACTCGGCCTCGAAGGCGGCGGTCATCGGCCTGACCAAGTCGCTGGGCAAGGAGCTCGCCAAGACCGGGATCCGCGTCAACTGCATCACGCCGGCGGCGGTCAAGACCGCGATCTTCGACCAGATGACGCAGCAGCACATCGACTTCATGCTGTCGAAGATCCCGATGGCGCGTTTCGGCGGCGTCGAGGAGATCGCGGCAATGGTGGCCTGGCTGGCGAGCGAGGAGTGCTCCTTCTCCACCGGCGCCGTCTTCGACCTGTCCGGCGGCCGGGCGGTTTACTGATGGCTGCGCCCTCCGAGGCGGCGGGCGCGCCGCCGCCGCGCCACG
Source organism: Burkholderiaceae bacterium (assembly GCA_044368415.1). Taxonomy (GTDB): domain Bacteria; phylum Pseudomonadota; class Gammaproteobacteria; order Burkholderiales; family Burkholderiaceae_E; genus UBA4615. The sequence goes on from JBIPLJ010000012.1 coordinate 28,737, forward strand.
ACGCTCGCGCGCTGGTCACGTTTGCGCTCGCGCTGCTGCGCTCGAGCGGGCTCGAGGCGGCGCTGGCGACCGACGTCGCCGAGGTGCTGGTCGAGGGCGACCTGCTCGGCCACGACACCCACGGCCTCGCGCTGCTCGCCGGCTACCTCGGTGCGCTCGACCGAGGCGCGATGGCGAAGTCGGGCGCGCCCAATGTGATCGCCGAGCGCACCGTCGCCGCCACCTGGGACGGCCGCCGCTTGCCCGGCCCGGCCCTGGTGCGCCGCGCGATCGACTGGGCTGCGCCGCGGGCCCGCGAGCACGGCTGCGCGACGGTCGCGATCCGCCGCAGCCACCACATCGCCTGCCTCGCGGCCTATCTCGAGGCGACGGTGCGCAGCGGGCTGATGGTCGAGATCTACAGTTCGGACCCGGCGGTGGCCAGCGTCGCGCCCTTCGGCGGCACGCAGGCGGTGTTCACGCCGAACCCGATGGCGATGGGCTTCCCGACCTCGGGCGACCCGGTGCTGATTGACATCTCCGCGTCGATCACCACCAACGGCATGAGCAACCGGCTCAAGGCGGCCGGCCGGCGCGGTGCGCACAGCTGGTGGCTCGACGCGCTCGGTCAGCCGAGCGACGACCCGGCGGTGCTGTTCACGCAGCCCCCAGGCACGATCCTGCCGCTCGGCGGCGTCGATGCCGGCCACAAGGGCTACGGGCTGGCGCTCGCCATCGAGGCGATGACCGGCGGCCTCGCGGGCTATGGCCGCGCTGACGTGCCCGAGGGCTGGGGTGCGACGGTCTGCGTGCGGGTGAGCGACCCCGAGGCCTTCGCGGGGCTCGGCGCCTTCACGCTGCAGACCGACTGGATCGCGCAGGCCTGCCATGGATCGGTGCCGCGCGACCCGGCGCAGCCGGTGCGCCTGCCGGGTGAGCGTGCGCTCGCTCGCAAGCGCGAGCAGCACGCGCGCGGCGTGGCGCTGCATCCGTCGATCCTGCCGGCGCTCGCGCCCTGGGCGGCACGGTTCGGGGTGGTGGCACCGGTCGTCGTTGGCTGAGCCGCCGGAGCCGACATGACTGCACACCCCTCCAGGACGGCCCGATGGCTGCTCACGCAGCATCGCGAGCGCCGGACCTTCCGGTCGTTCCCGCCAGGCATCCGGCCCGGCAGCCTCGCCGACGCCTATCTCGCGCAGGCCCGCTTCGTCGACCTCAAGGCGCGCGACTGCGGCGCGCCGATCGGCTGGAAGATCGCGCTCTCCAATCCCGCGATGCAGCGGCTGGTTGGGTTGGATGCGCCGGTCGCGGGCCGGCTGCTGTCCGGCCAGCTGGTGGCGGGGCCGGCGAGCACGCGGGTCGGGGCCTACGGGCGACTCTTGATCGAGTTCGAGATCGCGGTCGAACTCGGCGCGGACCTGCCTGCCCCAGGCGGCCAGTGCAGTCGCGAGCAGGCGCGCGCCGCGGTGGCGGCCGTGTGTCCGGCCTTCGAGCTGGCCGACGACCGTGATGCCGACTACGCGCGGCTCGGCGACGAGGCCTTCCAGTTGGTGGCGGACAATGCCTGGAACGAAGGCGCGGTGCTGGGCATGCGCCGTGACGACTGGGCCGGCCTGGACCTCGAGGCCATCGTCGGCCGGGTGTTCTGCGACGACGTGCCGGTCGGCAGCGGCCGGGGCGGCGACCTGATGGGGCATCCGCTGGATGCGCTCGCCTGGCTGGCCGGCAGCGCCGCGTCGCGCGGCCTGATGATGTGTCGCGGCGATGTCGCGATCCTCGGCAGCCTGGTCACCTCCCGGTTTCCGAAGGCGGGCGAACGCTGGCGCTTCGAGCTCGAGGGCTTCGCGCCGCTGCTGCTGTCCATCGAGCCCTGAGGCGGGACGCGCGCGACGACCGCCGCCTGCCTCGCCTCGGAACGGCCCCGGGCGACCCACGCGGGCCCGGGTCTATACTGCGGCGCCTCCAAGACCCGAACGCCCCCGGAGCCTCGCCATGTCCCGTCCCGTTCTCCTGCTGACGTCCCTGCACGCCGGTACCCAGCAGGAACTCGAATCGAGCTGGCCGGTGCACCGCTACCATGAGGCCGCCGACAAGCCGGCTCTGCTCGCTTCGCTGGCCGACACCTGCGAGGTCGTCGTGACCTCGGGCGGCCGCGGCTGCGAGGCCGCGCTGATGCAGGCGCTGCCCAAGCTCAGGCTGGTGTCCTGCTTCGGTGTCGGCGTCGACGCGATCGACCTCGTGCATGCCAGGGCGTGCGGCATCGCGGTGACCAACACCCCGGACGTGCTGACCGATGACGTCGCCGACCTCGCGGTTGCGCTGATGCTCGCGTCGCTGCGACAGCTGGTGGCCGCCGACCGTTGGGTGCGCGACGGCTCGTGGGTCGCGCGCGGCGCGCTGCCGCTGACGACCGCGCTCGCCAAGCGCCGCGTCGGTATCGTCGGGCTGGGCCGCATCGGCCAGGCGATCGCGCAGCGCTGCGCAGCGTTCGGCACCGAGATCGCCTACCACGGTCCGAACCGCAAGCCGGTCGACTGGGCTTACTACGCCGATCCGGTGGAGATGGCCCGCTGGGCCGACGTCGTGATCGCGGCCTGCCCCGGCGGCGCAGCGACCCAAGGCATCGTCTCGCGCGCGGTGCTCGAGGCACTCGGACCCACCGGCCACTTCGTGAACATCGCGCGCGGCTCGGTCGTCGACCAGTCGGCGATGGTCGAGCTGCTGCGCTCGGGCGCGCTGGGCGGCGCCGGGCTCGACGTGTTCGACGACGAGCCGAACGTACCGCAGGCGCTGATCGACATTCCGCGCGTCGTGCTGCAGCCCCACCACGCGAGCGGCACACACGACACGCGGACCGCCATGGGGCGGCTCGCGCTGGACAACGTCACGGCGTACTTCGCGGGCCGGCCGCTGCTCACGCAGGTCTGAGCGGGCCGGGCCCCGGACGCCCCGGACCCGGCGGGCCCGGGCGCATCCGGCCCGGCGGGCCCGGACGCCTCGAGCCCGGCGGGCCCGGACGTATCAGGCCAGCGGATCCGGCGCGCCCGGCGCGCGCGCCGGGGCGGCTCCGGTCGCCGGGGCATCACCCGGCGGCTGCACCTGCGGTATCGGCCGCAGCACCGGATCGGCATGCAGCACCGGCTCGGCCGGTACCACCGCATCGGCCGGCCGGTCGGGCTCGTGACCGGCCCCGTCGTGGTGGCCCACCTCGGGCGCACCGTGCGTCCCGTCGCCGCGCGCACCCCGTGAGCGGGCGTGCTGGCGCAGGTAGCGCGAGGGCTCGGGCCGGCCGTCCTGGCGCCCGAACAGCAGCCGCGACAGCTCGGTCAGGGCCTGCTGGTACACACCCCGCTTGAACTCGATCACCGCGTCGAGCGGGATCCAGTAGTCGTTCCAGCGCCAGGCGTCGAACTCGGGGTGCTCGGTGGCGCGCAGGCACACGTCGGAATCCTTGCCGATCAGGCGCAGCAGGAACCAGATCTGCTTCTGGCCGCGGTAGTGCCCGCGCCATTCGCGGCGCACCCAGTTCTGGGGCACCTCGTAGCGCAGCCAGTCGCGGGTGCGACCGATGATCCGAACGTGCTCCGGATGCAGCCCGACCTCCTCGTGGAGCTCGCGGTACATCGCCTGCTCGGGCGTCTCGCCCCGGTCTATGCCGCCCTGCGGGAACTGCCACGAGTGCTCGCGGATGCGCTTGCCCCAGAAGACCTCGTTGCGCGGATTGACCAGGATGATGCCGACGTTGGGGCGATAGCCGTCCTTGTCCAGCATGGGCTACCCCTCGATCCCTTAGAATTGAATCGATTATATCGACGCGCCCGCATCGCAGCGGGACGATCCTGCCCCCATGAAAGCCTCCCGATTCCTGATCACGACGCTCAAGGAAGCGCCCGCCGACGCAGAGGTCGCCAGCCACCGGCTGATGACGCGCGCGGGCATGATCCGCAAGCTCGCCGGCGGCATCTACACGTACATGCCGATGGGCCTGCGCGTGATCCGCAAGGTCGAGGCCATCGTGCGCGAAGAGATGAACCGGGCCGGCGCGATCGAGCTGCTGATGCCGGTGATCCAACCCGCCGAGCTCTGGCAGGAGTCTGGCCGCTGGGAGAAGTACGGCGCCGAGCTCATGCGGATCAAGGACCGCCACGACCGCGACTTCATCGTGCAGCCCACCTCCGAGGAGGTGATCACCGACATCGCCCGCCAGGAGATCCGCAGCTACCGGCAGATGCCGAAGAACCTGTATCACATCCAGACGAAGTTCCGCGACGAGCGGCGCCCGCGCTTCGGCGTGATGCGTGGGCGCGAGTTCACGATGAAGGATGCGTACTCGTTCGACCGCTCGCCCGAGACCGCGCTCGTCAGCTACCAGGCGATGTTCGACGCCTACATGCGGATCTTCGAGCGGATGGGCCTGCAGTTCCGCGCGGTCGCCGCCGACACCGGGTCGATCGGCGGCTCGGCCTCGCACGAGTTCCAGGTGATCGCCGACACCGGCGAGGACGCGATCGCGTACTGCGCCGACTCCGGCTACGCGGCCAACGTCGAGCTCGCCGAGGCGCTGCCTCTGCTGGCCGAGCGCGCTGCGCCCGTCCAGCCTTTCGCGAAGACGCAGACGCCGGGCCGCGCCCGCTGCGAGGATGTCGCCGCATTGCTCGGGCTGCCGCTGCAGCAGACGGTGAAGTCGCTGGTGCTGGCGGTCGACGAACTCGAGCCGCTCGAGGACGGCGCAGACCCCGACACGCCGCGGCGCATCGTCTTCACGCAGGTCTGGCTGCTGCTGGTGCGCGGCGATCACGAGCTCAACGAGATCAAGGCCGGCAAGGTGCCGGGCCTGGCGGGCTTCCGTTTTGCGACCGAAGCCGAGATCGTCGCCCACTTCGGCTGTACGCCGGGCTACCTCGGCCCGATCGGCACGGTGGTTCCGGTCAAGCTGGTCGTCGACCGCACGGTCGCGAACATGAGCGACTTCGTCTGCGGCGCCAACATCGTCGACCACCACTTCACCGGCGTGAACTGGGGGCGCGACCTGCCGACGCCGGGGGAGGGCGGGGTGACCGTCGCCGACCTGCGCAACGTCGTCGAGGGCGACCCCTCGCCCGATGGGCGCGGGGTCCTGTCGATCCAGCGCGGCATCGAGGTTGGCCATGTGTTCTATCTCGGCACCACGTACTCCACCGCGATGAATGCCAGCTTCGTCGACGAGGACGGCAAGTCCAAGCCCCTCGAGATGGGCTGCTACGGCATCGGCATCACCCGGCTGCCGGCGGCTGCCATCGAGCAGAACCACGACGACCGCGGCATCGTCTGGCCCCGGCCGATCGCGCCGTTCGACGTCGTGATCACGCCGCTTGGCTACTCGCGCTCGCAAAACGTCAAGGCCGCCGCTGACGGGCTGTACGATCAGCTCATTCAGGCGGGCATCGACGTGATGCTGGACGACCGCGACGAGCGGCCGGGAGCGATGTTCGCCGACTGGGAGCTCATCGGCGTGCCGCTTCGCGTCACCGTCGGCGAGCGCGGGCTCAAGGAAGGCCAGTTCGAGCTGACGGTACGGCGGGGGATGACCACCACGCAGGTACCGCTCGACGGGGCCTTCGACGCGGTGACGGAAGCGCTCAAGGCGTGCTGACAGACAGTAACCGGACGAAGACCGAGGCAGGAGCGAGATGGCGGGCGCGCGCGACCGCGATCGTGTCCACCGTCGTGCTCGCCGCAGGGCTGGCCATGCCGTCAGCTGCACGCGCTGGTGCACAGCTCTACGAGCCGCTGTCGGACTCCGTGCGTGTCGCGCTGGTTGCGGCGCTGCAGGACCGCTCCCCGCCCGAACCCCGCTTCGCCTCCACGATGGAGCGGGTCGACTGGCTCGCCGAGATGGCCGAGCGGCTGCCCGCGCGGCACAAGCCGACCCACGCCGAGCGCGTCGAGTTCCTGCAGATGGTCCGCTATGAGGCGCAGCGTGCCGGTCTGGACCCGCAGCTGGTGCTCGGCCTGATCCAGGTCGAGAGCGGCTTCCGGCGCCATGCGATCTCCTCGGCCGGGGCCCGCGGCTACATGCAGGTGATGCCGTTCTGGACGCGGCTGATCGGTAACGGCGAGCCCTCGGGCCTGTTCGACGCGCGAGCCAACCTGCGTTATGGCTGCGTGATCCTGCGCCACTACCTCGACATGGAGCGCGGCGACCTGTATCGCGCGCTCGGCCGCTATAACGGCAGCCTGGGTCGCCCCGAGTATCCGAACATGGTGCAGGCCGCCTGGAAACGCTGGGCGTACGAGCCGGGTCCGCGGCTGCAGCAGGTGTCGGCGCCGGCCACGCCATCGATGCCGGGTGGCCTCTCGGCGCCCAGCGGGCCGTCCGCGCTGCGCTGACGCCGGTCCGCGGCCGGCGCCTGCGCCGTGCTGCTGGCGGCGGCGTCGATGATGATGCGGCCGAGGTTCGAGGCGGGTCGCTGACAGCGACTGCGCCTCAGCCAGTCCGGAAATGCACGAGCAACTGCGTGAGTCCCTGTGCCTGCGTTCGCATCGACTCGGCCGCCGCGCTCGCTTCCTCGACCATGGCGGCATTCTCCTGGGTGTGTTGCCCGATCTCGGAGACAGCCAGATTGACCTGATCGATACCCTCCGACTGTTGTTCAGTGGCGGCCGAGATTCGCTCGACCGTCGTGCTGACGTGAACGATCGATTCGACGATCCTGTCCATCGTCTGGCCGGCCCGCTGCACTTCGCCGACCCCCGCATCGATACGTTCGACGGATGCACCGATCAGCCCGCGGATCTCGCGCGCCGCACTGCCGCTGCGCTGAGCGAGCGTGCGCACTTCGGCCGCTACGACGTTGAACCCGCGTCCCTGCTCGCCCGCTCTCGCGGCTTCCACCGCCGCGTTCAAGGCCAGGATGTTGGTTTGGAACGCGATGCCATCGATGACGCCGATGATCTCGGCGATCTTCTTGGCATGTGCGTCGATCTCGTTCATCGTGGTGATGGCGACGCCGATCGCGGTGCTGCCTTCGCGGGCCACCGCAGCTGCGTCGCGCGCCAGGCGGTCGGCCTCGCGCGCGCCGGTCGCACCCTCGTGGACCGTCGCTGCCAAGGCCTCGATCGACGCCGCAGTCTTCTGCAATGCGACGGCGGTATGCTCGGTGCGAGCTGACAGCGCTGCGTTGCCCCGGGCGATCTCCCCCGAAGCCTGGCTGACTTGGCCGGCGCTGGAGCGGATCCCGGCCACCACGTCGGACATCCGGCTCTGGGCCGCCGTCAGGGCGGCGAGCACGCGCCCGGTGGCGTCGGTGGAGTTCGATTCCAAAGGGCGTGCCGCCAGATTGCCGTCGGCAACCTCATCGGCCAATCGTGATGCGTCCGCGAGCGGCTTCACGATGAGCCGGGACATGACTGCCGAGATGGTCAGCGTGGCCAATACCGCCAGTGCGATGACCGCGCCGATCGTGATCTGGTTCGACTGCGCCAGGCGGCTGCCCTCCGCGCCCGCAAGCCTTGCATGCTCGGTCTGTAAGACGACGATGTCGTCGAGCGTGCGCTGAACCGTGGCGTAGTGACCCTCCATCGTCGTCATATAGGAGGCAGCGTTCCCGAGCATGACGCTCTTGATTTCGAGCGTCTCGCTGGCGTTCTCAGCGTACTTCTGGAACGCACCCGATGCGGTCGCCATCAATTGCTTCTCGTCCACGCTGGCTTCGGGATCAACAGCCCTGGCCTGCAGTGCTTCGCCGTACCGGACGAGTTCGGCGCGGATCGTCTTGTCGAGCGCCTCGATGCGCGCGGCTTTGTATCCCGCGCCTTCCCAGGCCAGGCTCTGGTTCACCTGGGCGTTGATCACCGAGATGCGCCGTGCCAGCTGTCCGGCCTGTGCGACGCGGGGTACGCTGACCTCGGCCAGCCCGGACAGCGACTTCGATAGCCGGTCATTGGCGAAGAAGCCGATGCCGCCTGCAACCATCAGGCACAGGATGGCCACGATCGGGGCGACGGATACCTTCGCTCCCACCGATGCGTTCAATATCCACCGCTGCATTGGCATGCGCTCCGGTTGGTGCTGCGAGATCGGCGGCGCGGGTCGGCCCGTGCAGGGGCCAGGCTGCTCAACGATAGACGCCGACGCCGACGAAACCGTCGAATCCTTCGGTCTTGCGGACGTACGAGACCTTGCTTTCGATCTTCTTGGACTGCGGGTGAGGCCATTCGTACTCGACCCAGCCGCCGCCCTTCTGCGCCATGGCGCGCAGCTCCTGGATCAGCGGCTTGCCGTCCGGGTCCTTCAGGTCGATCAGGTTCTTGCCGACGAGCTTGTCGTTGGCGCCGTGCGCGACGTTGACGCCCTTCATGTCGTACGCGAACACGTAGAGGTCCTTCTTCTGCCAGGCCTTGTTGCTCTTGTCGGTGAAATCCTTGAAGGCCTGCTCTGCGCCGACCTTCTTCACGTGCTCCACGGCCAAGTCGACCATTGCCTTCGCTTCGTCGCGCGAGCCGAATTCCTGCGACAGTGCGTGTAACGGGAGACCGAGGCCAGCGAGGGCACCCAGCATGCAAAGGAAGCTCCTGCGACTCGTCATACGGTTACCTCCAAGGTTACGGTGAGTGTTGTGCGCTGCGACGCAGCTCTACGCGCCGTGTCTTTGATGATGCGGGACTCCGCATACGTCGATGCACCGATGACTGGCGGGAAATCCGGGCAAATGACGTCGGACCCCTCGGGGTCCGGCATCTCAGCAGCCGGGCGGGCCGGAGCAATGTGTCCGTGTCACCTGACACGGAGCAAACGGCTCAGCGCCGGATCGACGCCATGTAGTCGTCGAAGGTGTTCTCGGTGACGCGGAACCAGGTGATCAGATCGCGCTGCACGCCGAAGTAGTGGTCGTGCAGCTTGCGAAACTCCGGGAACTTCTCGCGCGTCTCGGCATAGACCTCCTGCGTGGCCTTGAAGCACGCATCCATGACGGGCTTCGGGAAGGGCTTGAGGACGGCACCCGAGCCGACGAGCCGCTTGATCGCCTGCGGATTCGTCGCGTCGTAGCGGGCGAGCATGTATGCGTTCGCCTCTTCGCAGGCCGCCTCGAGCGCCGCCCGGTACTCGGCCGGGAGTGCTGCGAGTGCCTTGTCGTTCGCGATCGCGTGCACACCGAGGCCGCCCTCCCACCAACCGGGGTAGTAGTAGAACTTCGCGACCTTGTGGAAGCCGAGCTTCTCGTCGTCATGCGGTCCGATCCACTCGGCGGCGTCGATCGTGCCCTTCTCGAGCGACGGATAGATGTCGCCGCCGGCGATCTGCTGCGGCACGACGCCGAGCTTCGTGAGCACCTGGCCGGCGAAGCCGCCGACCCGGAACTTCAGGCCCTTCAGGTCTTCGACGCTGTTGACCTCCTTGCGGAACCAGCCGCCCATCTGAGCGCCGGTGTTGCCCGCGAGGAAGCAGGTCACGCCAGCGACGCGTGAGCTGAACTCGTTGTACACCTCTTTGCCACCCATCTGATGCCACCACGCCGCGTGCTGGCGAGCGTTGAGGCCGAACGGAATCGCCGCGCCCACGGCCCAGGCCGGGTCCTTGCCGAAGAAGTAGTAGAGCGCGGTGTGCGCCATCTCGACGTTACCGGCCTGGACCGCGTCGAGCACCTGCAGCCCCGGAACGATCTCGCCGGCCGCGTGCACGGAGATCTGGAACCGGCCTCCCGTCAGCGCGGCGACGCGCTTCGAGATCACCTCGGCCGCGCCGAAGATCGCATCAAGGCTCTTCGGGAAGCTCGACGCGAGACGCCAGCGGACGGTGGGTTGTGCGGACACGATGGCGGGGGCGGCGACGAGCGAGCCGGCGGCCGTGGCGGCGGCGGTTCGCGAGAGGAACGTGCGACGGGACATGGGGTCTCCTTAGGGTATGGGTGACGATCGCGGGGCAGTTGACCATTGCGTCCGCGTGCTGTGTAGCCCCCCTCGCATTCGTGCGGACCCCGACTGAGCAGTACTACGTAGGCGCGCTGCGCGCGATCGCGGACGCGCGGCGGGCGTCGCTTGCCGATACTGCGCGGTGCCCGAACGGGGCTGCTTCGTGATGACTGGAGAACGCCTTGAAATGGCTGCTGGCGATCGCTCGTGCGATTGATCGGATGAATGCGACCTTCGGTGCGGTGGCCGCGGCGGCGGTCTTCGCCGCGTGCATGGTGTCGGCGGGAAACGCGACCGTGCGCTACCTCGCCAACTCGAGCTCCAACGCCTGGCTCGAGATCCAGTGGTACCTGTTCGGCGCCTGCGTGATGCTCGGCGCGAGCGACGTGCTGCGCCTGAACGAGCATGTCCGCGTCGACGTCCTCTACGGCCGCCTGAGCGGGCGGTCGAGGGCGTGGGTCGACCTGCTGGGCATGCTGGTGTTCCTGCTGCCGGTGACCGTGGTCATCGGCGTCATGGCGTGGCCGTGGTTCGTCGATGCGTACCGCACTCACGAGATGTCCGGCAATGCCGGGGGGCTGGTGCGCTGGCCGGTGAAGCTGCTGCTGCCGTTGGGATTCGGCCTGCTCGCGCTCCAGGGGCTCTCGGAGATCGTCAAGCGGGTCGGTTTCCTCACCGGCGTGCACCGGATGGACACCCACTACGAGAGGCCGCTGCAATGATCACGATGCAGACGATGGCGCCCTTGATGTTCGGCGCGCTGGTGTTCACGATGCTGATCGGCTTTCCCGTCGCGTTCTCGCTCTCGGCGCTCGGCCTCGCTGCCGGCCTGCTGTCGATCGAGCTCGGGTTCTTCCCCGCGCAATACATGGCGAACCTGCCGCTGCGGGTGTTCGGCATCCTGTCGAACGACCTGCTGCTGGCGATCCCGTTCTTCACCTTCATGGGCGCGATCCTCGAGCGTTGCGGGCTCGCCGAGGACCTGCTCGAAGGCACCGGGCAGCTGTTCGGCAGCGTGCCGGGGGGGCTCGCCTATGCGGTGATCGTGGTCGGCGCGATCCTGGGTGCGATCACCGGCACGGTGGCCGCTTCGGTGATCGCGATGGGCATGATCTCGCTGCCGATCATGATGCGCTACGGCTACAACATGCGGCTGGCGACCGGCGTGATCGCGGCCTCGGGCACGATCACCCAGGTGATCCCGCCGTCGCTGGTGCTGGTCGTGCTGGCCGACCAGCTCGGCCGTTCGGTCGGTGACATGTACGCGGGCGCGATCGGCCCGTCGCTCGCGCAGACGGCGCTTTTCCTCGGCTATATCTTCGTGCTGTCCCGGCTCAAGCCGCACTTCATGCCGCCCTTGCCGCCGGAGGCGCGCACGCTTGCCGGCTGGCCGCTGTGGCGCAAAGTGCTGTGGGGCATGGTGCCGTCGGTGGTGCTGATCTTCCTGGTGCTCGGCACGATCTTCCTCGGTCTCGCCACGCCGACCGAGGCGGGCGCAATGGGTGCGGTCGGAGCGATGGGCCTGGCGGCCATGCACCGGCGCCTGACCTGGCCGCTGATGAAGCAGGGCATCGTCTCGACGATGCGGATCACGACGATGGTGATCTTCATCCTGATCGGCTCGACGGTGTTCTCGTTGGTGTTCCAGGGCGTCGACGGCGGGATCTGGATCGAGCACATGCTGCTGTCGGTCACGGGTGGCACGCCGGTCGGCTTCCTCATCGTCGTCAATCTGTTCGTGTTCTTCCTCGCGTTCTTCCTCGACTTTTTCGAGATCGCGTTCATCATCGTGCCGCTGCTCGCGCCGGTCGCCGAGAAGCTGGGCATCGATCTCGTCTGGTTCGGCGTGCTGCTGTGCGTGAACATGCAGACCTCGTTCATGCACCCGCCGTTCGGCTTCGCGCTCTTCTACCTGCGCGGCATCGCGCCCAAGGAGGTCAAGAGCAGCGACATCTACCTGGGCGCGATCCCATGGGTCGGACTTCAGCTCGTTCTGGTCGCCGTGCTGATCTTCTGGCCAGGTATGGTGACTGCGTGGCTCGACAAGCCGGTGCAGGTGGACCTGGAGAACGTACGGATCGAGATACCGGCGGACGAGACGCCCGCGGACGAGTCGCTTCCGTCGATCGGGCCGGTCGACAGGCAGACCGACGCTCCCCCGGGGCGGTGAGAGGGTGTGTGACGTGTGTGGGCGGCGCGACGAAGCTCAGCGCAGCGTTGTCCAGCCGCGCTCCACCGCGTACTTCAGGAGCCCGCTGGGCGAATCGATGCCGAGCTTGCGACGCAGGCGCAGCCGGTGCGTCTCCACGGTCCGCGTGCTGATGTCGAGTGCGCGGGCCACACCCTTGTTCGACTGGCCGTGTGCGAGCAGCAGCAGGATCTCGCGCTCGCGCGGGGTGAGATCGTCCGGTGCCGAGCGGACCTGCAGCAGTGCCTTCGCCACGCCGGAGCTGTAGTAGGCGCCGCCGGCCACGACCGCGTCGATGGCGGCGATCAGCTCGTGCACCGACGCGTCCTTCAGCACGTAGCCGCGCGCGCCGGCGCGGACCGCGCTGACCACGTACTCTTCGTGGTCGTACATCGACAGCATCAACACCGCGACCTCGGGCACACGATCGGCCAGCAGCGTCGCGAGCTGGATGCCGGTCATGTCCCGCATCCCGACGTCGACCAACATCAGGTCCGGACGCAGTGACAGCGCCAATTCCAGCCCGCGTGCGCCGGACTCGGCCTCGCCCACGACCTCGAGCCGTGGCAACGCCTCGAGTCGCGCGCGAAGCCCCTCCCGGACCAGCGCATGATCGTCGACGATCAGGATTCGAACGGGGGTGGGCGTGTCGTGCACATCGGTCATCTGGAGTTCGGGGTCGCTCGAAGGGTCAGGTGGCGGGGACGGTTGCGCGCAGCTCTGTGCGGCCGGGACCGGAAGCCAGGAAGAACTCGCCGCCCGCGTGCTCGATACGTTCGCGGATGTTCCGCAAACCGATGCCCTTGATGCCCTCGCGTTCGATGCGGGCGATCTCGAACCCGATGCCGTCGTCGACGATCGACAGCGATGCCGTTCTCGGGTTGCAGGCGAGCTGGATCTCGACGTGCCTGGCGTGCGAATGGCGTTCGATGTTGGCCAGGGCTTCCTGGGCGATGCGAAACAGCGTGACCGCCCGGGGGTCGGATTCATCGGAGCGAGAACCGCGGCCGTTCCACGGGAGCGCGCCCTCGACTCGAACGTTCGCGCTGATGCCGGTGCGGGCGGAGAACTCCTTGGCGGACTGCTCGAGCGCCGAGGCGAGGCCGAGGTCGTCGAGCGCGCTCGGGCGCAGCGCGTGCGAGATCCGCCTGACCTCGGCGATCGCCTCGCCCAACCCGTCGAGCTCGCGCGCCATGCTGCGCACCGGCTCGGCGCCGGGGGTCGAGAGTCGGTGCTCGACCAGCTCGAAGCGGTACTTGAGCGATACCAGGAGCTGACTGAGTCCGTCGTGCAGCTCGCGCGAGACCCTGGCGCGCTCCGCTTCCTGCGAGAAGACGATGCGTTGAGCCAGCTCGCGGAGCTGCCCGTCGGCGATCCGTCGGTCCCTCAGGTTCAGCAGCAGGCCTCCGGCGGAGACCGCGCCGACAGACAGCAACGCGACCGCGGCGAGAATCCGCATCGTCGAGGCGATATTCGCGGCGACCTCGTCGCGAAGCGACTGCAGCGCGGATTCCAGGTCGTCGAGGTAGATGCCGGTGCCGATCATCCACCCCCATCGTTCGAGCTGGACCGCATAACCGAGCTTTGGCGTGACGCGCCCCGTCGACGGCTTGTCCCAGAGGTATCGCTGGTACCCGCCGCCCTCGCGGGCACGCGCGACCAGCTCCTGGATCACGCGCACGCCGTTGGTATCGGTGAGCTCCCACTTGTTCTCGCCGACGAGCTGCGGCATCCGCGGATGAACGAGGTTGCGCCCCTCGAAGTCGTAGACGAAGAAGTAGCCGTCCTCCCCGAAGCTCATCCTGCTGAGGATCGTGCGCGCCTCGAGTCGTGCGGCCTCCTCGTCTCGCCCGGCCTCGTACAGATGCCCGATCGAGTCGAGCGCGAGCTGGACGTAATGGGCCAGCTCGGCGCGGCGGGCGAAAAGCAGCTTCTCCTCGAGCACCCGCGCCTGCTCCTCAGCCAGGTTGCCCGCCTTCCACCAGAGCACGGTGGCCATCGTCGCGAGCGCGAGCAGCAGCGGGATCAGCGCGAGGACGACCAGTCGGAGTCTCGGGCGCATGGGGATGATCGCGGGCGGGGGGCTCGTAGAACCGGCGTACTTCAACGCTTCCGACCTGCGTCGTCAATGCGGCGCATCACAGTTTTCGGTCCTGCTGCACCCGCTGGCGGCGACTACGTACCGGGGGCTACGCGGAACTGCGTAGCTGCGGCGAGCAGTCTTCCGGGCAACGCAGTCCGCTTCTTCATCCGGAACGCTGCGGTGGTCGCGGTGGTCGCGGTGGGCATCAGGTCGGGCGACGCCGTCGCGGCCGGTGACCTGAGGGTCGAGCTGGCCTGAGCGGCGGGCTCTCTGCGAATCAGCCGGTCGAACGCCCCGGCACGTCCGATTCCAGCACCGCCATCGTGATCCGCGACGTGCAGGTGAGCTTCCCCGCCTCGTCGCGGATCTCGATCGCCCACACCTGAGTGCTGCGGCCGACGTGGATCGGCGTGCAGGTGCCGGTGACCCAGCCGCTCTTCACCGCGCGGATGTGGTTCGCGTTGATGTCCAGACCCACCGCATAGCGATCGGGCGGCAGGGTCAGCGAGGCAGCGCAGCTCCCGAGCGTCTCGGCGAGCACGACCGACACGCCGCCGTGCAGGATGCCCATCGGCTGCTTCGTGCGGGCATCCACCGGCATCCGCGCGACCAGCCGGTCCGGTCCGACCTGTGTGAACTCGATGCCCATCCGCTCGACTGCGGTGTCCTTGTGGATCTGCTCGAGCCACTCGAGCGTGGCGGGGCGGCGGAAGAGGGACGGGGAGTCGGACATCGGGTGCGGGCCGGCGGCGTTCACGAACTGCCGATCTTAGCCGCCCGCGCCGAGCGTGGATAATCCGGTGCGCAGGAGCGCGACACGAAGGACTGACTCGATGGCCGATCCGATCTTCCGCGGCTACGACCGTGAAGCGCTCGATGCGCAGTACAACAACCGCACCAAGGTGCCGACGTTCCAGGCACATGTCGAGCGCTGGAACGTCGACGGCGAGCGCGCCCGCGCCACACTCGCGCCGCGCCTCGATGTGCGCTACGGCGACGGCGAGCGCCAGGCGGTGAACGTCTACGCCGCCCGCGGCGCGACGCCCGCGCCGGTGCTGGTGTGGATCCACGGCGGGTACTGGATGTCGCTGACGAAGGCGCAGAACGATTGTGTCGCGCTGGGCTTCGTGCCGTACGGCGTCGCCGTGGTGAACGTGGAGTACGACTTGATGCCCGGCGTGCGGATGGACACGCTGGTTCGCCAGTGCCGGGCCGCGGTCGCCTGGGCGATTGCGAATGCCGCGTCCTTCGGCGGCGACCCGACGCGCGTCTGGGTGGCGGGCCACTCGGCGGGCGGGCACCTGACCGCGGCGGTCGCCGCAGACCCGAGCCCGGGCCCGCGCCCTGCGGGCGGCTTCGCCTTCAGCGGCCTGTACGACCTCGAGCCGATCCGGCTCAGCTACCTGAACGACACCCTGGCGATCGACGAGGCCGAGGCCCGCCGGACCGAGCCGGTCGGCATGACGCCGCCCGCGCAGGGCGACTGGACGCTGCTGGTGGGGGGCGCCGAAGGCCCGGAGTACCTGCGTCAGAGCGCGGACCTGGCCGCTGCCTGGGCCAGCGACGACGTGCGGCGGGTTTGCATGGAGGTGGTGGCGGGCGCCGATCATTTCTCGATCGTTGCGCCGCTTGCCGACCCGACGTCGGTCACCGTCCGCCGGATGCTGGCCGCGATGGGCGCCGGCGGCGCCTGAGGGAGCGTCCTGAGGGAGCGGCCTGAGGGAAGCGGCCTGAGGGAGGCGGCCTGAGGGGGGGCGGCCCGGGGGGCTCCCCACTGGGGCTTCCGGGATCAGGCGCCGCTGGCTTCCGGTGCGACCGCCGCGGGGGCCGCGGCGTTCGGGCGCAGGCTCGGGCCGAATCGCTCGATTCGCACGACGCCGTTGGTGCCGACCGTGACCGACCGGTCCGGCGGCACGGCCTCCCAGGCATCGCGCACATCGTCGTAGGGCTCTGAGGCGATCACCACACCGTCGTCGAGCCGGCGCAGATACAGCGACGGGCTGCGGTCGTCCGAGGCCCAGCGGAACGCATGCAGGGTGCGGCCGTCTGTGTAGCAGGCCGCGAACCGCACCGGCGCGCGGATGCCCTGCGCGCGCTGCAGCCGCACGATCTCCTCCAGTACCCGCGAATAGGCGGCCGCGGGGTCGGCGGCGAGCCCGCCGGACAGTGCGGCCAGGAAGATCGCCTCGGAGTCCGACGTGCCCAGCCGGGCGTCGTAGGCGCCATCGCCGATCAACGCCTCGACGCGACGCCGGATGCGGCCGTAGCCGCCGATCTGCCCGTTGTGCATGAACAAGTGGCGGCCGTCGGCGAACGGATGGCAGTTGGCGCGGGAGGCGTCGGTCCCGGTGGCGGCGCGCACGTGGGCGAAGAACAGTCCGGCACGGATCTGACGGCACAGTCCGCGCAGGTTCTCGTCCGACCAGGCGGGCCGCGCCTCGCGGTACAGGCCGGGCTCCGGCCGCTCGCCGTACCATCCTATGCCGACGCCGTCACCCTGGGTCACCGTCTTCGCTTCTGCGGCGGTCAGCGACTGGGCGATCAGCGAGCGCGGCGGACGTTCGACGTGCTCCGACAGGAAGGTCGGTGCACCGAGGTAGGCGAGGAGGCGGCACATGTCGGAGGAGGCGTTACCGCTGAGTCTGCGGCCAGTCTAAACCTCGATGACGATTTCGTGACAGTCGCCCGTTGCACGGGTACCCAAGGCGGCCGGTCGGCGTTTTGCCGCCGGCGCCCGGCGATCAGCGGAGCATCTTCCCGGGGTTCATCAGACCCTGGGGGTCGAACGCCTGCTTGAGGCTGTGCATCAAGGCGAGTTCGACCGGCGACTTGTACCGCGGCAGCTCGTCGCGCCGCAGCACGCCGATACCGTGCTCGGCCGAGATCGAACCCTCGACGGCGGCGACCGCGTCGTGCACCAACTCGTTGATCGCGTCCTGCTGCGCCAGCAGCGAGTCGCCGTCCGCACCGAGCGGCGGCGAGACGTTGTAGTGCAGGTTGCCATCGCCCAGGTGGCCGAACACGACCATCCGGATGCCCGGGAAGTGGCGCGCCAGCAGCGCGTCGGTGCGCTCGACGAAGTCGCCGATCGCCGAGATCGGCACCGAGATGTCGTGCTTGACGTTCTTGCCTTCGGCGGCCTGCGCCTCGGAGATGTTCTCGCGCAGCGCCCAGAAACGTCGCGACTGCGCGATCGACTGCGCGACCACCGCGTCCGAGACGATGCCGTCCTCGATCGCGCGGCTCATCAGCGCGTCGAATCGATCGGCAGCGTGTGCCTCGCTCTCGGCGTCGGAGGTCTCGAGCAGCACGCAGTAGGGCGGGGCGTCGGCGAAGGGCTTCGGGCAGTCCGGGAAGTGCCGAGCGACCAGCGACAGGCAGAGGTCCGACATCATCTCGAAGGCGGTCAGCGACGGCCCGAGCAGCCCGCGGGCGAGCTGCAGCAGCGCGAGCGCGGCATGGGGCGACGCCACCGCGGCGATCGCGGTGACCTGCGCGGCCGGCAGCGGATAGAGCTTCACCGTCGCCGCGGTGATCACGCCGAGCGTGCCCTCGGCGCCGATGAACAGGTCGCGCAGGTCGTAGCCGGTGTTGTCCTTGCGCAGGCCTCGCAGGCCGTTCCAGACCTCGCCTGCGGCGGTGACCACCTCCAGGCCCAGGCACAGCTCGCGGGCGTTGCCGTAGCGAAGCACCCCGGTGCCGCCGGCGTTGGTGGCGAGGTTGCCGCCGATCGTGCAGCTGCCCTCGGCGGCGAGCGACAGCGGGAACAGCCTGCCGGCCTCGCGGGCCGCCGCCTGCACCGACGCGAGCACCGCGCCCGCCTCGACGGTCATCGTGTCGTTGACCGGGTCGATCGCGCGCACGCGGTTCATCCGCGACAGCGATAGCACCACCGCGCGGCCCGAGGTGTCGGGCACCGAGCCGCCGGTCAGGCCGGTGTTGCCGCCCTGCGGGACGATCGGCACGCCGCGCGCAGCGCACCAGCGCACCAGCGTCGCGACCTCCTCGGTCGAGCCCGGCTGCACTACCGCAAGCGCGCGGCCGGTCCAGCGCCGACGCCAGTCGGTCAGGAAGCTGGCGGTGTCCGCGGGCTCGACGAGGACGCGGCCGATGCCGGGCGGGAGGGAGGTAGACATCGTGATCCTGCTCGTCCAGTCAGCCGGCTCTCGCCGGATTCACGTTCTGGGCGCGAACAGCCCGGCGCAAGCATGCGCCGGTCGTTCGGCCGGCGCGGCGCGTGCGCCGCGAAACCCCGGCCTCACCGCAGGCGTCGGCTCGGGACGCGCAGTAGGTTTGCCCACGGCTTCAGCGAGGCATCATGCCTTTCATGCCGCGCATCATTTTCGCCAGCCCGCCCTTCTGCATCTTCTTCATCATCGACTGCATCTGGTCGAACTGCGCCAGCATCCGGTTGACGTCCTGCACCTGCACGCCGGCGCCGGTGGCGATCCGACGCTTGCGGGTCGCCTTGATCAGCTCGGGCTTGTGGCGCTCGCCGGGTGTCATCGAGTGGATGATCCCCTGCATCCGGCGGATGTCGCGCTCGGCGCGGTCCATGTCGGCCTGGCCGGCGGCTGCCTGCATCTGCGCCGGCAGCTTGTCCATCAGCGACGACAGCCCGCCCATCTTCTTCATCTGCGAGATCTGGGCGAGGAAGTCGTTGAGGTCGAAGCGGTTGCCCGACTTGAGCTTGTCGGCGAGGTCTTTCGCGGCCTGCTGGTCGACGTTGGCCTGGGCCTGCTCGACCAGCGCAACGATGTCGCCCATGCCGAGGATGCGGTTGGCCATCCGGTCGGGATGGAAGGCATCGAGCCCGGCGAGCTTCTCGCCGACGCCGACGAACTTGATCGGGCAGCCGGTGACCGCCTTGACTGACAGCGCCGCGCCGCCGCGCGAGTCGCCGTCGAGCTTGGTGAGCACGACGCCGGTGAGCGGCAGCGCCTCCTTGAACGCGCGCGCGGTGTTGACCGCATCCTGGCCCTGCATCGCGTCGACGACGAACAGCGTTTCGATGGGGTCGAGCGCGGCATGCAGCGCCGCGATCTCCTTCATCATCGCCTCGTCGATGCCGAGGCGGCCGGCGGTGTCCACCAGCAGCACGTCGTGGTAGTGGTTCTTCGCCCACAGGACGGCGGCCCGTGCGATGTCGACCGGTGACTGGTCGGGCGTGGACGGGAAGAAGTCGGCGCCGGCCTGCTGGGTGACGGTCTGGAGCTGGTCGATGGCGGCCGGCCGGTAGACGTCGCAGGAGACGGTCAGCACCTTCTTCTTCTGCTCGCGCAGTCGGCGGGCCAACTTGCCGACGGTGGTGGTCTTGCCTGCACCTTGCAGGCCGGCCATCAGGATGATGGCGGGCGGCTGGGTCGCGAAGTTCAGCTCCGCGGTCGCCCCGCCCATCAAGGAGGTCAGCTCCTGGTGCACGACGCCGACCAGCGCCTGGCCGGGCGACAGGCTGCCGACCACGTCCTGGCCGAGCGCCTTCTCGCGCACCTTCGCGATGAAGTCGCGCACGACCGGCAGGGCCACGTCGGCCTCGAGCAGGGCGATGCGGATCTCGCGCAGCATCTCCTGCGTGTTCGCCTCGGTGAGGCGGGCTTCGCCGCGCATCGTCTTGACGACGCGGGCGAGCCTTTGGGACAGATTGTCGAACATGGGGCCTGCGCTACACTGCGATCGTGACGATTGTACTGATTCTGTTCGCGCTGCCCGCGGCGCTCTACAGCGCGATCTGGCTGGGTGCGTGGCGCGCCGCCACCGGCGCGGCACCCGCGCCGGCCGCTTCGGGCGCCCCGGCGTACAGCCCGGCGGAGCCGGCGGCCCGCTGGCTGCTGCCCTTCGCCATCGTGCTGCACGGCGCGTCACTGGCCTGGCCGTGGGATCGCGGCGGTTTCCATTACGGCTTCGCCAAGGCGCTGTCGGCCACCGTCTGGGTCGGGCTCGTGCTGCTGTGGTTCGAGGGCCGGCGCACCTCGCTCGAGGCGCTGCGGCTGCTGGTGCTGCCGCTGGCCATCGCCATGCTGTTGATGCCGCTGGTCTGGCCGGGCCGCCTGTTCGAGTCCGCCGAGCAGGCGCCCCTCTTCGTGCCGCATCTTCTCGCGGGGACGCTCGCCTACGGCGTGCTGATGCTCGCCGCGCTGCAGGCGCTGATGATGCTCTGGGTCCAGCGCGACCTGCAGCGCCCGATGCTCGATGCCGACCGCGGGCCGATGTTGCGCTGGGTCGGGCGGATGCCGCCGCTGATGGTGCTGGAGCGACTGCTGTTCCGCTTCATCGGGCTGGGCTTCGTGCTGCTGCTGGCCACGACGATCAGCGGGATGATGTTCTCCGAGGAGGTGTTCGGCCGGCCATTCCGGCTCGAACACAAGACCGTCTTCTCGGTGATCTCGCTCGCTTTCTTCGGCGTGCTGCTCGCCGGGCGGGCGGTGCGCGGCTGGCGCGGCCGCATCGCCACGCGCTTCACCCTTGGCGGATTCGCGGTCCTGCTGCTCGCCTACGTCGGCACGCGCTTCGTGCTCGAAGTGCTGCTCGGGCGCTATTGACCGGGCCGGGGAGACCACGATGGGCAAGCTGATGACCTGGGCCGTGATCGGCCTCATCGTCTGGGGCGCGTGGCGGCTCTGGACGATCAGCCGCGTCCGTGCAGAGCGTGCGCGCGAGGCGGCCCGCTCGGCGCAGGCCCCGGGCGCGGCCAGCGGCGGTGGTGGCGGTGGCGATGCCGCCGAGACCGAACGCGAGACCCGGCTCCCTGGCGCTCCCGAGCTGATGATGCAGTGCGCTGTCTGCGGCGTACACCTGCCAGGCTCGGAGGTCCGCTTCGCCGGCGGCAAGGTCTACTGCAGCGATGCGCACCGCGACGCCCCGGGCACTCCGGTGGCCGGCGACGGCGCCCGCCGCGACGGCCGCTGACATGGCGGCATCGCCACCGGCCGAGAGTGCTCCCGGCCGGGAGGCCGCGGGTCTGCCGG
The DNA here is from genome assembly GCA_044368415.1 of Burkholderiaceae bacterium. GTDB lineage: Bacteria > Pseudomonadota > Gammaproteobacteria > Burkholderiales > Burkholderiaceae_E > UBA4615. The sequence continues at coordinate 49,843 of JBIPLJ010000012.1, forward strand.
CCTACCGGCGCTCGTTCCAGTACTTCGCGTTGTCGCGCCTGGTGGTTGCCGCGCTGCTGATCGCCTATGTGCCGATCATGCGCGGCTCGGGCATCCTCGACGAACGCTTCGACGCTGCGCTCTTTCTGCCGGCGGCGGCGCTCTACCTGGTGTTCGCCGCGGCGTTCTTCCTGCTGTCGACCCGCTCCCGCCGGCTGCCGCTGCCCAGGCTCGCGACCCTCCAGATCGCGGTCGACGTCTGCGCGCTGCTCGTGCTGATGCATGCCTCCGGCGGTCAACGCTCCGGCCTTGGTGTGCTGCTGCTTCTGCCCAGCGCAGGTGCCGCGATCCTGGTGGGCGCGCGGGCCGGCCTGACGTTCGCGGCGGCCTCGACGCTGCTGCTGCTGGCCGAGACCGGCTGGCGGGGGCTGATGGACCAGGCCGGCGAGTCGGCCTTCGTCCAGGCGGGGCTGACGGGCGCCACGCTGCTGGTGGTGGCCGCGGTGGTCGGCCGCCTCGCTCTGCGGCTCGCCTCGCAGGAGCGGCTGGCCTGGCGGCGCGGCGAGGACCTTCGCAACCAGCTGGCGGTCACCCAGGCGGTCATCGCCGACCTGCCCGAAGGCGTAATCGTCCTCGGCGCCCGCGGCGAGCCCCGGGCGATCAACCGATCCGCGCGCGACATGCTGGCCGGCGGCGGCGGCGGCAGCGCCGCGGCGCTTCCCGGGCTGCTGCCGCTGCGGGCGGCGCTCGGGATCGGGCCTGTAGGCGCGGTCGCCGAGCTGCAGACTGATTCCGCCGAGTTCGTCGTGCTCGGCGCCGAGGGCGCGGAGCGGCGCCTGCGCGCCCGCCGCCTCGGCGTGCCGTCCGACGGGGTCGACGAGGTGGTGGTGCTCGAGGACCTCGGGCGGCTCGAGGCTCGGGCGCAGCAGCTCAAGCTCGCCTCGATGGGGCGGCTGTCGGCCTCGATCGCCCACGAGATCCGCAACCCGCTGTCGGCGATCCGGCACGCGAACGGGCTGCTCGCCGAGCAACTGGGCGAGCCTCGCCTCGAGCGCCTCGCGAAGATCGTCGAGGACAACTGCCGGCGCATCGACCGCATCATCGAGGACGTGCTGTCGATCTCCAGGCGGGGCAGCGCGACGCCGGAGCCGCTGCCGGCCGAGGCGTTCCTGGTACAGGCGATCGCCGAGCTGGTGGCGCAGTCCGGCGCCGACGCACACCGCATAGAATGCTGCGTCCACGGCGATGCGCCGATCTGGTTCGATGCAGGCAACCTCAGGCAGGTGCTGCTCAACCTGCTGGGCAACGCGCTGCGGCATGCCAGCGCCGAGCGCGGCGCGGTCCGCATCGACTGGACACCCGACGCCGGCGGACGCGGCTCGCTGGTCGTCTCCGACGACGGGCCCGGCGTGTCCGCGGTCTCGCGAGTCCACCTGTTCGAACCGTTCTTCACCACCGAGGCGCGTGGCACCGGCCTGGGCCTGCATCTCGCCCGCGAGTTGTGCACCGCCAACGGCGCGACGATCCGCTATCGGCCCGCGAGCGATAATCCACCACTTCGCAGTGCCTTCGTCGTCGAGCCCGCTCCCGTGCCCGGCGCCCCCCGATGAACGCCTCGCTTCCCGATCAGAACCGCAGCCTCGCCCGCGGCATGCGTGCACCGCGCGCGTTGGTGGTCGACGACGAGGCCGACCTGCGCGAGCTGCTTGAGCTGACGCTCGTCGGCATGGGGCTGGACGTCGACTGCGCGGCCGACCTCTCGTCGGCGCGGCGCCTGCTGGCCTCGGGACGCTACGCGCTGTGCCTGACCGACATGCGACTGCCCGACGGCGACGGCCTGTCGCTGGTCACCCTGATCGGCGCCGAGCATCCCGACACGCCGGTCGCGGTGATCACCGCGTTCGGCAGCGCCGAGAGCGCGGTCGCGGCCCTCAAGGCCGGTGCCTTCGACTACCTGTCGAAGCCGGTCGGGCTCGATGCGCTCAGGGCACTTGTACGCTCGGCGCTGGGCCTGTCCACCGGCGCCGAGGCGCCCGCGGCCGACCCGCCGCCCATGCCCGCGGCCGAGGCGCCGCGTGCCGCGCCGCTGCGCTCCCCTTCGTTCGATGCGACGCCAGCGGCCCGCATCGTGCCGGGCGCGGGCGCCCGGGCGGTGCCCGGCGCCGGCGGGCTGCTGCTCGGCGTGTCGCCGGCCATCGAGACCGTACGCGCGAGCATCGCGCGGCTCGCCCGCAGTATGGCGCCGGTGGCCATCACCGGCGAGTCCGGCTCGGGCAAGGAGCTGGCCGCGCGGCTGATCCACCGTCTCGGCAGCCGGGCGAACCAGCCGTTCGTGGCGGTGAACTGCGGCGCCATCCCCGAGAACCTGATGGAGTCGGAGTTCTTCGGGCACAAGCGCGGCGCGTTCACCGGCGCCGACCAGGACCGCACCGGCTTCTTCCAGGCCGCCGACGGCGGCACGCTGTTCCTCGACGAGGTCGCCGACCTGCCGCTGTCGATGCAGGTCAAGCTGTTGCGTGCGATCCAGGAGCGCTGCGTGCGCCGCGTTGGGCACACCGCCGAGGAGCCGGTCGACGTGCGAATCGTCAGCGCGACCCACCAGGACCTCGCCCGCTGCGTCGCGGCCGGCCGCTTTCGCCAGGACCTGTACTACCGCCTGAACGTGATCGAGCTGCGGATGCCTCCGCTACGCGAGCGGCTCCAGGACGTCGGTGTGCTCGCCGACGCGGTCCTAGCCCGCCTGGCCACGCGGGCGGGCCTGCAGGTCGCGCCGCGCCTGTCGTCGGTGACGCTGCGCTACCTGCAGAGCTACGGGTTCCCGGGGAACGTCCGGGAGCTCGAGAACATCCTCGAGCGTGCGCTCGCGTTCTCCAATGGCGAGGTTGTGAACGTCGAGGACCTCGGGCTGCGGCCGGTTGGCCTCGAGGCCTCGGAGAACGAGCGCGCCGATGCCGACGATGTGCCGGATACAGACGAGCGGGTCGATCCGGTCGATGCCGGCGCACTGGGCGGCGCCGAGCCGGCCGCGAGCGCCGCGGGCGAAGGGCGGGGCGCTTCGACGCCGCTCGCGCAGCGCGCTTCGACGCTGTCGGACGATGGCATCCCCGAGTCGCTGCCCGACTACCTCGACGCGGTCGAGCGCGACGCGATCCTGCGCGCCCTCGAGCGTACCCGCCATAACCGCACCGCGGCTGCGCGCCTGCTCGGCATCAGCTTCCGGGCGCTGCGCTACCGCATGCAGCGGCTCGGCATCGGCTGACCGTCTGGTGAGCGAGCCGTTCGACAGCGAGGGCTGGTACTGCCGGGCACGTCGGGTGCCATCGCCGAACCAGGACGCCCGCCCGCCCGGCACCTCGCCCGAACTGCTTGTTGTCCATCACATCAGTCTGCCGCCCGGCGTGCTGTCGGGCGATGCCGTCGAGCGGCTCTTCACCAACACGCTGGATTGCTCGGCCGACCCGCGGTTCGCCGGCCTCGAGTCGCTGAGGGTCTCGGCCCACTTCCTGGTGCGCCGGCGCGGCGAGTTGCTGCAGTTCGTCCCGTGCGGGGCGCGCGCTTGGCATGCCGGACCGTCGTCCTTCCGTGGCCGCGAGCGCTGCAACGACTTCTCGATCGGCATCGAGCTCGAGGGCACCGGCGAGCGTCGGTACACCGAGGCGCAGTACCGGGTGCTCGCCGCGCTGACCCGATCGCTCTCTGCGTGGTTTCCGTTGAGATACCTCGCCGGCCACAGTGACATCGCGCCGGGGCGCAAGACCGATCCTGGGCCGAGTTTCGACTGGTCGCGCTTCGAGTCGATGCTCGATGGTTGCGGGCTCTCGAGACCGTTTCCGCCGGAATGCCGCAGCATGTCGAAGAGTCTTCCATGACACCGTGACGACATGCGGGTCGCAGAGCCAGATGCCCCGCCGTCCCGCAGCCGGGCTGGGTCCGCGAATGCCGATCAAGACGCCGTGCGGCTCTTCGGGAAGCATCCGAGGCTGCGCTCAAAGATGTGGTGCTAAATCCCTGTTCGGGCGCACGAATCGCGCCTCGCGGAACGCTCATCGCAGACTTGCGAGCGGGGCGCCCAGGCACTAGAATTAGTCACTCACAAGCGGTCGACCCCCAGATCTAGTGCCACGCGGCCTCACGCCGCCTTCCGGCCGGGCACGGGAATCGCCGCAAGCACACCGCCACCCGATCGACGCGCGCGACGACCGGCCGGGGTCCGTCAGGGCCCGGGCCAGGCCCCCTTCACGCTGGGTCCACCGGGTGGTCCTCGAACACACCAGTGGAGTTCCCCGACATGCAGAGGGTTGCAGAAACCGCGCAACGTTCTTCCATCCTGTCCCCGTCGGCGTTTGCCACGTCCGCGCAGGGCCTCGACGATTACCGGCCCGACGCGGCCCGCTTCGTCGACTTCAAGGTCATCCGCCGCAACGGATCGGTCGTCGGCTTCGAGCCGGGCAAGATCGCCGTCGCGATGACCAAGGCCTTCCTCGCCGTCAATGGCGGCCACGGGGCCGCGTCGGCGCGGGTGCGCGAACTGGTCGAGCAGATGACCCAGGTGGTCATCGGCGCGCTGATGCGCAACAAGCCGGCCGGCGGCACGTTCCATATCGAGGACATCCAGGACCAGGTCGAGCTCGCGCTGATGCGCTCGGGCGAGCATGAGGTGGCCCGCGCGTACGTGCTGTACCGCGAGAAGCGCTCGCAGCAGCGCGCCGCGCGCCAGGCGCAGGCCGTCGCCGCAGGCGAGCCCGCCGGCCCGCGGATCGGCGTGCTCGACGGCGGCGTCGTGCGCCCGCTCGACGAGGGCATGCTGCGCACGCTGATCGAGTCGGCCTGCTCGGGCTTGGGCGACACCGTGAGCCCGCAGCATGTGCTGGTCGAGACCGTCAAGAACCTGTACGACGGCATCCCCATCGAGGAAGTCCACAAGTCGGCCATCCTCTCGGCGCGCGCGCTGATCGAAACCGATCCGGCCTATAGCCAGGTCGCCGCCCGCCTGCTGCTGCACACGGTGCGCCGCGAGGTGCTGGGCGAGGAGGTGCTGCAGGAGGCGATGGTCGAGCGCTACGCCGACTACTTCCCGCGTTTCGTCAAGCGCGGCGTCGAGGCCGACCTGCTCGATCCGAAGCTCGAGCAGTTCGATCTGCATCGGCTCGGCCGCGCGCTGGTCGCCGAGCGCGACGCGCAGTTCACCTACCTCGGCCTGCAGACGCTCTACGACCGCTACTTCCTGCACATCGACGAGCAGCGCATCGAGCTGCCGCAGGCCTTCTTCATGCGCGTCGCGATGGGCCTGTCGCTCAACGAGATCGACCGCGAGGCGCGTGCGATCGAGTTCTACAACCTGCTGTCGACCTTCGACTTCATGAGCTCGACGCCGACGCTGTTCAACTCGGGCACGCAGCGCTCGCAGCTGTCCTCGTGCTACCTGACCACGGTGTCCGACGACCTCGACGGCATCTACGAGGCGATCAAGGAGAACGCGCTGCTGGCCAAGTACGCGGGCGGCCTGGGCAATGACTGGACGCCGGTGCGCGCGCTGGGTAGCCACATCAAGGGCACCAACGGAAAGAGCCAGGGCGTCGTGCCCTTCCTCAAGGTGGTCAACGACACCGCGGTCGCCGTCAACCAGGGCGGCAAGCGCAAGGGCGCCGTCTGCGCGTACCTCGAGTCCTGGCACCTCGACATCGAGGAGTTCCTCGAGCTGCGCAAGAACACCGGCGACGACCGCCGACGCACGCATGACATGAACACCGCCAACTGGATCCCCGACCTGTTCATGAAGCGGGTGATGGAGAACCAGGACTGGACGCTGTTCTCGCCTGCCGATTGCCCCGACCTGCATGAGAAGTACGGGCGCGCGTTCGAGGAGGCCTACGTCGGCTACGAGCAGAAGGCCGCGCGCGGCGAGCTCAAGCTGCACAAGAAGATCCAGGCGAGCGCGCTCTGGCGCAAGATGCTCTCGATGCTGTTCGAGACCGGGCATCCCTGGATCACCTTCAAGGATCCGTGCAACATCCGCTCGCCGCAGCAACACGTCGGCGTCGTTCACAGCTCGAACCTGTGCACCGAGATCACGCTGAATACCGGTGACAGCGAGATCGCAGTGTGCAACCTGGGCTCGGTGAACCTGGTCGCCCACATGACCCAGCGCGCTGACGGGCAGTGGACGCTCGACCACGACAAGCTCAAGCGCACGATCACGACCGCGATGCGGATGCTCGACAACGTGATTGACATCAACTATTACGCGGTCAAGAAGGCGCGCAACTCGAACCTGAAGCACCGTCCCGTCGGCATGGGCGTCATGGGCTTCCAGGACTGCCTGCACCTGATGCGCGTGCCGTTCGCGAGCGAGGCTGCGGTCGAGTTCGCCGACCGGTCGATGGAAGCCGTCTGCTATCACGCGTACTGGGCCTCGACCGAGCTCGCCGCGGAGCGCGGCCGCTACGCCAGCTTCAAGGGCTCGCTGTGGGACCGCGGGATCCTGCCGCAGGACTCGCTTGAGTTGCTGGCCGAGCAGCGCGGCGGGTACGTCGAGGTCGACATGTCCGAGACGATGGACTGGTCGGCGCTGCGTGCGCGGATCGCCAAGCACGGCATGCGCAACTCGAACTGCGTCGCGATCGCCCCGACCGCGACCATCTCGAACATCGTCGGCGTGGGCGCGTGCATCGAGCCCACCTTCCAGAACCTCTACGTCAAGACGAACCTCTCGGGCGACTTCACGGTGGTCAACGACTACCTAGTGCGCGACCTCAAGCGGCTCGGCCTGTGGGACGAGGTGATGGTCGCCGACCTGAAGTTCTTCGACGGCAGCACCGCGCGCATCGACCGCATCCCGGCCGACCTGCGCGCGATCTACGCGACGGCCTTCGAGGTCGATCCGACCTGGCTGGTCGAGTGCGCGTCGCGCCGCCAGAAGTGGATCGACCAGGCGCAGTCGCTGAACATCTACATGGCGGGTGCCTCGGGCAAGAAGCTGCACGAGACCTACTCGCTCGCGTGGCTGCGCGGCCTGAAGACCACCTACTACCTGCGCACGCAGGGCGCGACGCACGCCGAGAAGAGCACGACCGACCGCGTCGGTCAGCTCAACGCGGTGTCGTCGGGCGGCGAGGCGGGAGGCAGCTTCTCGTACAACACGCAGTCATCCAGACCCACGGGCCCCGTGATGTCGGACGAGCCGATCGCCCCGAAGTTCTGCGCGCTCGACGATCCCGAATGTGAGGCCTGCCAGTGAACGATTGAACGGGCGTCCGCCGGACGCCGTCGCCGACGTGCAACAGGCACGCCGGCGGCGGCCCCGATGGGCGATTTGACAAGCCGGGCAAACGGTGCTTTGCGCAACGACTGTTGCATGAACGCCAACGAGATCGCCAGGAAGTCAAGTTGGTGAGTACCAACCCGTTGCAAGCGCCCGACGTCCTCCGTAAGATTCCGAACTGTGAGTAACGGCGGAATCTCGCGTTGGTACAAGCAGTTATGCGACCCAACTAAAGCGAGACATTAGATGCTGTCCTGGGACGAACCGATTCCTGCCAAGCCGCTCCAACCTGCTGCAGGCCCGTCGCCGCGGCCGGCTGCGGCGCCCGTCCCGCGGTTTCCCGCCGCCATCCCCGCTCCGACCGCCACCTCTCTCGGCCTGTCCGGTTCCACCGTACGGACCGCCACACGCGTGTCCAACGACGAGGTCGCGCTGTCCCCTGCCGAAGAGGCGCTGCGCCTGCATTCGGGCACACAGCTGTCCAAGGACACGCGCCGCGTGCGCGTCGAGGACAAGCGAATCATCAACGGTGCTGCCGACGTCAACCAACTGGTCCCGTTCAAGTACAAGTGGGCCTGGGAGAAGTACCTCGCCGGCTGCGCGAACCACTGGATGCCGCAGGAGATCAACATGGAGCGCGACATCGCTTTGTGGAAGACCCCGGGCGGCCTGTCGGAGGACGAGCGTCGGCTCGTCAAGCGCAACCTCGGCTTCTTCGTGACCGCTGACTCGCTCGCGGCCAACAACATCGTGCTCGGCACCTACCGGCACATCAGCGCGCCCGAGTGCCGCCAGTACCTGCTGCGCCAGGCCTTCGAGGAAGCGATCCACACGCACGCCTACCAGTACATCGTCGAGTCCCTCGGACTCGACGAGGGCGAGGTGTTCAATGCGTACCATGAGGTCGCGTCGATCCGGGCCAAGGACGAATTCCTGATTCCGTTCATCGACACGCTGACCGACCCCGATTTCGTCACCGGCACGCCGGTGAACGACCAGGCACTGCTGCGCTCGCTGATCGTGTTCTCGTGCCTGATGGAAGGCCTGTTTTTCTACGTCGGCTTCGTGCAGATCCTCGCGCTCGGCCGCCAGAACAAGATGGTCGGCGCGGCTGAGCAGTACCAGTACATCCTGCGCGACGAGTCGATGCACTGCAACTTCGGCATCGACCTGGTCAACACGATCAAGCTCGAGAACCCTCACTTGTGGACACCGGCGTTCCGCGAGGAGATTGTCGGCCTGTTCCATCAGGCTGTGGAGCTTGAGTACCGTTATGCCGAGGACACCATGCCCCGCGGCGTGCTCGGCCTGAACGCGTCGATGTTCAAGGAATACCTCCGTTTCATCGCCAACCGGCGCGCGCAGCAGATCGGGCTCGACCCGCTGTTCCCGGGAGCGGAGAACCCGTTCCCGTGGATGAGCGAGATGCTCGACCTGAAGAAGGAGCAGAACTTCTTCGAGCGGCGTGTGACCGAGTACCAGACCGGCGGCGCGCTGAGCTGGGACTGAGGCGACGGATACCTGAAAACCGCGGATTGCCGCAGCAGAGACTCGAGTTGACGAGGACTACACACACACACCGGCTTGCTTCACGACACACGACGCCCTGCAGTCGCGCGCATCGCGTGACGCCGCGCGCCGGGTCGCCGGTTCAGTCCCCGTGCATGAAGCTGCAGGCGCCGTACCGTAAGGTACGGCGCCTTTTTTGTGTCGCGTGCAGGCCCGCGGCACGAGCTACCGCATTCATTAGCGTAGGAAAATCTCTCTACGTTCTTGCGCCGATGAATAGCCCGCACCGAGGGCGGCCGCGTGCCGTGCCGGAACGGGTTTCCATGACCGCAACTTCATCCTGAGGAGTATCTCCATGGCAACCGCCAAGAAACCCGCTGCCAAGAAGCCTGTCGCCAAGAAGCCTGTCGCGGCCAAGAAGCCTGCCGCGGCCAAGAAGCCCGCGGCCAAGAAGGTCGCCGCGAAGAAGCCGGCGGCGAAGAAGCCGGCCGCCAAGAAGGTCGCCGCTAAGAAGCCAGCCGCCAAGAAAGTCGCTGCGAAGAAGCCCGCGGCGAAGAAGCCGGCGGCCAAGAAAGTCGCGGCGAAGAAGCCGGCGGCCAAGAAGATCGCTGCGAAGAAGCCGGCTGCCAAGAAGGTTGCTGCGAAGAAGCCGGCCGCCAAGAAGGCCGCTGCGAAGAAGCCGGCCAAGAAGGCCGCTGCGAAGAAGCCTGCTGCCAAGAAAGCTGCCAAGAAGCCTGCGAAAAAGGCTGAAAAGCCCGCTGCGGCCCCTGCGGCACCGGCCGCGCCTGCTGCCTCCGCCGCTCCGGCTGCCAAGCCGTTGAATCCGGCGGCAGCATGGCCGTTCCCGACCGGCAACAAGCCCTGATTGGGCGGCCTCCGGGCCGCCAGCCATAAAAGTGACCGCCGCACATCGATGCGGCGGCGACAGTGCCAGCCAGGTACTCGCGCCTCACGGGGCGCGATTTTTTTTATGCGACAATCGCCGCCGCCATGAACCAAATCCTGTGGTTGGTGATCGAGACCGTGGGCAGCCTGCTGTCGGTCGCCTGCGTGCTCCGTGCCTATGCGCACCGGGTGCATTTGAACCCACGCAATCCGATCAGTCAGTTTGTCTCTGCGCTGACCGATTGGCTCGTCCAGCCACTGCGCCGCGCGATCCCGCCCGGCCGCACGATGGACTGGGCGAGCGTGCTAGCGGCGCTCCTCGTGGCGCTGCTCACCGGGGTGCTGTACTTCGTTGTCCTCCGCAACGTCATCGTGCCTAATCCGGGCGGCGTCCTGCTGTGGGCGACGATCTCGCTGGTGCGCTGGACGGTGTGGCTCGCGATCGGTCTGGTGCTGGTGCAGGCCGTCCTGTCATGGGTGAACCCCTACGCGCCGCTGGCGCCCGCGATCCAGCAGCTCACCGCACCCATGCTCGGGCCGATCCGCCGCGTGGTCCCCGCCATCGGCGGCGTCGACCTCTCGCCGCTGGTGCTGATCCTTCTGCTGCAGGTGCTGCTGATGGTCTTCAGCTTCGACACGCTGCCGGCCCTGCTGCGCTGACAGGGACGACGCGGGCGCGCCGCGGCCGTGCTGTCGCGGCGCGGGGTGGTGCGTCCTACCAGGGGGCCGCACCGTACGCGGTGCGGTAGCGCGCAGCGACCGCATCGCGTTCCACTCGGTGGTTCTGCGGCCCGGAGTGCTCGATCTTCATCGCGCCCATCACGCTGCCCAGGCGGGCGGCGACCGGCCAGCCCATTCCCGACGCAAGGGCGTAGAGCAGGCCGCCGCGGTAGGCGTCGCCGCAGCCTGTCGGGTCGACGGCGGTGCCGATCCCGACCGGTTCGATCGTCTCGGTACCGCCGGCGTGGTGCAGGGTCGAGCCGTCACCGCCGCGGGTCACGATCATCGCGGTGACCTGCGCGGCGAGCTGCGCCTCGGTCAGGCCGGTCTTGTCGCAGACCATCCCGCACTCGTAGTCATTGACCGCGAGCGCGTCTGCACTGGCCACCAGCGCGCGCAGCTCCTCGCCGGAGAACATCGGCAGCGCTTGGCCCGGATCGAAGATCCAGGGCACGCCGGCCGCGGCGTACTCACGTGCGTGGCGCAACATCGCGTCCTTGCCGTTTGGCGCGACGATGCCCCAGGCGGCCGGCCCGGTCGCCGCGACCTCGTGCGCGCGGCCCATCGCGCCCGGGTGGAACGCGGTGATCTGGTTGTCGGACAGGTCGGTCGTGATGAATGCCTGCGCGGTGTACAGGTCGTCGCAGCGCAGGATCGACGTGGTGTCGATGCCGAGGGCGGCCATGCGCTCGACGTACTCGCCGCCGTCCCGGCCGACGGCGGCCAGCACAGTCGGCGAGCCGCCCAGGCCCTTGAGCGTGTAGGCGATGTTCGCGGCGCAGCCGCCGAACTCGCGCTTCATGTCGAGGGTGAGGAACGACACGTTCAGCATGTGGACGCGGTCGGGAAGGATGTGGTCCTTGAAGTGGCCGGCGAACACCATGATCGTGTCGTAGGCCACCGAACCGCTGATCAATACGCGAGTCGTCATTGTCCGAGAGGGTCCGAGATGGAGGGCGGCCCGTCGCCGGGTCACGGGTAGAAGAGGGAGACCGCATAGCCGGTGGGCTGTAGTCCGTTGTGCTCGAGCGCAAGGCGCAGCGGCCGTTCGGTGCCTGCTGCAATGCCGGCGGCGCGTGCCGCCGAGTCGGGCAGCCAGGCGTCGACCGGAATGATCTTGCGGACCAGCAGCGCGCCGACGCTGTCTGTCAGCGTGAGCTCCATCGCCGGATAGCCGACCGCAAGGCCACTGCGGTTGCGCAGCATGGCTGAAAGCTGCAGCGTGTTCGGCGCACCCGCGGGCTGCAGCTCGAAGCCCTCGATGGTCAGCGCGTCGAGGTCGCGAGGCGGAGCGAGGGCGGCGCCGAAGGGCGAGAGCAGCGCGCCGAGGAGCGGCGCGACGAAGGGGGCCCGGGCGGCGATCGCGTCGCGCCAGCCAACGACCGCCTGCAGGCCGAGCAGCAACGTCAGCGCGCCCGCGGCGATCCAGGCCGCCGGCGACAGCGCCAGACCGAGGCCGCGGCTGCGGTTGCGCACGCCGGGGAAGTAGTCGATCGCGCGTTCGGGTCCGCGCGCCTCGCGGCGCGACGGCGTGCCCGCGATCTCGGACATCGGCGCGTCGATCGTGGACTCGTCGAAGAAGCTCCGGTCGGGCTGCGGCGCCAGTCCGACGGCACCGTCCCCGGACGGCACCCGTCGGGCCTCGGGGCGCAGCCGGGTGATCGGATCCGGGTCGATCGCATCGATGCGGCCGGCCGGACGCGACACCGTCCGCGGCCCGCTCTCGGCGCCATCAACCGTCAGCGGTCCGAATGCCGAGTCCGGCAGAAAGAAGGCAGTCTTCAGGTCCTCGTCGCCGGAGATGAGGGTCTGCGGCCCGGCGGTATTGGGCCAAGGCACGGTCGGCCGCGCGAGCAGGTCGTCGAGCGATTCCGCGACCGAACGCCGGGTGCCGGGGGCGGGGAGCGCGAGGAGGCCGGCGGTCGCGGGCGTCGCGGGTATGGCGGATGAAGCCGATGGAGCCGACGCGGAGAGCGCCGAGGGCGCTCCGGGCACAGCAGTCGTCGCGGCGCTTGCCGCTGCCCCAGCCGCTGCCGAGGCCGAGGCCGCCGCCCTGGCCGCGGCATCGGAAGGCGCCATCGCCGCGGGAGCCGTCGCGGTCGGCTCAGGTGCCGGCTCGACGAACCCGCCGTTCGCGGCCGCCAAGGCCCGCGGATCGGGGCCCGTGCTCGGCATCGCACGCCCAGGCTCGAACGCCCCGGGGGCCAGTGAGCCCGCGCCGCGCAGCGGGTCGGTCCCGGGCGCGGCCTCCTCCGGCGCCGTCTCCGTGAGCGAGCGTTCGTGTGCGGCATGTGCCGCCGCCGCCCAGGGATCCGTCGACGACTCGCGCGGCGCCTCGGGCCCCTCGGCTGCCGCTGCATGGACGGCGACCTGCGGGGCGGCGGCCAACCCGCCCGGCGTCGATGCAGCGGGTGTCTCGGCGGGCCGGTCCCGGGGCGCGGGTGCCGCCGAGGGCGGTGATGCCGCGTCGGTGGGCGCCATGCCATCCGACGTGCCCCCGGTGCGGGTCACCAGGCCGCCGAACGCATCGGATGTGCCGCCTGCGCGGTCAGGGACGTCGGCCACACCGTCCGGCGCGGTCGGCCGGGACGCCGGCGGCGGGTTAGGCGCGCCGCCCGCCGAAGCAACCGGCGCATCCCCCTGCGACCCGTCGGCGGCCTTTCGCACGGGCGCTGCCGCCTGCGCAGCCGGGGGCGCACCCCAGCTCGGCCCCGCAGCCACTGCGCGCTCGCGGGCGAGGCGCTGCGCGGTGCGCGCCGCATCGTTGACGTAGCGCAGGTATTCGATGCCGGAGAAGACGTGCTGGCAGACGCCGCAGCGCACCAGCCCGCGTCGCAGCTTCAGCTGGTCAGGGACGACTTTGAAGCTGGTCTTGCACTGGGGGCAGGTGGTCGCGAGGGACATCGCAGCCGATCATCGGGGTTTGGTTGCGGCCAGGCAAGCCCAGCCGTCCGCGAGCCCTGCCACCTGGAGGGCGAGGCGCGGTGCATAGGCCGCCGACACATCGTCGATCTGGCGCTCGAGCACGCCCGAGATCACCAGCAAGCCGCCGGGCCTCACCAGGTCGGTCAGCATGGGCGCGAGCAGCTTCAGCGGACTCGACAGGATGTTGGCGACCACCACGTCAGCCGGCTCCGGCCGCGCCTCGCTGCTCGCTCGCACCTCGACCTCGACACGGTTGTGCTGCGCGTTTTCGCGCGTAGCCACCAGCGCCTGCGGGTCGATGTCGACGCCGACCACGTGTGCCGCACCGAGTCGCGCCGCGGCGATCGCGAGGATGCCCGAGCCGCAGCCGTAGTCGATCACGGTCGCGCCCGCCGGCAGCGTGCGCTCGAGCCACTGCAGGCACAGGCGGGTCGTCGGATGGCTGCCGGTGCCGAACGCCAGGCCCGGGTCGAGCACGATCTCGATGCGCGAGGGGTCGTCGCTTGCATGCCAGCTCGGCGTGATCACCAGCCGCTCGCCGATCAGGATGGGCTCGAACTGGGACTGCGTCAGGCGCACCCAGTCCTGGTCGGCGACGAAGCGGATCTCGGCAATCGGCGGCGCAGGCCGGCCGATCGCCTCGGCAGCCGCATCGAGCACCGACCGCGCGTCGACCGACTCATCGATCAGCGCGGCCAGCACCGTGCGGAACCAGCCCGGCATGCGCTCGGCGCCGGCCGCGGGCATGCCGGGCTCACCGTAGAGCGGCTGCTCGTCCGGCGATTCGGCGTCGGCGTCCTCGGCCTGCACCGACAGCGCGCCCGCCTCCAGGAGCGCGTCGCTCCAGGGCTCGGCGTCGTCGCGTGCGACTTCGATGCGGAGTTCGTGCCAGCCGGACATGGGGGGCCTGTGCTGCCGCACGACGGGGCCGCCTCTCGGCGACCTCATCGCTGCGCGAGCTTGTTCTCGAGATAGTGGATGGATGTTCCGCCGGCAACGAAGCGCGCGTCGGTGAGCATCTCACGGTGCAGCGGCAGGTTGGTCTGGATGCCCTCGACCACCATCTCCGACAGCGCGATCCGCATCCGGCGCAGCGCCTGGTCGCGGGTGTCGCCGTAGGCGATGACCTTGCCGATCATCGAGTCGTAGTGCGGCGGCACGAAGTAGTTCGCGTACGCATGCGAGTCGACCCGGATGCCCGGCCCGCCCGGAGGATGCCACCCGGTAATGCGCCCCGGAGACGGGGTGAATTTGAACGGATCCTCGGCGTTGATCCGGCATTCGATCGCATGCCCCTTGAGCACGATGTCGCGCTGGCGGAAGCGCAGCTTCTCGCCGGCGGCGATGCGGATCTGCTCCTGCACGATGTCGATGCCGGTGATCGCCTCGGTCACCGGATGCTCGACCTGCACGCGGGTGTTCATCTCGATGAAGAAGAACTCGCCGTCTTCGTACAGGAACTCGAAGGTGCCGGCGCCACGGTAGCCGAGCTTCTTGCAGGCGTCGGCGCAGCGCGCGCCGATGCGGTCGATCAGCCGTCGCGCGATGCCGGGGGCCGGCGCCTCCTCGATCACCTTCTGGTGCCGGCGCTGCATCGAGCAGTCGCGCTCCCCGAGGTACACCGCGTTGCGGAACTCGTCGGCGAGGATCTGGATCTCGATGTGACGCGGATTCTCGAGGAACTTCTCGAGGTAGACGGCGGGGTTGCCGAAGGCCGCCCCCGCCTCGCTGCGAGTCATCGTCACCGCGTTGAGCAGCGCCGCCTCGGTGTATACGACGCGCATTCCGCGTCCGCCGCCCCCGCCCGAGGCCTTGACGATCACCGGGTAGCCGACCGCGCGCGCGATCTTGACGATCTCCTTCGGGTCCTCCGGCAGCGCGCCCTCGGAGCCAGGCACGACCGGCACGCCGGCCGCGCGCATCGCGTCCTTCGCGCTGACCTTGTCGCCCATGATGCGGATCGACTCGGGGCGCGGACCGATGAACACGAAGCCGCTCTTCTCGACGCGCTCGGCGAAGTCCGCGTTCTCGGAGAGAAAGCCGTAGCCCGGATGGATCGCCTCGGAGTCGGTGACCTCGGCGGCGCTGATGATGGCCGGGATGTTCAGGTAGCTGTCGCGCGACGGGGCGGGCCCGATGCAGACCGACTCGTCGGCGAGCTTCACGTACTTGGCCTCGGTGTCGGCCTCGGAGTGCACCACCACCGTCTTGATGCCCAGCTCGCGGCAGGCACGCTGGATCCGCAGCGCGATCTCGCCGCGGTTGGCGATCAGGATCTTGTCGAACATCGCCCTGTCACTCGATCACGAACAGCGGCTGGCCGTACTCGACCGGCTGGCCGTTCTCGACGAGCACCGCCTTGACCGTGCCGGCCTTGTCCGACTCGATTTCATTCATCAACTTCATCGCCTCGACGATGCACAGGGTCTGGCCTTCCTTGACCTGCGTGCCGACCTCGGCGAACGGCGGCGAGTTCGGATTCGCCGAGCGGTAGAACGTGCCGACCATCGGCGACTTCACGACGTGACCGGTGTCTTCCGGCGGCGGCTCGGCGACCGGTGCCGCCGCCGCCACGGGAGCGGGGGCCGGGGCCGGGGCGTGCTGCATCGGCATCGGCTGCATCTGCATCGGCGCTTGCATGTAGCCCTGGGGCATCGGGATCGGGCCCTTGACGATGCGCACCTTGCCTTCGCCCTCGGTGATTTCGAGTTCCGAGATGCCGGACTCGGCGACGAGGTCGATCAGGGTCTTGAGCTTTCGCAGATCCATGGAAGTGTCCTGGCGGTTGGGCGTCGGCGATCCGGTCGGCTCAGCGCCGGCTCGTCTCGATCGCGAACTGCAGTGCACACCGGTACCCGTTCGGGCCGAGTCCGGCGATCACTCCGACCGCAAGGTCGGAGAAGTAGGAGTGGTGACGGAAGGGCTCGCGCTTGTGCACATTGGACAGATGCACTTCGACGAACGGGATCGCCACGCCGGCGAGGGCGTCGCGGATCGCGACACTGGTGTGCGTGAACGCCGCCGGGTTGATGACGATGAAGTCGACCTTCGCATCGCGCGCGGCGTGGATCCGGTCCACGAGCGCGCCCTCGTGGTTGCTCTGGAACGATTCGACGCAGACGCCCGCGGCGGTGGCGTCTTCGCGCAGCATCGTGTCGATCTGCGCGAGTGTCGTCCCCCCGTATACACCTGGCTCGCGGGTGCCGAGCAGGTTCAGGTTGGGGCCGTGGAGCACCCAGATCGTCTTGTCCATCGAACAGGTAGCCATTTTGCGTCGAACGGCGCGGATTGTGCTCCCCCCGGGGGGCTACTGTCCAGCCTGTGGGCTCCCGACCGCAGGCCTGCGGATGCCTCGAGAGGTGTCGCGGACAGCGATGATCAGCCGACGAGGGCTTCCGTCATGGCCTTCAAGCGGGTGATGTCGACCCGCCCGAGCAGCCGGTGGGCGATCTGCCCCCGCCGGTCGACGAGCACGGTGAAGGGTAGCGCGCCAGCCTGATTGCCGAAACGGCGCGCCAACTCGCTGCCGCCCATGCCGGCCACCACCAGCGGGTAGCTCACCGGGCTGCGGGCAGAGAACTCCGCGATCTTGGCTGCGGAATCGATGCCGATGCCGACCATCCCCAGTCCCTTGTTCGAGAGCTCGGTATGCAACGCCGACAGTTCCGGCATTTCCTCGACGCAGGGCGCGCACCAGGTCGCCCAGAAGTTGACCACCAGCGGACGTCCGCCGAACCGGGCGAGCGCCAATGGCTGGCCGCCGGCGTCTGGCAGCGATTGAGCGAGCAGCAGAGCCACCGCCTCGTCGGCCGCGTCGGCGGGTTCCAGCCGGCGCAAGCCGACCCAAACCCCCAGCCCGGCCGCCGCCACCGCGAGGCCGCCACCGACCAGCCAGCGGCGGCGAGCCCCGTGCACCGGGCGACTCATCCGAGTTCCCCGGGCGTGGCTGCGAGCAGCCGCGCCACGCTGCTCGCGTCGCCGCGCTCGGCGGGCGTGCCGCGAAGTGCGCCGCGCAGGTCGTCCTGCGGATACAGCGAGAGCATCACCGGCTCGCCTCGCCAGACCATCATCAGCGCTTCGACGTCGCGCCGCCCGCTGTCGCCGCGGAAATGGGCGATCTCGCCGACCTCGAAGTCGATGCCGTCGTTGA
Organism: Burkholderiaceae bacterium; assembly: GCA_044368415.1. Classification (GTDB taxonomy): domain Bacteria; phylum Pseudomonadota; class Gammaproteobacteria; order Burkholderiales; family Burkholderiaceae_E; genus UBA4615. Next base: position 67,272 of record JBIPLJ010000012.1, read on the forward strand.
GCAGTCGGATCTCGATGTCCTTGACGTCGTCATGGAAGAGTTGGATGTGGATCGGTGCGTGTTCGGCGACGATGCCCTTCCATACCGCGCCGGTGAGGTAGGGGGCGTAGCCGGACAGGGCCTGCATCAGGGCGAGCGCGACCCGGCGCATCCGGGCGACGCGGGCCGCGTGGGCGTCGTCGAAGAGCTCGAGGTGCTCGCGCAGCGCGGCGTCGACCTCCGCGTTGTCGGGCATCGCGCCGCGCGGCAGCGCGTCGCCGTCGAAGAGCGACTGCACTGCACGGCGTTTGGCGGTGCCGTAGTCGAGCCCGCCGTCGGCGATCAGGCGGGCAGCGGTCGCGGCGATCTCGCGGCGCAGCGGGTCGGTGGTCTGTACCGGCTCGGGCGTGCCCGGCGGGCGCGGGATGGGCGTGGCGAAGCGGGCGGCGTCGGGCGGTGGGACGTCGGGGGGCAGTGTGTCGGCGGTCAGGGCATCGGACATCGGAGCAGGCGTCCGTGGGGGCGCCGGCCCGGACGGGGCGCCGGGCGGTCGTCGATCGAGTGTATCCGATCGGTAGAATCGGCCTCATGCACCTGCACATCCTCGGCATCTGCGGCACCTTCATGGGCGGCCTGGCCGCGATCGCCCGCGAGGCGGGCCACCGCGTGACCGGCTGCGACGCCAACGTGTACCCGCCGATGAGCGACCAACTGCGTGCGCTCGGTATCGACCTGATCGAGGGCTTCGACGCCTCGCAGCTCGCACTGAGGCCGGATGCCTGGGTCATCGGCAACGTCGTGACCCGCGGCAACCCGCTGATGGAGGCGATCCTCGACGCCCGTCAGCCCTATATCTCCGGTCCGCAGTGGCTCGCCGAGCACGTGCTGGCCGGGCGCCCGGTGCTGGCAGTCGCCGGCACCCACGGCAAGACCACCACCTCGTCGCTGCTCGCTTGGATCCTCGAGGCCTGCGGCCGCTCGCCGGGTTTCCTGATCGGCGGCGTCCCGGTGGACTTCCCGTTCTCGGCGCGCCTGTCCACGCCTGACGCGCCGTTCGTGATCGAGGCCGACGAGTACGACACCGCCTTCTTCGACAAGCGCTCGAAGTTCGTACACTACCGGCCGACGACCGCGATCCTGAACAACCTCGAGTTCGATCATGCCGACATCTTTCCCGATCTGGCTGCGATCGAAACGCAATTCCACCATCTCGTGAGAACGGTGCCCCGCAGCGGCCGGCTCGTCGTGAACGGCGCGCAGGCCCAGTTGGCCCGGGTCCTGGTTCGCGGATGCTGGAGCGAACATGTCACGTTCGACACCGATGACGGCTGGCATGCTGAGTCTGTGGTCGAGGAGTCCGAGGCCGCGGCCTTCGACGTGTGCCGCGGCGTCGAGCGCATCGGCCGCTGCCGGCTGCCGCTGTCCGGACGTCACAACCGCTCGAACGCCATCGCCGCCATCGTCGCCGCCGAGCATGCCGGCGTGGCACCGGCCGACGCCATTGCCGCGCTCGGGCGCTTCGGCGGCGTCAAGCGCCGGATGGAGGTGCGCGGCAGCGCCGGCGGCGTCGTGGTGATCGACGACTTCGCCCACCATCCGAGCGCGATCGAGACGACAATCGACGGGCTGCGTGCGCGGCTCGCCCCCGGCGAGCGGATCCTCGCAGTGATCGAACCGCGCTCGAACACCATGAAGCTGGGCGCGATGAAGGCCCTGCTGCCGGGCAGCCTCGCGAACGCGGAGCGGACCTACTGCTATGCGGGCGGGCTCGGCTGGGATGCCGCCGAGGCGCTAGCGCCACTCGGGGAGCGGGCCGCGGTCTTCACCGCGCTGGATGCGCTGGTGGCGGCGGTCGCCGCCGAGGCCCGCTCGGGCGACCGGGTGCTTGTGATGAGCAATGGCGGCTTCGGCGGCGTCCACGATAAGCTGCTCGATGCGCTGGGCAGGCGCTGAACCTCCGGTTGCCTGACCCCATGATTGTCTATCTGCACGGCTTCCGGTCCTCGCCGGCCTCGTTCAAGGCGCAGCTGCTCGAGCGGCGCATGGCCGAGCTGGACCGGTCCGCCGAGTTCGCCTGCCCTGAGCTGCCGGTGTCGCCGCGCGAGGCGATCGACCTGGTCGCGTCGCGCTGGCCGCTCCGGCCGGACGACACCCTCGTCGGCAGCTCGCTCGGTGGCTGCTACGCGACCTACCTCGCGGAGCGCCATGGCTGTCGCGCGGTGCTGCTCAATCCGGCGACCCGCCCCGCCGCCCGGCTCGCCGCCTACCTCGGGCCGCAGACGATGTACCACGACCCCTCTAGCCGCTTCGAGCTGACGCAGGCGCACCTCGACGAGGTGGCCGCGATCCAGGTCGGGCGCATCACGCGCCCGGAGCGCTACTTCCTGCTGGCCGCGACCGGCGACGAATTGCTCGACTGGCATGAGATGGTGGCGGCCTACCCGGGGGCACGCCACCATGTGATCGAGGGCAGCGACCACGGGATGTCCGACTTCGCCGAGCATCTCGACGCGGTGCTGGCCTTCGCCGGCGTGGCCGGCGCCCGCCCGATCTGAGCCGGCGCCGTCGCCCATCTCCAAGCCTCAGCCCACGCTCACCATAGCGCCCGCCCACGAGCGCACCAGCCGCCCCGGCGTCGAACCCGTCGGCCGGTCGTCGCGCAGCGTCTCGACGCCCGCCACGAAGGTGTGCCGGTAGCCGGTGGCGGCCTGCAGGAAGCGCTTGTCGCCGGCCGGCAGGTCGTGCTCGATCCAGGGCCGGTGAAGCACCAGCCCGCCGAGGTCGATCAGGTTCAGGTCGGCACGCAGCCCTGGGGCGACGAGGCCGCGGGATCGGGTTCATAGTCGGGCACCGCGCCCATCTCGAAGGCGCGCTCGAACATGCCGCCGATCTTCCGGGTGCGGCCGTCCTGGAGGCGCTCGTCGACCAGCCGCGCGCGCAGCGCCGTGTCGGCCTGCAGGCGCGCAACGCGCTCGGGATGCGGCAGCCCGGCGAGCGGCGCCCAGGCCGGGTGCTCGCTGAACGGGTTCAGCGTTGCTTCGAGGCCGAGCAGCACGCCGATCGCGCGGCTGCCCACCTGGCCGGTGGCCGAGCGCTCGGCTGTCTCGTCGATGTCACCGACCGGGTGGCCATCGACGCGATGGTCGCCGAGGTGCGCGCCGGTTGGGCCGCATCGACGTGCTGATCAATAACGCCGGCATCACCCAGGACGCGCGGCTCGCGAAGATGAGCTCCGCCCAGTTCGACTCGGTGATCGCAGTCAACGTCAAGGGCGTGTTCGAGTGCAACCAGGCGGCGGCCGAGTCGATGGTCGCGCAGGGCGCGGGCTCGATCGTCAACGCGGTCTGCCCGGGCTGTGTCAACACCGCCATTCTGCCGACCATCCCCGACGAGGCGATGCAGAAGATGCGTGCCAAGGTGCCGCTCGGGCGCCTCGGCACGCCCGAGGAGACCGCGGCGGTCTACATGTTCCTGGCTTCGGACGACGCGAGCTACCTGGACGGGGCCGTGATCGAGGTGTCGGGAGGTATCCAGCTCTGAGGGCGCCGGTCCACCGCTGGCGGCCAGCGCGCTGCGCGTGCTGGAGGGGCCTGATGGCGCGCCGCCCTGGCGCGCGACGTGCGTCACAACGTGCGCGGCACCGCGTTCAGCTCCAGCCACCCCGTCCACAGGATGTCGAGCCCCATACACAGCAGGATGAAGGCGGCCAGCCGCATCATCACCAGCGTGCCCAGTGGGCCGAGCCGTCCGAGCATGCCGCCGGCGTGGCGATTCGACAAGTAGATCACCGCGGCGGTGAGGGCGGCGCCGACGACCGCCGTTGTTGCATGGGTCAGGTACAAGATGGGTGAGTCGGGAATCTGCGCGCCGAGCGCAATCGAGGCGGCGATGGTGCCGGGGCCGGTCATCAGCGGGAAGGTGAGCGGATAGAAACTCTTCCTCTGCAGCGCCTCGTACGACAGCGCGGTCGTCTGCAGCGCGGCCGCCGAGCGGACCTCGTCGTCCTCGCGGCTGTGCAGCATCCGCCAGCCGGCGCTTGCCACCAGCAGGCCGCCGCCGATGCGCACGATGGGCAGCGAGATGCCGAAGAACTCGAGCACGTAGGTGCCGACCAGCAGCGAGCCCGCCACCACGAAAAACGCATTGATCGCGACCTGCCGCGCCAGGCGCGCGACCACGGTCGCGTCGGAGCCGACAGTCGCCACGAACACGGGTGCCACGCTGGGCGGATTGATAATCGGCAGCAGCGTCAGCGGCACGACCAGGACGGCCTTCAGCAGAGGGAGGAGCGCATCGAGCATGGGCGGGCTTGGTGGGCGGGGGCGCGACTGTGCCAGGGAGGCGGATGGCGCGTCAGGCCTGCGCGCCCACGCCTGCGCCCGCCGGCGGCCCCTCGGTCGCCCGCAGCAGCAGCGCGACGCAGGCGATCAGCAGCGCCGATACGAGCGGCAGCCCGCGGTAACCGACCGAGGCGATCACCGCGCCGCCGATCGCCGCGCCCGCGGCAGTGCCGACGTAGATCATCGACGCGTTGAGCGCCAGCACGGCCGTGGCCTGCTTGGGTGCCATCGACACCAGGCGCGACTGTTGGGCCGCATAGAACGCAAAGCCGATCACGCCCCAGCACAGGAAGGCCGCCACCACCGGCCGGGTGCGACCGGGCATCGACCCGATCGCGGCGAAGACCAGCACGAAACCGGCGCAGATGCCGTACATCAGGCGCGTCGGGCCGAACCGGTCGGCGAGCGTGCCGCCGAGGAAGGTGCCGCCGAGCGCGGCCACGCCGAAGCCGGCCAGGACGGCCGCGATCATCGGCGCGGGTACGCCGGCGTACTCCCGCAGGAATGCGCCGACGTAGCTGAAGATCGAGAAGATCGACGCGAAGTAGACGCCGGTGATCGAGAGCGCACCGACGATCCGCGGATCGCGCAGCATGACGCCGATGCCCGACAGGCTGGCCGGCGCGGTCGGCACGCCGCGCGGCGCCCGAACCAGCAGCAAGGCCAGCACCGCGAGCGCGGCCGCCGCCACCCCCCAGAACGCCAGCGGCCAGCCGAAGCGCGACAGCCCCGCCCAGGCGCCGAAGGGCACGCCGATCACGTACGACAGCCCGATGCCGGCGAAGGTCACCGACAGGGCGCGCCCGCGCATCGCCGGCGGCACCAGCGCGACCGCGAGCGCGGCCGCGGTGGGAGTGAACAGGCCTGCGCCGCAGGCCATCGCGATGCGCGCCAGCGCGAGATCCCCCCAGGTCGCGGCGAGGGCGGAGGCGACATTCGCGCCCAGCAGCAGCACCATCGCCGCCCACAGCACGGTCCGCGCATCGAAGCGCCCGGCCACCGCGACCAGCAGGGGTGCTGCGACCGCGTTGGCCGCCGAGTACACCGTCATCAGCTGGCCGGTGGTCGAGACCGAAGTGCCGAGCGCAAGGGACAGCGGCTCGACGATGCCGCCGATCATGAAGCCGCCGGTGCCGACCACCAGGTTGCCCAGCGCCAGCGCCCAGAGGAACGCGGGCAGGCGCGCCGGCGCGTCCGCGCTCACCGGCGGCGCCTGCTCAATCGTCGTCGCCGCCGAGCAGTGAGGACAGCCCGCCCTGCTCGCGGCCGCCGCCTTTCTGCGGCGCGGCTGCGAACACCCGCGAGGCCAGCCGCGAGAACGGCAGCGACTGCAGCCAGATGGTGCCGGGACCGCGAAGTAGCGCGAAGAACAGGCCCTCGCCGCCGAACAGCGCGGTTTTGACCTTGCCGACATATTCGACGTCGAAGTCCACGCCGTCGGTGTAGGCGACGACGCAGCCGGTGTCGACCCGCAGCAGTTCGCCCGGGGCGAGGCGCCGCTCCATCACCGTGCCGCAGGCATGCACGAAGGCCAGCCCGTCACCCTCGAGTTTCTGCATGATGAAGCCCTCGCCGCCGAAGAAGCCGGCGCCGAGCTTGCGCTGGAAGGCGATGCCGAGCGACACGCCGCGGGCCGCGCACAGGAAGGCGTCGCGCTGGCACATGACGCGCCCGCCCATGCTCGAGAGGTCCATCGGCAGGATGCGGCCGGGGTAGGGCGCCGCGAAGCCGAGCTTGCGGCGCACCGCCGCCTGGTTGACGTAGACCGAGGTGAACAGCGACTCGCCGGTCAACAGCCGCTTGCCGGCGCCGAGCAGCTTGCCGAAGAGCCCGCCGCCGCCGCCGCCGCTGCCGTCGCCGAAGACGGTGTCCAGTGAGATCCCGTCTTCCATGTACATCAGGCTGCCGGCCTCACCGACCATTGCCTCGCCGGGGTCGAGCTCGACCTCGACGTACTGCATCTCGCCGCCTTCGATTCGGTAGTCGATGACGTCCATCGCCATGGCAGTCTTCCGTCGTCGCTGTCAGGCAGTCAGTGTAGCCGACTGGCTATAATTGAGCGCTCGGCGGCGCTTGGCCGCGTCACCGGAAGTCCCAGCGTCCCCATGGCGAGCACCCACGTCCTGTTCGAGGAAGACGGCGCCTTCAAGGCCGGCACCGTCCTCGCCGATGCCGGAGCCAGCCTGCAGGTCGAGGCGGCCAGCGGCAAGCGAACGAAGGTCAAGACCTCGATGGTGCTTCTGCGCTTTCCTGCGCCGTCCCCTGCCGAGCTGCTCGAGCAGGCCCACCGCGCGGCCGAGGGCATCGATCTCGACTTCCTCTGGGAGTGCGCGCCGCAGGACGAGTTCGACTTTGCCGGTTTCGCCGACGACTACTATGGCCATCCGCCGTCGCCGGTCGAGGCGGCGAGCCTGCTGTTGCGCCTGCACGGCGCCCCGGTGTACTTCTATCGCAAGGGGCGCGGTCGCTATCGCCCCGCGCAGCCCGAGACGCTGCGCGCTGCGCTGGCGGCCGTCGAGCGCAAGAAGGAGCAGGCCGCCCGTGTCGAGACCTGGGCGCAGGCGCTGGCCGACGGCGAGTCGCCCGAGGAAATCCGCCGCGAGGCTGCCCGGCTGCTGGTGCGCCCGGACAAGAACGCGGTCGAGTGGAAGGCGCTCGATCGCGCCTGTGCGATCACGCGCTCGCCGCCGGCGCGCGTGCTGTTGTCGGCCGGGGCTTTCGCCGACGCGCGTGCGCTGCACATGGGCTGCTTCCTCGCCGAGCAGTTCCCGCAGGGCACGGGCTTCGGCCGTATCGAGCCGGAGCCGCTCGACGAGACGCTCGCCGCGCGCCTGGCCGGGCTGCCGCTGTCGGAGGCCGGGACCTTCTCGATCGACGACTCTACGACCACCGAGATCGACGACTGCCTGTCGGTGCAGCGCCGGCCCGACGGCGGCCTGCGAATCGGCGTGCACATCGCAGCGCCCGGCATCGCAATCGCACCCGGCGATGCGCTCGACCAGCTCGCGCGCGAGCGGATGTCGACGGTCTATATGCCCGGCGACAAGATCACCATGCTGCCGGACCTGCCGATCGAGCGCTTCTCGCTCGAGGCTGGGCGCGAGCTGCCGGCGCTGTCGCTGTATGCCGACCTCGACGAGACCGGCCGGATCGTGTCCTCGACGCACACCCGAGTCGAGCGAATCCGCGTCGCCGCGAACCTGCGCCACGATCGGCTCGACGACCTGGTCTCCGAGGAGGCGCTCGCCGAGCCTGCACCGGGCGCCGCCGACCCGCTGGCCACGCTGCCGCAGGCCGGCGCGCTGCGGGTGCTGTGGCGCCTGACCCTCGGGCTGTCGGAGGGGCGCGACCGCATGCGAGGCAAGCCCGAGGGCCGCAACCGCGTCGACTTCAGCTTCTACGTCGAGCGCGACGCCCTGGGCGCCGAGTCGGTGCGCATCGTGCAGCGTCGCCGCGACGCGCCGCTTGACCGGATCGTCGCCGAGATGATGATCCTCGCGAACTCGGCCTGGGGCGGCCTGCTCGCCGACCACCGCGTGCCCGGCATCTACCGCACGCAAGCGCCGGGCGCGCGGGTGCGCATGACCACCCACGCACAACCCCACCAGGGGCTGGGCGTGGCGCAGTACGGCTGGGCGACCTCGCCGTTGCGCCGCTACGTCGACCTGGTCAACCAGCGCCAGCTGATCGCAGTCGCCGGGGGCATGACGCCGCCGTATTCCGGCAACGACGCCGACCTGTACGCGGTCATCCAGTCGTTCGAGGCCCGCTATGCGTCCTACGCGGAGTTCCAGCAGCGCATGGAGCGCTACTGGTGCCTGCGCTGGGTCGAGCAGCAGCCATCGCGCCGCATCGAGGCAGTGGTGGTCCGCGACGAGCTGGTGCGTATGGCGCGCGCGCCGCTCTATGTGCGCATGCCCGAGCTGCCGGCGATGCAGCTCGCGCCGGGCCGACGCATCGTCGTCGACCTGAGCGAGACCGACCTGCTCGAGCTGTCGGTGTCGGCGCGCTTCATCGAGTTTGCGCCCGATGTCAGCGAGGAGTCCGAGTTGGTCGAGCTCGAGGACCCGATGGACGGGGTCGACGAGGTACCGGGTCCCCCGCAGGCCGAGCAGGTGTCCGAACCGTCCGGGGCCGATGCGGACCCGGCCGCCGGCGATGCCGCCGCCCAGGGCGCGGGTGGCGCCGGTGACGACGCGCCCGCGGGCGCTGCCTGAGCGGCGATACGCCATGGCCCCGCCGCGCGCCCCGACGCCACCGCCCGACGAGGACCGCTCTGCCGGGGCGGCCGCGCGCCGGCTGGGCGGCGGGGCGGGCGGGCGAGGCGGACGGCGCGGGTCGGGTCCGGCGGCGTCGGACGGCGCCCCGGCAGGCCCGGCAGCGGCGCGCGACACGCGCGCTGCCGAGCGCGACGCGCCTCGCCCCGCACCCGCCGCACCCGCCCCACCCGCCCCACCCGCGCCTCGCCCCGCCTGGCGCCGCCGGCTCGACAATGTGCTCACGGTGCGCGATCCGATGCGGGTGGCGCTCGTCGCCTCGCTGCTGCTGCATGCGTTCGTGATGTTCATGAAATTCTCCATGCCGGCCCCGATCCGGGTGAACCCGAACGACGCGCGGCTCGAGGTGGTCCTGCTCAACGCGCAGACGCGCGAGCGCCCGGTCAAACCCGAGGTGCTCGCGCAGGTCAACCAAGAGGGCGGTGGCGAAAACGAGCGCGGTCGTGCGAAGTCGCCGCTGGCCGCCGAGACCGTCGCCCGCGACGGCACGGTGCTGCAGGAGCAGCGCCGCCGCGCCGAGGAGCTCGAGCGCCAGCAGCGCGAGCTGATGACGATCGCAAAGGGCCCGCAGTCCTACGTGACGCCCGAGAGGCCGCCCGAGGCGCCGCGCCCCGATGCCGCCGACCGCGTCGACATCAACGCAGTGCTCGCGCGAATGCAGGCCGAGATCGCGCGCAACGTCGAGGACTACAACAAGCGGCCCAAGCGGCTGACCTTCGGCGTCAACGCGGTCGGCGTGAACTACGCGCGCTACGTCGCCGACTGGGCGAGCAAGATCGAGCAAATCGGCACCGAGCGCTTCCCGCCGGAGGCGCGCGGCCGGCAGTACGATTCGCTGATCATCACTGTCGAGATCGACAAGCACGGCAACGTGGTCGACGTGGTGCTCAACAAAAAGTCGAAGTTCGAGGCGCTCAACCGCGCGGTTAAGCAGATCGTCTATGCGGGCCAGCCCTACGAGCGATTCCCGCCCGAAATGGCACTCGAAGGCGACATCCTGCAGATCGTACGCACCTGGACCTTCACCAACGATGCCCTCGAGACCCGCTCGTTACGCGGTGATCGGTAACCCGATCGCGCACAGCCGCTCGCCGGAGATCCATGCGATGTTCGCCGCGCAGACCGGCGAGGCCATCGAGTACGGCAGGCTGCTCGCGCCGCCGCACGGCTTCGCGGCGGCGGTCGACGCGTTCCGTGCCGACGGCGGCGGCGGGCTCAACGTGACGCTGCCCTTCAAGCCCGAGGCCTTTGCCTACGCGCGCCGCCACACGCCGCGCGCGGTGGCCGCCGGGGCGGTCAACACGCTCGCCTTCGACGGCGACGACGTGCTCGGCGACAACACCGACGGCGCGGGGCTGGTTGCCGACATCGACCGGCGCATCGGCCTGCCGCTGGACGGCGCGCGGCTGCTGTTGCTGGGCGCCGGGGGCGCGGCGCGCGGCGTCGTGCTGCCGCTGCTCGAGGCGGGCGTCGCGCGGCTCGCGATCGCCAACCGGACGGCGGCCACCGCGATCGCGCTGCGCGAGGAGCTCGCCGGGCGGCTCGGGCCGGCCCACGCGGCGCGCCTGTCGGCCGGCGGCCTGGAGTCGGCCGAGGCGGGCTTCGACCTGGTGGTGAACGCGACCGCCGCCGGCTTGTCGGATGCAGCCCCCGCGATGCCCGCCGCCGCGTGGCGCGGCCCGCTTCTCGCGATCGACATGGTCTATGGCGCGCGCCCGACCGCCTTCATGCGGGCCGCGCTCGAGGCCGGCTGCCCGCGCGTCGAGGACGGCCTGGGCATGCTGGTCGGGCAGGCCGCCGAGTCGTTCGCGCTGTGGCGCGGCGTGCGGCCCGAGGCTGCGCCGGTGCTGGCCGCGCTGCGCGCGCGGCTCGCCGCCGCCGCCTGAGCCGGCCCGGCCCGACGATGGCCCGCGCGGGCGGTATCGGTCGGCGGATCGGCCGCGGCATCGGCGGGTTGCTGCTCGCCGCGGTCGTCGCGGTGTTTTTGCTGCAGTGCTGGTTCCTGGCTCATGTCGTCTGGTTCAAGTACAACGCACCGAGCAGCACCGCCTTCATGCGCGCGCAGCTCGTTGTGCTGCGCGAGCAGGACCCGAAGGCCGAGATCCGCCACACCTGGACCCCGTACGCGCGGATCTCGCCGCACCTCAAGCGCGCGGTGATCGCCGCCGAGGACGCCAACTTCACCGAGCACGACGGTGTCGACTGGGATGCGATCGAGCGCGCCCACGAGCGCAACCAGAAGCGCGGCAAGGTCACCCACGGCGGCTCCACCATCACGATGCAGCTTGCCAAGAACCTGTTCCTCTCAGGCGAGCGCAGCTACCTGCGCAAGGCCCAGGAGCTGGTCATCACCTTCATGCTCGAGGCGGTGCTCTCGAAGCAGCGCATTCTCGAGCTGTACATGAACGTCGCCGAGTGGGGCACGGGCGTGTTCGGGTGCGAGGCGGCCGCGCAGCGCTGGTACCGCGGCTCGGCCGAGCGGCTCGGGCCCTCGCAGGCCGCGCGGCTCGCCGCCATGCTGCCCCGGCCGCGCTACTACGACCGCAACCCCGGCTCGGCCACGCTCGCACGGCGGGCCGAGACCATCCAGCGCTGGATGGGCGGGATCACGCCGCCCTGAGCCCACACGCCCGACCGCGCAATGCCGCGTCCGGTCGGCGAAGCGGTGGCGCCTGTCACATCCCGCGCCTAGAATGCGCGACACTGAAGCCACCGCAGCCCCACAGGGGCTGTGCCGAACGTGAACACGATGTCCGCGTTCGCCCGGACCGCCTCCCGCCGCCGCTGACCCCCGTCGCCCGGCATGGGGCGGCAGGCGACCCCGATCGACCCGATCCCATGTCCGAGCCCCATCCGATCCCGGAGATCAACCGCGGTCCTGTCGGCGCCGTGCCCCAGCGGCGCGACGGGCATGATGTCGCAACCCCGCGCGACCCCGAGGACGCGCAGCGTGCGCTCGCCGAGGTCGAGGATCTGCTGCGCCGCTACGAGGTCGTGCGTCAGCAGGCGCGCCAAGAGGGCCACGCGCTCGACCCCGAGCGCCGGATGCTGGTCGAGCAAGTGGCGGTCGCCCAGCACCTGGCGCACCTGCGCGCGCGGCTCGACCGGCTGCATCCGGCGGACGTCGCCTACATCCTCGAGGCATTGCCGCGCGACCAGCGGCTGGTGGTCTGGGAGCTGGTCAAGGCTGAACGCGACGGCGAGATCCTGGTCGAGGTGTCCGATTCGGTCCGCGAGACGCTGATCGCATCGATGGACCGCGACGAGCTGGTCGCCGCGGCCGGCACGCTCGACACCGACGACCTGGCCGAAATCGCCGAGGACCTGCCGGAGGACGTCGTCGAGCAGGTGCGCAGGCGCCTCACGCCCGAGGAGCGCGAGCAGCTGCGCGCGGCGCTGTCCTATCCCGACGAGTCCGTCGGGGCGCGGATGGACTTTGACCTGGTGACGGTGCGCGAGGATGTCACGCTCGAGGTGGTGCTGCGCTACCTGCGCCGCTTCGATGCGCTGCCCGACCACACCGACCAGGTGTTCGTCGTCGACCGCCACGACGTGCTCAAGGGGGCGCTGCCGCTCGACCGGCTGGTGATCAACGATCCCGACGCGCTGGTCGAGGACGTGATGAAGCGCGACGTGCTGTCGCTGCAGGCCCTCGACGAGGCCGGCGAAGCCGCGCAGGCGTTCGAGCGCTATGACCTGATCACAGCGCCCGTGGTCGATGCGCGCGGGCGGCTGATCGGGCGCCTGACCGTCGACGAGGTCGTCGACGTGATCCGGGAGGAGGGCGAGTCAGAGGTGCTGTCGGCCGCCGGCCTGCGCGACGAGGAGGACCTCTTCGCATCGATCTGGAACTCGGCGAAGAACCGCTGGCTGTGGCTGGCGGTGAACTTGGGCACCGCGTTTTTTGCCTCGCGGGTGATCGGCGCCTTCGAGGGCACGATCGAGCGCGTGGTCGCGCTCGCGGCACTCATGCCGATCGTCGCCGGCATCGCCGGCAACTCGGGCAACCAGACGATGACGCTGTTCATCCGCTCGCTCGCGCTCGGCCAGGTCACCGCCGGCAACGCGCTGCGGCTCGCCCGCAAGGAGCTGCTGATCGCGCTGCTCAACGGCGTGGTGTGGGGTGGCATCGCCGGCACCTTCGCGTGGCTGCTCTACCGCGATACGCCGCAGGGCTTCATGCTCGGTGTGACGATGACGCTGGCGATGGTGCTCAACCTGCTGCTGGCGGCGGTGGTCGCGATGGGCGTGCCGCTCGCGCTGCAGCGGCTGGACCGCGACCCGGCGCTCGGGTCGTCGGTGCTGCTGACCTTCACGACGGACAGCATGGGGTTCTTCATCTTTCTCGGGCTGGCGACGCTGTTCTTTCGCTGACGCGGCGGGCGTCCGCGCGGCATCCGGCTACCGCTCGGGCTCGATCACGAACGCGAGCCGTTTCAGCCCGGCGCGCTGCACGGCGGCCATGACGCGCGCGACGCGCTCGTACGCGACCGTGCGGTCCCCGTGCAGCGAGAACTCGGGTTGCGGGTCCTGCGCCGCGGCTGCGGCGAGTCGCCGCATCAGCTCGGACTCTTCGATCCGGTCCCGGTTCCAGTGAACTGCGCCGTCGGCGGTGACCGACAGGGCGAAGGTCACCGGCTCGATCGCCGCGCGGGCCGCGTCGGCCCGGGGCAGGTCGACCTTCACCGACTGCGTGATCGTCGGCACGGTGACGATGAAGATGATCAGCAGCACCAGCATGATGTCGATCATCGGCACCATGTTGATGTCGCCGACGA
>JBIPLJ010000151.1:0-2577 GCA_044368415.1 Burkholderiaceae bacterium
GGCGCGCTCCCGCACGGTCACCGTGGCCACCTTGCGGGCCAGATCAACACCGAACAATTCGGCATCACCGGTGGGATCCAGGTGGGATTCCGACCAGCTCAGGGGCAGGTCGTAGGGATGGCTGCCATGGCGCTCGAGGGCCACGCGCAACTCCTGCATGAATGGCTCCACGGGCCGCGGACGGGCGGGGTAATCGCCGCTGCGGGGAGGCTCGGTGGGATCCACGCCAGCCACACCATGAACGCGGTAGAGCTGTTCAGCACGCTCGTAATAGGGGGCTAAGTCGGCGTAGCTGATCTCCCAGCTGGGGGTCGCTCCGTCCTGCAGCTGCACACCACTGAACTCTTGCTCACGCATGCGCTCCAGAACGCCCCCCCAGATCTTGGTGTTGCCGCCGAGGGCATAGATCGTCTGCGGAGAGAAGGGATCGCCATCCGTGCCGAACCACTGCTCGCCGGGGTGATAGCGGTCCTTGCGGAACAGATCCACATCGGCCACGTTCTGATCAGCCAGGGGCATGGCACCGCCACGCTCCAACAGCAACACGGTCTTGCCGGAGGCCGCCAACTGCCCAGCGAGGGTGCCACCGGCAGCGCCGCTGCCGATCACAATCACGTCGTAATGGTTGTCGTCGATGATCATGGTTGAGCTCCTGACATCAGGCCTGCCACACGTAAAGAAGGAGGAACAGCACCACCCAGATCACATCCACGAAGTGCCAGAACAGGGAGGTGGCCTGAACACCCTGTTCACCGCCGTCGTAGTTGCCGGGGATGAAGGATTTGATCAGCATGATCCCCATCAACAGGATCCCGGTGGCCACATGCAGGCCATGGAAGCCCGTGAGCAGGTAGAAGGTGCCGCCGAAGGTGCCTGAGGTGAAGCCGAACTTCAGGCCGCTCCACTCCACCGCCTGGCCATAGAGGAAATAGGCCCCCATGGCCATGGTGAGCAGCCAGAAGCCCCGGAACAGCCAGAGCTTCTCCTTGGCCTTGAAGTGCTCAGCCACCACGATGGCGCCGGAGCTGGAGAGCAACACCACGGTGTTGAGCAGCGGAGTGCGCCACTCGAGGCCATCCACCCCCGCCGGCAGCCAGTTGAGGGCCGAGGTTTTGAGGATGGCGTAGCCACTGAAGAACGCCAGAAAGATGACGCTCTCAGAGCACAGAAAGATGATGAAGCCGGTGAGATTGTGCTTGGGATGCTCTCCATGCCCATGGGCAGGCGCTGGGGTGGTGATCGCGCTGGTCATGCCGTTGCCTCCTGCAGCTCCAGACGCCGTTCGATCTCGGCTTGGTGTTCCACGAGCGGTTCACCCGTGCCGTAGCCATAGGGGCGACTGATCACGGTGGGGACCTCATCTTCAAAGTTCTCCACCGGTGGGGGAGAGGGCAGCAGCCACTCCAGCCCGATGGCATTCCAAGGGTTGTGGCCGGCCTTGGGGCCGCGAATCCAGGAGCTCAGCATGTTGAGCAGAAAGGGAATGATCGACACTCCGAGCAGGAAGGCCCCCAGGCTTGCGATCACGTTCCAGAAGGTGAACTCAGGGTCGTAACTCGACACCCGCCGGGGCATCCCCATCAGACCCAGAGGGTGCATGGGCAGGAAGTTGAGGTTCGCCCCCACGAAGGTGAGCAGACAATGCAGCTTGCCGAGACCCTCGTAGGGCATCCGACCTGTGAACTTGGGGAACCAGTGGTAGATGGCCGCAAAGATGCCCATCACCGCAGCGCCATAGATCACATAGTGAAAATGGCCCACCACGAAATAGGTGTTGGACACGTGGATGTCCACGGGCACCGTGGCCAGCATGATGCCGGTGATGCCGGCGAACACGAAATTGAACAAGCCCCCCAAGCAGAACAACATCGGAGTGGTAAGCCGCAGCTTGCCGCGCCAAATCGTCCCCAGCCAGGCGAACACCTTCACGCCTGTGGGAACGGCGATCAGCATGGTGGTGCCCATGAACAGATCACGCATCCATTGGGATACGCCGCTGGGGAACATGTGGTGCACCCACACCACCAACCCCAGACCCACGATGATGAAGGAGGCCAGGGCCACATACACGTAGCCAAACAGTGGCTTGCGGCTGTAAACGGGAAAGATCTCGGAGAAGATTCCAAACACTGGCAGGATGATCACATACACGGCCGGGTGGGAATAGAACCAGAAGAAGTGCTGATACAGCACCGGATCTCCACCGCCTTCGACCCGATAGAAACTGGTGCCAAAACTGAGATCCATCAGCAGCATGATGGCGCCACCGGTGAGGGCAGGCAAACCGATCAACTGAAGGCTTTGTGCCGCCAAGGCCGTCCAGCAGAACACCGGCATGCGAAACAGGGTCATGCCCGGTGCGCGCATGCGCAGGATGGTGGTGACGAAATTCACCGCCCCCATGATCGAGGAGATGCCGGAGAGGGCGACCGCCAAGATCCAGAGGAACTGGCCATTGATGAAGTGGCCGAGGGGGTTCTGAATGCTCACCGGCGGATAGGACCACCACCCCGCCGCCGCAGGACCGCCCGGCACAAAGAAACTGGACACCAGCAGCAGGGAGAACACGGGCACCAG
>JBIPLJ010000055.1:0-27688 GCA_044368415.1 Burkholderiaceae bacterium
GCAGGCCCTTGGCGAGCACATCGCGGCGCCTCTGGTACTGCATGCGGATCTCCTCGACGCAGTCCTGCGGGCCGTCGAGCGCGGCGATCGAGGCGACCTGGATCGGCGTGAAGGTGCCGTAGTCGTGGTAGCTCTTGATGCGGGCGAGCGCGTTCACCAGCTCCTTGTTGCCGACCATGAAGCCGATCCGCCAGCCGGCCATGTTGTAGCTCTTGCTCATCGTGAAGAACTCGACCGCGACCTCGCGCGCGCCGGGCACCTGCATGATGGACGGCGCGACGAAGCCGTCGAAGGTGATGTCGGCGTAGGCCAGGTCGTGCACCACGAGGATGTCGTGCTGGCGCGCGAGCGCGATCACGCGCTCGAAGAAGCCCAGGTCCACACACATCGCGGTCGGATTGCTCGGGAAGCCCAGGATCATCATCTTGGGCTTGGGGATCGACTCGCGGATCGCGCGCTCGAGCTCGACGAAGAAGTCGGTGCCCGGGGTCATCCGCACCGAGCGGATGTCGGCGCCGGCGATGACCGCGCCGTAGATGTGGATCGGGTAGCTCGGGTTCGGCACCAGCACGGTGTCGCCGCGGTCGAGCGTGGCGAGCATCAGGTGGGCGAGACCCTCCTTCGATCCGATGGTGACGATCGCCTCGGAGTCGGGGTCGATGTCGACCGCAAACCGCCGCTTGTACCAGTCGGAGATCGCGCGGCGCAGCCGCGGGATGCCTTTGGACACCGAGTAGCCGTGTGTGTCGGGGCGCATGGACGCCTCGACCAGCTTGTCGACGATGTGCTGGGGGGTCTGCCCGTCGGGGTTGCCCATGCTCATGTCGATGATGTCCTCGCCGCGCCGCCTGGCGGCCATCTTCAGTTCGGCGGTGATGTTGAAGACGTACGGGGGCAGTCGACGGATGCGGGAGAAGTCGCGCGGCGCGCTCATGTAGGATCCCTGCTCGGGCGGCGTCGAGCGGTGCGACGCGCCGGTCATCATTAAACCGATAATGTAGCATTTTCAAGCAGTTGCCGGCCGCGCCCGGCCTGCCGAAACCCTCATACGATGAAGCTCCACGCGAACCGGGACGCCGCCCTCAACACCGTCACCGCCTATGGCCCAGGCTGGCTGGAGATCAACGCCCGACGCTACGCGCATGCGCTGCTCGTTCAGCCTGAGGCGCCGCTCGAACCCTGGGGGCCGGCCCGCTTCGACGAGCTCGCCGCCGAGCACTTCGAGGCCCTCCTCGCACACGCCCCCGAGGTGGTGCTACTCGGCACCGGCTCCGCGCAGCGCTTCCCACATCCGCGCCTGACCGCGGCGCTGACCGCGCGTCGCATCGGCGTCGAGGCGATGGACACGGGCGCGGCCTGCCGCACCTACAACATCCTGATGGCCGAGGGCCGCAAGGTGCTCGCGGCGCTGCTTCCCGCCTGAGTGGCGCCCCGGCGGGCCGCCCCGCGGCCTGTGCTATCGTCGATTCATCCCATACGTGGAGTCTGCGCATCGTGACGTTCAGCGTCGGCAAGAAAGTTCCCGATTTCTCCGCCGAGGCCACCGGCGGCCCGTTTCACCTGAAGGGCGTCGAAGGCGCGCTGGTGCTGTACTTCTACCCGAAAGACAACACGCCGGGCTGCACGACCGAGACCGCCGCCTTCGGCGCCGCACATCCCCACTTCCGCGAGGCCGGCGCGTCGGTCTTCGGCGTCTCGCGGGACAGCCTGCGCTCGCATGAAGGCTTCAAGTCGAAGCTGGGCATCCCGTTCGAGCTGATCTCCGACCCGGATGAAGCCGTCTGTGCGCTGTTCGACGTGATGAAGATGAAGAACATGTACGGCAAGCAGGTTCGCGGCGTCGAGCGCTCGACCTTCGTGATCGGGGCCGACCGGACGCTGCTGCGCGAATGGCGCGGCGTCAAGGTCCCCGGACACGTCGACGAGGTCCTGCAGTTCGTCCGCTCGCTCTGACCCCACCGCTCCCGCCCGGATCCCGCTCGATGCCCCTGCCCAAGGCTCCGACCAAGCCCGCTACCCTCCTCGACCTGAGCACCGCCGTGCTGGCCCGCCCCCCCCGCCCGAAGGGCCGGGGCGTCGAGGCTGTTGTAGCCGTCGAGGCCGAACTGAAGATCGACGAGGCCGAACACCGGCCGACGCTCGCCGGCGCAGCCGCCGAGCCTGCCTCCCGAGCAGTCGCCACGCCTGAGGTCGTTGCCGGGGCCGGGGGTGCCGCCCTGCTCCGCCCTCCGAAGCGCCCGGCACAGAAAGCGTCGGCATCGCGTGCCGAGCCCACGGAACCCGCTGCCGCCCCTGCGCCCCGGCCCGAACCGGTCGCGGCCCGCAGCGTCGCGCCCGTGGCTCCGGCAGCCCCGGCAACCCGGAGCCCCGCGCCTACGCCGGCGACCCTGCCGCGCACACCTGCCCGTACCGGCGCCGTGTCCCCGATGCCGATGTCCGGCGCAACCGGCCGCGGCGGGCGGCGGGCGGCCAACGAGCAGTCCAAGCTCTTCGTGCTCGACACCAACGTGCTGATGCACGACCCGTCGAGCCTGTTCCGCTTCGCCGAGCACGACGTCTTCCTGCCGATCGTCACGCTCGAGGAGCTCGACGACCACAAGAAGGGCATGTCCGAGGTGGCCCGTAATGCGCGCCAAGTCAGCCGCTCGCTCGATGCAATGGTGGCCGATATCGAGGACGGCATCGAGCAGGGCATCCCGCTGGCCAAGCTCGGCAACCGCGAGGCCACCGGTCGGATGTTCCTGCAGACGCAGGCGCTGACCTCGTCGCTGCCTGAGACGCTCGCGATGGGCAAGGCGGACAACCAGATCCTCGGCGTCGTCCGTGCGCTCAAGCACAAGTATTCCGACCGGCAGGTCGTGCTGGTGTCCAAGGACATCAACATGCGGATCAAGGCCCGCGCCCTCGGGCTGCCGGCCGAGGATTATCACAGCGACCAGGTCGTGGACGACCTGGACATGCTCTACGCCGGCACGCTCGCGCTGCCTGCGGACTTCTGGGACCGCCACAGCAAGGGCATGGAGTCCTGGCAGCAGGGCGGCTCGAACTGGTATCGCATCACCGGCCCGGCCGTGCCGGCTCTGATGCTCAACCAGTTCGTTTACCTCGACGGCGAGATGCCGCTCGCCGCGCAGGTCAAGGAGCGCAACGGCAAGACCGCTGTACTGCAGACGCTGCGCGACTTCAGCCACCTGAAGAACGCCGTCTGGGGCGTGACCGCCCGCAACCGCGAGCAAAACTTCGCGCTCAACCTGCTGACCAACCCCGAGATCGACTTCGTCACCCTGCTCGGGCAGGCGGGCACCGGCAAGACACTGCTGGCCCTGGCCGCGGGCCTCGCGCAGACGCTCGAGCAGAAGCGCTACACCGAGATCATCGTGACCCGCGCGACGGTGCCGGTCGGCGAGGACATCGGCTACCTCCCGGGCACTGAGGAGGAGAAGATGCAGCCGTGGATGGGCGCCCTCGAGGACAACCTGGAGGTGCTCACCCAGGGCAACGGCGCGGGTGGGGAATGGGGCCGCGCGGCAGCCACCGATCTGATCCGCTCGCGGATCAAGGTCAAGGCGCTGTCGTTCATGCGCGGGCGCACATTCTTGAACAAGTACCTGATCATCGACGAGGCGCAGAACCTCACACCCAAGCAGATGAAGACGCTGGTCACGCGCGCGGGCCCCGGCACCAAGGTCGTGTGCCTGGGCAATATCGCGCAGATCGACACGCCCTACTTGACCGAGGGCTCGTCGGGCCTGACCTACGTGGTCGACCGCTTCAAGGGCTGGGGCCATGCGGGCCATGTGACGCTGCAACGCGGCGAGCGCTCGCGGCTGGCGGACTTCGCGGCCGACGCGCTGTAGCGACCCGCCCCCCCCTGGCGCACCGCGCCTCGGGGGCCGCTCAGACGAGCGCCGCGACGAGCTTCTGGAGAAGCTGGCCGATCGGCACCTCGATCAACAGTACTGCGAGCATCGGCAGGGCCGCGGGCACGAGCACCACAGCCAACGCCGCCGGCCCCAGCGGCAGCGGCCGCATCCGGCCCACCGCCTCGTAGAGCGCGGCCGCATCAGCGGCCGAACCAATCTCGGGAGCCTCGAGCAGCGGATCGTCGACCGGCACGCCGTCGATCCAGCGGCGGTGCAGGGCGTCCGCATGACGCGCGACGAGGTCGCCGTACTGCCGGCGCGCCCGCTTGCGCGCCCGGCTCATCGGCCCGATGAGGACCGCGAGCGGCGCAATGAAGATCGCGGCGAGCAGCAGCACCGCCGCGACCATTTCGACGCGCAGCATCGCGACGGTCGTGCCGTGCCAGGTGACCTCGTGCGCCCAGCCGGCCGCGATCACCGCCGACAGCGCAAACGTCACCAGACCGAATCCCGCGGTGATCGGCGCCGCAAATCCGAGGCCCCCTGCCCGATCCGGATGCGTCGGCACCAGCCGCAGGCCCGAACGCGCCATGCGATGCAAGGCGATGCCGAGCAGCACCACGCGCCACAGCCACACTGCCGCGAACACGACGAAGATCGGTCGCCCGACCCACAGGTACCAGTGCACGCCGAATCCGCCCCGGGCGTTGTCGCCCGCCCAGGCGAGTGCGTGCGAGGCGTTGGCAGCGAACGTGTCCTGCCAGGCGAGGAGCCCG
Source organism: Burkholderiaceae bacterium (assembly GCA_044368415.1). Lineage (GTDB taxonomy): Bacteria > Pseudomonadota > Gammaproteobacteria > Burkholderiales > Burkholderiaceae_E > UBA4615. The sequence goes on from JBIPLJ010000055.1 coordinate 4,640, forward strand.
GCCGCGGCAAGGCCCGCCGCGACCGCCCAGGGGTGCGCGCGGTCGCGCAGCCGAAGCAGACCGTCCGACACCGCGCCGAGGGCGCGGGGATCGGCCGGGAACAGGACGCTGGCCGAGCACTGCCGCGCGATGCCGAGCACCGAGCCGATCATCACTGCCTCGGCGAGCACCATCAGGGGCACGGCGATCAGGAGCCGCACCGTCACCCCGAAGTGCGCGATCAGCGACTCGCCGCCCGGCACATCGGCGCGACCGGCCAGCACCGCCCAGACGGCGATCGGACCCCAGCCCAGGAGCGCCCAGAAGACCGCCCGCCGCAGGCTGCCGAGCCCCTGCGCAGGTGCGAGCCCGACACGCCGCTGCAACCGCATCAGCGTGTCGTCGCGCTCGAGCCGGGCAGACCTGGAAACCATGTCAGAACTTGTGGATGCCTTGCAGCATGAAGTTGTTCGCCTGCGCCGCGCCCTCGCTGCGCAGCACGGTGCGGTTCCAGGCCACGATGACGGTGCCGCCCGGCCAGGCCGGAAACCCCGCACCGAGCGCCACTTTCAACGTGCGTTGCGCTGAGCCGGCGTCCACCCCGTCGATCTCGATGGCGCTACCGGTGCTCCCGATCAGACCGGCGCTCCACCACGTGCGGGTCGCGATCGTTGCACTGTAGTGCGCTTCAAGCCCGAAGATCGGCCGCTGCGACAACCGGCGAGCGCCGAGGTAGGCCTCATTGTCGCCGAAGATCCTCACGCTCGGATAGAAGTCGATCCAGGTCTTGCCGGCGTCGTTCGTGATGCTGTAGTTGATCAGCGTCTTCAGCGACCACCGATTCGAGCCGATGTTGGTCCGCGCGTTGGGCTCGTACCGACCCCAGGGCGTGCCGAGGGTCAGGTGAAGGCCGGAGTAGGTCACCGGAACAAATGACTTGAACTGCTCGGCCGTGAGCGCAGGTGCGCCGAAGAAGTTGACATCGAAGGTCAAGGCCGGATCGCCCATCCCCGAGACATCCTGTACGACCTGCCCGCTCGGGCGGTCGACGGCGAGGAGGTCGGTGAAGGGCAACATGATCCCCGGGCCGCCGGTATGTCCGAAGACATCCATGATCCGCGAGTAGACGAAGGAGCTCGTCTGCGAGCGCGCGGCCGTGCCCGCCTGCGGGATCGCCTCGTCGACCCAGGTGTTGGAGCGGGTGCCGTTATAGGTCGCGATCGCGAGATTGCTGTCGACGGGCACGCCGAGGAACAGTCGTCCTGCCTGGGCATGGACGTCCCGACAGGCGAGCGTGAGCAACAGCGCAAGCGCGGCACAGATCACCGCGCCGTGTGCCGGCTTCTGGTATGGCTTCCGGTCGGCTGTCATCGTGCCTGCGCGGAGCGTGTCACAGCAGCACCTGCACACCGAGCCGGAACGTGGTCTTCGGGTTGCCGGTCAGGTCGCGCAGCTCGTAGCTGACCTCGGCCTGCGGGCGCAGGTTCAGGCCGCCGAGCTTCGTCACCCAGGAGTACTGCAACGACGGCATGACCGACGCCCAGCGTCCCCGCTCGAAGTCGTAGAGCAAGCCCGCGCTGCCGAGCGACAGCGTGCGCCCTTCGCCGAGCGGCAGCGCCATCACTGGCTGGATGTTGACCTGCGCGACGTCGGCCGCGCTCGAGGACCCGCCCACCGAGAAGAAGCTCTGGACCAGCGCGCCGTAGAGGAGGCCGCCCGCCGTGTTCGTCACATAGCCGAACGACGGCCCGAGGGTGTAGCGATCGGAGGTGACGGCCTCAGCGCCGACCGGCAGCGACCCGGACAGCCCGAATGCGACCCGCCCACCCCAGTGCTCGACGATCGAGAGCTGCAGGAACTGAAGGTCGTTGAGGCCCGTGCGCCCGCCCGGCGCCCGGGTGGTCTGGGTGAAGGTGAGGCGCAGGATGTTGTCGACACCGAACGCCTTGTAGGGGATCACCGGCCGGAACACCAGCTGGTTGATCGAACCGGGCAGCCCATACACGTTCGGCGAGTAATAGTCGTAGAACTGGAGCGACAGCGGCGAGCGCGTGGGGTCGGCCGCGCGGCTCGCGATGTCATCCGTCGAAGACTGCGCAAACGCGCCGCCGACGAACATCGCCGCCGACAGCGCGGCTGCGGCGCGGCGGACTGCGCCGCGCAGGGTCATGTCATGGGTCATCGAACTCGATCCTTGGAGTGATTCGAACGGGGACGGCGCTCGCCGTCGAGCGGCGGGCGGGTTTCGATCTGGCGCGCCGAGGCGCCGGGCGCAAGCCGCAGCAGTGCTAGCAGCACAACGAAGCCCATCGTGAACACGGTCACCAGCGTCATCGACCCGTAGAGATCGGCGCTGCGCCATGCATCGCCATTGGGCAAGGTGACCAGGATCTCGCGGCCGTGAACATTGCGCCAGACGCCTGCCGCGGCGACGGCCGCGTACATGACCACCGCCTGGAGCCACCATGCGGTGGGTGGCGCGTCGCGCGACAGCGACTGCAGCGGACGGCGCGACAGCCAGAGCGCGAACAGCCCGTGGATCAGCGCCGCGGTCAGCAGCCAGCCCGCGAAGTTGCTGAGCGGCACGCCGAACCAGGGGCCCGGATGCTCGTAGAAAAACGCCTTGTTCATCGTGTGGAACACCGGGTCGTTGCACAGGTCCCACATCGAAAAGACAAAGGCGCCGACGAATGCCGACGCCGTCACGCGAAGGCTCCAGTCAATCGGTCGGGTGCGGTCTGTCAGCACCTGCGAGACCACCCACGCCACGTAGCCCATCGCCATGTAGGTCGGTGTCGCCAGCCACGGGATGTTGAAGAGCCGCGGCCCGGTCGCCTCCGAGTGATGGAACGCCCCGAACGGAAACCCGGTTATGACGCTCGCGTTCTCGAGCAGGTTGCTGATCACGAAGCAGATCAGCGCGTAGGCGGCGATCTCCTTCGCGCGCAGGCCGCCGGCCGCATGGACCAGGAAGAAGGCGGTCAGCAGCGACTGCTCGACGAGGTTGCGGATGAACGGGTCGAGCACAGCAGCCAGCGCCTGCTGGCCGCCGAAGCTCCATGCGGCATAGGCCGCGACGATCGCCCAGCCGGCAATGCGCAGCGCCCTGCCCGCCGCGGCATCGTGCTTCACCACTTGATGTATTGCCTGTAGTCCGAGCCGGCGGGCAGCGTCAGATCTCGTCGCGCAGTGATGTTCGAGTCGTAGGGGATGTCCTTGCCGACCGGCGAGTCGAACGGCGCCCACATATGCTCGCAGAACGAGCGTCCGACGTAAGGCCCGGTCGCACTGTCACGGCGCAGTCGCGCCGCACCTTCCCACATGCCGCCGTTCAGCAGCTGCGCCTCGGCCACGTCCACGACCGGCTCGCAGAAGAACGTGCCGACGGGCGTCTTCATCAGCCCGTAGATGGGGTACTCGACACCGGTCACCGGCGACTTCCAGGACTTCACCGGCTCGTAGGTGAATGCCGGGCCGGAGAAGTACTGGACACTGCCGTCGGGCCGCACGACGTTGAAGCGGTTGGCCGGGTCGCTCGGCACATACTGGCCGGTGGTGACGTCGCGGTAGGTCCGCCAGTTCAGGATCTCGCCGCTGTCGAGTCGCGCCCAGCCCCAGAAATAGCGCGCCTGCTCCATGCCGGGAATGCGGATCCGGCCCCACTGGTGCTCGTAGTAGACCTGGCCCTCGAGCTCTAGGTCCAAGTCCTCGCAGCGGACCCTCCCCGTTGTCTGCATGCAGGGCGCGATGATGTACCAGGACAGCGCGGCCCCGGTGAACGGGTTGGCCTTGGTGTCGGTCAACACGGTCGGCAGTCCCTCCACGGTGAACCCGCCGGGAACCGGACAGTGGAAACCGGGCTTGACCACGTTTGCGCGGACGTCCATGAAGAACGCAGAGTTCGGCACGCGGGTGCTGGGCTTGGGCACGTCGGCCATCCAACGGAACGACTCCTCGGCGCTGCGGTACGAGAACGCTCCGCTGCTGTCGTCGGGGGCCTTGCCCAGGGTGTAGTCGGCGAAGAAGTCGCGGTCTGCGACCTCCGGGCCGGAGCCGCGGGTCGTCACGGCGCCGGGCATCACATGCACCGACTGGTAGAACTTCTTGCGTTCGATGTCGGTCAGTGCAAAGAGTGCGACCCACAGCGGTCGCTTGAGCTTCTCGTCCCAGCCGTAGACCGACCAGCAGAAGAACAGCGAAAAGGGCTTGCCGGACTTTTTGTCGTTGAAGAAGCCGGTGAAGTAATGTGTCTCCTGGTACTCGGCCCCCCGATACCACGGCCCACCGTGCATCGCGTGGTCGCGCGGCAGCCGATAGATCGCGGTCCCGGACTGGGACTCGATGCCCGGGCCGGTGAAGGTCGCCGGATCGTAGGCGCCGCGTGCCACGGGCACCGCGGGCGCAGTGGGTTGTGCGCTCGCGCAGCCGCCGAGCATGCCTCCGGCGACCGCCGCGGCGGTGCTGCCGAGGAAGGCACGGCGGGGAGCGGGGGCGGAAACATCACCGGTGATGGCGTCGTGGCGGGCGGCGGCGTCGCGCTGAGTCATCGTGAGGTCCTGCTGGGGAGATGAGTCCGTTGCATTCGACGGGCGCAGACGCAGGGGGGTCGAGGCGCGCCTTGCGAGGTCGCCAGCCCGGTTTCGGCACAACAACGTGGCCACTCAGTGTCTAATTCGTGCCAACACGGTCAAAACTACAGCGCAGTGCCCGGCGCGTTCGTCGCGGCGGCATACTACGCGGCCCGGTTTGCCCGCCGCTAGCCAGTTCCCGCATCGACCGATGTCACACGCCGCGACCACCGTCGACTCCCTGCCAGCACGCGTCCGGCGCCGTGCGTGGACCGATCCGGACGCCCGCATGGCCGATGGCGGCGCCTTCCACAAGCGTGTGCAACGCCTGGCCGATGGTGCGTTCAGCAGTCAGATCAGCGTGGTCGATGCAGGTGTTGTGCGCTTCGGGATCGAACGGCTCGACGGCCCGATCCGGGTCCACGGGACGCTGCCCGACGGGCTGCTATACGCGAGCGTGTCCTGGGGCACCGACCTGCGTCTGGATGGCATCCGCATCGCCCGACCGACCTTGCGGGTATACGGCGCCGGTGCAGCCTTCGACGCGACGACCCGGGGGCCGATGTCGAGCGCGATGCTGGTCATCAGGCGCGATGCGCTGCGTGACGCGCAGGACACGGACGATCCGCTGGGGGCCTGGTTCAACGCCCCGCACGCGCACTCGCTGCGCCCCGGCCCGGGGGGGGAACGGCTCGCCGCCCTGCTGGCGACGCTTGCACGCCGCGTGGCGGCCGACGCCGAGTCGATGCTCGAGGCTGCGAGCGGAATGCTGCAGCACGAGGTGCTGGCTGCACTTCGCGAAGCAGTTGCGTCGGCAGAGACCCCGCCCTCGGACGAACGCAGGCTGGGCCCTGCGAGCCGCAGGAGACTGGCCCTGGCGGCCGAGGAAATGGTGCTCGGTGCCGACGACGGCGCCCCGCCGAGCGTCGAGTCACTGTGCCGCGCGCTCGGCACCGGCGAGCGCTCGCTGCAGCTCGCGTTCCGCGAGCAGTTCGGCACCAGCATCCGCTCGTTTGTTCAGACCGCGCGCCTGCAGAAGGCGCACTCGATGATGCTGCGGCAGGGCGACCGAATGTCCCTGACCGACATCGCCACACACTACGGCTTCTGGCACCTCGGGCGCTTCGCGCGCTACTACCGCGAGACCTTCGGCTGTGCGCCCTCGGTCACGCTGCGTCGCGTTTGGAGCGAACCGACCCGCTCCGCGCCGCGCTGACGCGCGGCGGCCTCAGTACGGATTGGCCGGCGCGTAGTTCTCGAACTTGGTGTATTGCCCGAGGAAGGTCAGCGTGACCGAGCCGATAGGGCCGTTTCGCTGCTTGCCGATGATGATCTCGGCCATCCCCTTGTTCGGCGAGTCCGGGTCGTAGCGGTCCTCGCGGTGGATGAACAGGATCACGTCGGCGTCCTGCTCGATCGCGCCCGATTCGCGAAGGTCCGACATGATCGGCTTCTTGTCGTTGCGCTTCTCGACCTCGCGCGAGAGCTGCGACAGCGCGATCACCGGCACGCTCAGCTCCTTGGCCAGCGCCTTGAGCGAGCGCGAGATCTCGGCCACCTCGGTGGCGCGGTTCTCGCCGCTCGAGCCGGTGCCCGACATCAGCTGCAGGTAGTCGACCATCACCAGGCCGAGCTTGCCGTATTGGCGCGCCAGTCGCCGCGCGCGCGCACGCAGCTCGAGCGGATTGAGCGCGGGCGTCTCGTCGATGAAGAGGTTCGCGTCCTGCATCTTCTGGATCGCGCTGGTCAGCCGCGGCCAGTCGTCCTCGGTCAGGCGTCCGGTTCGCAGCCGCTGCTGGTCGATCCGTCCGACCGAGCAGACCAGACGCATTGCGAGCTGGGTGGCGCCCATCTCCATCGAGAACACCGCGACCGGCATGCCCTGGTCGATCGCGACGTGCTCGCAGATGTTCAGCGCGAAGGCGGTCTTACCGACCGAGGGACGCGCCGCGAGGATGATCATGTCGCCGGGCTGCATGCCTGAGGTCATCCGATCGAGGTCGGTGAAGCCGGTGGGCACGCCGGTGATGTCGTTGGGGTTCTCGCGGTTGTAGAGGTCGTCGACGCGCTCGACGACCTGCGCCAGCACCGACTGCAGGTCCTGGAAGCCGGCGCGCCCGCGCGAGCCGTCCTCGGAGATCTGGAAGACCTTGGATTCGGCCTCGTCGAGGATCTGGCGGGTGTCGCGGCCTTGCGGGTTCAGCGCGGTGGTGGCGATGTCGTCGGACACGGTGATCAGCCGGCGCAGCACCGCGCGGTCCCGCACGATCTCGGCGTAGCGGCGCGCGTTCGCCGCCGACGGCGTGCCGCTGGCCAGTGCGTTCAGGTAGGACAGCCCGCCCGCCTCCTCGAGCTTGCCGGTGGAGCGCAGCGCATCCTGCAGCGTGAGCACGTCGGCCGGTTGGTTGCGCTCGAGAAGCTTCGCGAGGTGCTGCCAGATCAGCCGGTGGTCGTGACGGTAGAAGTCCTCCTCCCGCAGCACGTCGCCGATCTTCTCCCAGGCCGCGTTGTCGAGGAGTACGCCACCGAGCACCGACTGTTCCGCCTCGATCGAATGCGGCGGCACCCGCAGCGCGGCGACTTCGCGGTCAGTGGACGGGGAACCGGGAAGCGGATTCGGCTGGGCGGACATGGGCTCGATGGTACTCGCGGGTGCCGAGGCTCGAAAGCCGCCCCCGGGAAACGAACAAGGGGCCCTCGCGGGCCCCTTGCGGCGCAGCGGCACGGGGCAACGCCCCGTGTATTGCGATCAGGATTCGGGGCTGACCACAACCTTGATCGCCGCGACCACGTCGGTGTGCAGTGCGACGCCGACATCGAACTCGCCGACGGCCTTCAGCGGACCGTTCGGCAGGCGCACCATCGCCTTCTCGACCTGCGGGAAGCCTTGCTTGGTGAGCGCGGTCGAGATGTCGAAGTTGGTGACCGAGCCGAACAGCCGACCGTCGACACCGGCCTTCTGGCTGATGGCGAGGGTCATGCCATCGAGCTTGGCAGCGGCGGCTTGCGCGGTGGCGAGCTTGTCGGCCTGGATCTTCTCCAGGTCGGCGCGACGGGTCTCGAACTCCTTGATCGCGGCGTCGGTCGCACGGCGCGCCTTGCCTTCGGGAATCAGGAAGTTGCGGGCGTAGCCGTCCTTGACGCGAACCACGTCACCGAGGCTGCCGAGGTTGACGACCTTCTCGAGCAGGATGATCTGCATGGGGGGCTCCGACTCAGTGGTTATCGGTGTACGGCATCAGGGACAGGAAGCGGGCACGGTTGATCGCGACCGACAGCTGGCGCTGGTACCGGGCCTTGGTGCCGGTCAGGCGAGCCGGCATGATTTTGCCGGTCTCGGTGATGAAGTCCTTCAGCACGTCCACGTCTTTGTAGTCGATCCACTCCACCTTCTCGGCGGTGAACCGGCAAAAGCGCTTGCGCTTAAAAAGCGCGCTTTGTGTCGGACGCTTGGGTTTCTTGTCTTTGCTGCCTCGGCGCATGAATGCCATGACGTTCCTCTATCTCTCTTGAACAGTTCGATCGGCTGCGTACAGCTCGAAATCGGTGATGTGCAGAACCAGGGCCTTGACGTTGCGGCGGCGCGGGGCGAGGAAGCCTTCCAGCTTCAGTTCGGTGCCCAGCGCGACGCGGTCCATCCTCAGTGCCAGTCGGTCGGCGGCGATCGCTGAGATCTCCAGCTCGACCGTCCGATCGGCACCGGCTTCGCGCTGCACCGACTGGTGCGAGAGCTTCAGCCCGACGATCGGCACGCCCGCGGGCGTGTAGCGGATGGCCTCGCGCTCGACGAGCGCCGCGGTCAGTCCAAGCCGGTTCAAGCGGTCCTTTCGGTCCTCTCGGGGCGGTCGCCACGGTCCATCATCGGCGGACGGTCGCCGCGATCGCCGCGGTCCATCGGCGGACGGTCGCCGCGGTCGCCGCGGTCGCTGGAACCCTCGGTCGAAGCGGCGCTCTTGCGGGCCTCTTCCTTCTGGATCCGGCGCAGCATCGGGGACGCACCCGTCTCGGCCTTCGGCATGCCGACCACGAGGTGGCGCAGCACCGCGTCGTTGAAGCGGAACGCGTGCTCGAGCTCTTCCAGGGTCTTCTGGTCGCACTCGATGTTCATCATCGCGTAGTGGGCTTTGGCGACCTTCTGGATCGGATAGGAAAGCTGCAGGCGGCCCCAGTCCTCGATCCGGTGCATCTTGCCCTGGTGTCCGTCGACCAGAGTCTTGTAGCGCTCGATCATCGCGGGCACCTGCTCGCTCTGATCGGGATGGACGATAAAGACGATCTCGTAGTGACGCATCGATTCCCCTTTAGGAATTCTTTGAGTGACGTGTGGTGTCTGGTGACAGCCATGCCTGGTGTCAGCCAGCACGTTTTCCTCGAAGACGGCCTCCGATCGCTCGGTGGCCGGCCGCCGGCTCGTGTCGGGGTCCCGGCCGTGCGACCCGTTGTACGGGTGCGCCCGGCCCAGTCCGTGCGGCGAGGAACCTTCGATTCTAGCCCGCCGCGCTCAGCACTGTCCAGCCCGCCCGATCGGGTCGGCCTCGCCCGTCCAGATGCGGGCCATCAGCGCCTGCTCGCGGCCGATCACGGTCCGCAGAAAGACGTCGGCCCCCTTCATCGCCTTGAAGACGCGGAACCCCGAGTCCAGGAAGGCATGCATCGCCGAGAGCCCGGCCATCCGCGCTGGCCCCTCCATCGCGCCCAACAGGCCTCCGAGCAGCGGCTGGCGCACGAGCCGGTCGAGCGCGCGGCCGATGTGCTCGACCAGCTCGACCTGCCGCTCGCGATCGGTGCGGGCGCCGGCCGCGCGGAACGCGCGCGCGTAGCCCTCGTCGTCGATCGGTGCGTCGCGCAGCGCCGGGTCGGCGGCGAGGGCGCGAGCGGTCGCGAGGTCGAGCCGCTCGGACAGGGCGTCGAGCTCGACCGCATCCGCGATCGTCTCCAGCGCGCCGGCGGGCAGGAAGCGCGTGAGCGTGGGGATCACCCGGGCCAGCTCGGCATCGCGCTGCGAGAAGTCCTTGACCCCGTAGAGCTCGTCAAGAAAAAAGCGGGTCGCGTCGCGATAGCGCGGCGAGGCGAGCAGATCGGCGTGGGTGAAGACGAGCCGGCGGGCCTGCCAGGCGCGCAGCTCGTCACGGCGGGCTCGGGTGGCCGCATCCACGCCCTCGAGGGTGCGCAGCGCGGCGACCTCGGCGGCGCCTGTGCGCAGTCGTTGCGACGGGTCCATTGCGGTGTGTCGTCGTGGGCTCGGCGCAAGTATGGCGCAGCGCCTGTGCCACCCGGGGCGGTCACCCGCCTTTAGAGTCGCGGCTCCAGGGCCGGTCCCTAGAATCGGCGGCATGCGAAGAAGGACCCTGCTGAAGGCCGGCCTCGCCGGCGGTGCGCTGCTGGTTGCGGGCGGCGTGGCGATCGTCGCGGGCCGCGATGCCGTGCGGGACCGCGACGCGGTGCTCGGCGCCGTGGTGCCGGCCCTGCTCGACGGCGCGCTGCCCGCCGAGCCGGCGGCGCGGGCCGCGGCCGTGCGCGGCTGCACCGAGGGGGTCGTCGCCGCGATCGCCGGGCTCGCGCCCGCCTCGCAGGCCGAGCTGGCGCGGCTCTTCGCCCTGCTCGGCGCGGCGCCCGGACGCCGGCTGCTGGCCGGCGTGCGCGCCGAGTGGGCGGATGCCGGCGTCGACGAGGTGGGTGCCTTCCTGCAGGCATGGCGTCGGCACCGCTTCGCGCTCTTTCGCGGCGGCTATGCCGCGCTGCACGACCTGGTGATTGGCACTTGGTACGCCGACGCATCGGCCTGGCCGGCGATCGGCTACGCCGGCCCGCTGTCGCTGTGACCCGGCGCCGTCGCGCACACTGGCGTCACGCACGCCGGCTGCCCGTACCCGATCGTCCTGTACCCGATCGTCCTGTACCCGATCGTCCTGTACCCGATTGACCTGTACCCATGAGGCATCGATGAGTCGACTCCCCGATCCGGTCGCCGAGGGCCTGACACGTGGCTGGCGCGTGCTGGACGCCTCGCGCGACCCGCTGCCGGCCACGCTGCAGGCCGATGTCGCGATCATCGGCAGCGGCGCGGGCGGCGGCATCACCGCCGAGGTCCTCGCGCGCGCCGGGCTGAAGGTGGTGCTGATCGAGGAAGGTCCGCTCAAGACCTCCCGCGACTTCTCGATGCTCGAGAACGAAGCCTATCCGCAGCTCTATCAAGAGTCGGCGGCGCGCAAGACCCGCGACCAGGCGATCACGATCCTGCAGGGCCGATGCGTCGGCGGCTCGACCACCGTCAACTGGACCTCGAGCTTCCGCACGCCGGACGAGACCCTGCACTGGTGGCGCGAGCGCTGGGCCCTGCCCGGCTACGAGCCCGAGGCGCTCTCGCCGTGGTTCGCGCAGGCCGAACGCCGGCTGGGCATCGGCCCCTGGCTGGTGCCGCCCAATGAGAACAACGACTTGCTGCGCCGTGGCGGCATGAAGCTCGGCATCCCGGTGCCCGCGATCCAGCGCAACGTCCGCGGCTGCCTGAACCTCGGCTACTGCGGCATGGGCTGCCCGACCAACGCCAAGCAGTCGATGCTCGTGACGACGATCCCGGCCGCGCTCGAGCTCGGCGCGACACTGCTCACCCGGGCACGGGCGCAGCGGCTGCGCATCGTCGGTCGGCGCGTCGAGGCGATCGAGGTGCAGGCGCTCGACGCCGACGGGCTGCGGCCATCCGGCCGCAGCGTCGAGATCCGCGCCGCGCACGTCGTGCTCGCCGGAGGCGCGATCAACTCGCCTGCGGTGCTGCTGCGCTCGAAGGCGCCAGATCCGCGCGGCATCGCGGGCACTCGAACCTTCCTGCATCCGGTCGTGCTGTCGGTGGCCGACCACGAGCAGGAGGTCCGCGGCTTCGAGGGCGCGCCCCAGACCCGCTATACCGATCACTTCCTCGGCATCGACCCGATCGACGGGCCGATCGGCTTCAAGCTCGAAGCGCCGCCCATCCATCCGGTGCTGTTCGCGGTGAACCTCGCTGGATTCGGTCCGGAGCACGCTGCGGCGATGCGGCGCTTCGCCCACGCGCATGCGCTGCTGGCCCTGATGCGCGACGGCTTCCACGAACGCTCGCCGGGCGGGCGCGTGAGCCTGCGCGAGGACGGCTCGCCGGTGCTCGACTATCCGCTCGACGACTTCGTGTTCGACGGCGCACGGCGCGCCTTCAGGGCGATGGCCGAGATCCAGTTCGCTGCGGGCGCCCGTAGCGTGCGCATCGGTCACGAACGTGCCACGCCGCAGACGACGCTCGCCGGCCTGCTTGCCGAGCTCGAGCAGCTCGTGCTCGCGCCCTTGGACACCAAGGTGGTGTCGGCGCACGTGATGGGCGGCTGCGCGATGTCGGCCGACGACGGACGCGGCCTGGTGCGCCCGGACGGCCGCCACCATCACGTCGACAACCTCTCGGTGCACGACGGGTCGGTGTTCCCGACCTCGATCGGCGCGAACCCCCAGTTGTCGATCTACGGTATCGTCGCCCGGATGAGCGCCGGACTTGCCAGGAGCCTGACGGGCCGCGAGCCGGAGCCGCTCGCATGATCGCGCGCCTGCAACTGTGGCTGCTGGCTGGGCAGATCCTGCTCGGCGTGGGGCTCGCGACCTGGCTCGCCGGCACCGGCCGCAGCTCGATCGGCGTGGCGGTGGTGATCGGCATCGTGGCACCGATCGCGCTGCATATGGTGGTCCTGACCGCCGACTTCGCGATCGCCTGGATGGCGCGCGGTGCCCGACCGGACGACGCGCCCCGACACGGATTCATGCGCGGGCTGCGCGCCTGGATGGTGGCCTGGGCCCGCGAGATCATGGACTCGATCCGCACCTTCAGTTTCTCCCAGCCGCTGCTCGCCCGGCGCGCATTTGCCGTCGGCGCAGCGCACGACCAGCGGCTGCCGGTGCTGCTGATCCACGGCTACTTCTGCAACCGTGCGCTGTGGCGGCCGATGGCCGCGCACCTGGTCACCGGCGGCCACGCCGTCGACGCGGTCGATCTCGAGCCTCCGTTTGCCTCGATCGACGACTATGCACCGCGCATCGCCGAGGCGGTCGATGCGCTGCGGGCCCGCACCGGCGCGCCACAGGTCGCGCTGGTCGGCCACAGCATGGGCGGGCTGGCGGCCCGCGCCTATCTGCGCGCGTACGGCGACGAGGCGGTCGCCTGCGTCGTCACTCTTGGCACGCCGCACCGCGGCACCGTCCATGCCCGCTTCGGCCGAGGCCGCAACGTGCGCCAGATGCGGCGCGACAGCGACTGGCTGCGCGCGCTCGCGGCCGGGGAGCCGCGCGAGCGGCTCGAGCGCTTCACGGTCGTCTTGTCCTGGCAGGACAACATCGTCGCGCCCCAGGCGATCCAGACGCTGCCAGGGGCCCGCACAGTGATGCTGCATGGGCTCGGCCACATCAGCCTCGCCTACGACACGCGGGTCGCGCGGATCGTGCTGGAGACGCTCGCCGCGGCGGAGGCCGGACGCACGGCGTCCGCGCGCTGAGTCAGGGGTTCGCGGGTCGCTGCAGGACCGGCCGGGACGCACGTTCACCCCGGCCCGCAGGCCTCAGAAGTGGATGCCTCGCATCAGCTGCTGGAACGCGACTTGGTCCGCCGACAGCTGCGGCGGCTTGTCGCCTTTCGCGCCCTTCGCGCCCTTGGCCGCGTCGGAATCGGGGAACATCCGGAACGAGGTGTTCATCACGATTTGCGCCAGCCGCGGCACCGTCGCATGCAGGACCGCTCCGGCGATGCCCAGCCGCGTCGCGATGCGCACCGGCTTGTAGACGATCGCCTGCACGATCATGTCGCCAGCCTCCTCGGGCGAGAGCGTCGGCACGTTGTTGTACAGCTTGGTGGGCGCGATCATCGGCGTGCGCACCAGCGGCATGTTGATCGTCGTGAAGCGTACGCCCAGGTCGGAGTACTCCGAGGAGGCGCACATCGTCCACGCATCCAGCGCAGACTTCGACGCCACGTAAGCCGAGAAGCGCGGTGCGTTGGTCAGTACGCCGATCGAGGAGATGTTGATCACCTGCCCGCGTTTCTTCTGCACCATCCCCGGCAGCACGCCCATCGTCGTGCGGATCGCGCCGAAGTAGTTGAGCTGCATGCAGCGCTCGAAGTCGTGGAAGCGCTCCTGGCTCGACTCGATCGCACGGCGGATCGAGCGGCCGGCGTTGTTGACCAGGATGTCGACCCCGCCGTGGGTCTCGATCAGCCACTTCACCATCCGGTCGACGTCGGCCATGTCGGCCAGGTCGACGGAGAAGGTGTGGAGCACGTGGCCGTCGGCCTCGATGAGCGCCCGCGCCTCGTCGAGCTTCTCCTGATCGCGGCCACAGACGATCGTGGTCGCGCCCGCCTCGGCGATTTTGCGCGCCGCCGCCAGCCCGATGCCGGACGAGCCGCCGGTGATCAGCACCACGCGGCCGGCAACCTGCCCGCGCAGCGTGCGGTCGATCTGCAGATCCGGGTCGAGGTGACGCTCCCAGTAGTCCCACAGCACCCACGCGTAGTCGGGCAACCGCGGCACGCCGATGCCGCTGCCCTTGAGCGCGGCGGTGGTGTAGCGGCAGTCGAAGCGCGTCGGGTAGTTGACGAAGTCGAGGATGTCGTCGGGCAGGGCGAGGTCCTTCATGATCGCACCGCGGATCCTGCGGATCGGCGTCAGCGCCATCAGACTCTTCTTGACGCCGCGCGGCACGAAGCCGAGCAGCGCGGCATTCACGCGGATCGTCATCTTCGGAGAGTGTGCGGCGGTGGCGAACGCGTTGAGAACGTCGCCCACCCGCATCGGCTCGGGATCGACCAAGTGGTAGCAGTCGGACTCGTGCGACTTGGCATGTGCGATGAAGTCCATCGCATCGACGACGAAGTCGACCGGCACGATGTTGATCCGCCCGCCCTCGATACCGATCATCGGCATCCACGGCGGCAGCAGCTGGCGCATCCGCTGGATCAGCTTGAAGAAGTAGTAAGGGCCATCGATCTTGTCCATCTCGCCGGTCTTCGAGTCACCGACCACCAGGCCGGGACGGAACACCAGGAACGGCACCTTGCACTCGTCACGCACGACCTTCTCGGAGTCGTGCTTGGTCGCGAAGTACGGATGCTCGAGGCCCTCGGCCTCGTCGAACATATCCTCGCGGAAGATGCCCTCGTACAGGCCCGCGGCAGCGATCGAGGACACATGATGGAAGCGCCCGGCCTTGATGGCGTTGGCGAAGGCAACGACGTTGCGCGTCCCCTCGACGTTCACACGCAGCTGGCTGTCGGCGTCGGCTTTCAGGTCGTAGATTGCGGCGAGGTGGAAGAAGTGGGCGATCTTTCCGTCGTACTTCTTGCGGTCGGCGACCTTCATGCCGAGCCCGGGCTGTACCAGGTCGCCCTGGACTGCGATCGCGCGGCTCGAATCGACCCCCCAGTAGTCGAGCAGCGGCTGCACGCGCTCCGACGAGGCGTCGCGGATCAGGAAGTGCACGACCGAACCACGGCGCT
Source organism: Burkholderiaceae bacterium (assembly GCA_044368415.1). Classification (GTDB taxonomy): domain Bacteria; phylum Pseudomonadota; class Gammaproteobacteria; order Burkholderiales; family Burkholderiaceae_E; genus UBA4615. The sequence goes on from JBIPLJ010000055.1 coordinate 19,691, forward strand.
GCAGCAGCGTGCGGACGAGGCGCTTGCCGATGAAGCCGCTGGCGCCGGTCACGAAATAGATCATCCTCGATTCCTCCTCGTCGTTGGTCTTGGCCGGGCGATGCGGAGCGGCACCCGGGGAGGTCGGATCATTGCATCGGGACGGGTGCGGCGGCAACCCGCTGCCCGCGGGCTCCCCGGACGATTAGTGTGTGTCCTCTAGGCCGCTTGCCTACACTGCATCCATCGCCGGTCCTGATGACGCGGCGCACATCCCGATAACGTGTGTCACAGGAGCAAGCGACCATGGTCAAGAAGATGAAACCGGCGATCGACAGCAAGGCAGACAACCAGCTCGCCGCCGCCGTCAAGGACTCCGCCCAGCAGATCTGGCTGGCCGGCCTCGGTGCCTTCGCCAAGGCCCAGGAAGAAGGCAACAAGGTCTTCGAGGCGCTGGTCAAGGAAGGCAAGGACATCCAGAAGCGCACCCGCGCGACCGCCGAGGAGAAGCTCGGTGCGGTCACCGGCCGGGTCGGCAGCGTCGCGGGCAACCTCGGCACCGTCGCCGGCAGCCTGTCGAAGCAGGCGACCGACTCATGGGACCGGCTGGAGACGGTGTTCGAGGAGCGCGTCGCACGCGCCCTGAACCGCCTGGGCGTGCCGACCAACAGCGACGTACAGGCGCTGATCGCCCGCGTCGACGCGCTGAACGCCGCGGTGCAGTCGCTGGGCGGCAAGCCGGCCCGGGCGCCGCGCACGGCCGCGGCCCGCAAGGCCCCGGTGAAAGCCCGCAAGGCCCCGGTGAAGGCAGGCAAGGCCGCGCAGGCGGCCGCCAAGCCGGCGGTGAAGGCTGCCGCGAAGGCGACCAAGGCACCCCGTGTGCCGCGCAAGGCGGCGAAGGCGGCCGCGGACACGTCGGCCTCATGATCGAGGGCCGGCGGGCCGCAGCGACGATCCGCCGACAACTGCCATGAGCTCCCTGCCCCGCCGTCGCCCCTCGGTCGGAATCGCCCTCGCCGGCGGCGGCTTCCTGGGCGCCGCCTACGAGCTCGGCGCGCTGGCGGCACTGTCCGAATCGATCGACGGCCTCGATCTCACCGCGCTCGACGTCTACGTGGGCGTGAGCGCGGGCGCCTTCCTCGCGGCTGGCCTCGCACACGGCCTGACGCCGCATGCGATGGTCCGGATGTTCGTCGAGACCGAGCTCGACGAGGGCCGCTTCGACCCGGCCTCGCTGCTGCGCCCCGCCTGGAGCGAATTCGGCACGCGTCTGGCCGACGTGCCGCGCGTTGCGGCAGACATTGCCGGCGAGGTCCGGCGCGGCCTGCTGCACGGCGGGCTGGGCACCGCGGTCTGGCGCGGGATCGACCGAGCAGCGACCCTTCTGCCGACCGGCGTCATCGACGCGACGCCAGCCGAGCTCAAGCTGGCACGACTGCTGTCCGAGGACGGCCGCGCGAACCGCTTCGATGTGCTGCGCCCGGCGCTTCGGATCGTCGCCACCGACATCGATACCGGCGAATCCGTGGTCTTCGGCTCACCGGGCACCGAGCATGTGCCGGTGTCTGGGGCCGTGCTCGCCTCTTCGGCGGTGCCCGGACTGTTTCCGCCGGTGCACATCGACGGCCGCTGGTTCGTCGACGGCGCCCTCAACAAGACGCTGCACGCCTCGATCGCGCTTCAGGAAGGCGCCGGACTCGTGCTGTGCCTGAACCCGTTGGTGCCCTACAGCGCCGGCCCCGAGGGTCCGCCTGCGGCGATCGCGCGCCGCGGGCTCGGCGCGGTGCTCGCGCAAACGGTGCGGACCGTGATCCGCTCGCGCATGAGCGTCGGCCTCGAGAAGTACCGCGCCACCCATCCCGACGCCGACGTGCTGCTGTTCGAACCGCGCTCGGACGATGCCACCACCTTCTTCACCCGGATCTTCAGCACCGCGAGCCGACGCGGGCTCTGCGAGCATGCGTATCGGCAGACCCGTGCCGACCTCCTGGCGCGGGCATCGACGCTGGCGCCTGTGCTGGCTCGTCACGGCCTGCGCCTGAACCAGGCGCGACTGGCCGACCCGCTGCACGCCCTCGTGCGCGAACCCACGCATCCGCTGCCGCGTACGGGCCGCCTGGGGCAGGCCGCACGGCGCCTGGGCTATACGCTCGACGATCTCGAGCGCGTGGTGCGGCTCTCCGGACTCCGCTGAGCCGATGCCCTGAGGCCCCTGGGCCGGGTACTATGCTCGACCGCGCCCCGGCAGCAAGACGGGCGCACCGGAGGGAGACCGATGCCGACGCAGCGCAAGCCGCCCCGACGCACGCGCGAGCGCATCCTGGAGGTGTCGCTGCGGCTGTTCAATGAGCAGGGCGAGCCCCACATCACGACCAGTTCGATCGCCGACGAGATGAACATCTCACCCGGCAACCTCTACTACCACTTCCGCAACAAGGACGACATCGTCGATGCGCTGTTCGAGCAGTTCGAACGCGACATGGATCCCCTGCTGCGCCTGCCCGCGGACCGGTCAGCCGACGTCGAGGACGCCTGGCTGTTCCTGCACCTGCTGTTCGAGACGATCTGGAGACACCGCTTCGTCTACCGCGACCTGAGCGACCTGCTGACCCGCAACCGCAAAGTCGAGATGCACTTCCGCAGTATCGTCGAGCGCAAGACACGTGCGGCCCGCGCGCTGTGCGACGGGCTCGCCACACGGGGCCAGTTGCGTGCGAGCGACTTCGAGATCGAGGCGCTGGCGACGAACATGGTAGTGGTCGCGACCTGGTGGCTGTCGTACGAATACGTCCGTGACGCACGCCGCTTCGGCGAGGCAGGCCACCAGGGCGCCGCGCTCGGGCGAGGCGCGTTCCAGGTGCTCGCGCTCACCGGCGCCTACCTGGACGGCGACGCGCGGATTCTGTTCGAGCGGCTGGCCCGGGAGTACCTGCGTCCCTGATCGCAACCCGCGGCCCCGGCACCTGCCGGTCGACCACCGCGTCGAGCCTCGCGGCGATCGGCAGCCTGCCCCGAGCCGTGTCGTTGATCAGGCTCAGCGCACGAAGCCCATCGGTTTGCTGAACTTCACATCGGGCTTGGCCCGATGCTCGCGCTCGAGCTGCTCGATGAAGGCCTCGGGGTCGGCGTCCTCGCCGAACAGCGCGCCCTGGCGCTTGACCACGGCGAAGTCGCCTGGCGCCAGCAGCTCGAGGCGCGCGAGACGTTCGGCCAGCTCGGCGGGCACCGCCGCGGCCGCGCCCGCATCGAGCACATCCGCCTCGGTCACGCCCTCGGGCGGCAGCCAGCCGAGCGCCTCGACCGCGAACATCCGCAGGCGCTGCGCGGCAGTCAGCGGCATGAATCGCAGCTTGAACGAGAAGCGGCGCAGCGCCGCCTCGTCGATCCGGTCGAACAGGTTGGTGGTGCAGATGAACACACCATCGAAGCGCTCCATGCCCTGGAGCATCTCGTTGACCTCGCTGACCTCGTAGTTGCGTACCGCGAGCTGCCGGTTCTGCAGGAACGAGTCGGCCTCGTCGAGCAGCAGTACCGCTGTCTCGCGGGTGGCGTCGGCGAACATCTTGGCCAACTGCTGCTCGGTCTCGCCGACGTATTTGCTCATCAGATCCGAGGCGCGCTTGATCATCAGCGGCCGCTCGAGGCTGCGCGCGACGTGCTCGCCGAGCGCAGTCTTGCCGGTGCCGGGCAGCCCGTAGAAGCACAGCGTGGCGCGCGGCCGGGCCTGCAGAGCGGTGATGATCTTCGCGACCGGATGGCGGGTCTCGACGTTGAGCAGCGACAGGTCGTAGCGGGTGGGGGATGCGCGGAACTCGGGTTCGTCCTCGGCCCGCCCGAGCGCACGGTCGGCGCGCTCGAGCTGGCGCTCGATCAGCGCCTCGACCGGGTCGCCGACCACATCGCGGGTCAGCCGCGCGAAGCGCGCCGCCGACTGGATCTGCGCGGGCGTGACCTGCTTGCGCGCGGCGATCTTCGCGACGAAGGCGTCCGACACGCCGAGATCGGCGAGATGCCGGCGCGCGATCGTCTCGCGCACACGCTGCGGCGGGTTGGCGAGCTCGAGGTGGAACTGGAAGCGGCGGCGGTAGGCCGGATCGATCTGCCCGATCGAGTTCGACACCCAGAGGGTCGGCACCGGGTTCTGCTCTAGCGTCTGGTTGACCCAGGCCTTGCCATTGACCGCCGCGCCGCGCGCCTCCTCGGCGCCGAACAGGTTCAGCACCGGCTCGCTGATCGGCGGGAACACGTCCTCGACCTCGTCGAAGAGCAGCGCCGCGCCCGCCCGGCCCTTGAGGAAGGCCTGCGAGACCTGCAGCGAGCGGTAGCGCTCCTTGCCCGAGAGGCTGTTGCCGTCGCGATCGAGGCAGTCGACCTCGTAGAGTTCGCAGCCCGCCGACTGCGCGATCAGCCGCGCGAACTCGGTCTTGCCGGTCCCGGGCGGCCCGTAGAGCAGAACGTTGACGCCCTTCTCCCGGCCGCGGATCGCGGCTTGCAGCAGCGCCACCAGGTAGCGCGCGTCGTCGCCGACGTGCGGGAAATCCTCGATCGTGAGCGCCGAGGGACTGGCCGGCCGCGTGAACGCGGCCATCATCTCGCCCTCGGTTGCGTACTCGGCGGTGAGCACGCCCAGCAGCTTGTCGGAGACACGCATCAGGTCGCCGAGGTCGGTGATCGCATGCTCGGCGATCGGCGTCTCCACCAGGCCGAGCGACTCGAGCCGGCCACCCGAACGCAGCGCCGCCGCAGCCTCGCCGGCCTGCACGCCGAGCACCTGCGCGAGCATGCCGTAGGCCTCCTGCGCGCTCGCGGCCTTGCAGTCGACCAGCACCGGGCGCAGGTCGCGCTGATAGCGGCACAGCGACGCATGCAGCAGGATGGCCCGCTCGCAGGGCGACAGCCCGAGCACGCGGGCGAGCATGTCGACGTTGTCGACCAGCCGCACCCGCTGCTTGGCGAGACGGGCATCGAAGCGGTCCGCCGAGATCTGGAAGACCCGCAGCAGCTCCTTGCCGTTGAGCTTGACGAACTCGTCGAGGTAGTAGTGGATCGCGGTGTCGTCGTACAGGCCGTTCCAGACGCCGTGCCGCGCCATGAACTCCTCGGGGGCGAGCTCGCCGGCGCCCGCCCAGGCCGGCGCCTCGGCGCAGCGCCGGGCGACGTACGTCTGCAGCCGCACGAAGGTGCCGCGCGGCCACAGCAACCAGCGTCCGGCGAGCGTGACCACGTTGTTGATGTCGCGGCGCAGATTGAAGCGCGGACCGAGCGCGAGCACGGTGCGCAGCGCAAAGCGCGCGCACATCAGGTCGAGCGCGGTGGCGTGCTCGAGGGCCGGCGGTTCGAGGACGGGTTCGTCGTCGGGATGGAGCGAAGCGTGGGTCATCGTCCGGCCTTCGTGGGTCGTGCGTGGAGCCATCGTAACGCCTGGATCGACGGCGCGGCCGACTTCGGGTAACGTGTTCTGTATACGGTATTCGCGCTTCCGGGCGACTTGCCCGAACCGCTCGAAACATCGCCTGAGAGTCATCGTGCCGCCCCGCCCTGCCCCCCGCCTGTCCGCCCTCGATGCCGCGCCCGCGCTGGTCGAGCGGACCTATCGCGCGCTGCTCGACGCGATCGTGGCCGGCGAGCTCGCGCCCGGCGAGCGGCACACCCAGGAGGCGCTGGCCGAGCGGCTCGGCGTCTCGCGCCAGCCGGTGCTGCAGGCGCTGCTGCTGCTGCGTAGCCAGGGCCTGGTCAAGGACGAGCCGAACCGGCGCGGCGTCGAGGTCGCTCCGCTGACCGCCGCATTCGTGCAGCACCTATACGGTGTGCGCGGCGCGCTCGACGCGCTCGCCGCGCGATCGGCCGCCTACCGGCCGCGGCCGGAGCTGCGCGAGCCGGGCGCCGCGCTGATCCGCGCCGGCCGTGCCGCCGCGGCCGCAGGCGAACTGCGCGCGATGGTCGACGCCGACGTCGCCTTCCACCGCTTCCTCTACGACGCCGCACACAACCCGGTGCTGGTGGAGACGGCCGAGGTCCACTGGCTGCACACCCGGCGTGCGATGGCGACCTACCTCAGGCAGACCGCGTCGCTGCGCGCGGTCTGGAACGAGCACCTGGCGATCCTGAATGCGGTGGTGCGCGGCGACGCACGCATCGCCGAACGGCTCGCCCATGAGCACTGCGAGGCCTCCGCGCTGACGATGCTGCGCGCGGCCGTCCATCACGAACTGCCGGCCGCAGCCGGCGACACCCCCACGAGGAGGAGACGATGAAACTGACCCCGGAACAGATGGAGCGCTTCGAGCGCGACGGCTACCTGTTTTTCCCCGGCCTGTTCAGCCCCGAGGAAATGGCCGTGCTCAAGTCGGAAGTGCCATCGCTGTACGCGCAGCACCGCCCCGAGATCATCCGCGAGAAGGACTCTGAGGCAGTGCGCACCGTGTTCGCCGCGCACCTCATGAACGAGGGCTTCGCCAAGCTCGGGCGGCATCCGCGGATGATCGGCCCGGCCGAGCAGCTCCTCGGCGAGCCGGTTTATATGCATCAGTTCAAGGTCAATGGCAAGCAGGCCTTCGACGGCGACGTGTGGCAGTGGCACCAGGACTACGGCACCTGGCAGGCCGACGACGAGATGCCCGACGCCCGTGCGATGAACGTCTCGGTGTTTCTCGACGAGGTCAACGAGTTCAACGGGCCGCTGCTCTTCATCCCGGGCTCGCACAAGGCCGGCGCCCTCGCCGCGAGCCACGACCTGTCGACCACCAGCTACCCGCTGTGGACCATCGACGAGCGCACGATCACCGATCTGGTCGATCGCGGCGGCATCGTCGCCCCTAAGGGGCCCGCCGGCTCGATGCTGCTGTTCCACTCGTGCCTGGTGCATGGCTCGCCGTCGAACATGTCGCCGTGGCACCGCACCATCGTCTACCTGAGCCTGTGTGCGGTCTCGAACCACATCCGCCGCTTCAAGCGCCCGGACTACATCGCCCACCGCGACTTCACGCCGATCACGGCGCTCGCCGACGACTGCCTGACCGACCGGTCGGTGCGCATCGCCGAGCTGCCGCTGGCGACCGCCGCCTGAGGCTCGCCGGACGATGAACCTCCACAGGATGCTCCAGCAGCGCGCCGCCGAGGGGCGGCCGCTGCGCGTCGGCCTGATCGGCGCCGGCAAGTTCGGCACGATGTACCTGTCGCAGGCGCTGCGCACGCCGGGCGTGCACCTGGTCGGCGTGGCCGACCTGCAGCCGGTCCGTGCGAAGGCCGCGTTGAAGCGCGTCGGCTGGCCGGCCGACCGGCTCGGCGCACGCAGCTTCGCCGACGCCGCCGCACGCGGCACGACGCGTATCGTCGACGACGCCTTTGCGCTGATCGCAGCGCCCGAACTCGACGTGATCATCGACGCGACCGGCCATCCCGCAGCCGGCATCGCCCACGTGCTGGCCTGCTGCGAACACGGCAAACACGTGGTGATGGTCAACGTCGAGGCCGACGCGCTGGCCGGACCGCTGCTCGCACGCCGCGCGCAGGAGGCGGGCATCGTCTACTCGCTCGCCTACGGCGACCAGCCCGCGTTGATCTGCGAGATGGTCGACTGGGCGCGCGCCGCGGGCTTCGAAGTGGTGGCCGCAGGCAAGGGCACGAAGTACCTGCCGGAGTACCACGCGTCGACGCCCGACACGGTCTGGCCGCACTACGGCATCGAACCCGAGGACGCGCGCGCCGGCGGCATGAACGCGCAGATGTTCAATTCCTTTCTCGACGGCACGAAGTCGGCGATCGAGATGGCCGCGGTCGCGAACGCCACAGGCCTGACGCCCGCGCCCGACGGCCTGGCCTTCCCGTCCTGCGGTGTGGATGACCTGCCCCACCTGCTGCGGCCGGTCGCCGACGGCGGCGTCCTGCACCACCGCGGCCAGGTCGAGGTGATCTCCAGCGTCGAGCGCGACCGCCGTCCGGTGTTCCGCGACCTGCGCTGGGGCGTGTACGTGACCTTCGCCGGCGACACCGACTACGTGCGCCGCTGCTTCAAGGAGT
>JBIPLJ010000013.1:0-79422 GCA_044368415.1 Burkholderiaceae bacterium
TCGGTGCCGCAATGCGGCTCGGTCAGGCACATCGTGCCCATCCACTCACCCGACACCATGCGTGGCAGGTAGAGCGCCTTCTGCACGTCGGTGCCGTGCTCCATCAGGCAGTCGTAGGCGCCATGGGTCAGGCCCGGGTACATCGTCCACGCCTGGTTGGCCGAGTTCATCATCTCCTGGAAGGCCATGCCGACCGTCGCCGGCAGCCCCTGGCCGCCGAACTCCGGCGCGCAGGTGAGCGTCGGCCAGCCGCCGTCCTTGAACTGCTGCCAGGCGTCCTTGAAGCCCTTGGGCGTCTTCACCACGCCGTTGCCCGCGTAGGTGCAGCCTTCCTCGTCGCCGCTGCGGTTGATCGGGAACAGCACCTCGGCGCAGAACTTGCCGCCTTCCTCTAGCACCTGGTCGGCCAGCTCGCGGGTGAGCTCGGCATGCGGGGGCAACTCGCGCAGCGCGTCGATCGCGCCGTGGACCTCGTGGAGAACAAATTGCATGTCGCGAAGCGGGGGCGTGTACTGGGCCATCGTTGGACTCCTGGGAGGGTCTCGGTGAGACGAGCGGTTTCGGTTCGGAGGGTTCAGGACGCCACGGCGCGGACGGTCCGGGCCGGACGACGGTGGGCAGCGAGCGTCACGTAGGAAGCGATCAGGCGGTCGAAAGCGCGCCGGGCACGGGCCGGGGCGTCGGGGCTCTCCATCAGCCTCGCATCGTGGTGCAACACGAGGATGACGCCGTACAGGTCGAAGACCAGCTCGCCCGGGTCGGTGTCGGCGCGCAGCTCGCCGGTGTCCACCGCCTGGCGGATCGCGCGGACCAGCTCGCGCTGCCAGGACTTGACCATGCCGACGAGCTCGTCGCGGACCGGGCCCGGCCGGTCGTCGTACTCGGTTGCGCCGGAGACCCAGATGCACGCACTGGCCGCCTCGACCGCGGTGCGGTCCAGCCAGTTGCCGAAGATCGCACGCAGCCGATGCAGGCCGCGCGGCGCCTCGAGGCCGGGTCGCAGCACGTCCTCGACGAAGCGCAGCTCGTAGGCCTTGAGCACCGCGATCTGCAGGTCCTCGCGCGAGCCGAAGTGAGCGAAGACACCGCTCTTGGACATGACCATGCGTTCGGCAAGCGCGCCGATGGTCAGGCCCTCGAGGCCGTCGCGGGCGGCGAGCTCGCAGGCGGCGGCGAGGATCGCGGAGCGGGTCTGTTCACCTTTGCGCATCGAGTACCGGTTAGAAAAATACGAACGGTCGTGCTTTTGCGGACGGTCGTACTATTTCCGGGATTGCGCGAGGTGTCAAGCGCAGCGGGACAGGTGGGGGGTGGATTAGAGGCGGGGGTCTATTGGTGCGGTGCAGCGAGGAGCGACTGGCAGCTGCGGGAGAGGCAACTCGCCAAGCTCATCGCCCCAACCAGGCAGCACTATTCCTTATTTACACCATGCGTAAAGACGGTCTTGCGAACCGGCCTGAGTCGCTCTAGACTCCCGCGATGGAAGTTGAGTTCGATGATGAGGACCTCGACAGGCTGGAGACCGACCCGCAGTTCTCCGGGGGCTTCTCGCAGGAGATCGTCCGGGCCTACCGCAAGAAGATGCAGCAGATTCGCGCGTTTCGCGACGAACGCGACTTCATGGCGGTGAAGTCACTGCACTTCGAGAAGCTCAAAGGCAAACGCGAAGGACAGCACTCCATCCGACTGAACCTGCAATGGCGATTGGTTTTGGACATACGGGGAGCTCATCCCTGCAAGGTCATCGGAATCATTGAAATCGTTGACTATCACTAGAACCTCGGAGAGATCATGAACGCACGCGTGCCCGCTGAGGTGTTCCCCCCTGGAGAGTTTCTGCGTGAGGAGCTGGAAGCGCGCGAGTGGACGCAGCAGGAACTGGCTGACATCCTGGATCGCCCACCGCGGCTCATCAGTGAGCTCATTGCCGGCAAACGCGCCATCACACCGGAGACCGCCAAGGGACTGGCCGACGCCTTCGGCACCTCGGCCGAGTACTGGATGAACCTCGAGAGCCAATATCAACTCTCGAAAGTCAAACTGCCCAATGACAACGTCGCGCGCAAGGCCCGCCTCTACGGCAAGTTCCCCGTGCGAGAGATGCTGCGCCATGGCTGGGTGCGCATGAGCGAAAACGTCGACGTCCTCGAGCAGCGCTTCTGCGAGTACTTCGCGATTCAGAGCGTGGACGAAACCCCACTACTTTGTCATAGCGCGAAGAAGACCCACGCAACGGCAGAGACGAACCCTCTTCAGCTGGCTTGGTTGTTTCGGGTGCGCGCGATGGCAGCCCAGCAGGTGGTACCTACCTACTCGAAGGCCACGCTGCAGGCCGCGCTGGAGAAGCTCAAGGCACTGACCTTGTTCGCTGAGGAGGTTCGCCAAGTGCCTCGAATCCTGGCGGAGGCAGGTGTTCGGCTGGTCTTCGTCGAGTCGCTGGCGGGTTCGAAGATGGACGGGGCCTGCTTCTGGTTGGATGACGACAAGCCGGTCATCGGCATGGCGCTTCGATATGACCGCATCGACAATTTTTGGTTCGTCCTGCGCCACGAAATAGAGCATGTGCTCCGCGAAGACGGCAAAGCTGAACGAGAGGCGGTCATCGACACCGACATTGGGGATGCTACCGACGACTTACCGGAGTGCGAGAGGCTGGCGAATGCTGCAGGCGCCGAATTCTGCGTCCCGTCTTCCGAACTCGAGCGCTTCATCGCAGGCGTGCAGCCGTACTTCTCCGAAGAGAAGGTGCTGCGCTTTGCACAGCGCATCAACGTGCATCCGGGTCTGGTGGTCGGGCAGTTGCAGCGACGGCTTGGCCGCCATGACTTCCTGCGCAAGCACCAGGTCAAAGTGCGGGCGCTCGTGATTTCGTCGGCAGACGTCGACGGTTGGGGTTCGTTCACCGAGTAAACGACATCGCGTTGGGAGCTTTCATGTCTGCCTACGGGAACCCAGGCAGGTCGTACATATCCCTCCTCCGCCAAGGCGGCGTAGAGCTACGGTCTCCAAGGCGCAAGGTCGTTCGCGACCTCGAGAACGGTTCGTCGGTTCAGCGCCTCGCGTCGGGACCTCCGCGACCAGGAAGTCCACGAACGCCCGCACCCGCTTCACCGATCCGCTCAGTGAGTCTTGTTGCGTGCCAAGGCGAATCGCCAAGTCGAAGCCGTCCTCCACGAAGTCGATGTTTCGATTCGAGATGAGGAAACTCGCATCGAGACCCCGTTGGCACGCATCGGTTCGGCCGCCGCGTTCCGTGCGTTACGGTTGTCGGCACCAGCCAGTCTTGCCCGACGGGTCTCCGCCGCTGACACGCCGCAGCCGCAGGTAGACGCGCAACATCGGCGCGTTGCTCAGCCGAGCGCGAGCGCGGCGCGCAAGTCCTCATGCTCGAAAGCGGGTGCTGAGTCGCCCAGGTCGCCCTCGACGAGCCCCACTTAGGGTCCCTGCGCGACACGTCGAGCCCGGCGGCGCCTCCCGCCGCTCAATCCAGCAGTGGCTGGTATGCGTCCGGATCGACCACCTTCCACCGCCCGGTGAGCATCGCCACCTCGATCGCGGTGACCCGCATCGCGCCCAGCGTCGCGATCGACTGGATCCACGCACCCGCATAGGCGCCGAACATCGAGATCCGGATCGCGCGCACCGACCAGGACATCGGCAGGTACGGATGCAGCGCCTGGAAGAACGGCGTGGCAAGCTCGATCGGCAGCGTCGAGCCTGAAGCGCCGAGCTGCGTGACCAGCAGGATCACCACGAACAGCCGGCCGGCGCTGCCGAATAGACGCATCAGCGTGAACAACACCGCCAGAAAGGTCGACGCGGTCAACACGAGTGTCGCGACGAAGCGCAGCGTGCTGACCACCTCGATCTTCATCACGAGCTGCAGCAGCACCGCGAGCAGCACCGCCTGACCGGCCGCCACCACTGCCGGCACCGCGAGCTTGCCGAGCACGATGCCCAGGGTCGACTGCCCGACCATCGGCGCGGGCAGCTTCTGGTAGGCGAAGCGCACCGCACACAGCGTGGCCCCCACTCACAGCGCCAGCGGCACGAAGTTGGGCGCCATCGCGGTCGCTTGGTTGGGCACGCGGGCGCTGAACTCGAGCTGCGCGTGCACGGTCGAGCTCAGACCACGCGCCAGCTGAAGTCAGGCGGGATGAGCACCGCGAAGGCGGCCGAGCCCGCGTCGACGGCACGCAGCGCCGACTCGGCGTCGACCATCTTCCGGTAAGTGAACCGGGGGTCCTCGGTCAGCGCGTCGACCAGCGTCCGGCCGACGTCGACCTGCATGCCGAGATGCATGGCGCCCTGGTCCTGGTTGACCAGCACCACGGTGAGATTGCGGGTGCGCGAGGCGAAGTCCCAGAGGCTCGACAGGTAGATGCCCGCGTAGAGCGCCGGGATGAACAGGAAGACCGCCATCGCCGCGGCGAAGCGCGGAGGCGATCGGAAGAAACACCGGTCGTAGCTCGCGGCCTGCGCCACGGCGCCGGACATCGAGCGAATTGGAGAGGGGGTCATGCGCGGACTCGACGGCGGGGATCGGTCGACAGGCGTACCGATCGCGTGTGAGGGTGTGCTTGGCAGCCCGGCGGCACGGCGCGCCTGCGCCGGACCCGGGACGGGGTGGCGTCCGACGGGCGCGTCGTGCACGCCCCCATCGTGGACGACCCTGACCCCGTTCCGGGGATCGCCCGACTCGCGTGAGGTGCCGCGCGTTTCGTGGAACCCTATCGGCTCGCGCCCCCCGCGGCGCCGGGAGACAGATCCATGACCGACAACTTCGGCCGCAGCCAGTACCTCACCAAGACCGCCGTCGTCGGCCCCCACGGCGTCGTCAGCGCCCAGCACCGCATCGCAGCTGAGATCGGCGCGGCCGTGCTCGCCGGCGGCGGCGACTGCATCGACGCAGCGGTCGCGACCTCGTTTGCCATCGGCGTGCTCGAGCCGTGGATGAGCGGCATCGGCGGCGTCGGCACGATGGTGGTGTATCGCGCCCGCGAGGACCGCTACGAGACGATCTCGTTCGGCGGCGAGTCGCCCACCGGGCTCGATCCGCGCGACTATCCGCTGAGCACCGCAGGCACCGCCGACGGCCTGTTCCCATGGCGCAGGGTGGAGGGCGACCGCAACCTGCACGGCCCCGGCTCGATCGCCGTGCCCGGCGTGGTGGCGGGACTGGGCGAGGCGCACCAGCGCCACGGCCGCCAGCCCTGGCGCGACCTGGTGAGGCCGGCGGCGGCGCTGGCCGACGAGGGCCTGCTGGTCGACTGGTACACGACGCTCAACATCGCCACCGGCGCCGCAGAGCTGCGCCACTACCCGACCGCTGCCGCCGAGTTCCTGCGCGATGGGTTGCCGCCGAGCGCGGGCTGGGGCGTGCGCGACGTGCAGCGCCTGCCGCGGCCGAACTATGCCGCCACGCTGCGGCACATCGCCGACGAGGGTGCGCGCAGCCTCTACGAGGGCGACCTGGCGCGCACCCTGGCCGACGAGATCGCCGCCGCCGGCGGCCCGCTGCGCGCGTCCGACCTCGCAGGCTACCGGGTGCGGGTGACGCCCTCGCTCGCGATCCCCTACCGCGGCGCGATGGTCCACGCGACGCCCGAGCTGACCGCGGGGCCGACGCTCGCGCAGACGCTCAAAGGCCTGTCGGACTGGACGCCGGTGCCCGGCGCCCGTGGCCCCGACACCGCCGCCTACGCCGCCTACGGCCGCGCGCTGCAGCAGGCCTATCGCCAGCGGCTCAGCGACATGGGCGACATCGACGGCAAGCGGGCCGTTGGCGCCGAGCACCTGCCACCGACCTGCACCACGCACTTCAACGTGGTGGATGCCGAAGGCAACATGGTGTCGGTCACGCAGACGCTGCTCGGCATCTTCGGCTCGAAGTTCGTGACGCCGGGCACCGGCATCCTGATGAACAACGGGATCATGTGGTTCGACCCGGAGCCGGGGCGCGCCAACTCGCTCGGCGGCGGCCGCCGCTGCCTGGCGAACTACACGCCGGCAATCGCGCAGGTCGGCCCCTCGCGGCGCATCGCGGTGGGCGCCTCGGGCGGTCGGCGCATCCTGCCGGCGGTCGCGCAGCTGCTGTCGTTTGCGATCGACTACGGCATGGACCTGCAGGCGGCCTTCGACACCCCGCGCATCGACGCCTCCGAAGGCGCGATCCTGATCGGCGACGCGCGGCTCGCACCCGAGGTTCAGGCCGCGCTCGCGGCCGACTTCGACTTCGTGGCGGTCTCGCCGCTGACGCTGCCGATGAAGTTCGCCTTCCCCTCGGCGGTACTGCGCGACGGCACGACCAACCAGGGCGCTACCGAGATCTTCCAGCCCTGGGGGGATGCGGTCGCGGGCGGCTGAGACCGGCCAGGGCGCCCGCCGCCCCGCTACGCGACGAGCGTGACCGGCTCGAGCGCGTCGCCCATCGGCAGCACCCGGCCGATCACCGCGGTGGCCGGGTAGCCCGCGTCCCGCAGCGCTCGCACGCAGGCGTCGACCCGGTCCGCGGGCACGCTCGCCAGCAGGCCGCCCGCGGTCTGCGGATCGAAGATCAGCGGGTAGCGCGGATCGGCGACATGCGCCTCGGCGTTGCGCACGGCGCGTCGCAGGCGGACGTTGGCCGGCTGCAGCGAGCTCAGGATGCCGAGCGCGACACACGCCACGGCACCGTCGAGCAGCGGCAGCGCGCCCAGGCTGAGCTGCACATCCACGGCCGAGGGGCGCGTCATCTCCACCAGGTGGCCGAGCAGGCCGAAGCCGGTCAGGTCGGTGCAGGCGGTGACGCCGTGTGCTCGCAAGATCCGCGCGCCGGCCTGGTTCGACACCACCATCGACGCGAGCGCGGCGTCGATCCACCGGCCGCGGGCGGCATGCTGCGCGTGTGCGGCGAAGAGCGTGCCGGTGCCGATCGGCTTGGTGAGGATCAGCGCATCGCCGGGCCGCATGCCGCCCTTGTGCATCAAGCCGTCCAGCGTGTCGGGGATCAGGCCGTTGATCGCGAAGCCGAGCGCGAGCTCCTGCCCCTCGCCGGTGTGGCCGCCGACCAGCGCGCAGCCGGCGGCGTTCAGCACCTCCACCGCCCCGGTCATCATCTGCAGCAACAGGTCCTCGACCTTGCTCTCGATCCCCGGCGGCACGGTGGCGACGGCGGTGGCCGACTGCGGCTCGGCGCCCATCGCAAAAATGTCACCGAGCGCATGGTTGGCCGCGACCTTGCCGAAGAGGTACGGGTCGTCGATGAAGGCGCGGAAGAAGTCCACGGTGTGCACCGCCGCCATGCCGGGCGGAATACGCACGACGGCGGCGTCGTCGGGCGAGTGCAGGCCGACCAGCACGTCGTCGCGCTCGAGCGGCCGCAGCGAGGACAGCGCGCGCGCGAGCACCGTGGCGCCGACCTTCGCGCCGCAGCCGCCGCAGCGCATCGCCATCGCCGAGACGGCCTGCAGCGACTCCTCGGGGCTCAGCGACAGCGCGTGGCCGGCGCCGGAGGGGGCCGGCGTGCCGCCGCCCGGGGCCATCGCCGGGAACTCGCTGAATCGCCGCATGAAGCGGCGGTCGATCCTGTCCTTCCAGCGCCAGACCCAGGCACCGGCGAAGCCGATGCGCCCGCGCGAGGCCACGGCATACCGGTCGCCGGTGGAGATCAGCGCCAGCCAGCTGCGCTGCGGCACCCAGGGCTGCGGGGCCTGTCCGCGCAGCACGCGGCGCAGGTTCGCGGCGAGTGGCCGGGCCATCCTCACCGCGAACACCCCGGCCTTCTCGAGCGGGCGCCCGGTGAACGCGGCCACGTCGCCGGCAGCAAAGACCGACGGATCGGTGACGCTCTGCAACGTCGGGCCGACCTCGACGAACCCCCGGGCGTCAAGCGCGAGGCCGGTGTCGGCGAGCCAGGCCGGGCCCGCCGCATGCGTCACCCACAGCACTTCGTCGGCATCGACGGTCCGGCCGTCGCGCAGGTGCAGGTGTCCTGGCAGCGCCTCGACGACCTCGGCCTGCAGGTGAACGGCCACCTGTCGGTCGCGCAGCACCGCCACGAAGCGCCGCCGCACGCCCGCCGAGTGGGTCGGCAGGATCGTCGGGCCGGCGGTGAGCAGCACGAAGCGCAGCAGCCCGGGGCTGCGCCCGAGCGCCTCGAGCTCGCGGCGCAGCCGATGTTGCATCGCGAGCAGCAGCTCTACGCCGCCGGCACCGCCGCCCACCACGGCGACGGTCATCGGCGCGTGCAGCGCGCGCACACGCTCCAGCAGGTCCCGCCAGCGCTGGTCGAAGCGTCCGATCGGCTTGACCGGTACGACGTTCGCTTCGGCACCGCGCACACCGAGGACGTCCGGCGTCGAACCGGTGTTGATCGACACCAGGTCATAGGGCAGGGCCGGCCGCTCGCGCAGGATCACGCGCCGCGCGCCGCGGTCGATGCCGGTCGCGGTGCCCCGGATCATCCGCGCGCCCGCGAAGGCGGCCAGGCGGCCGAGGTCGATGTGGACCTCATCGAACGCATAGTGGCCGGCGACGTATCCCGGAAGCATGCCCGAGTACGGCGTGTCGACGTCGGTGCACACCAGCGTGATCCGCAGGCCAGGCTCGGGCTTCATCGCGAACATCCGGAGCACGCCGACGTGGCTATGGCCACCGCCGACGAGGACGAGATCACGCAGGACGGGGGAGGAGGAGGCTTGCATGCGGGAACGTCCGGGGGTCGCGCACCGGATCGTACAGGGGTGCCCGAGCCACGGCCCCTGGCTCGCGAGCGCCGGCGAGTGAGGAACGGAACCGGACCGAAGCCCGGCCGATATGTACTCAGGTCCCGCAGTAGGTCCTGTAGCAGGCGGTCACCGCGGCCGGCGCGGGCTCGGCATAGGGGGCGAGTTCGGGCGCGTCGTCGAAGGGCCGGCGGATCGCGTCGAGCAGCCGCTCGAAGGGCTCGAGCCGTCCGCCCTCGGACGCCGCCTCGAGCGCCTCCTCGACGCGGTGGTTGCGCGGGATCAGGCGCGGATTCACCGCGTTCATGCGCGCCGCACGCGTGGCGCCATGCGGGCCCGCGGCGCCCGCGCCGTCCTCCTCGGCGCACCGCTCCCGCCAGCGTGCCAGCCACGCCCCGGGTGCCTGCGGCTCCGGGAACAACGCACGCAGCGGCGCGTCGTCGCCCGCTGCGGCCTCGCCCAGGCGCCGCCAGGCGCAGGTGAAGTCGACGCGGCCGGCGTGCAGCAGCGCGAGGAAGTCGGCCGCGAGCGCCTCGTCGGCTGGATCGGGCCGCAACAGCCCGAGCTTCGCGCGCCGGCCCTGGAGGAGCTCGGTTGCGTACCAGCCCGGGAATGCGTCGATGATCTCGGTGGCCCGCGCGATTGCGGCCTCGGCATCATCGCCGAGCAGCGGCAGCAAGGTCTCGGCCAGACGCGCGAGGTTCCAGCGCGCGATCAGCGGCTGGTTCGACAGCGCGTAGCGTCCGCCGCTGTCGATCGAACTGAACACTGCGCCCGGGTCGTAGGCCTCGACGAACGCACACGGCCCATAGTCGATCGTCTCGCCCGACAGCGTCATGTTGTCGGTATTCATCACGCCGTGGATGAAGCCGACGTTCATCCACTGCGCGATCAGCCGCGCCTGGCGCCGCGCGACCGCGCGCAGCAGGCCCGCGTAGCGGTCCGGCGTGCCGACGAGCTCGGGATCGTGGCGCGCAAGGGTGTAGTCGGCGAGCGTGTGCACCCGGGTCTCGTCGCCGCGCGCGGCAAAGAACTGGAAGGTACCAACGCGGATGTGGCTCGCGGCCACGCGAGTCAGTACCGCGCCCGGCAGCAGGCCCGCCTCGCGCATGACCGGCTCGCCGGTGGCTGCCACCGCGAGCGCACGCGTGGTGGGGATGCCGAGCGCATCCATCGCCTCGCCGATCAGCACCTCGCGCAGCATCGGGCCGACCGCGGCGCGGCCGTCGCCGCCGCGCGAGAACGGTGTGCGGCCCGAGCCCTTGAAGGCGATATCGCGCCGGCGCCCCTGCGTATCGAGCACCTCGCCGAGCAGCAGCGCGCGGCCGTCGCCGAGCTGTGGTGAGAAGCCGCCAAACTGGTGGCCGGCATAGACCTGCGCAACCGGCTGGGCACCTTCGGGCACGGCGTTGCCGGCAAACAGCGCGGCACCGGCCGCGCCGTCGAGCGCGGCCGGATCGAGGCCGAGCTCGAGCGCGAGCGGGCGGTTCAGGAACAGCAGCTCAGGTGCCGGGACGACCGCAGGCTTCCAGGGCACGGAGAAGCCCTCGAGCTCACGGGCATAGGTGTTGTCGAAGCGCAGGGCGGGAATGGGGTCCATCGTCGGCATCGTATCGCGCCGACACCGCGCCGAGCAGCCGTCAGTCGGCGCCCCGTCCGAGCGCGGCGTCGCGGATGCGCCGCTTGAGGATCTTGCCGGACGGCGTGCGCGGCAGCGGCTCGGCCGAGCGCACGATGTAGCGCGGCACCTCGAAGCCCGCCAGCCGCTCGGCCAGGAACGCACGCAGCGCCTCGACCTCGAGGGTGTCGTCGCAGTAGACCGTCGCGCCGACCTCCTCGCCCAGCCGCTCGTCCGGCACGGCGTAGACCGCGGCCTCGTGCACCGCCGGATGCTGCAGCAGCGCCGCCTCGACCTGGCCGCAGCCGATGTTCTCGCCGCCACGGATGATCAGGTCCTTGATGCGGTCGACGATGAACACGAAGCCCTCGTCGTCGAGGTAGGCCATGTCGCCGGTGCGGAACCAGCCGCCGTCGGCGAACACCTCGGCATCGACCTCGGGGCGCCGCCAGTAGCCGCGGAACAGCGAGGCGCCGCGCACCTGCAGCTCGCCCCGCCCGCCGGCGGAGAGCGGCCCGCCCTGCTCGTCGACCACCCGCAGCTCGAGCACCAGTGCGCTGCGCCCGGAGCTCTCGGGGCGCGTCAGGTAGTCCTCGCCGCCGATTCCCGCGCCGATCGCGAAGGTCTCGGTCATGCCCCAGCCGGTGATCGGCATTGCGTTGGACAGCGTCGCGTCGATGCGGCGCACCTGCTCGGGCGCACGCGGCGCACCGCCCCCGCCGAGCGACAGCAGCGTGCCCAGGTCGTGCCGCCCCTCGGCGGCGATGCGCAGCAGGTCGCCGGTGACCGCGGCAGGACCCACCAGCGAGGTGAGGCGCTCGCGCTCGATCAGCGCGGCCGCGACCTCTGGATCCCAGCGGTGCATCGCGACCAGGCGGCGCTGCAGCCGGAACGAGGCGAGGTAGGACGCGGCCAGGCCGGTCACATGGAAGAGCGGCACCGCGAGCAGCGTGCCCTGCACCGACGGATCGCCGCCGGCCTCGATGCCGGCCGCAGTGCCAGCGACCTGCTCGCCGATCCGCCGGTCGAGTTCCCAGGACAGCAGCGCCGACACGATGTTGCGGTGGGTCGAGACCACGCCCTTGGGATGCCCGGTGGAGCCCGAGGTGTAGAGGATCGTGGCCGCGTGATCCGGGTCGATGTCAGCCGCAGGCATCACCACCTCGCCCGCTGCCTCGGTCAGCACCGACAGCGCGCGCACCCCCGCGGCGAGCGCGGTGGCACGGACCGCGAGCACGGCCAGGCCGGGCAGCGGGCCGCAGCGCGCGAGCCGCTCGAGACGCTCGGCGTCGGCGAACAGCACCCGCGCCTCGCAGTCGCGCAGGCCGAAGGCCATTTCCTCGGCCTGCCAGTGCGCGTTCATCGCGACCGCGATCGCGCCGATCGAGACGATGGCGTTGAAGGCGAGCATCCACTCGGGATGGTTGCGCATCGAGATCGCGACCCGGTCGCCGGGCCGCACGCCGCAGTCGTGCACCAGCACGTGGCCGATCCGCGAGGCCGCCGCCCAGGCCTCTGCGTAGGTGAGGCGCTCGTCGCCGTGGACGAGGAACGCACGCTCGGTCGCAGTGGCTTCGAACAGTGCGCGCAGCGAGCCTGGCGCGTTGCGGAACAGCTTCGTGCGACGCCCGCCGGCCACGCCGTCGACCAGCTCGTACGGCTCGCCCTGCGCGGTAACCGCCCGGATCGCCTCGGCCCGGGTCATCGTGCTGCTCGTCATAGCGTATGTCTCCGTCGCCCGGCGGGCTGCCGACCCGCGCAGCCTACGGAATGCGGGCGGGGATGCAAAGCGGGCGGACGGGGAATCCGGGCCGTGGACGGAACCCGGACGAAGCGCCTGTGGACCGTGGCCAAACCGCCACGCCCCCGACCCCATGCTCTAATCGCGCATGCCCGGCAGCACGCCCACCTCCGCCCGCACCCTGCGTCACGTCGCCTTCGACACCGAGACCACCGGCTTCTCGGGCGCCCGCGTGGTCGAGCTGGCCGCCGTCGAGTTCGACCCGGCGAGCGGCGAGCCGATCGCCCGGTTCCACACCTACCTGGATCCGCAGGGCACGCCGGTCGAGGCGGGTGCGCTGTCGGTACACGGCCTGTCGGACGACTTCCTGCGCGGCAAGCCGCGCTTCGCCGACGTGGCCGACGCGTTCACCGTCTTCGTCTCCGGCGCCCGGCTCTACGCGCACAACGCACCCTTCGATCGCCGCATGCTCGACGCCGAGCTCGCGCGCATCGAGCGGCCCGGGCTCGAAGGCCACGTCGCGGGGATTGTCTGCACGCTCGCGCTCGCCAACCGGGGCCTCGCCCACCTGCCGAAGAAGAAGCTCGACGACCTGTGTGACCACTTCGCCGTCGACCGCAGCGCGCGCAGCCTGCACGGCGCGATGATCGACTGCGAGCTGCTCGCGAGGGTCGCGGTGCGCATGGGCGCGACGGCGGCGGGCACCGCGCTGTCGGGGCGGCGCGCGCCCGCTGCACCGCGCCCCGCAGCGGAGGCGGACCCGGACGGCCGCATCGGCTGGCGCGCCGGCGGCCCTTGGCTGGGCGACGAGCGCGAGGCGCTGGTGGCGGGATGGCGGCGCCGCGAACCGATCGAGGCGCTGGTAGCGCGCCACGGCCGCACGCCGCGGGCTATCGTGATGCAGCTGCAGCGCCTGGGCGAGATCGACGATGCGCGCGCCGAGCGGCTGCTGGCGGCGGCCGGCGGCGGCGGGCTGCCGCGTTACTGACGGCGGGCGGCGGCGGGCCCCGCGCTCAGCCCCGCTTCGAGGCCAGCAGCGACACCAGCTCCGGCACCAGCGCCTGCGCGCCGCCGCGCGCCACGCCCTCGCGGAAGGTCGCCGCCACCGCCTCGGCGATCCTGCGCTCGGCACTCGCGTTGCCGGCCATCTCGGTGTAGTACGTCAGGTCCTTGAGCGCGTTCGACATCACGAACTGCAGGTTCGATGCATCGCGCGTCGTCATGAACGGTGTGAGCCGCTCGAGCGCCGCGCCGCCCCCGCCGCCTTTGGCCAACACGTCGACCAGCACAGCGGGCGCGATGCCCGCAGCCTCGGACAGCGCGGCCGCCTCGGCGATCAGCGCGATCGAACCCAGCGACACGTAGTTGTGCAGCAGCTTCATCCGGTGGCCCGAACCGACCGGCCCGACATGGGTGATGTTCTCGGCGAAGCAGGCGAGGACCGGGCGCAGCGTTTCGAAGAGCGCCGCCTCGCCGCCGACCAGCAGGTTCAGCCGTCCCTCGCGGGCCTGCTTCGGCAGTCGCGTCATCGGCGCGTCGACGAAGCGACCGCCCGCCGCCTGCACCGCCTGCGCCATCTTTACCGTGGACTCGGGTATCGCGGTCGAGCAGTCGACGACGATCGTGCCCGGACGCAACCCGGCGAGCACGCCGTCGGCGCCGGTCAGCACCGCCTCGACCTGCGGGCTGCCGGTCACGCACAGGATCACCACCTCGCTGTCGGCAGCGAGCGCGGCACCCGTCGTGCGTGTCGTCACGCCGAGCGCCAGCAGCTCGTCGAGCGGCTGGTTGCCTGCATGCTCGAGCACCGCCAGCGGATGGCCCTTGCTCGCGAGGTTGTAGGCGATGCCGTGGCCCATCAGGCCGATGCCGACCATGCCGATGTGTTGCTTCATCCCGCGTCTCTGCTGCATCCCGCGTATCTCCGGTTCAGGCCGCGAATTCCGTCAGCAGGCGTCCGGCCCGCGGCGCCTCGGGCAGCAGCCCGCCCGCGTCGGCCACGCGCCACCCGTTCACCCACACCCCGTGCACGCCGAGCGCAGCGGTGTCGAGCCGCGGCGCGCCGCCCGGCAGGTCGAACACGCGACGCTTCGGGCCGCGCCCGACCGTTGCAGGATCGAAGAGCAGCAGGTCCGCTGCCAGCCCCACGCGGATCGTGCCGCGGTCGGTCATGCCGAAGATCGAGGCCGGCTGCGAAGTGAGGCGCCGCACCGCGTCGGACAGCCCCATCACGCCGAGCTCGCGCGCCCAGTGGCCCATTAGGTGCAGGCCGAAGCCGGCGTCGTTGAAGAAGGTCAGGTGCGCGCCCGCGTCCGACAGCGACACCAGGCTGTGCGGATGGGTGAGCATCCGGCCGACGGCCGCCTCGTCGCTGTTGAGCAGCATCGCGGTGAAGACGGTCTTCAGGTTCTCGGCGAGCGCGAGGTCGAGGAACATGTCGAGCGGGTCGCGGCCCTGCCCGGCCGCGATCTCGGCGATCGAACGCTGCTCGAGCGCGGCGTGCGCGGGGTCGGCGACCTCGGTCACCTGCACCTTGCCCCATTCGCCGTTGAAGAGCCGGAAGGTCGCGGGCGCGGCGATCTCGGTGCGCACGGCGGCGCGGAACGCCGGGTCGCGCAGCACCGCCTTCAGCGCTTCGCCGCTCACGCCCAGCGCCGGGCGCCAGGCAGCCAGCCCCTCGACCGGATAGGGCGAGGCCAGCGTGAAGTCCATCGACAGCGGGCAGCAGGACACCTGGCCGACCAGCCGCCGGCCGCGCTCGTTGGCGGCGGTGATCGCATCGAGGTCGCGGAACACCGCCTGCGGGTTGGTGCCGTTGTGCAGCAGCGCGGCGACCATCACCGGCCGCCCCGAGTCGGCCGACAGCGACTCGAGGAAGGGCACCGGCATCTGGCCACCCTTGGTGACCATGTAGACGCCGCGGCCGCCCTCGCCCATCGCCATCGTCAGCGCATGCATCTCGGCGTCGCTCGCCAGCCGCGAGGGCATCGGCGTGCCGCCCTCGCCGTTGTGCGCGGGACTGGTGCTGCTCGCGAAGCCGACCGCGCCCGCGGCCATCGCCTCGCGCACCACCTGCGCCATCGCGGCGATCTCGGCGGCGGTGGCGGCGCGCTCGGTCGCGTCCGCCCCCATCACCCAGGTGCGTACCGACGAGTGGCCGACGTAGGCGGCAAGGTTGACCACGCTGCCCCGGCGGCGCAGCAGGTCCAGGTACTCCGGGAAGGTCTCGAAGCTCCAGTCGATGCCCTGGCGCAGGACGTCCAGCGACATGCCCTCGACCTGCACGAGGTTGCGCATCGTGATGTCGCGGTCCTGCGGCCGGCAGGGCGCTATGGTGAAGCCGCAGTTGCCGATCACTGCGGTGGTCACGCCGAGCGCAGGCGAGGGGCGCACGCTCGCGTCCCAGGTGACCTGCGCATCGAAGTGCGTGTGGCTGTCGATGATGCCGGGCATCAGCGCGAGGCCGGCGGCGTCGACCCGCTCGGCGCCCGCCGCGGGCAGGTCGGTGCCGACGGCGGCGATCAGGCCGCCGCGCACGAGCACGTCGCGTACTGCAGGTTCTGCGCCGGTGCCGTCGAAGACCAGGGCCTGGCGGATCAGGAGATCGGGGGAGGCGGTCATGGGCGTGCTCATTCGATACCGATGCGGCGGGCCAACTCGACGAAGCCGCCACGGTGTCTAGGGTGGCACGGCCTGTCAAGCGAGGCGACCGGATTGCATACGCCCTGGCAGGAGACGCCGGTAGGGTGATCCTGCGGCCGCGGGCGCGCGCCTCGGGCGCGTGCGGGACGGTCCGCTCAGGAAGCGACCGGGGGCGCCCCCCGCAGCGCGTCGAGCAAGGGCGCGAATCTCGCCCTCCCCGCGTCCGGGAACACGCTCAGATCCAGTGCGACGTCGCGCGCCAGGCTGCGCATGCGCCAGCGCACCTCGCGCGGCACCAGATCGAGCTGCAGCACCAGTTCGGCATCGGCGGCGGCGGACTGCCCGACCAGATCGAAGTAGTCGGCGGTGCCGGTCGACACGAACGCCGCCTCGAGCCGCATCAGAAGCGGCGCCAGCCGCGCGAGCGACCGGCGCTCGAGCGGGTGCTCGGTCTGCGGCTCGAGGTCGTGCGCGGCCTGCCGGGACCGGCGCAGGCCATCGCGCACGATGAAGAGACGCTCGCGCGCGGCCTCGCACTCGAGATCCGCGGCGCCTTCGACCGGGAACGAGCGCTGTACGCGGACGAGGTGATTGACGATGCCCATCGGGTACTCGCCGAACACCAGGCCCATCGCCAGGACGGCGCGCGCAGGCGACGACACCGGATCGTTGAGGACGCCCGCCATCGTTTCGGCGGCGATGAGGAAGCCCGCTCCGTCGGGCAGTGCGCTGGAGACGGCGCGCCCCGGATAGCCGGTTCCGTCGAGCCGCTCGTGGTGGGCGAGGACGAGTGCCGCGATGCGCCGCGGGTAGCGGGTGTTCGTCCGCACGAAGAGCTCGCCGACCCGTGGGTGCGCGCTGACATGGCGCCACTCGTCCAGGGTCAGCTCGCGTCGGCTCGACAGGTACGCCGGGTTCACGTACTGCTCGCCGATGTCGTGCAGAAGCGCGGCGAGCATCACGCGCTGCAGGCTGCCCTCGTCGCAGCCGCAATGGGCGGCCAGCGCGCCCGCCGCCAGCATCGCCAGGCAGGCGTGCGAGAACCCGGTGCCGCGCTCCCTCGCAGCAGTGAGCAGCAGTGACACCGACGCCTCGACCGGCAGGCTCCCGGCGACGCTCAGCAGCCGGCACGCCTCGGATCCTGCCAGTGCCGACAGGTAGGCGCTGCCCAGGAGCAGCCGCTGCGTCTCGTCGACGAGATCATCCGGTCCGATGCCGTCCCGGGCGATGAGGCACTGCTCGATCGGGCGGCGCAGGGGCCGGCCCATCAGGCGCTCTACGAGCGCGGCCACGACCGGGTTGCCGCGCGCCCACAGCTTGACGCCCCGCTCGTCGACGATATCCTCGCTCGCCTCGACGCCGCAGGCCTCGCTGGCCTCGACGATCGAGGCCAACGCATGGGGGTTGGCGTGCAAGAACGGACTGTTCATCGATCGAGGCAGGACACCCGAGGGGTCGAGTCTCGGAGATCATTCAGCGGCCGCGCGGCAGCGTCTGCGGCGCAGCCCTCGAACGGGCGAGGCCGGCGGACCGACGGACGGCAGATCAGCAGCCGACGTGTCCGACGCCGCGATTCATCGGCAGCGGACTCTCGCGGACGGGCATGCGAGGTCCGCGACCCGTGGTCGGGCCAGCTCACGCGCTGCGCAGGAACCTGCGCGAGTAGCGCGCCGCGATGCGATCGAGCGCGAGCAGCATCGGGACGTCCGCACAATTGAACGCGACGTCATGATGCGGCTCGCCGATCAGGCGGCCGCCGGCGCGCAGGTAGCCCTTGATCAGCGGCGGTACGACCACCTCGCAGTCGTGCGCCAGCGCGTCGACCGGCAGCCGGCGCTTCGGGAACACCCGAAACTCCTCGGGCGCGGCGTGCTCGGCCCACAGCGCGCGCCACAGCGTCGCGGCGAACCCGCCACCGTCGGCGGCCGGCACGCTCGCGCAGCCAATCAGGTACCGGTACGGCAGTCCGGCCAGCAGCGCGCCGAGTCCCGCCCACAGCAACATAATCGTCGCGCCGGTCCGGTAGTCTGGATGCACGCAGGAGCGCCCGAGCTCGACCAGCTCGTGCCGGATCGACCGCAGGCGGTCGGTGAAGAACTCGCTCTCGACGTACAGGCCACCGGCTTCGCGCCCCTGCTCGGGGAGCATCACGCGATAGGTGCCGACGACTTCGCCACTTGCCAAGTCCTCGACGATCAGGTGTCGGCAGAACCGGTCGAAGATGTCGTGATCGACGCCGGGCGTGGAACCGGACAGCCGCGCGCCGTACTCTTCGGTGAAGACCCGCCAGCGCAGCCGCTGCGCGGCCTCGATGTCTGCCGGAGACACGGCAAGGCGGGCGACGAGGCGGCCCGCCCGGGCAAGCTCGGTGGAACGGATCGGCGCTTCGAGGACCGCGGACATCGGGGGCTCCTTCGGGGTTCGATGAGCGGCAGCCTGACCGGTGTCCGTTGCGCCGCCGTGACGCTGCGATGACCGGGCGATGACGGCACGTCATCGAACTGCAGTCTTGCAGTCAAGACGGTGTCACGGAACGCCACCAGACTGCGCGAAGCATGCAGACCATCGATCTCGTCTACTTCGACGCCGGCGGCGGGCATCGCGCCGCGGCCCAGGCCTTGCGAGGCGTGATCGCCGCCCAACGACGGCCGTTCCGGGTCCGCCTCGTGCAATTAATGCACGTGCTCGACCCCACGGACGCTTTCAGGCGCGTCGCGGGTATGGCGCCCGAAGACTTCTACAACCGACGGCTCGCCCGCGGCTGGACCTTCGGGCTGGGGTCGGAGCTGCGCGTGTTGCAGGCGATGATCCGGATCGGACATCCGGCGCTGGTCCGGACCCTGCGGGCACACTGGGCGTGCACCGCGCCGGACCTCGTGGTCTCGCTGGTGCCGAACTTCAACCGCGCGCTCCACGAGTCGCTGCACGAGGCCTTGCCGGGGGTGCCCTTCGTCACGGTGATGACCGACCTCGCGGACGTGCCGCCGCGCTTCTGGATCGAGCCCGGGTCCCGCGGCCACGTGGTGTGCGGGACGCGGCGCGCGGTCGAGCAGGCCCTCGAAGCCGGTGTCGGTGCAGACCGCGTGCATGCGGTGAGCGGCATGATCCTGCGTCGCGAGTTCCACCAGCCCGCGCCCGTCGATCGCGAGGCCACGCTACGCGCACTGGGGCTCGACCCCGCGCGGCCGACCGGCCTGGTGATGTTCGGCGGGCACGGTTCGGCACAGATGACCCGCGTGGCCGAATCGCTCGACGACATCCAGCTGCTGTGCCTGTGCGGCCACAACGACGCCCTGCTCGATGCGCTGCGCGCCCTGCGGCGGCCGGCACCGCTGGCGGCGGTCGGATTTACCAGCGAGGTGTCCCGCCACATGCGGGCCGCCGACTTCTTCATCGGAAAGCCGGGCCCCGGGAGCTTGAGCGAGGCGCTGCAATGTGGCCTGCCGGTGGTGACCTTTCGCAACGCCGCGACGATGCCGCAGGAGCGCTACAACACCCGCTGGGTACAGGAGCAGGACGTCGGGCGGGTCGTCGCGTCGACGCGGGCGCTCCGTCCGGCGATCGCGTCGATGCTCGGCGAACTCGACGCCGTCCGCGCCCGCGTCGGGCGAATCGAGAACCGGGCGGTGTTCGAGGTCGCGGACCTGCTCGCCCGATTGCTGCGGCAGGTGCCCGGCACGAAGATTGACGGCCAGACAGAGCGGGCGATCGCGGCATGAACGCGTTCGCCGAGCCGCTCGACCCAGAGGCCACGCTTCGGGTTCGGACGGTTTGGATCTCCGACCTGCACCTGGGCACGGCCGGCTGCCAGGCGCCCGCGCTGCTGACATTCCTGCGGGAGGTCGAATGCGAGACCCTCTACCTCGTCGGCGACATCGTCGACGGCTGGCAGCTCAAGCGCTCGTGGTACTGGCCCCAATCGCATAACGACGTGGTGCAGAAAATCCTGCGTAAGGCGCGCAAGGGCACCCGGGTGGTGTTCGTGCCGGGTAACCACGACGAGTTCGCGCGACGCTACATCGGCCACAGCTTCGGCGGGGTCGAGGTCGTGGACGACTGCATCCACCTGACCGCGGACGGACGCCGGCTCTGGGTGACCCACGGGGATCTGTTCGACGGCGTCGTGCAGTGCGCGCGCTGGCTGGCGCACCTGGGCGACGCGGCGTACGAATTCACGTTGCGCGCCAACCGGTGGTTCAATGTGGCCCGGGCGAGAATGGGTCTGCCGTACTGGAGCCTGTCGCGCTACCTGAAGCTCAAGGTCAAGCGCGCGGTCAGCTACGTCGGCGACTTCGAGGCCGCGGTCGCCCGCGAGGCCCGCCGGCGGGGCGCGCACGGGGTGGTGTGCGGCCACATCCATCACGCCGAGATCCGGACCATCGACGGCGTGCTCTACTGCAACGACGGGGACTGGGTCGAGAGCCTGACGGCGCTCGTCGAGCAGCACGACGGCCGGCTCGAGCTCCTGGACTTCTCGGGCGCCGCGCTGCGGCCCAGCGCGCAGTCGGCTTCCGTGCAGGCCACCGGAACGCTGGACCTGAAGACCCGGTAGGAGGCCTGCGGCCTTCACGGCGGGGCAGCCCGGGCGCCTCCGGCCCATCCGGCTTCCCGCGATGCGGCGCCGCCGCCGATCCGGCGCCGCGTTCCGCTCGCGCCGCCGGGCGGACCGGAGCCGGCCCCGGGCATCGAAGCTTACGGAGCGTGCCGTGCGGGCCCGCCGCCCGAACAGCCCCTCGCCGCCCCGATGATGCCCGTCCCGTCCGCCACGCCGACCGTTTCCTCGCCTGAGCTGGCGACTCCGCGAGCACCCGGCATCGCCCGCGCGGCGGGTTGCCTGTTGGCGCTTGGAGTCGGCGCGGCGCTCACTCACGCGCACGCGCAGACGATGCCGGCCCCTGCCACCGCCCCGTCCCCGGCCGCGACGGCCCCGCCTAAGCAGCGCAGCGGCACCGCCTTCGTCGTCGACGCAAGCGGCCGGCTGCTGACCAACGCGCATGTCGTGGCCGACTGCGCCCGCATTGAACTCACCTACGGCGACGGCCGCCGCGTCAGCGGTCGGATCGCCGTGCGCGACGCGCGCAACGACCTCGCACTGCTGGAAGGCGCTGCCCCCGCGACCGCGGTCGCCGCCTTCGCCCGCGCGGGCGCCCGCGCCGGCGACGACGTGATCGCGCTCGGCTATCCGCTGCGCGGCCTGCTCGCGATGGAGGCAAACGTCTCGACCGGCATCGTCAGCGCGACCGCGGGCCTGAAGGACGATCCAACGCGGCTGCAGATCTCGGCACCGATCCAGCCGGGCCACTCGGGCGGACCGCTGCTCGATGAGTCGGGTGCGGTGGTCGGGGTGGTCGTCTCCAAGCTGAACGCGCTGCGCGTGGCGCGCATGACCGGCGACGTGCCGCAGAACGTGAATTTCGCGATCAAGTCGGGCGTCGCGCAGGTCTTCCTGCGCGCCAACGGCATCGAGCCCGCGCTGGCCGAGCCGCCGACAAGGCGCCCGCGCACCGCGGACGTGGTGCAGGCTGCTCGGGCGTTCACGGCGCTGGTCGAATGTGCGACGCAAGCCGGCGAGCTCGCGGCGGCGGCGGCGGCGGTGGCGGCGGCGACGGCGACGGAGGTCCCCGGTCCGGCGACGGTCGCAGCGCCGATCGCCGCAGCCCCCGCCCCGAGCTTCGACCTCCCGGTGCGCTGCGTGCTCGGCGAGGAGTGTGCGACGCTCGACTTCTTCGACCACGGCGATCAGCGCGACTTCGCGTGCGGCAACCGTGCCGCGCCGCGCAGCGTCTACACCCGCTTCGCGCTGCTGGGCGAGCACCTGGGCCGCCGCGACCTGGCGATCGTCGCCGCGGCCGACGGCCGCGTCGTCGGCCGCGGCGAAAACGGGCTGACGCTCGAGCACGGCGGTGGCTGGCGCACCGTCTACCGCTTCGACACCGGAACCGCCCAGCTCCCGGTCGGCACGGCCGTGGCTCGCGGCGACGTCCTCGGCCGGCTCACCCCGTTCAAGTGGGGGACGAGCCCGGCGGCGGTGATGGGGTTCGCGGTGACGAAGGACGGCCGTGCGCTCGACCCGTTCCGTCCCGAGCCGACATCGGCCGGCTGCGGGACCTCCGGCGACACGCGCTGGTCCCCCGCCGCGCAGGCCGCGCTCGGCTACGTTGCCACGGCCGTGCTCGACGCCGGCTTTGCCGCGAAGGACCTGGATGCCGCGGGGCTGCAGGCGGGCGACCTGCCGCCGGTCACCCGCGAATCGACGCACCTGTCGTTCTGGGTGCGTCGGGTCGGCCTGCGGGCCGGCGACCGCGAGCTGATCCAGGTGCTCGACCCGGCGGGTGGCCCGGTAAGCCGCCATGAGGTCGTCGCCGAGGCCGCGCGCGCCGCGGGACTGCTGCAGCTCGCGCGCCGCAATCCGGCAGCGAGCTGGACGCCCGGCACCTATCGGGCGACCTACACGCTCACGCGCGACGGCGCCGAGCTGGTCCGCGCCGTGCGCGAGTTGACGCTGCGCTGAATGAGCGCGCCGCCTTCAGCGGCGGAACGGGCTCGCGAACTTCGGATCGGACGCGAACTCGGTGTCGGTCAGCGTGCCGAGGAAGGCCACTAGCGCCTGCTTGTCGGCGGCACTCAGGTTCAGCCTGCGCGGCGGGCCGCCGTTGGGCTGGCGCAGCCGATTATCGAGTGCGGGGGCCGCTCTGCACGCCGGCGTTGTAATGCTCGACGACCTGCGCCAGGCTCGAGAACCGTCCGTCGTGCATGAAGGCGGAGCCGAGCGCGACGTTCTTGAGCGAGGACGACTTGAACACCACCGTCTCTCCGGCATCGAGCCCGTTGCTACGCGAGTTCGCGTTGAGCGCGAAGGTCGGCGGCACGTGGCAGCCGGCGCATCCGAGCCCGCCTTGCTGCGGCGGCGCAAAAGCTCGGGGTCATGGAGCAGCATCGCCATCTTCGCGATCAGGCGTACGCCCGACGCATAGAGCGCGGCAGGTGTAACGGACAGGGTGACGGCGCCGGGGTATCGCACGACCGATACCCCACCCCCGGTACGATGGACAGGCTGCCGGCGGGCACCGTGTCCGCCGATGTCCCCTGGAGGTCCCAATGGGCTGGTTCTCGAAATCCGATCCGACATTCTTCCTCGCCACCGTCGTGCCGAGCAGCGGCGGCGCGCAGGTCGGCGCGTGGCTGGGCGTAGTCAACGGCGAGGCCATCATCGGCGCCAACATCTTTCGCGACCTGTTCTCGTCGGTGCGCGACGTGGTCGGCGGGCGGGCGGGCGGCTACGAGCGCGCGCTCGCCGGCGCACGCGAGGCCGCGATCGAGGACATGAAGGCCGCGGCGATCGAGCTCGGCGCCGACGGAGTCGTCGGCATCGACTTCGACTACGAGGTGCTCGGCGAGGCGAACGGCATGATGATGGTCACCGTGAGCGGCACGGCGGTGAAGATGGCCTGATGCGGCGAAGGGGCTCGGCGCAGCACGGCGTCCGGCCTCCCCGCTCAGCGCGGATGCAGCCGCCGCGCCTGCGTCAGCTCCAACCAGTGCAGCAGCCAACCTCGGTATCGACGACACCGTGAAAGCCGTGCTGGTGCAGCTTGATGCCGCTCAGGTCCGAGCGCCCGCAGGGCTCTTCGTGATCACCGGCAGGATCGAGCCAAATAGGTTGCTGTTCGACAGCCGCGCGGCAGGATAGACCTCGTCGCGAAAGCCGAAGCGCGCCAGGCCCGCGCCGGCGGGCGCGGCGGCCGCGGCCTCGCTCAGCAGGTCGAGCGTCATGCGCCCCTCGTGGCGGCCGAACCGGGTCAGGCCGCTGCCCAGCAGGTAGCACTTGCTGTCCTCGTCGAGCTCGATGAAGCCCTCGTCGGCAAGGGACTCGAGCAGCCGCAGCACCGTCGCCTTGTTCAAACCGGTGGCCGCAGCGACGTCTACCAAGCGCAGCGCCTCGGGCACCGACAGCGCACGCAGGATCCGGCAGACCTTCTGGACCGAGAAGGTGTCGGGGGCTTGCGGCATCGCGGCGGCCTCAGACGGTGGCGATCGGCGATGCGGGCGAGCCGACGGCGCCGGGCAGGCGCAGCGGCGGCGCTGTGAGCAGGAGGCGGCTGCGGCCGTTGGCGCACAGCCGCTCGGCCAGCGGCGTCAGGTGCCAGAGCTCGCCCAGGCGCACCTTCTCGGGCGTCAGCAGGTTCAGGCGGCCGAGCTGGTCGTCGGGACCTCAGTCGCCGCCGGTCGAGCCCTCGGGGCGGCGCACCCAGCGCGGGGGGCTCATGCGGTCGTCGGAGCTCATGCTCGCGTCTCCTCGTGACGGGCGTCGCAACCAAGGTACACATGCCGCACCGGCCAGGGCGAGGCCGGCGAGCGGTTTCGGAAGCTGGCTCAACGACAGTCGCGGGACAGTGATCGCGGGGCCGTCCTCGGTGCGGCGCATCGCGGGCCTGCCGCGGCCGGGCGAACCCGGGCGATGCCCTACACTAGAGGCGTCGCCGTGTCCCGCAGGGATGCCGGTGATCGCCCCACGCCGGAGCCCTGCCCTTGCGCCTCACTCTCGCCGCCCTCAACGCCGCCTCGCCCGCCGAGTTCGTGCGGCTGCTCGACGGCACCTTCGAGCACTCCCCCTGGGTCCTGGAGCGCGCCGCCCCCATGCGACCGTTCGCCAGCCTCGGGCAGCTCAAGCTCGCCTTCGTGCAGGTGCTGCGCGAGGCGACCCACGACGAGCGGCTGGCTTTGCTGCGCTCGCACCCCGAGCTCGCAGGGCGCGCGATGGTCTCGAATTCGCTGACTGCCGAGTCGAATCACGAGCAATCGCGCGCCGGACTCACCGCCTGCTCGCCGGAAGAGTTCGCGACGCTGCAGCAGCTCAACGCCGCCTGGAACGCGAAGTTCGGTTTCCCGTTCATGCTGGCCGTGCGCGGGCCGCGCGGCACGGGTCTTGCGCGCGGGCAGATCATCGCGGAGTTCGAGCGGCGCCTCGTCAACCCGGTCGACCACGAGCTCGAGGAGTGCCTGCGCCAGGTGCACCGAGTCGTCGAGATGCGGCTGGACGACACCCTCGGCCACGTACCCGAGCTCGGTAACCGCATCCTCGACGACGCCCAGGCGCTCGCGGTGCACTCCGACCCCGGCTTCGCCGAGCGGGGCCTGCTCGCCGTGACCTATCTGACCGATGCACACCGGGCCTGCGCGCGCCAGCTCGAGGCGTGGATGCACGAGGCGGGCTTCGACGAGGTGGTCCACGATGCGGTCGGCAACGTGGTCGGCGTCTACCGCGGCTCCGATCCCGCGGCCAGGCGTCTGATGACGGGCAGCCACTACGACACCGTGCGCAACGGCGGGCGCTTCGACGGGCGGCTCGGCATCCTGGTGCCGATCGCCTGCGTGCGCGAGCTCGCGCGCGCGGGCCGCAGACTGCCGTACGGCATCGAAGTAATCGGCTTCGCCGAGGAGGAGGGCCAGCGCTACAAGGCGGCCTTCCTCGGTTCGGGTGCGCTCGTCGGGCGCTTCGATCCTGCCTGGCTCGAGCAGGCCGACGCCGCCGGCATCACGATGCGCGACGCGATGCGCGGCGCGGGCCTCGCGATCGAGGCCATCCCCGCGCTGGTCCGCGACCCCGCTCGCTACCTCGGCTTCGTCGAGGTGCACATCGAGCAGGGGCCGGTGCTCGCCGAGGCCGGCCTGCCGCTGGGCGTGGTGACGTCCATCAACGGCAGCCTGCGCTACATCGGCGAGGCGATCGGCATGGCCGCGCACGCCGGCACCACGCCGATGGGCAGCCGGCGCGATGCCGCCGCCGCGGTCGCCGAGATCGTCCTGTACCTCGAGCGGCGCGCCGCCGCCGAACCCGAGGTCGTGGGCACCGTCGGCCTGCTCGAGGTGCCCCAGGGCTCGATCAACGTCGTGCCCGGGCGCTGCCGCTTCAGCCTCGACATCCGCGCGACCCGCGACGCGGCGCGCGACGCCTGCGCCGCCGACGTGATGGCCGAGATCGAACGGATCCGTGCACGGCGCAGCGTCGAGATCCGCGTGGAGGAGGCGATGCGCGCGCCGGCTGCGCCGAGTGATGCGGCCTGGCAGGCGCGCTGGGAGCGTGCAGTGGCCTCGCTCGGGTTGCCGGTGCACCGGATGCCGAGCGGCGCCGGCCATGACGCGATGATGCTGCACCGGGTGATGCCGCAAGCGATGCTGTTCATGCGCGGCCTGAACCTGGGCATCAGCCACAACCCGCTCGAATCCATCACCAACAACGACGCCGACCTGGTGGTGCGCGCTTTTATGGCGATGCTCGAAGACCTCGCGGCCACCGCGGCCTGACAACCGCCTGACGCCTGACGCCCGATGACCGATCACGACCTTCACTCTCCGCTGCGTCCGCTGCTCGGCAACTGGCTGTGGGAGCGGGGGCGCATCGGCCTGCGCTGGCTGCGCTGCGCCGACGGCGCGATCGGCTTCGACGAAGGCCGCAAGGCGCAGTTCGCCGACGAGCCGCCGATCCGTGTGCCGCTGACGGCGCAGGGCCCCGCAGGCGCCGACACCGCGGGCGCAGCGGCCGCGCCCTGGCCGGCGGTGCACGAGCCCGGCGTCGTCCGCTTCCTGCGGGCCGCGCAGCTCGGCCGCGCCGAGGATGCGGGCTCACCGGCCGAGGTGGCGCGGGCGGTCCACGACTGCGTCGACCTCGGCCTGTGGGCCGCCTATCAGGCCGAGGCGCTGCGTTCGCGGGCACGCTGGGCGCTCGAGCCGATGTTCGACGACGAGATCGCCGCGGCGGTGGCCGAGGACGTGCGGCGCCTCTACGTGCCGATGCGCGCGCAGCTCGCGATGTACGACTGGGCGGTGGTCCATGGCCTGCCCGGCCCGCTGCTCACCAGCGACGCGCCCTTCGTCGACTGGCGGGTCCGCGGACGCCCGCCTATGCCCTTCGTGTCGCTGCCGCTCGGGCCCTACTGTCTGCTGGTGGGTTCGCCGTCGAAGCGCACCAGCCGGGCCGCGCCGGTCGTCTGGCAGCAGGCCTCGGCGATGGGCCCGTTCAAGGACCACAACATGCACATCGTCGAGGGCGCGCGCCGCTGGATCGTCGGGACGACCGACGAGCAGCTGCTCGGCGTGCAGCCACGGTTCGCGCCGCCCGAGCCGCCGCCCGAGCCGCCGCCCGACGCGGACGCTGAGCCGGGCTGAAGGGCTTTCGCCCGCCCCGCCCCGCCCCGCCCCGGCCCGCCCCGCCCCCGCCGGCAGGCCGATCGGGCCGCCACGCAGCCATCGGAACGCGGCCCCCCCTCGCTCCACCCGAAGGTTCGCCGAACTTGCTCCGGCGCAGGTACGCTCGCGGGCGCCCGCCACAGAGTGAACCCGCCCATGTCCGCCACGCCCGCCGCCCCCCGCCGCATCGTCGAGCTCGCCCGCGACCGCCTCGACATCGACGAGGCCGACCTGTCGCCGCACGGGCACCTGAAGGCGAAGCTGTCGACGCGGCTGCTCAACGCGCTGCGCCCCCGACCCGACGGGCGCCTGATCCTGGTCACCGCGATCTCGCCGACGCCCGCCGGCGAAGGCAAGACGACGACCACGATCGGGCTGGCCGACGGCCTGAACCGGATCGGCCAGCGGGCGGTGATTGCGCTGCGCGAGCCCTCGCTCGGCCCGGTGTTCGGCATGAAGGGCGGCGCCACCGGCGGCGGGCGCGCGATGCTGACGCCGATGGATGACATCAACCTGCATTTCACCGGCGACTTCGGCGCGATCGCGCTTGCGCACAACCTGCTGTCGGCACTGATCGACAACCACATCCACCACGGCAACGCGCTCGGCTTCGACGTGCGGCGCATCGGCTGGCGCCGGGTGGTCGACATGAACGACCGCGCGCTGCGCGACATCGTGGTGGGGCTGGGCGGTGCGGCCAATGGCATCCCGCGCGAGACCGGCTTCGACATCGTGGTGGCCTCGGAGGTGATGGCGATCCTGTGCCTGGCCGACGGCATCGCCGATCTCAAGGCGCGCCTGGCCGAGATCGTCGTCGGCCATCGCGGCGACGGCACGCCGATCCGCGCGCGCGAACTCGGCGCGGTCGGCGCAATGGCGGCGCTGCTGCGCGACGCGATGCAGCCCACGCTCGTGCAGTCGCTCGAAGGCACGCCGGCGCTGGTCCACGGTGGACCCTTCGCGAACATCGCGCACGGCTGCAACTCAGTGATCGCCACCCGCTCGGCGATGAAGCTCGGCGACTACGCGGTGACCGAGGCCGGCTTCGGCGCGGACCTCGGCGCCGAGAAGTTCGTCGACATCAAGTGCCGCGTCTCGGGGCTGCGGCCCTCGGCGGCGGTGGTGGTGGCGACGGCGCGCGCGCTGAAGTACCACGGCGGCGTCGAGGTCACTGACGTCGAGCGCGAGGACCTGGGCGCGCTCGAGCGCGGCCTGCCGAAC
The DNA here is from genome assembly GCA_044368415.1 of Burkholderiaceae bacterium. Taxonomy (GTDB): domain Bacteria; phylum Pseudomonadota; class Gammaproteobacteria; order Burkholderiales; family Burkholderiaceae_E; genus UBA4615. The sequence goes on from JBIPLJ010000013.1 coordinate 28,115, forward strand.
CTGGTCCGCCACCTCGACAACCTGCGTGCCTTCGGGCTGCCCTGCGTGGTCGCGATCAACCACCGCGCCCACGACACCGAGGCCGAGATCGCGCTGCTCGGGCGCCGCGTGGGCGAGATGGGCGTGCCGGTGGAGGTGGCCCGCCATTACGCAGACGGTGCGGCGGGGGCGGAAGGGCTGGCCCATGCCGTCGTGGCGGCCGCGGCACCCGGGCCCGCGCCGCTGCGCTTCGCCTACGAGGACAATACGCCGCTGTGGTCGAAGATGGAGGCGATCGCCACCCGCATCTACGGCGCCTCGGGCATCGAGGCCGACAACAAGGTGCGTGCGCAGGTCGAGCGGCTGCAGGCCGACGGCTACGGCACCTGGCCGGTCTGCGTCGCGAAGACGCAGTACTCGTTCTCGACCGACCCGACGCTGCGTGGCGCGCCGACGGGACACCTGGTGCGGGTGCGCGAGGTAAGGCTGGCGGCGGGCGCGCGCTTCGTGGTGATGATCTGCGGCGACGTGATGACCATGCCGGGGCTGCCGAAGGTCCCGGCCGCGCACGCGATCGACGTCGACGACGACGGCCGGATCACCGGCCTGTTCTGAGGCACCGGCTGAGGCACCGGCCGCGGCACCGGCTGCGGCGCCCGGTCGGACCCGCTCAGCGCGGGGCAGCGCTCGGCGCGCCGCGCGCCCCCGTCTCGCTGACCTCGCTGACCTCGCTGACCTCGCTGACCTCGCTGACCTCGCTGACCTCGCTGACCTCGCTGACCTCGCTGACCTCGCCGAGGAATCCGCCCGACTGCCGGCGCCATAGCGCGGCATAGTGGCCGTCGGCCGCCAGCAGCGCCGCGTGCGTGCCGCTCTCGACGATGCGCCCGCCTTCGAGCACCACCAGCCGGTCCATCGTTGCGATCGTCGACAGCCGGTGCGCGATCGCGATCACCGTCTTGCCGGCCATCAGCCCGGCGAGCTGCTCCTGGATCGCCTGCTCCACCTCGCTGTCGAGCGCCGAGGTCGCCTCGTCCAGCACCAGGATGGGCGCGTCCTTGAGCAGCACCCGCGCGATCGCGATCCGCTGGCGCTGACCGCCCGACAGCTTCACCCCCCGCTCGCCCACGTGCGCGTCGTAGCCGCGCCGGCCCTTCCAGTCCTGCAGCCCGTCGATGAAGGTCTCGGCCTGCGCCCGGTGCGCGGCCGCGCGGACCTCGGCATCGCTCGCCCGCGGCCGGCCGTAGCGGATGTTGTCGGCGATCGAGCGGTGCAGCAGCGAAGTGTCTTGCGTGACCATGCCGATCGCCGCCCGCAGGCTCTCCTGGGTGAGCTCGCGCACCTCCTGCCCGTCGATCGTCAGGCGCCCGGCCTCCGGCTCGAAGAAGCGCAGCAGCAGGTTGACCAGCGTCGTCTTGCCGGCGCCCGAGCGGCCGACCACGCCGACGCGCTCGCCGGGGCGCACGACCAGGTCGAGCCCGTCGAGCACCGTCGTGCCGTCGGTGCGGCCGTAGCCGAAGCGCACCGCCTCGAAGCGGATCTCGCCGCGGGTGACTTCGAGCGGACGGGCGCCCGGGCGGTCCTCGCCGGTGGGCGCGACGGCGATGGTCTCCATGCCCTCCTGGACGACGCCGACGTTCTCGAAGATGGACGCCACCTCCCAGCTGACCCAGCCGGCCACGTTGGCGATCTGCCAGGCGAGCGGCAGCGCGGTCGCCACCGTGCCCGCGCCGAGCGTTCCCTGCGCCCACAGCCACACGCCGATCGCACCGGTGCCGGCGAGCAGCCCCGCGTTGAGCAGCGACAACACGACCATGAACTGCGTGACCGCCTGCATGTGCGCGGCGGCCGTGTCCTGATGGGCGTCGACCGACTCACGGACCCAGGCGTCCTCATCGGCCATCCGCGAAAACAGCTTGACGGTGAGGATGTTGGTGTAGCCGTCGACGACACGCGCCATCACTTGCGAACGCACCTCGGCGCTCGCTTGCGAGAGCTCTCGCAGACGCGGCACGAAGTGCCGCAGGAACAGCACATAGCCGACGAACCACGCCAGCGTCGGCGCCGCAAGCCGCCAGTCGGCCCATGCCAGCAGCACCAGCGTTGACAGACCGTAGACGGCGATGTACCAGACCGCGCGGATGCCGGCCATCACGCTCTCGCGCAGCGCCTGCGCGGTCTGCATCACTCGGTTGGCCAGCCGGCCGGCGAAGTCGCTCTGGAAAAACGCCCAGCCCTGCCGGATCACCTGCCGATGGCTCTGCCATCGGATGAGCGCGGTGGCACCGGGCACCAGTACGTTGAGACGGATCGCGACATCGACGAAGAGCGCGAGCGGGCGCAGCACCAGGACCGCAAACAGCATGCCGAGCAGCACGGGCGTCTCGCGGGCGAGCGCTGCCGCGCGGTCGGTGGCTTGCATCATCCCAACCAGGCGACCGATGAACAGCGGGATCAGCGTGTCGATCAGCGCGACCGCGAGGCTGGTCGCGAACATCGCCGCATACCAGCCGCGGGTCTGCGCGGTGAAGTGCCGATAGAAGCCGCCGAGCGCGGCGGGCGGGGTGCCCGGGCCGGGGCCCGCGGTACCGCGGATGCGTGACTGGAGGTAGCGGTACATCGTTCGGCGTGAAGGTCCAGTGTAGCCGTTCGCACGGTCGGGCCTTGCCCGGGCCGACCGGCCCGCGCCGGAGCGCGCCGGAGCGCATCGGGCTGCACGTGCAGCCCCCGCACTTAGCGCGAGAGCCGCGTGTCGAAGTCCATGGCCGATGTTTCCTGCGCAGGCGGCGGGACGATACCAGCGCTGGGGCACGCGTCGCGCGGACGCCGCGCGAACCCCTGTACGCTTGCGCAGAGATACTGGTTGCGCGTACAGTACATTGACCGTCGCGTCTCGACGCAGCACACCACGCACACCACGCACACGGAGTCGACGATGATCAAGCGAATCGAATGGCGCACCGCGTTCTGGGCCCGTCGGGGCCGCACCACCGCACTCAGCACACCGGGCCCGGTGCTCTCCCGCGAACGTGCCCGCGAGCTCGACCAGCCCACCTGGATGCGCCGCAACCTCTGCATCGCCGAGCTCGCCGAGCCGCGTCGCAGCCACTGAGTCGCCCTCGCGGGCGCAGCGGCCACCCTACTTGAGGGCGCGCTCCACCCACCAGTTCGGTTGAGCCGCGACGAACGCGCCGGTTGCGGCCAGCCGGTTCGCGAGCTCGAGCGAAGGCAGTCCCGCGGCCGACTCGACCAGCCAGGCGTGCTCGCCGAGACGGCGGGTCGCGCGGGCGTCGTGCGAGGCCAGGAGCGTCCGTACGGCCGGTTCGTCCAGCCCGTCGCGCACCGTGACCACCACACCGCCCGGCAGCGCGCGCAGCCGCCCGCCCTCGTCCCGGAAGACCGGTGACTGCAGGCTCGACGAGACATCCTTCAGCGCGCCGCCCGCAGCGGGCCGGATCGCGACCGACTTGCCCGAGAACGCGCCCGAGAAGTCGGCGCCCCATCCGGATTCGAGCACCAGCGGGCGGCGCGTGTCGCCGTCGTGCCAGGCGTGGGAAGGCGCCGCGCGCTTGCCGTCCGAGGCTGTCTTGGCGGAGACGGAGACGGCGGGGTCGGCGCCCTGCGCCGCAGCGCTGCCCGCCAGCACCGTCCAGGCCAGGGCGGCCGCAAACGCACACACGGGTGCGCGCCGGTCAGTTCGAGCGGCCATGGATCGTGATCCTCCAGCTGTTGAAGGTGCCGGTGTCAGCGGGCGCCAGGTCGCTCACCTCGAGGCGCCAGACGCCGTTGGCCACGCCATCGAGATGGCGGACCGAGCCGAAGACGTGGCCGGCCCTGTAGCTGCCGCAGTTCGAACCTCCGCAGCTGCGGCGGTCGGCGAACACGCTGGCGGCGCCGTCCGGGGCGATGAGCCGCACCTTCAGGTCGCCAGCGTAGGTGTGGTCCGAGCTCAGCGAGACTTCGACGAACTCGACCTTGTTGATGCCGCAACCAGTGAAGGTGAGGTCGCTGCCGACCACAGTGCCGATCCCGGCCGCGGTCGAGTCGGGCAGCGCCAGGTTGACCGTCTTGGAGAGCGAGCATGGGATCAGCGACCCGCTGCCGCCGACCGAGGTCCAGGCCGAGGCGGCGCGCACGGCCTCCGTCGCGTCGACGACACCGAAGCCGTACTTGTGGCTGAACGCGCGGGTCTGGTTGTCGGAGCGCTTGGACGGCAGCGCGCTCGGCTCCCAGCTCGTATCGCTCGGGTTCGTGCGGCGCGCGGTGCTCGCGATCAGCAGGCGCACGTCGCGCCAGGTGAGGTTCGGATTCGCGGCGAGCATCAGCGCGACCACGCCCGAGACCATCGGCGCGGATGCCGAGGTGCCGGTGAAGTCGGTGCGCGTGCCGCCGAGCAGCGAAGTGGTGACGACGTTCGGCGTGCCCGTCCCCGAGGAGGGCGCGCAGGCGGTGAGGTTTGCACCGGGCTCCGAATAGGCGGCCACGGTGCCGGTCTTGTCGACCGCGCAGACCGCGATCACGCCGAGCACGTTCACGTAGCCGTCATAGTTCGAGTTGTCGACCTGGCAGGCGCCCCCGGCGCCCCCGACTCGCAGGTAGCAGCCGCCGTTACCGCCGGAGAAGACGTAGACCGAGCCCTTTCCGCCGCGGCCGGTGTCGATGCCCCGGCGCAGCGCCGCGGTGAAGAGCGCGTCGGGCGCATGCAGCGAGCCGTCGTCCGGTGAGCCCCAGCTGTTGTGGTAGACGCCGACCGCGGCCGCGTCGCGGTTGAGCGCATCGGCGATGTCGACGTCGGTGCCGCTGATCAGCGCGTCATACGCGACCAGCGAGGCCCGCGGCGCCACGCCTGCGCCCGCGACCGCGTTGCCGTCGCGGGCCGCCGCCAGCCCCGCGACCGCGGTGCCGTGGCCCTCGATGGGTCCGTTCGCGTCGCTGGCTGTGGAGCAGGGCAGCGGCCAGGGGCTGGCGAAGTTGGTCGCCCGGTAGCTGTAGCTCCCGCCTTCGACCAGGTTGGGCCTAAGGTCCGGATGGGTAACCTCGATCGCGTCGTCGATGACAGCGATCCGCGCCCCCGCACCCTTGGTGATCGCCCAGGCGGCCGACACACGCAGGTCCTCGCCGAAGACGCCGCCGTTCTGGCCGGTGTTCGTCAGGTGCCACTGTTGCGCCAGCAGCGGATCGATGCCCGAGAGCACAGCGGGCGCGACGATCGAGTACTCGGCACAGTTGGGTCCGACGGCGACCTTGCCGTTGACCGGGGCGGGGGCCGGAGCGGGGGCAGGCGCTGGCCCTGGAGAGGGCGAAGGCGAAGGCGAAGGCGAGGGCGAAGGCGAGGTCGCCGGGCTGTCGCCACCGCCGCCGCAGCCCGTGAGGCCGGCAAGCGCCGCGGCGAGCACCAGGGCGGGTGCCAGACGGAGGGCGGAGGTCGAGCGGAGCAGAGTTACGCGCATGAGGGGTCGGAAGTCGAAGGCAGGCGTCGCCCGATGCGGGCGCGGGCCTGAGCCGGCAGTACACAGTATCGGCCGGCGCACGAACCTTACCGTCTGTGCCGGCGACAGACGGACAGGACGGCTGGCGCGTCGGCGCGCCCGCCTTCGCCCCGTCGAGTCAGCGCGGAAATGGAACGGCACGGCTCGGGGCGAGGTGCGGACGTCCGTGGGAGAATCGGCGCCTTCCCGCGCGACCGCCCCAGGCCCTCGAATGCTCCGCACGCCCGACACGTTCCGCCCGGCGCTCGATGTCGCGCTGCACGACGACGCCATCGTCCACCTGTTCGCGCGCGACGCGCTCGTGCAGCCGCTCGACGAGCCGCACCCGATGCGCTGGCGCACGCTGCGGATGTTCGGCTTCGAGGCGGCGCGAGTGCAACCGATCGGAAGGCACGAGGGCGCCGATCACCTGGCAGTCGCGCTGCCCGACGACCATCCGGCCGACCGGATGCCCGACGGCTGGCGCGCGGCGGGGCTTCGCAGCTGGTTCGGCATGCTCGACGACGCGACGCTGTCGATCGCGATGCGCGGCGTGCAGATGCTGGAATGGGACCGCACCCACCGCTTCTGCGGCGCCTGCGGCACGCCGACCGAGCAGGCCGCCGGCGAGCGCGCCAAGCGCTGCCCGTCCTGCGGCCTGACCGTCTACCCGCGGATCTCGCCGGCGATGATGGTGCTGGTGACACGCGGTGACGAACTGCTGCTCGGGCGCGGCGTGAACTTCCCGCCGGGGCGCTACAGCGCGCTGGCCGGCTTCCTCGAGGCTGGCGAGACCATCGAGGAGTGCGTGGCCCGCGAGGTGATGGAGGAGACCAACATCGAGGTGCGCGACCTGCGCTACTTCGGCAGCCAGAGCTGGCCGTTCCCGAACTCGCTGATGATCGCCTTCACCGCCGAATACGCCGGTGGCGAGCTGCGCCACGATCCGGCCGAGCTGGCCGACGCACAGTGGTTCCCCCTCGATGGGCTGCCGGGCATTGGGCTGCCGCACATGCCACCCAGCCTGAGCATCGCGCGCGCGCTGATCGACGCGACGATCGCGCGGATGCGGCATGGCTGATCGCCCGCAGGCGATGGCGAACCTCGACGAGCTCGAGGCGGTGCCCGGCCTCGACGCCGCGCTGCTGCGCGTGGCCGCGCAGGCTGCCTGCGACCGGATCCGGGGCACGGCGTCGTCGGTTCCGAGCGCGGCCTGCTGAGCGCGCGGCCGAGCGGCACCGGGCTCGGCCGATCGACCGCCGGCACCGTGCCGTTGGCCCGGCTGTCGGCGCGGTGCCCAGGCACATCGGGGCGGGCTGTCACCATCGGACGATCCCGACTCCCTCCCTGCACGATTCGGAGCTGAGGGCGCAAAGCGCCCGATGCCGCACCGCGCGTGCCTGACCGGAACGTCCATGTCCTCAGTGTTCGGCATCGATCAGGCCCGCGACTACATGCACAAGCTGCTCGGCGCGATGGTGCGCGGCGGCGGGTCGGACCTGTTCATCTCGGCGGAATCCCCACCGTCGATGAAAGCGAACGGCGAGATGCGCGCGCTGGCCGAGCAGAAGCTCGTCCCGGCCCTGACCGAGAAGCTCGCGCATTCGATGATGAATGAACGGCAGATCGACGAGTTCCGCAAGGAGCTCGAGTGCAACTTCGCGATCAGCGTGCCGGGCATCTCACGCTTCCGGGTGAACGTGTTCGTCCAGCAGCAGTGCGTCGGCATGGTGATCCGGACGATCTCCTCAGAGATCCCGAACTTCGAGAAGCTCGGTCTGCCCGAGACGCTGAAGAGCGTGATCATGACCAAACGCGGCCTGGTGCTGGTGGTCGGCGGCACCGGCTCGGGCAAGTCGACGACGCTCGCGGCGATGATCGATCACCGCAACCGCACGTCGAAAGGTCACATCATCACGGTCGAGGATCCGGTCGAGTACGTGCACGTGCCCAAGGGCTGCTTGATCACGCACCGGGAGGTCGGCGTGGACACACTCAGCTGGCACGCAGCGCTCAAGAACACACTGCGCCAGGCACCCGACGTCATCCTGATCGGCGAGATCCGCGACACCGAAACGATGGAGCACGCGATCGCATTCGCCGAGACCGGGCACCTGTGCCTGGGCACCCTGCATGCGAACAACGCGAACCAAGCGATCGACCGGATCATCAACTTCTTCCCGGAGGAGCGGCGCAACCAGCTGCTGATGGATCTGTCGTCGAACATGCGGGCGATCGTCTCGCAGCGGCTGGTGCGCACCGCCGACGGCAAGGGGCGCAAGGCGGCGATCGAGATCCTGATCAACACACCGAGCCTCGCCGAGAAGATCCGCGAGGGCGAGTTCCACGAGATCAAGTCGATCATGAGCAAGTCGCGCGAGCTCGGGATGATGACCTTCGACGACGCGCTCTTCGACCTCTACGACACGGGCCACATCGCCTACGAGGAGGCGATCCGCAATGCCGACAGCGCCAATGAGCTGCGCCTGAACATCAAACTCAAGAGCCGCCGTGGCGAGCCGGCCCAGAAGGCGCGGGTCGACCTGGCGATCGAGTAACCCGCGGCACTTCGAACACCCGGTCGCCCGCGATCGCGAACAGCCGCTGCGGCGCGGCGCGCGAGACGCTGGCCGAGCCGGTGAAGTCGCCGAACGCGGGCAGCACCGCTTGCCCGGGCCCCACGCTGAAACACGGCAGCCTCGCCGAGTCGCCGCCGCGCCCGCGCAGCCGCACCGCCGGATGCAGGTGGCCGGCAAGCCGGTAGCCAGGGGCCGTGCGCCGGGCTCGGCCGGAGTCGGAGTCGGAGTCGGAGTCGGAGTCGGAGTCGGAGTCGGAGTCGGAGTCGGAGTCGGAGTCGGAGTCGGAGTCGGAGTCGGGCGCATTGTCGGTCGGCTCGTGGCACAGCACGAACGGCCCGAGCGGCGCCGGCGCGTCGACCACCTCGATGCCGAGCTCCGCCGGCGGGTCGCCCGCGCGGCCGTCGTGGTTGCCGCGCACCAGCACACAGTGCAGCCCGGTGCGCTCGGCGCGCCAGGCGCGCAGCGCCGACACCGTCGCCGCGGCCTGCGCGGGCCGCGCATGCAGCAGGTCGCCGAGAACCACCAGGCGGCGCGCGCCGCAGTCGTCGACCAGCGCACCGAGCCGGCGCAGCGTGGCCTCGGTGGGGCCGGCGGGCACCGGCACGCCGAGCGCGCGGAAGGTCTCGGCCTTGCCGAGGTGCACGTCGGCGACGAACAGCGTCGCCTCGCCCGGCCACCAGATCGCGCGGCGCGCAAGCAGCCGCACGGCGACCCCGACGAGCTCGAGGTCCAGCCCGCCGAGGCCCTCGGACCTGTATGTCGTCGATGGCATCAGCGGATTCTAGCGGCTTGCGCCCTGCGCCGCCGAAGTGCGCTAGGCTGCGCGGCGCATCGCTGCACCCACCCGACGCCGATCCAGGATCCACCATGACCGCCCTGCACTTCGACGACGCCGACGTCCGTCGGCTGCTCAGCCTGGAGGTCCTGCTGCCCGCGATGCGGCGCGCGCTCGCCGACCTGTCGGCCGGGCGGGTGGTGCAGCCGCTGCGTACGGTGATGGAGATACCGGCCGAGCAGGGCTACTTCTTCCTCAAGCCCGCGCTGACCGCCGACGCGCTCGCCACCAAACTGATCACGCTCATCCCCGGCAACCCGGCACGGGGACTGCCGACGCTGCTGGCCACCATCGTCCTGATGGACCCGGCCACCGGCCGTACGCTGGCCACCATGGACGGCACCTGGATCACCGCGCTGCGGACCGCGGCGGTGTCGGCGGTCGCGGCCGACGCGATCGTGCCGCCCGGGCCTCAGGTGGTGGCGATGCTGGGCAGCGGCGCGCTCGCGCGCACCCACGCGGCGGCGCTGCGCGCGGTGCGGCCAATCTCCGAGATCCGCGTCTGGAGCCGGGATCCGGCGAACGTCGCGCGCTGCGCGGCCGAGATCGACGGGGTGGCCTGCGCGAGCGCCGAGGCCGCGGTCCGCGGCGCCGACATCGTCTGCACGGTCACCAACGCAAGCGCGCCGGTGCTGCGCGGCGCGTGGCTCGAGCCGGGCGCGTTCGTCGCCGCGGTCGGCGCGCCGCGCCCGAGCTGGCGCGAGCTCGACGACGAGGCCATGCGCCATCTGCTGATCGCCGACAGCCGCCACTCGGCCGAACACGAGTCCGGCGACGTCATCGACTCGGGCGCGACGGTGAGCGCCGAGATCGGCGAGATTCTCGCCGGCACGGTGCAACCACCGCCCCGTGGCACGACGGTCATCTTCAAGGCCCTGGGGCAGGCGGTCGAGGACGCGGTCTCGGCGCGGCTGGTCTACGACCGTGCGCTCGCGGAGCGGAACGCGGCGACGGGAGGGCGGACGTGAGCGGCGGAGCGCGCGACGGCGGAGCGCGCGACGGCGGAGCGCGCGACGGTGGAGGAGACGGTGCGCGCTGCGATGGAGGCGATGGTGCGGGCGGCGCGGCGGGCGGCGCGACAGGAGACGCGACAAGGGGCGCGGCAGACGCGCCTGGTACCGACCTCGCCGTCGACGTCGCGATCGTCGGCGCGGGCATCGCCGGCGCCTCGGTCGCCTACTGGCTGACCCGGCTCGACCCGACGCTGTCGGTGGCGATCGTCGAGCGCGATACCGGCTTCTCGCTGGCCTCCTCGCAGCGCTCGGCGAGCTCGATCCGCCAGCAGTTCTCCACCCCGGTGAACATCCGGATGTCACAGTTCGGCCTGGCGTTCCTGCGCGAGGCGGCCGATCGGCTCGAGGTCGACGGCGACCGCCCCGAGATTGGCTTGCAGACCCCCGGCTACCTGTACCTCGCGACGCCGCCGCAGGCCGACGCGCTGCGCGCGCTGAACGCGGTGCAGCGGGCGCACGACGCGCCCATCGAGCTCCTCGATCCGTCGGCGCTGTCGGCACGCTTTCCGTGGCTGGCGACCAGCGACCTCGCGCTCGGCGCGCTCGGGGCCGGGGCCGAAGGCTGGTTCGACGGGCCGGCGCTGCACACCGCGATGCTGCGGCGCGCCCGCGCGCAGGGCGCGCGGCTGGTGCGCGGCGAGGTGGCGGGGCTCGAGCTGGTCGGGGCCGGCGAGGCGCGCCGGGTCGGCGCGCTGCGCCTGGCCGACGGCGGCGTGGTGCGCTGCGGTCATGCGGTGATCGCCGCCGGCGCCTGGTCTCGCCCGGTGGCCGCATACGCGGGCATCGCACTGCCTGTGCATGCGCGCCGCCGCACGGTGTTCGTGGTCTCATGCCCCGAACCGCTGCCCGACTGCCCGCTGGTGATCGATCCGACCGGGTTCTGGTTCCGGCCGGAAAGCCGCGCGTTCATCGGCGGCACGACACCCGACCCGGACGAGGACGACCTGCCGCTCGAACCGAACCTCGTCGAGTTCGACGAGGCGCTGTGGGCGGCGTTTGCGCACCGCGTGCCGGCCTTCGAGGCGCTGCGCGTCGAGCGCGCCTGGGCGGGGTACTACGAGATGAACCTCTGGGACCACAACGCGCTGCTGGGTCCGTGGCCCGGCCTGGCGAACCTGCACGCGGCCACCGGCTTCTCCGGCCACGGGATGCAGCAGGCGCCGGCGGCCGGACGTGGCGTGGCCGAGTGTGTGCTGCACGGCGCCTGGCGCACGCTCGACCTGTCGGACCTGTCGGTCGCGCGACTGGCCGAGGGCCGCCGGGTGATGGAAGCGAACGTGATCGGCTGAGGCGCGTACCGGCTCACGGTGGAGGAGGCATACGAGCCTGCTGCGCGCACAGGCCGGCGACCGTCCAGCCGAGGTCGAGACGCTCGTCGCGCCACGGTACGCCCAGTCGCCGCGTCGATCCGCGGCAACAATTCGAGCGCGCGGGCGATCCGCACCTTCTCGAGCGCCGCGCCGAGTTCGATGCCACAGGATGAGGCCATCCGGCTGACCGGTGATCCGGCATGCTCGAGCCGAAGGCAATCGCTCCCCGTCGCCGCACTAAGCCAGCGGCTCGAACGCGTACGCATGCATCGCCAGTACGCCCGCCGTGAAGCTCTCGTGCAGCACCGTGCCACGCCCGCCCGCACCGGCGGCCACCAGCAGCGGTATGAAGTGCTCGGGCGTCGGATGCGCGCGCGCAGCCTCGGGAGCAATCGACCAGTCCTGCAGCAGGTCCGCGCCGCCGTCGCGCGCCGCGGCGGACACCCAGTCGGCGAAGCGCCGCGCGTACGGTGCGACCGGCGCATCGGGCCCGCGCGAGAAGACGTCGCGCAAGTTGTGGGTGACCGAGCCCGAGCCCATCACCAGCACGCCCTCCTCGTGCAGCGCAGCGAGCGCGCGGCCGCCGGCCACATGGAGGTCGGCATCCATCCGCGCGTCGAGCGAGACGACGACCACGGGGATGTCGGCCTGCGGGTACATCAGCAGCAGCGGTACCCAGATGCCGTGGTCGAGCCCATCGATCGGCACCTCGCCGACCGGCTCGATGCCGGCATCGGCGAGCAGGCCGGCGACCCGCGTGGCCAGCGCGGGATCGCCCGGCGGGTCGTAACGCAGCGCGTATAGGGCGTCGGGAAAGCCACCGAAGTTATGGACCGCGTGCATCCTCGGCGCCGAGCCGACGGCGATGCCCTGCGCGATGGTGTGCGCCGAGATAGCGACGATCGCGCGCGGGCGCGGCAGCGTCGCGCCTAGACTGCGCAGGAAGTCGCGCGCGGGCACGTCGTCGAGCGGCAGCGTGGGCGCGCCGTGCGAGACGAAAATCGACGCGGGCGCGGCGCCGCTCACGCCCAGCCGCCCGCGAACGGGATCGCCGCGCCGGCGAAGAACTCCACCTCGGTCGAGGCGAGGAACACCGCAAACAGCGCATCTTCCTCCGGCCGCGCCAGCCGACCCAGCGGCACCTCGCGCCTGAGGCGCTCCTGGAAGGCCGGCAGCGCCTGCACCTCGGGTCCGTAGTAGGTGGGGTTCTCGACGAAGTTCTGCGCGATCAGATTCACGTGCACGTTCGAGGGCGCAACCTCGACGCCGACCGCGCGCGCCCAAGAGAGCTGGGCGCCGCGCGCCGCGGCGTAGGTGGACGTGCGCTTCTGGCCGCGCAGCGCTGTGGCGCTGCCCATCACGACGATCTTGCCCGAGCGCCGCTCGATCATGCCGGGCAGCACGGTGCGCGCCAGGCGCGGCAGCGGGTCGACCAGGTTCGCGAACACATGGCGCCACTCGTCGTCGCCGACCTCGTGTGCACGCGTCGAGGGCGCTGGCACACCGAGGTTGGCGATCAACACGTCGACCCGGCCTGCCCGACGCACAGCATCCTCGGCTGCGCCGGCTGCCTCGAGCGGACCGGGTATGCCGATCACCACAGCGCCGTGCTCAGCGAAGGCCTGCTCGAGCACGGGGCCCATGAAGGTCTCGCTCTGAGTGATCACCACACGTTTGCCCTTCAGGCCGTCGCCGATCCGCATCCTCACTCTCCTGTCGTCGGGTGGATCCGGTGGTCGCTCCGGCAACGCGCTCACTGCCATTCGACCAGCGAGAACCCGAGTCCGACCGTGGTCTGGCGGTAGTTGTAGTCGATCAGGCTCTCGCCGTAACCCGAGAAGACCTGCACATGCCCCTTCAGGTAGCTCGACAGCGGGAAGGCCCAGGCGAGCATCACGCTGCCGCGCGAAGCGTCGCCGCCCTTGAGCGAATGGCGCATCTGGAGTGACACCTGATGCGCGCCGGCCCGCCGCGTGACCACAAGCTCGCCACGGCCGATCCAGTTCTCGATGCCCGGGTTGTCGTCGACCTCGGCCTTCTCGGAGATCCGCCACCACGGGCGCGCCAGTACCGACCAGTCGCCGTTCTCGAAGCCGGCCTGGGCGATCACACGGTTCCAGCTGCGCGACAGCGGCTCGCCCCTGCCGTTGGACTGGTGATTGATGCCCAGACCCAGGAAGCGCGCGCGCCAGCCCAGGAACAGCGGCTGGTCGATGCCCCAGATGCCGAACACTTCGGGCTCGTAGTTGGTCTCGCGGAACGGCCGCGACAGCTGGGGTGTATAGACCTGCCAGTGCGATTTCTGCGTGTAGCCGAGCCAGACGTCGAGGTTGCTGCCGCCGACGGTCTCCCAGATCTTCGACTTCAGGCTGATCTGGAAGGCGGCCTCGACGGCGCGCAGGTCCTGCGGCGCGGACACCGAGTTGCCGACACCGTCGCTGGTCGGCTGCTGGTTCGGGTCGCTCGACCAGCGCACCGGCAGCACGTACATCGGCTTGTAGGGACGCAGCAGGAAGCGGCCCTGCTTGCTGTCCGGATCGAGCTCCCAGCGCTCACCGAGAGAGCCGCCGCGGGCCCGGCGCTCGTCGCGGGCGAGCTTGGCCGCCTCCTCGGGCGTGGGGGCGACTGGGCTCGCCGAGCCGGGCCGCGGCGTGCCCGGAACGGTCGCTGGCGAGGCGGCCGCAGGCATTGCGGCCGGAGCAACCCGATCGACCGCACGGTCGTAACATTCGAGCCGCTGCGCGTCGTCCACGACGGCCAGGCAGGAGGTCGGCACGGTCTGAGCGGCGGCTTGGCCGCAGGCCGCGGCGAGCAGGGCGAGCGCGGCGGCACGAAGCGCCGAAAGCGGCGCGGAGGCGTCGGTCATTCCGGTCGTCCGGTGGGGCGCGAAGCGCGAGGCCGCTGCATTCTACGCGGCACGGCGTCGCATCGAAGCATGGTCGGGTCGAGCGCGGCGCGGGGCTCAGCCCGCCGATGCCCTAGCCCGGGGCGTCCTGGCGCACGATGACGCCGGTGCGCAATTGCGCGGCGAACTCGGACTCGGGCACGGCCCTGCCGAACAGCCAACCCTGGCAGGCCCCGCAGCCGACCGACGCCAGGTAGTCGGCCTGCGCCGGCGTCTCGACACCCTCGGCGATGACCTCGAAGCCAAGGCTCCCCGACAGGCCGACGATCGCGCGCACGATCGCCGCGTTGTCGCCGTCGTCGGGCAGACCGCTGACGAACGAGCGGTCGATCTTGAGCTCGTCCACCGGCATGCGCTTGAGGTAGGCGAGCGACGAATAGCCGGTGCCGAAGTCGTCGAGCGAGATTGACACGCCGAGCGCCTTGATCTGGTTCAGCACACCGACGCTCTCATCGGCTGCCGACATCAGCATGCTCTCGGTGAGCTCCACGGTCAGGTAGCGCGGCGGCAGGCCAGCGCTCGCGAGTGCGCGGTCGACATCGCGAAGCAGACGGCCCTCTCGGAAGTGCGAGGCGGAGACGTTGACCGCGACGCGCCCCGGATGGCCGGCGTCGAGCCAGCGGCGGGCGGCGCGGCAGGCCTCGCCGATCACCCAGGTGCCGAGCTCGACGATCAGGCCGGCCTCCTCGGCGACCGGAATGAACTCGCCCGGCGAGACCAGGCCGCGCTCGGGATGGCGCCAGCGCACCAGCGCCTCGCAGCCGGTGATGCGGCCGTCCGACGAGGTGACCTTGGGCTGGTAGTGCAACTCGAACTCGCCGCGCTCGATGGCGCGCCGCAGCTGGGCCTCGAGTGTCAGCCGGGCCAGCGACTGCTCGTTGAGCGAGGGGCTGTAGAAGCCGTAGCCGTTACCCGGGCGGCTGCGCACCGACGTGGCGGCGGCACGCGCGCAGCGCAGCAGCGCCTCGGCCTCGCCCGCATCCGCCGGGGACGCGGCGATGCCGATGGACACCTGCGGATACCAGTCGTGCCCGGCGATCTGCATCGGCTGGCCGACGGTGGCGAGCAGACGGCGCGCGATGCCGGCGGCGTCCTCGATGCGAACCAGCGCCGGCAGGAGCGCTGCGAACTCGTCCGGACCGGTGCGCGAGACCATCGGGCCGGCGACGTCGTCCCCGACTCGCGTGGCCGCCTCGCCGCTGCGCACGCAGCGCTGGATGCGCTGGGCGATCGTGCGCAGCGCTTCGTCGGCGGCGTTGTGGCCGAGCGTCTCGCTCAGCTGGCGCACCCGGCCGATCTCGATCTGCAGCAGCGCGCACAGCTCGCCGCGGCGCGCCGCGCGGCGCAGCGTGCTGGCGGTATGGGTCAGCATCAGCTTGCGGTTCGGCAGGCTGGTGGGCAGGTCGAACCAGGTGCTGCGATCGCGCATCACCTTGAAGGCGAGCGTGTTGCGCAGGCGCAGGATCAGTTCGCTGGGGTCGACCGGCTTCTCCAGGAAATCGGTGGCGCCGAGCTCGAGCACACGCAGCTTGGTGCGCGCATCGCTCGCCGAGGTCATCACGATGACCGGCATCATCTTGAGCTCCGGGTCGGCGCGCACCTGGCGCAGCACGTCGAAGCCGGACATGCCGGGCATCATCAGGTCGAGCAGCAGCACGTCCGGATGCTCGGCGCGCAGCCGCGTCATCGCGGCGACCGGATCGGTCTCGCCACGGAAGTCGCGGTAACCAGCATCCTCGAGGAAGGCGCGCACCAGCTCCACGAGGATCGGCTCGTCGTCGATCATCATCACCGACGCGTTCGAGAGCACCGGATCGAGGGCGATGACCGGAGGCGCGACGGCCGCGCGCGGCGCGGGAGTTGCGGCCGGTGCGGCGGCCGCCGGCGGCCCGGCGATGCGGCGCTCCGCGGTCGGACGCTCGGGCGAGTCGAGATCCTGCGGACCGCGTGCGCTCATGCGGGCGTGGCCGGTGCCGGGGCCGGCGCGGAGGCGATCTCAGGGGCCACCACGCGTGCGCCCAGCGCCTCGATGCGGTCGAGCTGCTCGCCGAGGGCGGCGAACTCGCCCGCGCGGGCGGCCTCCTCGGCCTTGCGCGCGGGCTCGGTAAAGACGTCGTAGCCGACCGACCCAGCTGAGCCCTTGAGCCAGTGGGCGATGTCGGCGCAGCCCTCGGCGTCGCCGCGCACGTGTGCAGCGCGCAGCGCCGCGAGCCGCTCGGGCAGGCGCCGAGCGAAGCTCGCGACGACCGGCGCGAAGCGCGGGGTGCCAGCCAGCCGAGAGACCACCGCTGCGGCGTGCCCGCCTGTGGCCGCGGCGTGCGCGGCGGGCCTGGCGGGCGCCGGGGCTGTAGGCACCTGTGTCGCGGGTGCAGCGCGCGCTGCGATCAGCGCGCCGGCGTCGGTCACATCCGCAGCGGAACCGTCGGCGCGCACGCCGCCCAGACGCGCGGCCAGCGTCTCGAGCATCGCGTCGATATCGATCGGCTTGGTCAGGTAGCCGTCGCAACCGGCCCGCGCGATCTCCTTCTCGAAGCCGCGCAGCGCGTGTGCGGTGAAGGCGAAGACGGGCACCCGCAGCCCCGAGGCGCGCAGCCTGCGCGTCGCGGTGAAGCCGTCCATGCCGGGCATCTGCATGTCCATCAGGATCAGGTCGGGCGCGCGCGCGGCGACCGCAGCGAGCGCGGAGATGCCGGAGTCGGCCTGCTCGACGACGAGGCCGGAGTCCTGCAGCGCCAGCGCGACCAGCTCCCGGTTCTCCGCCGAGTCGTCCACCACCAGCAGGCGACGCGGCGGGAAGCGCCAGACTTGCCCGGTCTCGGGCGCGCTCGCGTGCGCGTCGGCCATCGCCTGCGCCGGCTCGATCATCGTGCGATGTGCATCCGGGCCAGGGTCGATCGACACGATGAACGTGCTGCCCTCGCCGAGCCGGCTCTCGACCTCGATGTCGCCACCCATCGCGCGGGCGAACTTGCGGCTGATCGACAGGCCGAGCCCGGTGCCGCCGAAGCGGCGTGCGGTCGAGGTCTCGGCCTGCACGAAGGGCTCGAAGATCGCTCCGAGCTTGTCGGCCGGGATACCGATGCCGGAGTCGCGCACCGAGATGCACAGTCGTGCCGGCCGGCCCGCGCCGGGCGCGATCCAGGCCTCGGTGACGAGTACCTCGCCGGCGCTGGTGAACTTGATCGCATTGCCCACCAGGTTCGTGACCACCTGGCGCAGGCGAGACGCGTCGCCCAGGATCTCGGCGGGTACGGGGCCGTGCACTGCGCGCTGCAGCCCGATGCCCTTCTCGGCGGCGCGCACCGACATCGCCTCGACCACCTCGGCCAGCACCTGGTGCGGCGCGAAGCCGATCCGCTCGACCTCCATCTGTCCGGCCTCGACCTTCGACAGGTCGAGGATGTCGTTGATGAGGGTCAGCAGGTGCGAGCCGTTCGCATGCACCGTGTCGAGGTGGCGGCGGGCCTGCGCGGCGTCCTTGACGCGGCCGCGCCGCAGCATCTCGGTGAAGCCGAGGATGGCGTTCATTGGGGTGCGGATCTCGTGGCTCATGTTGGCCAGGAAGTCCGACTTCGCGCGGTTCGCCTGCTCGGCGCGTTCGGTAGCCTCGCGCAGCAGCGCTTCCTTGCGCTCGAGTTCGGTGATGTCGTCGAGGCTCACCAGCACACCGGCGGCGGGGGTGCCATCGCTTGCGCCGACCGGCGCGCAGTTCGCAAGGAAGCTGCGGCGCTGGCCGCTCGCATCGACAAGACCGACCGGCTGCAGCTTGAGCGTGCGGCCCTCGGCGAGCGCTTGGGCCCAGGGCAGCGCCGAGGGGTCGAATGGTCCGCCGGCCGCGTCGAGCCAGCCGATGTCGGTCGCCGGCCGGCTGGTCACCTGGTCGGCCTCCTTGCCGAGCAGCTCACACAGCGCGGCGTTGGCAAGCACGACGCCGCCCTGGGCGTCGATCAGCATCAGGCCTTCGGCGAGGGTGTCGAGCGCGTTGCGCACCCGGTCAGGCACCGCGCGCGACGGATCGAGCTGCTTGAGCATCCGGCCGAGGTAAATGTAGAAGCCGGCGAAACATGCGATCGCGATCAGCACCAGCGCACGGCTGCGGCCTTCGTTGAACAGGCCCGCGATGCCGCCGCGCGGCGGCTCGAAGGCCACCTCGAGTCGGCCCCAGCGGCTGCCGCCCGCGTACAGCGGCACCGACAGCTCGGTCGACGTGGAGCGTGCGGTCTCGTCCGTCTGCGTCCAGGTCTCGACATGCGGGCCGACCGAGACGACCAGTGCGCCGTCGGCGCGCCGGATCGCGGCCGATCGCATCGACGGATTGCGCTCGAGCGTGAACAGCAGCAGGTCGCCCGCGGCGTCGACGTTGTCGGTGGCGAGCGGGCTCATGCTGCCGGCGGCGACGGACTCGACAAGCGAGGCGCGCGCCTCGGCCTGCAGCCGGCCGGCGTCGGGCAGCAGCCCGATCCAGGTTGCACCCAGGTGCGCGCTGACCACCATCGAGACCAGGCCGGTGGTGACAAGCAGCCGGGCGTTGGCGATCCAGCGTAGGCCGGGCACCCGGGCGAGGCCCTGCAGCTGCGACGACCATCGGCGCAGCATGCGATCGGTGGCATCGGACAGGCGCTGGTATGCACCCGCAGGATCGGGCCGCACGCGGGGCGCGGCAGTGGCGGCGACACGCTTCATGCCATCCCCTCGGCGAGCCGGCCCGCAGGCACGGCCTGCCGGTCGGCCATTACCTTGACTTCGGCGACCCAGTCGGCCCGCTGGGCCTGCTCGGCGCGCTCGATCTGCTCGGCCTGCTCATCGGCGGCCCGCTGCAGCAGCCCGCGCAGCGAGTCGTCCTCGTCGCCGTCGTCCTGTCCGCGGGCGTCGATGCGCGCCAGCACCGGCAGCGGGTCGATCGAGCGCCAGGCTGGCATCGAGGCCAGCAGGCTGGTGAGCAACACGCCGCCGCGAAGCAGCCAGATCGCATAGCCGAGGGACAACGAGGTACTGATCGCGACCGACGAAGCCACCAGCGCACTTCTGGCCTGGAACTTCGAGGCGACGTCCTCGCGCGACTGGGCGAGCTCCTCGCGGAAATCGGTCTGCCGCAGCGCAACGGCCGGGGACCAGGCCTGCTGAACCTCGACGGCCCGCTCGGCCGCCTGCAGCGCGTCCGCACGGCGCCAGGCGTCCGCGAGCGCTCCAGCTGTCACGCCCGCCGTGGCGCTGCGGACGCGCTCGGTCATATCGTTCGAATGCAGCAGCGAGGTGCTCACCGCGGCCGCACCGACCCCGCCGGCCATCGGTCCGCCTGAGGGCTCGCGCGACATGCCGGACAACTCCTGACGCGCAGCACTGGCATCGGCGCCGCCAGCCTGCGTGGCGATCGCCCCGGTCGAAGCCGTCGCGCCCGATGCAGCCGCGGCGTGTGCGCCCGACCTTGCGACGGCCGACTGCGTACCTGACCCGGCGCCGGATGCGGCGGCGCCGGCACGCGCGCTCGCAGCGCCCGCGCCCCCGGCGGCCGCCTCGCCCGCGCCCACCGAGGCGGCGCTGCCGCCCGACGCGGCGGTGCCCGACGTGCTGGCGGTGCTCGATGACGCGTCGGAAGTCGAGTCCGCCGCAGGGCTCGTCGCCGGCGCGGCGAGCGACTGGATCGACAGCTTCAGGGTGACCGGGGCCTGTGCGGCCGACGCGTTCGCCGCGTCGCTCACCGCAAGCGTCAGCTGCTGGAAGCCGCCCTGGGTCGGGGCGAGGAAGCTCATCCGCCCCGCGTCGACATCGGCCTGGGTGAACGTGCCGCCCGGCGCGATCACTGTCCCGTCGCGCAGGAGCTGGCCGGCGGCGGCGCCGGACTGCAGCGTGTAGACGACCTGCGACGCGGTATGGTCGACGTCGGTGGTCTTCAGCAGCGTGCCGTCGATCGCGACGGACGCCGTGGCGCGCAGGTCGATCGGCGTCCCGGGGGGCGCCGTGACGAGCACTGGTGCGTCGTTGACCGCGGCGATGCGCAGCGTCACCGTGCCGGTCGACGACAGCATCGAGGTGGCGCGATCCCGAACGGTGATCGTCAGCGTGACGTCGCCGTTGTCGTCGGCCACCGGCAGATAACCGAGTGTGGCGAGCGAACGCCTGAGGTCGTCCGTGCTGCCGGCGATGACGAACCGGCTGCTGCCGGCGGCGAGCCCCGAACGCAGCTCCACCTCCTCGGGCAGGCTGCCGAGCGTCAGCAGGCCGCGCTCGACGGACACCTCGATGATGTTGCGGCGAAACTCGGAGACGGTGTCTGGATCGCTCACCGACAGGGTCGCCACGCTGCTCAGCAGCAGCGGCGTGTCCTCAGTGACGGACACCGCCGCCGACGGCAGCGACAGCGTCGCACGCTCGTTCACGTTCGTGACGGTCACGACGTACCTGAGCTCCCGCTGCCCACCCATCACATCGACGATTCGGATGCGGACCTGGTACCTGTTGTTTGAATCGGCATCGGTGGGCTCCTCGAAATCGGGCGGCGCCGTGAAACTCAGCACGCCCGTGGCGGCATCGATCGAGAACCGCACGCGGTCAGCGCCCCCGGCGATCGACCAGCTCAGCGGCGCGAGCTCATCGTCCGGGTCGACGGCCTGCAGGGGGCCCACCTGGTAGGCACCGCTCGCCCCGGGAACCGTGCTCTCGGCGACGCTCAGGTTGGAGGTCGACTGGAATTCCGGCAATTGGTTGACTCGGCTGGCGTTGGACAGCGCCGAGGTCTCGCCGAACCTGGGCGCGGTCATATCGTTGTCTGTCTCGGTTGCAGTCGCTGTGACCGCCATCTTGTAGTCCGCGACGGTCCTCAGCGTCACGGTGCCGCTCCAGCTGCCGCTGGAGCCGATCCGCACGACTCGGTCACTCACGCCGTCGATCCAGGTCTGCGCGTCGACGGGCACCGTCGAGCCCGGCGTGAACGGCGACCGATCGATGTAGAAATCCAGCCGGTAGTAGGTGCCCGCCGTACCGGTGAGCACAACGTCGACGAGTGTCACGCCCGAGGTGCCCCCCGGCCGGGCGCTCGACAGCACGGGGGTCGCCACGGCGCGCGTGCCGGCGCCGCGCACGATCGCGCTCCCGTCGGTATCGATGACGTTGCGCAGCAGCGCGTTGTCGATGGACGAGGCGGCCACCACAACGATGCCGCGATCGCCGTTGAAGCGCAGCACGTTTGCCTGCCCGTTGTCGGGCCCGCCGATCAGGTTGTCATGCGCGCCGTTGGTGAGCAGGATCCCGTAGCCGAACTGGTCGACACCGGGGGTATCGCCGTTGCCGAGGTCGACCCGCAAGCTGCGGTCGGTCCCGATGAAGTTGCCCTGGACCACGTTGCCGGATGCGTTGGCGCCGAGGATGCGGATGCCGCCCTGATCGTTCGCGCCGATCACGTTGTCGCGGATCGTGTTGTCCCCCACCGCGTCGGCGATTAGGTCGTCGTGCAGCGACAGGCCCCGCTGTCCGTTGCGCAGCGCCCCGGTCCCGCTCGCATCGACACCGAGGTGGTTGCCCTCGATCGTGTTGCCACTCGAGCGCACCAGCACCGCGTTCCCGCCGAAGCCGCCGATCGACAGGTGGGCGATGCGCGAGCCGTCGCTGCCGGGGTCGAGCCTCAGGCCGTCGACACCCCCGCCGACGTTGTCCGAGCGGGTCAGCGTCACGCGCAGGGGGCTGCGCGGCGAGGTGCGTCCGCCGCCGTCGATGTCGACCGCATGCACGATGGACGGCAGCGCCGACCCGAGCGTGATGCGTTCCTGGCCCTCCGGCAGCACGAACCGGATCCGGTCGCGCTCGCTGCCTGCCTCGTCCTGGTGGTTCGCGGCGAGCAGCGCCTCGCGCAGCGACACGGTACTGCCGGCTTGCGCATGTAACCACAGGTCGAAAGGCGTCAGCGGGTCGCCCGATGCGCGCGCGCCGAGGTCGACATCGTCGATGTCCTCGTTCGTGGTCACCACAAATTCGCTGTACACGTCATCGTCCAGGTTCACGAAGGTGCGCTCCTGGGCGGCGATGCGCTGCCAGGACGCGATCGTCGCGGACGCATCGACGGCGACCCGCACGGTATACGACTGGTCGCCGTCGTCGAGCGCACGGAGTTCGTTGTTCCCGCGGACCGTCACGGTCCGAGGCCGGGACCAATTGGTGGCATCGAAGGTCAACTCGCCGTCGTAGACGGTCGCCTCGTCGGCGCCGGCCCGGCTGTTGATCACGGTGACCCGCAGGGTCACCGTCCCCGCGGGCGGCAGCGTCAGCGCCACCTGCAGGGTCTGGCCGCCGGTGTTGCCATCGGCCTCGTCGGTGAAGGCGTAGGTCGGCCAGTTGACCTTCACTGTGCCTGTGATCGCCCGCAGCGAGGTCTGCGCGACCGACGTCGGATCGGCCGACGGCCCGCTCCACAGGATCTGCAGCGCGCCATCGGTGACGGCGACGGACGCATGATGCTGAGCGCCCGCTGTCGGCGGGTTGATCTCGAAGGAGGGCTGGAAGGGGGCGCCTGCGAGGTCGAGCAGTCGGCCGCGGAGGTCGACCTCGCCCGCGTTGTCCTCCTGCCAGACGACGATCAGGCTGTTGCCGGGGGTGACCGCGATCGAGGGGCGTGCGGCGGCAACGCCTGCGGCGGCATCGCTCACCTGGAACGCCGTGTCGGGCTCGCCGGTCTGGCCATTGACGATGGTGGCCTGGACGGTCGCGACGGCTCCCGGGGCAGCGCTGCTCCAGGCCACCACGTAGCGCCCATCCGCAATTGCGGCAATCGACGGCGCCGTCCCGGCGACCTGTCCGACCTGCGACACCGGCACGGACTCGATGCCGCTTGGGGGATCGGCTGAATTTGGAACCGCGATGACCTGGATCGAACCGCCATCGGACGCATCGAGGAACGCGACGGCGAACCCGCCACCGGCCTGCATCGCGACCGACGGGTTGGTCTGGACGCGGCGTCGTTCGGCGGAGTGGGTCAGCGTGACCGCAGCACTCGCGACCGTGCCGCCGGCCTCGATTCGGCTGTAGACGAGGCCGACCGATCGGTTGGGGCCGGCGCCCATCTCCTGGGCCCACACGACGACGGCATCGCCGTCCGCGTTCATCGCGACCGCGGGTCGGGAGGGGTTCTCGGCCGCATTCGAAGTGACCGCGATCAGCCCGCCGTCCGGATTGCCGTCGGCGAGATAGCGCCGCGCCAGGATCTGCCCGGATTCGTCGGTGTCGTGCTGCCAGACGACGATAAAGCCGCCGCCGTCCGCATCCATTGCGACCGCCGGGATGCGTCCGGCGCCGTCCGAGACCGTGATCAACGCGCCGTTCGCGACGCCGGCGTCATCGTAGCGCTGCGCGACGACGGTGTGAGTCCCGGACTCGACCCACACCGCGACGCTGCCGAAGCCGGCCAGGCCATTGGCGGCGAGCTGCCGGCCGCCGCTGTCGTCCTGGACCAGGACGCTCATCCTGCGCAGCAAGGTCTGCTCGACCGGTACGGTGTCGGTCGACGGACCGGTCCAGACGACCTGCAGCGCGCCGTTCACGATGGCGGCAGACGCCGCCTGCTGCGTGCCGGTCGTGTCCCGGTTGACCATGAACGACGCGCCGTACGCACTGCCGACAGCGGTGAGCACGCGGCCGCGCAGGTCGACGTCGCCGCCGTTGTTCTGCTGCCAGACGACAACCAGCGTGCCATCCGGGGCGACAGCGACCGAAGGTCGATCGGCCGCCACGCCGGGGGCGGCGTCGCTGACGAGGAAGGCGACCCCCGGGACGCCGGTCTCGCTGCCGAGCACAACAGCCCGGACGACGGCATCGGCCGGCGAGGCCGCGCTGGCGCTCCATGCGATCACGTAGCGGTCGCCCGCCATGGCGGCGATCGACGGCGCCGCGACCGCGGTCTGGCCGATCGCGGACACCTCGACGGGGGCCAGCCCGCCTACCGGATCCGCCGCATCGTGAACGGCGACGACCTTGATCGAACCGCCGGCGGCCGAATCGAGGAACGCGACGGCGAAACCGCCGTCGCCCTGCATCGCGACCGACGGGAGCGTCTGGTCGCCCACCCGGTCTGCGTCCGCGAGCAGGCCGCCAGATGTACCGAGCACCCCAAGGGCCGAGATCCTGCGGTAGACGATGTCGCGCGTGATGGTGCCGCTGGTGATGACATCCTGCGCCCACACGACGACGGCGTCGCCACGTGCGTTCATCGCGACGGCTGGACGCATCGGATTGGCGGTCGCATCGGCGGTGACCGCGAGCGGCCCGCCGTCCGCAATTCCATCGGCGAGAAAGCGTTGCGCCAGGATCTTTCCGGACGAACCGTTGCCGTCTTGCCAGACGATGATGAAGTCGCCGCCGTCGGCGTCTATGGCGACCGCAGCGGCTCGCCCTGCGCCGCTGGCGACCGTGATCAGCCCGCCGCGCTTGTCGCCGGCTGCGTCGTAGCGCTGCGCGACCACGGTATCCGTGGTCGCGTCGACCCATACCGCGACGGAGCCTGTGGCGTTGCCGGCGAGCTGCCGCCCGCCGCTCTCGAGCGGTACCACGACCGCCGCGGAAGTCGCCGGCGCCTCGGCCGCCAGCACGCCGTCGAACGCCGCCTGCAGCGGAGCGCCGATCGGCGCCTGGGTCTCGATCGCGCCGTGCACGACCTCGAGCGTCCAGTCCGCGCCGTGCGCCAGACTGCCGCTGGCGTCGTCGCTCGCGGCCACGTCGGCGCCGGTCAGGCCGGCGAGCGCATCCAGCAGCGCCAGGCCGGCGGCGCCGGCGCCGGTGTCGCAGCCCCAGAGCAGCAGGTCGGCATCGACGGTGAGGCCGGCCGACCACCTGGCGATCGCGTCCGCGTTCGTACGGACCGTCGCCAGATCGAGCGAGGTGGCCCCCATCTGCATCGAGCCCGACGTGCCGTGTCCGAAGAAGTGGACCGCCCGGTAGGGGACGTCGGCGGCGACCAGCTCGTCATCGAGCACCCGCAGCGCATCCTCGCCGGCACCGAGCACAACGACGTCGATCGGGCGGCCCGCAGCGCGCTGGGCGTCGAAGTCAGCGAGCAGGCGGCCGACGTCGGGCACCCGGGCGTCGACCACGGCCAGCTCGCGCGGCGCGACCGCCTGCCGGGCGCCGTCGACCTCGGTCAGTGCCGTCCACACCACGGACGCCTCGGGGGCGGCGGCCGGCGCCGCCCAAGCGATCGCCTCCCCGACGGCCGCTCCGGCGGCGTCGCCGGAAAACAGTAGCCTGGGCTCGAGCGCCTCGATCAAAGGCGCCCGGCGGTGGGTCGCGCGCAGCGGGTCCATCGGAACAGTATCGGATGAGCGTGACTCCAGGGGTCGCAGCCAGCCGATGGCTGGTCGACCCGGTCGCCCGCCCGGCCCGTCGGCGTGACGCGCCGGCGACCCGGGCGGTACACGGGGCCATGCGCCGCGACGGCCTGCGGAGTCGGGAAAGCCGCCCGACGCGACCGCCGGGCGCCTCATGTCGAGACCACGGCCGCGCCGACGCCGACGCCGACGCCGACGCCGGCCTGCGCCTCGGCCTCGGCCTGGGCCTGGGCCTGGGCCGCACGGCGGTCGGCAGCGCCCTTGAGCAGACCGCGCAGCGAGTCGTCGTTCTCGGCATCGTCGCGCCCGCGCGCGTCGACCCGTGCCAGCACAGGCAGCGGGTCGATCGAGCGCCAGGCCGGCATCGAGGCCAGCAGGCTGGTGAGCAGCACGCCGCCGCGGGCCAGCCAGACGACATAGCCGATCGACAGCGAGGTGCTGATCGCCACCGACGAGGCGACCAGCGTCTGGTTGGTCTCGAAGCGCGCGGCGGCCTGCTCGCGCGTTTGGGCGAGCTCGGCCCGGAAGTCGGCCTGGCGCAGCGCAACCGCAGGTGACCAGGCATCAATCGGCAGGGCGGCCCCCGATGGAGCGCCGCTTCGGGCGCGCGTCCAGGCGCCCAATGCGCCGCTGCTGGTGGACGAGCCGGCGCCTGCGGCCGGCCCGCCGGCCCTTTGCGCCTCGGATGTGGCCTCAGACCCGGTGTCTTGCCATGCGATCTGCGCCCCTGCGGCGGACTGAGCCGCGGTCGCCGCGACCGAGGCGAAGGCCTGCAGGCCGACCGCTGCCGACGCGCCCGACTGCACACTGCCAGCTGCGCCTCCGACGGTGGCCGCGGCCACCGGCGCGGCGGCCACCGGCGCGGCGGCGGTGGCCGCGGTGGCGCCCCCCCCCGCTGAAGTCCCACCAGCTCCCATCCGAACAGCCACGCCCGCCGGCTGCGCGGCGGCCAACCCCACGGACAGGCCCGACGAGCTGCCACTGCCGCCGTCCGAGGCCTGCTGCGATATCTGGGTGCCCGAAGCGCGCGTCGAT
Source organism: Burkholderiaceae bacterium (assembly GCA_044368415.1). Classification (GTDB taxonomy): domain Bacteria; phylum Pseudomonadota; class Gammaproteobacteria; order Burkholderiales; family Burkholderiaceae_E; genus UBA4615. The sequence goes on from JBIPLJ010000013.1 coordinate 54,545, forward strand.
CCCGCGTCGATACCATCCGATTGCGATGCGGACGACAGGCTGGCGAACGACTGGGTCGTCCGGCTCGTAGCGAAGGTCGGAGGCGATGCGGCGGCGATCGGAGCAGCCACCACCACCTCCTCGACAGGGGCTGGGGGAGCCGGGGGGGCCGCCTCCAGGACCGGTGCGAGGGGGCGCGCCTTGACCTCGAACGTGAGTGTCGTGGTACCGGCCGTCGTCCCGCCGGCATCGGCCAGACGCAGCGACACGTTCGCGGTGCCGGCCTCGCGGGCGGCGAACGACAGGCGCCCCAGGTCGACGTCGGCCTGCGTGAAGCGCGCGCCGGCCACGAGCGCGACGCCGTCGCGCAGCAGGTCTCCGAGCGCCGACGGCTCGGCGAGTTCGTAGACGATCCGGTCAGGCCCGTCATCCACGTCGGTGGCGGCGAGCACACGCAGGCCGACGGGCAGTAGGCTTCCTGCTTCGACGGCCACCGGCTGCGCCAGGGGCCCAGCCACCGGGGCGTCGTTCACCGCGGCGATCGTCAGCACGATCGTGGCCTGCGATACACGGCTGTCCGGCCCGGCGTCCGTTACCGCGAGGGTGATCGTCGCGGCGCCCGACGCATCGGCCTCGGGCCGGAAGGTCAGCGACGCGAGCGCTGCGGCGACAGCGGACGGCGAGCCGCCGAAACGGATCGTCGCATCGTTCGTGCCATCGGATCCGCCCGAGAAATCCAGGCCTTCGAACGCGCCCAGCGTCAGCGTCCCACGGTCGACCGACAGCACCGACTCGAGCCGCGTCGCCGCGGCATCGGCGTCGACCGACACCGCCGTCCCGTTGGTATCCGACAGCACGAGCGTGACATCCTCGACCGCGGCGACCGTCGGCGGTACGGCCAGCCGCGGCGCCTCGCGTACGTTGCCCAGCACGACGCGCACCGTCGTGGTCGCTGTACGCGGCGTGATGCCGTCGATCGCCGCGGCCACGACAACATCGTAGGCGCGCCGCCCGTCCTCCAGACCGGTCCCGCCGGCGAGGGTCTCGTAGTCGAGGCCGGCGAGGACGGTGAGCACGCCGGTCGCGGCATCGATGGTCAGCAGGCCGGCCGGCGCACTCGGCGCCAGCGACCATGCCACGCCGGTCTGCGGGTCGCCGTCGACGGTCGCGCGCAGCGCGACCGTGATCGCCGTGGCGTTCTCGCGCACGTCGATCCTCGGCACCGGGTCGATCGCCAGGACCGGTGCGAGGGTGCGCGCCTTGACCTCGAACGTGAGTGTCGTGGTACCGGCCATCGCCCCGCCGGCATCGGCCAGACGCAGCGACACGTTCGCGGTGCCGACCTCGCGGGCGTCGAACGACAGGCGCCCCAGGTCGACGTCGGCCTGCGTGAAGCGCGCGCCGGCCACGAGCGCGACGCCGTCGCGCAGCAGGTCTCCGAGCGCCGACGGCTCGGCGAGTTCGTAGACGATCCGGTCAGACCCGTCATCCACGTCGGTGGCGGCGAGCACACCCGGGCCGACGGGCAGTAGGCTTCCTGCTTCGACGGCCACCGGCTGCGCCAGGGGCCCAGCCACCGGGGCGTCGTTCACCGCGGCGATCGTCAGCACGATCGTGGCCTGCGATACACGGCTGTCAGGCCCGGCGTCCGTTACCGCGAGGGTGATCGTCGCGGCGCCCGACGCATCGGCCTCGGGCCGGAAGGTCAGCGACGCGAGCGCCGCGGCAACAGCGGCCGGCGAGCCGCCGAAGCGGATCGTCGCATCGTTCGTGCCATCGGATCCGCCCGAGAAATCCAGGCCTTCGAACGCGCCCAGCGTGAGCGTCCCGCGGTCGACCGACAGCACCACCTCGAGCCGCGTCGCCGCGGCATCGGCGTCGACCGACACCGCCGTCCCGTTGGTATCCGACAGCACGAGCGTGACATCCTCGACCGCGGCGACCGTCGGCGGTACGGTCAGCCGCGGCGCCTCGCGTACGTTGCCCAGCACGACGCGCACCGTCGTGGTCGCTGTACGCGGCGTGATGCCGTCGATCGCCGCGGCCACGACAACATCGTAGGCGCGCCGCCCGTCCTCCAGACCGGTCCCGCCGGCGAGGGTCTCGTAGTCGAGGCCGGCGAGGACGGTGAGCACGCCGGTCGCGGCATCGATGGTCAGCAGGCCGGCCGGCGCACTCGGCGCCAGCGACCATGCCACGCCGGTCTGCGGGTCGCCGTCGACGGTCGCGCGCAGCGCGACCGTGATCGCCGTGGCGTTCTCGCGCACGTCGATCCTCGGCACCGGGTCGATCGCCAGCGCGCCGCCCAGATCGAAGGTCCGCATCACCAGGGCCGAGGGACTGTTCAGTCCTCCGCCGGGACCCGTCCAGGCGATGACAACCCGCGACGAGCCGGCGACCGCAACCGACGGTGCGCGCTGGTCGCCGCTTGACGTCATGTCGACGTAAGTCGGGCCGCCCGCCTCCGGAGTGCCGGTGGCATCGACCAGGATCGCACGGATTCCGTAGTCAGCACGGATTCCGTTGTCGGCGCGCGGCGTGGTATCCCAGGCGACGACCCAACCGCCGCCGGCGATCGCGGCGACGCTGGGGCGCCCGACGACATGCTGCGCGTCGGTGGGGAGCTTCACGGCCGCGCCGATGGGTCCGGACGAACCGATCACCCTGGCCCACAGCGACGTGCCGTTTGCGTTGTCGACCCAGACTGCGAGCCCGCGGCCGTCGAGCCCGCGGCCGTCGGTGCCCAGAGCGAACGAAGGGGCGATCTGGGGGGAGTTTCCGAGCGGCTGTGCGGGCGAGACCCGGTCGCCGATCGTGGTCCTCGGGGCCGGCGTGGCCTCGCTCGAACCGGCGGCGACCTGACGGCTGAGGATTCCGCCGTCGACGGCGACCGTGTTCGGCAACGACTGATACACGATGGTGATCGCGCCATCGTCGGCGATGCCCGCGTCGGGGTGCGCGTAGGCCAAGTTGCGCTGGTCCGACACGTCGGTGACCGCGATCTGCGGGCCATCCATCGTCACACCGGATGCCGGATCGATCGACAAGCGGCGAGCACTGATGTTGCGGCGGGCCGTGTCGCCGGACACCTCGGCCCAGACCACCACGGCCCGCTGTCCGTTCGGCGACAGGTCGATCGATACCTGCCAGGTCACCCCGCGCGCAGCACCGTTGCCCTGGTTGACCTTCGACGAAGTGCCGTCGAAGTCCGTCAGACCGCGATCGGCTTCGGCCGCGCTCACGTAACTGACGCGGACCTCGCGGCGGGCGTTCGACCAGGCGACCAGCACGTTGCCGGCGTCGTCCATCGCGACCGCCGGCATCCGGGCACCCGCGTCGTCGTCGTCGTCGTCGTCGTCGTCGTCGTTGTCGTCGTCGTTGATCGTGAGCACGCCGCCCCGACTGCTGCCGTCGACCGCGTATCGCTGCGCGAGGATCCGCTCGCCGTCCGCATCGATCCAGACGAGCACGGTGCCAGCGGCGCTGGCGGCCACCTGCCGGCCAGCGGTACTGACCGAGTCGGTGTTCTCCTGCTGTGTCTGGACCGACGCGACCAGGACCTCGCCAGACGGGGCAGGCGTCAGCCCGAGACGACCGGCGAACTCGGCGCGCAGCGCGGCGCCGATCGGCGCCGTTGCCTCGATCGAGCCGCGCGAAACCTCCAACACCCAGTTGCCGCCGGCTGCCGAGCCACCGGTGGCGTCGGTGCTCGCCGCGACATCGGCGCCGGTCAGCGCCGACAGTGCGTCGAGCAGCGCCGCGCCCTCGGCGCCCTCACCGGCGTCGCAGCCCCACAGCAGCAGATCGGCGCCCTCGGTGAGCCCGAGCGACCAGCCCGCGACCTCGCCGGCCCGAGCCCGCAATGTCGCGAGGTCGAGCGAGCCGTCGCCGAGCAGCATCGAACCGGGCTCTCCGTGGCCGAACAGGTGGACGGCGCGGTAGGTGCCCTGCGCCCCGGACAGCGCGGCGTCGAGCGCCGCGATCGCGTCGTCGCCGTCGCCGACCACCAGGACGTCGATCGGGCGGCCGGCCGCGCGCTGTGCGTCGAGCTCGGCCAGCAGCCGGCCCGCGTCGGGCACGCGATCATCGACGAGCGCAAGCTCGCGCGCCGCGGCGGCCACGCCGCCGGAGAGCGCGACCGCTTCCGCGTTCATCGAGACGGGCGTGCCGGCGGGCGACCGGACCTGCCAGGCGATCGCCTCGGGCGCGGCCGACGCCACCCATGCGACGGCTAGCGCATCCGCAACGCCGACGGGATCCGCGGAGAAAAGCAGCCGCGGCTCGAGCGCCTCGATCGAGGGCGCCCGGCGACGGGACGGGGGCGTCCAGAGCATGTACCAGAGTGTCGCCGGACGGCTCCCAGACCATCTTGGCTGGACCGACCACCGGTCGATCCGGGTAGTCGGATTGCGAGCAGGCCTCTGGATTCCCGGTGATCAACGCGACGGTCATCGTCGCGGACCGAGAGTCTGCGCTCAGGTCCGGCCGGCCACCTTAGGTGAGTTCGCCTTGGGCGCGGCCGGTGCCGAGGCCGGCCGCAGCGGCAGCGCGCCGCTGTCGTCGAACGCCACCTGGCAGCGTACGCCTGCAGGCAGCATGCCGCCGCCGTTGGGCACGTCGAGCCGCGCGCGGAACGTGCCGCTGGCGGCGTCCACGAAGCGGTCGACCTGAGCGACCCGCGCGCCGATCTCAGGCCCCTCGATACCGTCCGCCCGAACCGTGGCGGCCATGCCCTCGCGGATGCGGCCGAATCGCGAGGCCGGCACCACCACCTCGACCCGCAGCCGGTCGAGCGCCACGATGCGCAGGATCGGCCTGCCGTCGACCCGTTCGCCCGGATTGAGCAGCCGGTCGGCGACGATGCCGTCGATCGGGCTGCGCACCTGACGCTGCTCGAGCTGGCGCCGCGCGAGTTCGTGCTCCCGGCGCGCGACCTCGAGCATCTCTCGGGCCTGCTGCAAGCGATGATCGGCGATCTCGAACTCTGCAGAGGCGTTCTCGAGTTCGAGGCGCCCCCCGAAATCAAGCGTCGACAGCGTGTGCATCCGACGTAGCTTGAGCTTCGCCATGTCGCGGGCGGCGGCCAGCGCGTTGAGCTCGGACTCGGCCGATGCCTTGGCCCATGCGGAATCGAGTGCAGCACGCTCGACGTCCGCCTGCAGCGTGGCCACCACCTGCCCGCGCCGCACGCGGGTGCCGCGCTCGACGCGGACCGACTCGAGCACGCCGGCGGCCGAGGCTGCGATCTCGGCGGTCTCGGTCGGTTCGATCACACACCCCAGGGCAGCGGGGGCTGCGATGGGCGCGGGCGCCGGCGCGGGCGCCGGCGGACGGGGCGCACCCGGGCCGCGGACCACGCCTGCGCCGCCGGACTGCGCGAATGCCGACCCGCAGGCAAGCGCGACGAGCAGGAACGGCGCCGCAACGGCGACCGCAGATAGGCGCCGAGCACGATGCGGGCGAGCGAATGAAATCAAGGGGATGACCTTGAAACTTACTGCTTATTCTCGGATTCGGACACTGTAGCGAAATGAAGCCGCCTTGACCAGCGGCGATCGTGGCCGAGGGCCTCGGACCGAGTCAGCCTGTCTTCCCAGCGCCACCAGCGCTGGCAGCCTACCCAGACGGCATCGACGAGCTGACCGCGCCAGTGCGCGGCCCGCGCCCGGACCGGATCGCCGGGGCCCGCGCGCTCGGCGATGCAGCCGGCCAGACGGGCGATCGCGCCGAGCGCCGCGGGCAGCCGGAGCGGCGCGAGGGGCGAATCGTCGAGGCGCAGCCAGCGCTCGGCACTGCCGGGATCTGACTGGCGGGCGGCGCGGCCGATCACTTGCCGGTCGATCCGGGCGCTGCGGTTGTGCTGCAGGCTCAGCACGTGTAGCCCGCCGGCGCGCGCGGCCTCGGGCGCGAGCCGGATATCGGTGCCGCGGCCGGCCATCTGAGTGGCCACCGTGATCCGGCCGGCGTCGCCGGCCCCCGCGATCCGCGCGTGCTCGTCCCGGTCGTGGCGAGCGTCGAGCACTACGACGGCCATGCCGCGGGCCTCGAAGCGGGCCGCGAGCGCCGCCGAGTCGGCGACCGAATCGGTCGCCACCAGCACGCACCGGCCGCGGCCCGCGAGGCGCGCGGCGCGCGCGATCGCCGCGTCGAACTGCGCCCCGCGATCGGCGAACAGGCGCGCCGGTTCGATGCGCAGCGCCGACGCGCGGGTGCGCGCAACGCGCACGACCGCGAGCCCGTAGGCGGCCCGCAGCTCGGCCGCGGCTTCGTGCAGCGTGCCGCTGGTGCCGCACAGGTGGTGATAGCGCGACATCAGCCGCGGGTAGGTGACGCTGGCGCGCACATGCGTGGCCGGGGGCACCGGCACCTGCTCCTTGAGCGCGACCAGGGTGTGCAGCGCACGGGACAGCATGCGGCCCGGCGCCGGTCGCCCGGTGGTGGCGTCGACCAGCATCACCTCGCACTCCTGCACGACGTAATGGACGTCACGCCGCAGCACATGCAGCGCGACCAGCGCCTGCTCGACGAGCTCGATGCGCAGCCGCGCGTCGAGTGCGTCACCGTGGCCGTCGGCACGCGCAAGTGCCTCGAGCGCGGCGCGGCCCGCGGGCGTGAGCCGCGCGCTGGACCCAGCCAGGTCGATGACCGCGTCGGTGTTGGGGCAGAGCCGGCGCGCAAGGTCCAGGGCCTGCCAGGCGCGGGCGCGCTGCGCCGGGTCGGGTCGGCCCTCGGCGACGATGAGCGGCATGCGGGCCTCGTCGAGCAGGATCGCGTCAGCCTCATCGACGATCGCCACACACAGGCCGCGAACCAGCAGCGGTGCGCCCCCCTCGTCCAGGCCGTCGCGCAGGTCGTCGAAGCCGAGCACGCGGGCGGTTGCGTAGGCGACGTCGGCGCCCCAGGCGGTGCGCCGCGCGTCGTCGTCCATCGACTCGGCCACCGACGCGACCCGCAGCCCGAGCGCCTCGTAGTAGCCGCAGAAGGACTGCGCATCGCGTCCGGCCAGGTAGTCGTTGGCGGTCAGCACGTGGACTGGCGCGCCGGCGAGGGCCGCGACGCCAGCGGCCAGCGCCACTGCAATGCTCTTGCCTTCGCCGGTATCGAGCTCGACCAGCCGCTCGACGAGCAGGTGGGCGGCGCAGCGGTACTGGTTGTCGCGCGGCACGAGCCCGGTCGCACGCGCCAGGGCCGCGCCGGCAGTGCCGAGGGCCAGCGCGACGGCGGACGACGACAGGCCGTCACGGGCGAGGCGGGCCGCGGCGGCACCCAGGCCCACGGCGGCCCCGGGGTCTGCGCGCGCTGCCGGCTCCTGCGCGGACAGCCGCGCCGCCACGTCGAGCGCGCGCCTCGCGATCGTGCCCGCGTCCTCGCCGCGCCGCCGCGCCCGCCAGTCGGCGAGCGGCCCGGAGGGCGGGCCGCGACGCGGCGCTCGGGCCGGACTGTCGGCCCCGGCCGGGGGCTCAGCGCGCCGAGGACGCTCGCCCCAGACGGGGCCAGGCACCGCGAGCCGGGCGCCCGCGCTCACAGCGCGTCGGGAGCAAAGCGACCGCGGACCGTTTGCCGCAGCCAGCGCGCCGCCTGCTCGGCGAGGCTCGCGTCGCCATGGTCGAGTCGGGCCCAGGCCCGGCCGCCGGGTCGCGGCGGCGGGTCGATCGCGGTGTCGAGGACGATGTCGACGACATAGGTCGGTCGTATCGGCTTGGTGCCGTTCTCGTCGGCCGGGTCCACCGGGATCGTCCCGCCGAAGCGTTCGCCGAGCGCCGCACCGGGCAGCGCTTCGACTGCCGCGGGGGCCTGGCGCAGCAGGCGGCCGGTGAGCACCCGGCCCGGCGCCTCGGCCAGCCGCAGGTCGACGGTCCGCACGCCGGCGCGCAGACGGGCGGCCTCGTCCTGATCGAGCGCCACGCGGACATGGACCGGACCGGCCCCGGCGAGCGTGCCGAGTTCGTCCCCCTCCCGCACAAACCGTCCGGGCAGATCGGCTGGCCGATCAACCTCGAAGCGACCGCTCACTGTCGCAGAGACGTCCAGCTGGGAAAGGCGCTCGTCGATCGATGTAATCTCGGCCTCGACCCCAACCAGCGCCTCCTCGGCCTGCCGCGCCCGCGCTGGATCACTGCGCAGGCTCGCGAAGAGTTCCGCGCGCAGGCCGGGCCGGGCCTGGGCCAGGCGCTCGCGCTCCCCGCGCAGCGCCGGGTCGTCGAGACGTACGACCACCGCGCCCGGATCGACCCGGCGGCCCGACTCTGCCGTCACGACGAAGCCCTCGACGCCCGCACGGACGCGCGCGTCGTCCGCTGTGCGGACCAGCCCGGGCGCGACGGTCCGATCCGGGAGTGGGACGGCGACGGCGAGGACGGCGAGTCCGGCCAGCACGGCGGCGAGGCGGGTGTGCATCCGCCAGCGGGCACCGAGCGAGGCGCCGGCCTCGGACGGGCCGCGCAGCAACGCGCGCAGCGGCACGAACACCAGCCCCCAGACGGACAGCAGCGCGACCGCGGCCCCGAGCAGCCGGTGCTGACTCCCCGCCCAGATCGCCAGCGAGCCCATGAGGCCGAGGCGCCAGGCCCAGGCGAGCGGGGCGTAAGCCGCGAGCCAGCGGCGTTCGCCCGCGGCGGTCTGCGGACCCTGCGCATCAAACCAGCCGAGCGCGCGCTGCAGCGTGGCCCGCCACCAGGCGCCGCTGCGGGTCGCCAGATTGGGCAGGCCGGCGAGGTCGCAGAGCACGAAGTAGCCGTCCATCCGCAGCAGCGGGTTGCCGTTGAAGAGCAGCGTGGACGTGGCGCCCGCCAGCGCGACCGCGAACCCGCCGTCGTGAAGCCAGCCCGGCTCGGACAGCGCCCAGGCGATCAGACCGAGCGCGGCGAGCGCGAGCTCGGCGAGGATACCGGCGGCGCCGACCGCCGCACGCTGGTTCGACGAGGCGAACCGGTCTGCGGCCGACGCGTCGACATACGGCACCGGCAGCCCGATCATCCAGGCGAGGCCCGCCTCCCGGACGGCGCCGCCCCAGCGGCGCACCGCGAGCGCGTGCGCGGCCTCGTGAATCGCCTTCATCGGCAGCCACACCAGGGTCGCGAGCAGCACGTGCCGGGGCGACTGCGCCCAATGGCCGGCGTGCCGCACGACGGCATCGGCCTCCGAGAGCGCCAGGCCCGAAGCGAGCATGACCAGCGCGAGCCAGGCGAGTGCACCGGCCGGCGAGAACAGGCGGCGGGCGAGCGGCTCCAGCGGGCGCAGCAGCGGCGTCGGGTCGCCCAGCGACATCCGGGGCGCCAGCGGGTTGAGCCGTCCCGAGAGCCGGCGCGCGGCGCGGGTGCGATCGTCCTCGCGCATCACCGCGACGTCGGGCAGCCCGTCGCAAGCCAGACAGCGCTCGTCGACCAGCCTGGCGAGCAGCTCGATCGCCTCGTCCTGCGTCGGCGCCGAGGCGGGATCCTCGGCGAGCGCCTCGTGCCAGATGGCCTGCATCGTGCGGTGGCCGTCGCAGCGGCCGACGATCGACCAGGCGCCCGCGTCCAGCCTCAGCGTGCCCGAACGGCCGTCACCGCTGACGACGTGCCAGGTCGCGCCGCGCACCTGCTGGCGATCGCTGCGCGCATGCATCCGCCAGCGCGGGCGCAGCGCGGCGACCTGGTGCCAGCGGTCGCTGTGGAGCGGCCGTTCCATGGCTCAGGGCAACCAGCGCCAGACGAGGCGCGCCAGCGCGTCGCCGGCCCGCCGCGCCCAGTCGAGCGCGAGGGGGCCATGGCCGGCGTCGAGGTGCGCGATGCCGCGCTGCCCGGCGCGCAGCGCATCGGTTGCGCCCTCGACGCGGGCCTCGAGCTCGAAGACGTTGCGCCCGTCGAGGGTCGCCGCCGCGGGCGCGATGCGATCGATCACCAGCGGCAGCGTGTCCCAGGGGAGCGCCGACAGCGCGAGCCGGCCCCGTCCGCCCTCGGCGATGCGTCGCAGGTCGCGCTCGTCGAGCTCCACGATGACCCGGTGGCGCGAGGCCGGCGCCACGATGAAGAGCGTGCGGCCCCGGTCCACGGGCGTGCCGAGCTGCTGCCACAGGTCGCCCTGCAGCACGACGCCTGCAATCGGCGCGCGGACCTTGATCTGCTCGAGCTGGTGCTCGACCAGCCCGAGCCTGGCCCGAGCCTCCTCGACCCGGGCCTGCGCGATCGACATCGGCGCCCGCTCGCCGCGGGCCATCGCCGCGGAGACGCCGCCCTCGTGCTGCGCGACCTCGCTCTTGAGCTTGGCGCGCTCGAGCTCCAGGTCCCGGTCGCCGAGCTCTGCGAGCAGGTCGCCCTCGCCGACCGCGTCGCCCGGGCGCACGTGCACGGCCTTCAGGTAGCCGCGGATCGGCGCGGCGACCGTGCGCTGCACCTCGCCCTCGATCCGTGCGGGAGCACCGACGGTGAGGTCGATCGGGACGGCGCTGCCGATTGCCGCGGCCACGGCACCGGCCCACAGCAGACGGGCGCGCCAGGGCCGCGCGGCGGCCTGGCGGCCCGACAGGCCGGCGGCCCGCCAGGCACGACGCAGCGCCCCCGGCCGGCGCTCGTGCAGCAGCCGCAGCCAGGGCGCGGCGAGCGCGCCGGCCTCGCCCAGGCGCTCGATGTCGCGCGGCGCAACCGGACGCTCGAACTCCGCGAGCAGCGCGCCGTGGGCCGTGCCGCCGTGCGCCAGCGGCACCGTCGCGATCGCCTTCGCGCCACCGGCGCTCAGCAGCAACGTATGGGCGCGCAGCACGCCGCGCTGACCGGGGCCGGGTGGACAAGCCAGTGCGCGCGCCTGGTCGATCGCCTCGTCCATCGCGGCGACGAGCAGGCGGCGCGCTTCGCCGTCCCACTCGGGCTCACCGGCGCCGGACAGCGCCACGGCACGCGTCGGCGGGTGCCCGCGGGTGCGCCAGCCGAGGACCACGCGGGCCGCGCCGACAGTGGCGGCGATCCGCGTGCACAGTGCCGCGGCGGCGGTCTCGAAGTCCTCGGCGTCACCGAGGGCCCGCGCGAGCGCAAGCAGCGGATCGCCGGTGGGGGCGACGGCAGGCGCCTGGCCGGCCGAGGGCCCCGGCAGGGGTGGGGGCGACTGAGCGGGCGACGGCTGGGCGGGGGGCGACGACCGCGCGGGGGGCGACGACCGCGCGGTAAGCAAGGGCTGCGGCTCGCGCAGGGCGCGCGCCGCCCTGCCGCTGGCGGATGGCGGTGCGGACGCCGGTTCGGGCCGGCGGGCGGGCGGAGCATCGAGCGAGGTCGTCAAGCGGAGCGGGGTCGCATCGGCGCAGGGCGGGATCACCCCAGCCTGGACAGTGTGCGGAAGCACGCGGGAACCGGGAACGACGCAGACGGACGCGGCCGACGGGCGGCGCGGTTGCGCGACCCGGCGGGGCGCACCGCGTGGCGCCCCGACGACCCTTAGGTGCCCGGACGGCCCTCAGCCGCCCCCGGCCGCGCGCTCGAGCTCGCGCACCATCCGCGCGACCCGGTCCGAGAGCTTCTCGGTCGTCACCTGCTCGCGCAGGCGCTCGATCAGCAGCGGGAACGCAAACGGCCCGGGCCGCTCCAGCCCGACCTCGACCAGCGTGCGTCCGCGCAGCCGAACCAGCGTCGCGCGCAGCCGCCCGAGGTCGAGCTCCTGCTCGAGCACCTCGCGCTGCGCTTGGGTCAGCAGCAGGTTGTCGGCGTCGTGCTGGCGGAACACCTCGTAGAAGAGCCCCGACGAGGCCTGCAGCTGTCGCGACGATTTCGGCGCACCGGGAAAGCCCTGGAACACCAGCCCCGAGATCTGCGCGATCTCGCGAAAGCGCCGCAACGCGAGCTCGCCCGAGTTCAGGCTCGCCAGCACGTCCTCGGCGAGCGCGCCATCGGCCAGCAGCGTGCCGTCGGCGAGCCCTGACCAGTCGACCGGCTCAGGCGCGAGCAGCTCCAGGCCGTAGTCATTCACCGCCACCGAGAAAGTCGCCGGCACCTGCCGCGATACCCGCCATGCGAGCAGCGACGCCAAGCCCAGGTGCACGTGCCGCCCGGCGAACGGATAGAGGAACAGATGATGGCCTTCGCGCGAGTGCAGCCGCTCGGCGAGCAGCGTGTCCGGATCGGGCAGGCGCGACCAGGCGGCCTGCAGCCTGAGCAGCGGCTCGACCCTCTTCATCTCTGGGCCGTCGAAGACGCCGCGCGCGGCCTGCGCGAGCCGCGCCAGCACCGCATCGGCCATCTCGGAGGACAGCGGCATCTTGCCGCCGTTCCAGCGCGGCACCGCGGCGCGGCGGCCGGTCGCGCGCTTGACGTATGCGGTCATCTCGTGGATGCGCACCAGCTCGAGCAGCCGGCCGGCGAACAGGAAGCAGTCGCCGCGCTTGAGGCGCGTGACGAAGCCCTCCTCCACCGTGCCGATCGTGCCACCGGACTGGTACTTCACCGACATCGTGGCGTCGGAGACGATCGTGCCGATCGACATTCGGTGGCGCCGCGCCACCGTGCGGTCCGGCACGCGGAACACGCCGAGCTCGTCGGCCACGACGCGCCGGTACTCGGGATAGGCGAGCAGCGACTGCCCGCCCCGCACGACGAAGTCGAGCGCCCACTGCCACTCGTGGTCGGCGAGGCCGGCGTACGCATGGCAGCCGCGAACCTCGGCGAGCAGTTCATCGGCGACGAAGCCGGTGCCCGCGGCGATGGTCACCAGGTGCTGCACCAGCACGTCGAGCGGCTTGGCAGGCGAGTCGCGCGGCTCGATCGCGCGGGCGGCGACCGCGTCGCGCGCGGCCGCGCCCTCGAGCAGCTCGAGCGCGTGCGTGGGCACCAGCGTCACCCGCGACGGGCGGCCCGGCGAATGGCCCGAGCGGCCGGCGCGCTGCATGAGTCGCGCCACGCCCTTGGGGCTGCCGATCTGCAGCACACGCTCGACCGGCGAGAAGTCCACGCCCAGGTCGAGGCTCGACGTGCAGACCACCGCCTTCAGGCGCCCGTCCTTCAGGCCCGCCTCGACCCAGTCGCGCACGGCGCGGTCGAGCGAGCCGTGATGCAGCGCGATCACCCCGGCCCAGTCGGGGCGCGCCTCGAGCAGCGCCTGGTACCAGAGCTCGGCCTGCGAGCGTGTGTTGGTGAAGACCAGCGTGCTGGAACTCGAGTCGATCTCGGCCACCACCGGTTCGAGCGTTCGCGTGCCGAGGTGACCGCCCCAGGGGAAGCGCTCGGTGGAGTCGGGCAGCAGCGTATCGACCGCCAGCGTCTTGGGCAGGACGCCCTGCACCAGTCGCCCGCCGGGGCGCGCGAGCAGCACGTCCATCGCATGGCCGAGGTTGCCGAGCGTGGCCGACAGGCCCCAGACCACGAGCGCCGGATTGAGCCTGCGCAGCCGCGCGAGCGCGAGCTGCACCTGCACGCCGCGCTTGGAGCCGAGCAGCTCGTGCCACTCGTCAACGACCACCATCGCGACGCGTCCGAGCCGCTCTGGGCTGTCCGCGCGCGACAGCATCAGCGACAGGCTCTCGGGCGTGGTGACCAGTGCGTCGGGCAGCATGCGGTCCTGGCGCGCCCGCTCGGCCGAGGCGGTGTCGCCGGTACGCAGGCCCACCCGCCAGGCGAGGCCCAGCCCGGGGGGCGGCTCACCGAGCGCGCGCGCGGTGTCGGAGGCGAGCGCGCGCATCGGGGTGATCCACAGGACCTTCAGGCCCGGGTGGGACCAGCGTCGCGGGGACGCGCAAGCGGCGGCGGCGCCGGACGCGTGCGCAGCGGGTACAACCGGGGCACGCGCGTCGCGCTCGCCGAGCGCGGCCGACAGCGCCGCGAACCAGACCGCATAGGTCTTGCCCGCGCCAGTGGTCGCGTGCAGCAGGCCAGACTCGCCGCGCGCGGTCGAGGCCCAGACCTCGCGCTGGAACGCGAACGGCGACCAGTCGCGCTGCGCGAACCAGCCGTCGACATCAGTCGGCTCGGCCGACACCGCGACCGGCGCGGCCGGGCCGATCCGCGCGGGAGCGCGTCGCGTCGCGACCGCCGCGTCGTCGCCGGCGTCGGGCGAGCCGGTCGCGGGGCTGCGGCGCGGGATCGGGCGGGGACGGGGGAAGGCGGGCATGGCGTGATCGTAGCCGCTCGGGCGTCGCGCCCCCGCCTGCAGCGCCTAAGGGGCCGACTCGACGAGGCGATCGTGCCGGGCCGCCAGGCGAATCGACGCGGTGGGCGGGGCCGGGCGCGCCCGCCCGTCCGAACTGCGCGTCCCGCGACACGTCCGCGGCATCACGCGGGTGACCGGTTCACCGTTCACCGTGAGTGCGCCGTCGGGTGCGACCTGGATCCAGATCGACTGCCCGCCGATCATCCAGTGGACCAGCATGTGCCCGTCCTCCCCGAGGGCGGCTTCGGGCAGTGGATCGTCTCGGTTCATGGCCTGCTCCGTAGGCGCGGCTCCCTTCGCCGCGTCGCTGAGCATGAGGCTGCTTCATGACATGCGAATGGATTGCGGTGTGCTGCGCGCCGAGCTGTGAGTCAACCGCTGTCGCGGCGCCTCAGGCGCCGACGATCCAGCCCTCGATGCGGTCCGCGCGAACCGGCAGCCCGTAGTTCGCATCGCGCCGCGACCACGCCCAGGCCGCCTGCACCAGGCACAGCACCGCGTCGAGCCGGTCCGCGCCGGGCTCGTCGACGCAGACCCCGCGCCAGGCGCCGAAGTCCACGCGCACGCCGCAAGGCGGCGCACCGGCCTCGATCGCCGCGACCAGCCGCTCGCGGGCGGCACGGCGCGGCGCGTCGTCACGATGCTTCGGATCGTCGCTTTTGTAGGACACGCGCCCCAGCACCGCCCGGGCCGGCAGCCCCGGATAGCCCTCGAGCGCGATGCGGGCCGGATCGGTGCCGCGCTCGTGTAGCCCGGGCAGCGTGACGCCGGCCGCCAGCAGGCGCGGCGCGCCCGCGTGCAGCATCAGCGCCACCGGCGGGTTGACCCACTTCATCGATGCGCTGCTGCCGGCGGTGGCGTCGCAGGCACGGTGCGCAAACTTCGAGCCCGCCGGCCGCGCGTCGCACCAGGCGCGACAGCGCGCGATCAGCTCGGGGCGCGAGAGCGCCGCCACCTCGCCGGTGATCGCGGCCCACGCGTCCTCCACGTCGAGCGGCCAGCCCTGCGCCGCAACGAATTCGCGCGCCAGAGCGAACGGAAAGTCGAACGCCGCAAGCCACGGACCGGGCTCGCGCAGCCAGCCCTCCCAGGCCTCGAACGACTCGAAGGCGAGGAGCTGCTCGAGGACGATACGAGGCGCCGCCTGCCGGCCGCCTCCGCCCCGCTCACGCCCCCCCTCGCCGTCGCCCTCGCCCCGTGCCACGCTCCCGAGTGCGACCGTGATCGGCTTGCGCCGACGCGGTGCGCTGGTGAAGTCGACGCCTGCGAGCCGCACTCATCCCGCCCCGTCGGAGAGCGCAACAGCTGCTGGGAACGCGCGGACCACCCGTCCCGGACGGGTCCCTGACCGCGGCCGCGCCAGCAGGCGCCCCATGCTGTCGCAGGCGACGTCGGCCGCTCTCCGCGCGACATCGGCAGGGCCGTCGAGCCTGCGCCCGAGCGCCGACGCGCCGACCGGGCGGCACGCGCGCTGCGGCATCGGGCAGACACAGGGACGGACGCATTCGGATGATTCGATCCGCACGCTCGGCACACCCGGCTCACTCGGCCTTGACGCCCGACTCCTTCACCACCTTGCCCCAGCGCGCATAGTCCTCGCGCACGAAGGTCGCGAACTGCTCGGACGTGCCGCCGCCCGGCAAGATGCCCTGCGCGGCGAGCTTCTCGCGTACGTCCGGCGCCTGCAGCACCGTGTTCACCTCGGCGTTGAGCCTCGCGATGATCTCCGGCGGCGTGCCGACCGGCGCGAACAGCCCCAGCCAGATGTTGACGTCGACACCCTTGAGCCCGGCCTCCTCGATCGTCTGCGTGTCGGGCAGCACCGGCGAGCGCTTGCCCGCGGTGACCGCGACCGGCCGCAACTTGCCCCCCTTGATCTGCGGCAGCACCGAGCCGCTCGAGAGGATCGCGACGTCGACCTGGCCGCCGATCACGTCGGTGATCGCGGGGGCAGCGCCCTTGTAGTGGACCTGCGTGAGCTTCATGCCGGTCGCCTGGCGCAGCTGCTCGCCGAACAAGTGGCCGAGGCTGCCGTTGCCCGCGGTCGCCCAGGTGATGCCGTTGCCGGCGCGCCCGGCGGCGATCAGCTCGGCGGGGCCAGAGATCTTCGAGGTGATGGCCGCGGCGATCACCATCGGTGCGACCGAGACCTGCACGATCGGCGCGAAGCTCTTGACCGAGTCGTAGCCGACGTTCGGGTACAGCCACGGCCCGAGCATCATGTTGTCCGACTGGCCCATCACGATGGTGTAACCGTCGGGCGCGGCCTTGGAGGTCTGCTCGATCGCGATGTTGCCGGCCGCACCGGGCTTGTTCTCCAGTACGACCTGCCAGCCGAGCGACTCGGCGAGCTTGTTGCCGACGGTGCGCGACACGAAGTCGGTGCCGCCGCCGGGCGTGAACGGGATCACCAGCCGGATCGGCTTAGTCGGATAGGCCTGCGCGGCCGCGCCGCCAGCCACCGCCGCGAGCGCGACACCGGCAAGGTACTTGAGGGACTGTCGTCTGGTCATCGTGGGTCTCCGTGTCCTGGTCATGGCGGCTGCGTTGCTCTGGGACACGTCGGCGCGTCTCGCAGGGGGCGGCGTCATGGGCCGGGCGAGCCGGCGTCTCCGAGGTCGAGCATACCGGATGCGTCCCCGCCGCCGCCCGGCGGTGGGCCGTCGGCGGATTCGCTTGCGGGGCGGGCCGCCATGCCGCCGAGCAGCGCCCGCAGCGTGTCGATCGAGTCGGCCTCCTCCACCGGCTTGTCGGTTCGCCAGCGCAGCATCCGCGGGAAGCGCACGGCAATGCCCGACTTATGGCGGGGCGAGCGCGCGATGCCCTCGAAGCCCAGCTCGAAGACCAGCGTGGGCGTGACGCTGCGCACCGGGCCGAACTTCTCGACGGTGGTGCGCCGAATCACCGCGTCGACGCGGCGGATCTCCTCGTCGGTGAGGCCCGAGTAGGCCTTGGCGAAGGGCAGCAGCGCGCGCGGCCGCAGGTCGTCAGAATCGGCGGGCCGGTCCCAGACCGCAAAGGTGTAGTCGGTGTACAGGCTCGCGCGCCGGCCATGGCCGCGCTGCGCGTAGACCAGCACCGCGTCGACCGAGAACGGGTCGATCTTCCACTTCCACCAGTCGCCGCCGCCCGCGGCCTTGGTGCGGCCGATGCCGTAGGCTGCGCTCGCGCGCTTGAGCATGAAGCCCTCCACGCCGCGCGCGCGCGAGGTCTCGCGCAGCGCCGCAAGCGCCGGCCAGTCGGCGGCCTCGACGCGGGGCGAGACCATGAGACCCGGCACCGCTGCGCGCACGACGATCGCCTCGAGCGCCGCGCGCCGCTCGGCCTGGGGACGGCTCCGCCAGTCCTCGCCGCCATGCTCGAGCAGGTCGTAGGCGATGAAGGCGGTGGGCGACTCGCGCAGCACGGCGGCGGTGAGCGTCTTGCGCGTCACCCGCTTCTGCAGTGCCGCGAAGGGGAGCGGGCACTGTGCGGCGGCGTCCCAGGCGAGCACCTCGCCGTCGAGCACCAGGCCTGCGCCGCCGGGGTCGACCGCCGACGCCAGTGCGCGCCCGGCGCGCTCGACCTCGGGGAAGCGCTCGGTCACCAGCTCCTCGCCGCGCGACCACAGCCAGCAGCCGCCGGCGCGCAGCACGAGTTGTGCGCGGATGCCGTCCCACTTCCACTCGACCAGCCAGTCCCTGGGCACGCCGAGCGTCGCCGGATCGGCCTGCAGCGAATGGGCGAGGAAAAACGGGTACGGATGGCCGGCCAGCGCCGGATCGGCCGGCGCCGAGGGGTCGGCAGGTGCCAGCATCGCGAGGAAGCGGACAGCGTCGGGCGCGGCGCGCGCATCGGTCCAGCCGATCATCCGCTGCGCGAGCAGGGTCTCGTCGAGCCCCGAGACCCGCGCGATCGCGCGCAGCACGAGCAGCCGCGAGACACCGACCCGAAAGCCCCCGGTGATGAGCTTGGACAACACGAAGCGCCCGTTCCAGTCCAGGCCTGCCCACCAGCGGCGCAGCGTCGCGCGGGTGTCCTCGGGCGCGGTGCCTCGCAGCGAGGGCAGGCGCTCGCCCATCCAGGTCGACAGTCCCACGTCCTCGTCGACGGGCGCCGCGGGCAGCAGATGGGCGATCGTCTCAGCGAGGTCGCCCACCGCTTGGTAGCTCTCCTCGAACAGCCAGTCGGGGAGCCCCGCGGCCTCCTGCGCGGCCTCTCGCATCAGCCGCGAGGGCACCGCCTGGCGCGGCTTGCCGCCGGCCAGCATATAGACCGCCCAGGCCGCGTCGGCAGGCGCCGCGCGCCGCAGGTAGCGCTCGAGCGCGTCGACCTTGTGCAGCGTGGAGGTCGACGCGTCGAGCTCGGTGTAGAGCTCGGCGAAGGCCTTCATTGGGTGGTCTCGCCCGGGGCCGCTTCGCCCGGGGCCGCTTCGTCCGCGGTCACATCGTCCGCGGCGAGGTCAGGTGCGGCGGCCGGCGTGCGGCCCGGCTCGGCGGCCCCGCCCGATAAGGCGTCGCCGTCGCCCTCCTCCCCGCCGAACTCCGTCTCGAACGACTGCGCGTCCAGCCCCTGCGACGCGAGCCAGCGCACCATCACCGGCACGTAGCCGTGGGTGACGAACACCCGCTCGGCGCCGCTGGCACCGATCGCCGCGTGCAGCCCCGGCCAGTCGGCATGGTCCGAGAGCACGAAGCCGCGGTCCACGGCACGCCGCCGTCGCGCGCCGCGCAGCGCCATCCATCCGCTGGCGAATGCATCGCTCGGATCGGGGAAGCGGCGCATCCAGGTCGAGCCGCCGGCCGAGGGCGGCGCCAGCACCAGCGCGCCGGCGAGCGAGCGCCGGTCGGCGATCTCGGTGACCAGCGAAGTCGGCGGCAGCGCCACGCCCGCCGCGCGGTACGCGCGATTCAGCAGTTCGACCGCACCGTGGCAGACGATCGGGCCGATCGAGGCGTCGACGCCGGCGAGGATGCGCTGCGCCTTGCCGAAGGCGTAGCAGAACAGCACGCTCGCACGCCCCGCGGCCGCGTTTGCGCGCCACCATGCGTCGATACCAGCGAAGGTCTCGTGCGCCGGCGCCCACCGGTAGATCGGCAGCCCGAAGGTCGACTCGGTGACGAAAGTGTGGCAGCGCACCGGCTCGAAGGGCGCGCAGGTCGGATCGGGCTCGACCTTGTAGTCACCGCTCACCACCCAGACCTCGCCGCGGTGCTCGAGCCGAACCTGCGCCGAGCCCAGCACGTGACCGGCCGGAAACAACGACACACGCACGCCGTTCACCTCCACCGCCTCGCCGTAGGCCAGCGCCTGCAGCACGATGTCGGCGCCCAGCCGCGCCCGCAGCACGCCCTCGGCGGGCGCGGCCGCGAGGTAGGCGCCGTGGCCGGGCCGCGCGTGGTCGGCGTGCGCGTGGGTGATCACCGCGCGCGCCACCGGCCGCCACGGGTCGACGAAGAAGTCGCCCGCTTCGCAGTACAGCCCTTGTGGCCGCCGCTCGAGCAGCGGCCTGGATGCGGCGTCCACTGGCTCAGGACCCGCGCGCGCGGGCGGCCCGCCGCAGGTCGTCCAACACCGGCACCACCGCGAGCAGCACCAGCACGATCGCAAGCGGCACCGTCGACACGTAGCCGGCGAGCTTGAAGCCGAACGCGCCGGTGATCGCACCGCTGAGGAAGGCCGCGACCAGCCCCGCCAGCACGACGATCCGGTCGCGGTCGGCCCGCACGAAGCGGGGCGCGTCGCGGTCCCGGTTCCAGTACAGCAACCGGCCCAGCTCGATGCCGAGGTCGGTCACGGTGCCGGTCAGATGAGTGGTGCGCACCACCCCGCCCGAGAGCTTCGTCACCAGCGCGTTCTGCAGGCCCATCACGAAGCACAGCAGCACAATGGTGAACGGCAGTAGCAGCCCCTCGAAGGTGGCCAAGCGCGCGCCCATCAGCCCGAACAGCAGGATCAGCGCCGCCTCGAGCATCAGCGGCAGCGCGTACTCGCTCGCCATCCGGCGGCGCCGCGCGAAATTCACCAGCAGCGCGCAGGTCATCGCGCCCAGCAGGAACGCGAGCACGCCGACCGCCGCATCGACCGAGAGCGCGAATTCGCCGAGCGCCAGGTTGTCCGCCAACGAAGAAACCATTCCCGTCACATGCGAGGTGTACTGCCTGACTGCGAGGAAGCCGCCGGCGTTGATCGCGCCCGCGACGAAGGCCAGCGCGAAGCCGAGCTGGCGGTTCGCCTGGATGCTGCGGTCGCGACCGGTGAGGAAGCGTGCGTAGTTCGCCGGCATGTCCATTCGAAGATACCCCTCTAGTAGCGCTCCCGGTGCCCGGAGACCATCACGCCCAGCCGCAGCATCTGCGTCGCGAACCATCCGGCCAGCCGCCGCGTCCACGGCCGGCGGGCATGCTCCTCGGGCAGCACCGCCCGGCCGCCCTCGGCCATCGACACCAGTAGCCGCTCGCGTAGCGTCGCCGCGAAGCCGGCGTCGACCACCACAACGTTCGCCTCGCGCGCGAGCAGCAGCGAGAACGGATCGATGTTCGACGAGCCGACGGTCGCCCAGTCGTCGATCACCGCGACCTTGGCGTGCAGGAAGCTGCGGTGGTATTCGACGATCTCGACGCCCGAGCCCAGCAGCGGCTCGTAGAGCGCCTGCGTCGCCAGGTGCGGCAGCACGTACTCTGCGCGCCCCTGCAGCAGCAGCCGCACCCGCACGCCGCGGCGCGCGGCCTCGGCCAGCGCGCGCCGGAAGCGGCTGCCCGGAAAGAAGTAGGCGTTGGCGATCAGCACCTCGCGCCGGGCCCCACCCAGTGCTTTGAGGTAGGCGCGCTCGATCGCGCGGCGGTTGGCGAGGTTGTCGCGCAGGACGAGCATCGCGCGCATGCCGGACGGCGCCCGGCGGCCATCGGGCGGGGGCCCGCTGTGCGGCGGGTCACTGTGCGGCGGGTCGCTGTGCGGCGGGTCGCTGTGCGGCGGGTCGCTGTGCGGCGGGTCGCTATGCGGAGGCTCGCTGCGCGAAGGCTCGCCTCGTAGCGGATCACCGCGCGAAGGCTCGCCGCCCGGCCGCTCGAGCCCGTGGGCACGCAGCGGCGCCCGGGCGCCCGACACCTGCACCCACAGCCGCCCCATCGCCGCGTGCACCGAGGCCGCAACCGGGCCAGTCAGGCGCACCACGTAGTCGAGCCGCGGATGCTCGAGCGCGCCGTGGTTGGGATCCTGCAGGTCGTCGAGCACGTTGATCCCGCCGACGAACGCGATGCGCCCGTCGACGCAAGCCTGCTTGCGGTGCAGGCGGCGCAGCCGCTCGCGATCGAGCGACAGCCAGCGGGCCATCGGCGCATAGACCGCGCGCTGCACGCCCGCCCGCTCCAGCCGCTGCGCGATGCCCTGCGGCAGCTCGCGTGTGCCGTAGCCGTCGACCACCAGCCGCACCGCGACGCCGCGCTCGGCCGCCCGCGCGAGCGCGCTGGCAACCCCCAGCCCGGCCTGGTCGCCGGCAAAGATGTAGGTCTCGAGCCAGACCTCGGCGACGGCGGCGTCGATCGCGGCCTCCAGTGCCGGAAAGTACTCCGCGCCCGACTGCAGCAGCAGCACCTCGTTGCCGTCGAGCGGACGCGGCCTCAACCGGTCGATGAGGCGGATTGCGCGAGAGTCGGCCGCCATCATGCCGGCCGCACGCTCAGCGCAGGAGCTGCAGGTCGGCGACCAGCGGGGCGTGGTCCGACAGCCGCGCCCAGGCCGGTCCGCGCAGCACGTCCGCGGCTTCGAGCTCGAAGCCGCGGGTATAGATGCGGTCCATCCGCAGCCACGGCACCAGCGCCGGGAAGGTGCGTGCCGAGCCCATCACCTCGGTGACCTGCAACGCCTCGACAAAGCGGCGCGAGAGCCGGTCGCGCCAGTCGTTGAAGTCACCGGCAATCAGCAGCGGCGCGCGCCGCGGCACCTCGCGCACGATCCAGTCGACCAGCGCGTCGGCCTGCCGGTCGCGGCTGCGGGCGAGCAGCCCGAAGTGGATGACGAAGCAGTGCACGGTCCGCCGCCGCACGCGGACCACGCAGTGCAGCACGCCGCGCTTCTCGAGCGCATGGTCGGAGAAGTCGCGGTTCTCGCGCCGCACGATCGGGAAGCGCGACAGCAGCGCGTTGCCGTGGTGGCCGTGCAGGTAGTTCGCGTTGCGCCCGTAAGCCGTCTCGAAGGTGTGCTTGAGCGTGGGCGAGCGCGCCAGGAACTGCTCCTGTGGCTCACCGGGCCACTTGTCCTCGAAGCGGTTCGCATGCCGGTCGTTCTTGCCCTGGACCTCCTGCAGGAAGATCAGGTCGGCGTCGAGTTCATGCAGGCGCGCGCGCAGTGCGTGCACACTCGAGACACGGCGCAGCCCGAAGAGATCCCGGATCACGCCCTTGTGGATGTTGTAGGTGGCCACCCGCAGCCCGCCTGCGGCATGCTCCCCGGTGGGCCCGTCTTCCACGGGATCGGGCGACTCGATCATCCTCGCACCGCGCGCACCGGAAGCTGCCGGATGGCCTCGACGTTGGACATCGAGAAGCACCGGCCCGCGGCCTCCTCCCACGGCAGCCAGCGGTACTGCAGGTGCTCGCGCGGCGCAATCCGCACCGGCACGAGCGCCGGCACCCGCAGCCCGAAGACATGCTCGGTGTTGTGCGTGACGCCCTCGGGATACCGGTGGCGCCACTGCGGGTAGATCTCGTAGCGGTTGCGCACACCCCAGTCCTCGAGCATGCAGCCCGCTGCTGCGGCGTCGAGCCCGGTCTCCTCGAGCACCTCGCGCCGGCAGGTCTCGGCGAGCGGCTCGTCAAGCGCATCCTTGCTGCCGGTGACCGACTGCCAGAAGCCGGGGTGATCGGCCCGCTCGAGCAGCAGCACCTCGAGCCCGGGCGTGTGGATGACGACCAGGACCGACTCGGGGATCTTTGTGCCCATCCTGGCCGCCGTTCGCGCCCGTCAGGCCTTCGCCTCGGGCACCTTCGGCTCGACCGCGCGCAGCCGGATGTGCAACTCCTTGAGTTGCTTCTCGTCGACCGGAGACGGCGCCTGCGTGAGCAGGTCCTGCGCCCGCTGCGTCTTCGGGAAGGCGATCACGTCGCGGATCGACTCGGCGCCGGCCATCATCGTAACGATGCGGTCGAGGCCGAAGGCGATGCCGCCGTGCGGTGGCGCGCCGTACTGCAGCGCATCGAGCAGGAAGCCGAACTTGGCACGGGCCTCCTCCGCGTTGATCTTGAGCGCGCGGAACACCTTGCTCTGCACCGCCTCGCGGTGGATCCGCACCGAGCCGCCGCCGATCTCCCAGCCGTTGAGCACCATGTCGTAGGCCTTGGCCACGCAGCGCCCCGGATCGGTCGCCATATCGTCCTCGTGGCCGTCCTTGGGCGCGGTGAACGGGTGGTGGACCGCGACCCAGCGGTCCTCGGCCTCGTCATGCTCGAACATCGGGAAGTCGACGACCCACAGCGGCTGCCAGGACGCCTCGAACAGCCCGTGCTTGCGGCCGAACTCCGAGTGCCCGATCTTCACGCGCAGCGCGCCAATGGCGTCGTTGACGATCTTGGCCTTGTCCGCGCCGAAGAAGACGATGTCCCCGTCACGCGCGCCGGTCCGGGCGAGCAGCGCGTCGAGCGCGGCATCGTGCAGGTTCTTGACGATCGGCGACTGCATGCCCTCGCGGCCCTTCGAGGCGTCGTTGATCTTGATGTAGGCCAGACCCTTGGCGCCGTAGATGCCGACGAACTTGGTGTACGCGTCGATCTCGCTGCGCGGCATCTCGGCGCCGCCAGGCACGCGCAGCGCGACCACGCGCCCGCCGTCCATCTGCGCCGCCGCCGAGAACACCTTGAACTCGACGTCGCGCATCGCGTCGGTCATCTCGGTGAACTGCAGCTTCACGCGAAGGTCAGGCTTGTCCGAGCCGTACAGCCGCATCGCGTCGGCGTAGGTCATCGTCGGGAACTGGCCCGAGAGCTGCACGCCCTGCACGTCGCGGAACACCGTGCGGATCATCTCCTCGAAGATCGCGCGGATCTCGACCTCGTCGAGGAACGAGGTCTCGCAGTCGATCTGCGTGAACTCGGGCTGTCGGTCCGCACGCAGGTCCTCGTCGCGGAAGCACTTGGTGATCTGGTAATAGCGGTCGAAGCCCGCGACCATCAGCAGCTGCTTGAAGAGCTGCGGCGACTGCGGCAGCGCGAAGAACTGGCCCGCGTTCACCCGCGACGGCACGAGGTAGTCGCGCGCGCCCTCGGGCGTGCTCTTCGTCAGCATCGGCGTCTCGATGTCGATGAAGCCGAGCGAGTCGAGGTACTTGCGAACCGCCATCGCGACCTTGTATCGCAGCATCATGTTCTGCTGCATCTGCGGGCGGCGCAGGTCAAGGACCCGGTGCGTCAGGCGCGTGGTCTCCGACAGGTTGTCGTCATCGAGCTGGAACGGCGGCGTGACCGAGGCGTTCAGCACCTCGAGCTCGTGGCACAGGATCTCGATCTGGCCGCTGGGGATACCGGCGTTCTCGGTGCCCGCCGGGCGGCGGCGCACGCGGCCGGTGATCCGCACGCAGAACTCGTTGCGGACGTTCTCGGCAAGCTTGAAAACATCGGCGCGATCCGGATCACAGACGACCTGCGCGAGGCCCGCGCGGTCGCGCAGGTCGATGAAGATGACGCCACCGTGGTCACGCCGCCGGTGCACCCAGCCGAAGAGGGTCACGACGTCGTCGAGGCGGTCGAGGGACACCTCGCCGGTGTAGCAGGTACGCATGCTCAGTGGATCTCCGCTTGGATCTTCGTGTTCGGTCCGCGGGC
>JBIPLJ010000146.1:0-2540 GCA_044368415.1 Burkholderiaceae bacterium
GTTTGCATAGCTGGCGAAGTCGTTGCCAGTGCTGCCATCAAGCTGGTCATCACCCGCACCGCCATACAGCGTGTCATTGCCATCGCCGCCATCCAGGCTGTCGCGACCGTCATCGCCAGACACAACATCATTGCCGTCCAGGCCCGATAATGTGTCATTTCCCTGACCGCCTTGCAGTTCTTCAGCACTGTTGGAGCCAAGCAGGCTGTCATCATCCCCGTCGCCATAGAGGAACTGGTCATTACCACCGCCAGCCACCAGCGTGTCATTACCGTCATTGCCGTAAAGAACCTGGTCCTCGCCGCTGCCGCCAGTCAGGCTATCATCACCATTCCCGCCCTCACCTGTCAGGCTATCACCATTCAGTGTGATCAGCGTGTCATTGCCGGTACCGCCAAGAAATTGTACTTCATTCCCTGCGCCACCCAGCAGGCTATCGTCGCCTTCGCCGCCATGGAGTTGCTGCAAATCAGCATTGCCCGCGACCAGCGTGTCATTACCTAATCCAACTAATCCGGAACCATCCTGGTTATCACCATAAAGTTTCTGCCCGTTAACGTCGCCCGCATATAGGCTATCGTCGCCATTGCCGCCAATAAGGATCTGATCAATGCCGCTACCAGCGACCAGCGTGTCATTGCCGGATCCGGTACCATCCTCGTTATCACCATAGAGGATCTGTCCGGACCCACTACCGGCAAACAGGCTATCATCTCCTTCGCCGCCGAAAGCAAACTCGTTATCACCAGCGCCCAGATCCAGCGTGTCATTGCCAAGGCCGCCATCGAGGGAATCTACGCCATCGCCGCCAACCAGCGAATCATCACCATCGCCGCCCTCAAGCGTGTCTGCGCCATTGCCGCCAATCAAAAGATTGGCGATGTCATTGCCGATGATGTGGTCATCACCTTCGCCACCAATGACGTTTTCAATCCCTGTCAGCCTGTCAGTACCATCCGCGCCGGAACTGCTGCTCGCGCCAAGATCAACCGTCACCGCGCCAGCGGCAGAGGCATAGCTCGCCCAATCCGTGCCGGTCCCGCCGACCAGCGTGTCATTGCCAGCGCCGCCACTTAGCGTGTCATTGCCAGTGCTAGCGTCCACGCTGTCATCGCCGGTGCCGCCATCGATGCTGTCCGCGCCAGAGCCGGCTATCAGGGTATCATTGCCGCCCTCGCCAAGGATCGTGTTGTTGCCAGCGCCAGCGTTCACGCTGTCATCACTGGCGCCAGCATTGATGCTGTCGTTGTTCCCGCCGGCGGTCAGGGTATCGTTGCCGTCCTCGCCAAGGATCGTGTTGGCGCCAGCCCCAGCGTTGACAATATCATCGCCGATGCCGGCATTGATGCTGTCCGCGCCGCTGCCGGATGAACTGATCGTGTCGTTGCCGTCGCGCCCGAAGATGAGGTTGCTGCTGTTGTCGCCACCCTCGGTGATCCGGTCGTTGCCTTCCCCGCCATCGAGCGTATCGGCGCCAGATTGACCCTGGATACTGTCGTCGCCGATCCCGCCCTCGACGCTATCGGCACCAGCACCGGCAACCAGCGTGTCGTTACCACTGTCGCCCAAGACAATATCATTGCCAGCGCCAGCGCTGACGTCGTCATCGCCGATGCCGCCATCGATGGTGTCAAGGCCGTCGCTGGCAGTCACCGTATCGTTGCCGCCGCGCCCGAAGATGAGGTTGCTGGCGGCGTCGCTGCCCTCGGTGATGCTGTCGTTGCCTTCCCCGCCATCGAGCGTATCGAAACCAGATTGACCTAAGATGGTGTCGTCGCCGATCCCGCCCACGACCGAATCATTGCCAGAAAAGGCAGTCAGCGAGTCATTACCATCTTCGCCCAAGAGCACATCATTGCCAGTACCTGCGCTTACGCTGTCTGAGCCCTCGCCGCCTTCAATGGTGTCATTGCCCTCGCCAGCGCTGACGCTGTCATCGCCGATGCCGGCATTGATGCTGCCATTGCCGGAGGTGGTTATCAGGGTATCATTGCCGTCCAAGCCAAGGATCGTGCTGCTGCCAAAGCCAGCGTTCACGCTGTCATCGCCGCTGCCGGCATTGATGCTGTCATTGCCAGTGCCGGCTATCAGGGTATCATTGCCGTCCCCGCCAAGCAGGGTATCATTGCCGGCGCTGTCACTAATGACATCTTCGCCAAGCGCACCATAAATATAATCATTCCCGCTGCCACCAACTAAAGTATCATTTCCTGCACCATCGGTATCCAGTTCAATAATGCTGTCATGTCCGCTGCTGCCTAAAACACTATCATTACCAGCGCCGCCCAGCACCGTATCATTGCCGGTATTGCCGGAAGAGATTTGGTCATCGCCATTCCCACCCATGATGCTGTCCGCAGCATCCGCGCCGGCAATCCCGTTTGAAATTGTGTCGTTGCCGTCACCTGCCAGGATTGTATCTGCGTGAGAAAAATCAAAAATGCTATCATTGCCGAGCGCGGCTTCAATCCAATCAGCGCCCTCGCCACCAGACAGCGTGTCATTGCCCGCACCATCGCCATCGACTTCAATAATGCTGT
>JBIPLJ010000123.1:0-2539 GCA_044368415.1 Burkholderiaceae bacterium
TTAGCGACCACAATAGTCGAGACAACCGTCTCGGTCGCCGCCGGCACAGTGTAAAGCGTTGTAGCGGTAGTAGCCGACGGTGCCGACTGCCCCAATACCTTATATGCGTTAGCCATTTATTTACATACCTCCCAATAGAAACGAACCCTCAAAACTTAAACCGCCACCTACGGGCGTCCAGGCAGACGTATTAGTGTTATAAAACTCAACAGCGCCAGTAGTGCTATTAAAGCCAAACAACACACGACCGGCCGGCGTAGGACGCCCCACAGTAGCCCACGAACCCAAACGGGTACCCATAAACTCGCGACGATCCGTAATAGTAGTCGGCACACCCGAGTTAGCCGGCACAAGAGCGTCGCCCAACGGTTGCTCGTAAATACCGGCGTCTGTCTGAACTAAAGCCGGTGCTACGGGTGAGGCGGCTGGCGTGCCAGTCTTAACGGCCAACACAATCGAGTTAGCCGTAGGGTCGAGACGCAAGACCACAGTGTCAATACGAGGGTTAGTCGCGTTAGCGGTAGCCAAAGCCAAAGCCTCCACGGCGTCCGACGTGTAATAATGTCCGCGCACCATAGCCTCGCCAAGCGCCACGTTTACGGCAAGACCAGTACCAGCCGACACCTGCAAAGCGGTACCAGTAGGTACGTCGTCGACACCACTGTTAAAGTGCCTCGCCCACTTACTAAACTGGGTCTCGGTTGTGTCGATACCCTCAAACGGAAAACTCGCCTGCGTCATTTATTGCCTCTCTTAATACTCGAGCTCGTACGTGCCCGTAATGTCGAACCTATCGGCGGTTGTAAGCGTTATAGGTTTATTGTACTCAAACGTATCTGTCTGCCCGTTGGACTGGATATAAAAAAATTTCATAACGTTACTGCCAGCCTCGACCACTCCAATAATAGAATAAATTTTATTAGAGCTCTGATCGTACAAAGAGCCACCGGCAAACGTCACCGGTCGACGACTGTTATACGGCAAAGTCATAAAATACTGACCGGTGCCAAACGTAACAATATTGGTAAAGTCGACCGAGTACGCAAAGTAGATCATATCGCCGAAACGAGTGTAGGTGGCTGTAAACACTGGGCCGCTAAAAGTCGGTTGTGTACCGTCGGTGCCACCCTGGACGCCGGCAAACGTTGTAACAACCCCGTAGCCCGTAGTGTTGCGCTCAATCTCGCTCAAACGCTTAGACTGGGTTAGGGTAGCCTTACCCAGCATAGCCTCGTAAGACGACGGCATAGGCGTACCCACCTCGGCCGCCAAGTAAACGCCGTCCGACTGAATAGACAACGCCACCGTGTAGACCACAGCCGTCGCCACAATATCGCGCACAGTAACCGTAATCGTGTCGCCCAAACCCCACTCAGACCCAAACAACATAGTCGTATTGTCGCTAGGCGTTACCGTCATAAACACACGAGTTTTACCCTCGTCCACGAGAGCCTCAAAAGCCGCCTGCGTAAAGTCTGCGACCTCTTGCGTCGTCCTGGCGTCCACAAAGGACTCTATACGCCTATTCCACACAGTCTCGGCCGTAGTCGACTCCGTAAGGGTGCCCTCAAAAAATAGGCGTTCCTCTTGCTCGCCGGCACCGCCCACGATCGCGCGAGTAACCGACGGCGCTGCATACGCGTAGTCGGCAGACGTTAAACGCCCGTTGTCAATATCGAACCGGATAAGACCGCTACGGTCGACCGGCTCGTACACGTCAAAAACTAGGCTCGCGCCCTCTTGTTGTATCGAATAACCGACGCCGCCAGTTTGTGCAAGACCGTAAAAAAGTTCCTGCATTTTGTCGAACCGAGCCGAGCCGTAAACGGTTGTGCCACGGCCCTCGTCGGTCGCCACAGTTAGATCGCCCACCTGGCGCACTACTGGGCCTGTAACTAAATTCTCGTCGACATAACCCTTTAAAACCGTCTCGACAACGTCGCTACGAATATCGTAGGCCTGCGTTTGCGCGGTAACGTCCGCCTCGGCTGGGTCTGGATAAGCCAACCGCTCAGACAAGATAACCGAGTCGTCGACACCCTCAATAGTCCACGAGCCCTCGGCGTCGTCCTGTGTTTGTGCAAGCGCGGCAGACAACATAGGGCCCGACATTATTACACCGTCTGGACCGGTAAGAATAAGACCAAAACCAGGCGTCCGTAAAAGCTCAGCCATAGGCGAGCTCGAGTGTAGTTGTACTTTCCAGGCACCGACCTCGTTGTGTCGTAAAATAAACTCGGCACCAACCAAGTCCGCGCCTGAGAGTTGGCCTACACGATCTAGAGACCTGTTACGCACCTCTACCGTTAGGTCGTCAACTCTCACCCGTGCACCACCTCATACGCCAAGTTGTACACACAGTCGACGCGAGTGTTAGCGTCTGCATTAGTGCCAGTGACTAGCACGCTCGAGACGCCTGGGGGAAACGCAAAGAATTTAGGCGCTGTGTCCAAAATATCGTAACGGTTTACGCCGCCGATACCGGTAACAATGGCGGTCTCGTGGTCGAGCGCGAAAATATCGCCCGTAACAACGTTTT
>JBIPLJ010000158.1:0-4958 GCA_044368415.1 Burkholderiaceae bacterium
TTCAATAAGGGAGGATACTTATAAGGGTTATATATGCGTTAAAAATAGACCCAGTGCAGGGACATGCCCAGACGCTACATGGTCAAGTTATAGTATGGGTCAATGTTGGAAAGCAGCAACGTGTGCATGCCCGACAGGCTACACAGGGACAAACTGTGAAAATTGTGCACAGGGTTACACATGGAATGGATCAGCGTGTGTCTCTCCAATTTCTCGTTTCACACAAGAATGGGGGGTACGAAACAATTCGAAAGAGAGCGTTCAAGTAGGAGTTCCACAACTCGGACTTGTGGCAGACTGTGCAAAAGTCTGTGTAAATACACCTGGTTGTAAGGCATTTCAAATGGATTGGCGTAATGCAGGCTCAAGTGGAGATTCTGTTGTAGGCTCTTGTGTATTCTTCTCGACTCTTACTACTAAAACTGCCAGTGGAGCTATGGCTGTATATAAATTACAATAGCGAGCGGAACAGCGTCAGGTCCGGCTCGATCGTGTATGTGTTTCGTGTAATTTCGGAGGTACAATAGCGACCGGCTCGGCGTCAGGGGCTGCTGGTAGTTGTACATGTCAATCTGGTTATATATGGAATGGTACATATTGTGAAGCTTTCTGGGAACCTCCTGCAGAAGGCGAATGGGTGCCCTTCTGGAATTGAGGCTTTTTTGGAGGAACAAAATTCCATTGATTATTTTCTCGGCTGAAGTTAATGAAGCTCGACATCAGTAACAAGATGTTGACCCTTGCCGTCATCGGTCTCGTCGCAGTAATTGTTCTGGCACTCGTAATCAATCGGTACATGTCCCGA
Organism: Burkholderiaceae bacterium; assembly: GCA_044368415.1. Classification (GTDB taxonomy): domain Bacteria; phylum Pseudomonadota; class Gammaproteobacteria; order Burkholderiales; family Burkholderiaceae_E; genus UBA4615. The sequence goes on from JBIPLJ010000158.1 coordinate 806, forward strand.
TCAAAGTTCGAATGGCCTGCACCTAGTCCACAGGATAGCGAGGACACAACTTTGCAGACCGACCTTCAGACGTACCAGGACACGTACAACTTGGCTATGATCAATTTTAAGGCCCTGCCAGAAACAAACGCAACAGAAATAGCTGCCAAAAACACTGCAATGATGAATGCAGAGACGACATTGGCCAACTCCATCAATACCAGAGTCAACACATACGTTACCAACAAGTGTGGAGCTGCTTCAGGCACAGCACCTCCAACATCCGATGCTGCCGCCACCACCGCGTGGAACGCATACCAGGTGAATCTGGGAAAGATTCAGGGGGCGTACCTCGTTATCAATAATAATGCAAGCACGACAACGAACCCTACGAGTGAACAGGTTATTGCTGCTCGCAAGGCCGATATCAGCGGTGCAACTCGCAAGTATCTTGCGGCCCGTTGTCCCAAGTTCTATAAGACTGAATCTGGAGACCCAACGCCTACCTATACAGCGTGGACCCTTACTGAATCAGGTGCATCAGTACCTGCCTCAGGTAACGGTTTCTTTAAACCTAACGTGACGACTGGAAACATCAGCTCATGGGCCCAGTATGCCGCAAAGACCAAATCGACATCGGCAAACTTGACTGTTCAGCCAGGTACTGGGGCTGTAGCGTCCATCGGTTCGGTTACAGTCCCTGATACTACAGGGTTTGCGGCCAATGATTCTGTCCAGTTTACATACCAGACTGTCAACAAGGATACCGGAGTGACTACAACATCCGCACCGATTACGGGCACGGTCACTGCTGTGACCGCAACCACTATGACAATTAGTGCAGCAATTCCTGCGTCTGGATTTATCGTACCATCAGGAACTGTGATTGCAAAGGCGATGATTTCTAGTTCGACGAACTGGAATAAATTAGATGGTACCAATGTTCCCAACTGGAAAAAGGCGCGCGACTACGGGCCTGGTTCGTACCCCGCACCATCATGGGGTACGACGGCGCCCGCTTAAACAGCTGGTGTATATCTTCCGACGCGCGCCAAGACTGTCATTGGTAAAAATGTAAAATTGTTCAATTCAAACGACAAATAGCCGAAACACTTTTCATGAATTATTTTCGTTTTATCTTTGATGTAGTTGTTCATCGCCGCTTGACAATAGTATCTCCGAATTTCAGAAATTCTTGAATCTCTAAAATATTTACGTAATAATGTTGTGTTCCAAAGATGATCCGGAGTACCGTAAACGTTCGAATCGGCGTTTCCGAATCTCTGCTTGTCGTAGACGAGTTGATACTTCCATTGTTTGATGGTGTCATATTGATCCGGGGGTTGATGCCACGCCCCTTGAGTGTAATCAGTGGATGGTCCGAATGGGTATTGAGGCCATGACGCTTGTTCACCATTCGTCCATGTATTGTTCGTGTACGATCCTGGATCTAGTACAGTTGCTGACGGTCCGATTGCCGGGTCGAAATACATATCGCCCGGAAATGGAGGCAGACAAAATATACGATCGGCGTCGGGTTGTGATGCTGCCAAAATACCTTTTGTCGGGTCGCCACTATATCCATACACCCTACTACCCTGTGATGTAGCGCATCTATTGCGACATTGTACCTTTGGCACGGCATCCTTGGCAGAATTAAGTGACGTGTACGTTCTCACGGCCGTCTCCAGTGAGCCTCCGGACAATAATTGACGATTTCCGGCAACACCACCGGCCGCGGCGAGTGCATTTTGATCAGCAAAGAAGTTACATTTAAATGACCCTGGTATGGAAGCAATATTATGATCAAAATCACCGAGTGGTGTGAGTGTACGATCAGTCGGGGCGTGGAGTGGAAGCGGTTTCGTGACCCACCCAGGCGTGAATGCGAGTGTTTTCGGTGTCTCACCATCCGACTCCCAACCACCGACAGTGTATTCACCAATTTCGTCCGAAGGTTGTTTGTTGATAACTTCCCAACCCTTCATAAATTCGGCAAGGATACAAGAAGCGATAGCGAGAATTTGTGCGGCAGCGAGTGCTCCACCGACTGTTAATGTACGTGGCGCAGTTGTGAGAACTCCACCGACAGATACTGTACGGGTACCAAAGGTCAAGGCTGTTCTCGACAAGACGGCAGATCCTTGCGTCGACATGCTTGCGGCAAACTGTCCTGCACCAACGACGCTCGTCGCGAAACCCGCAGCGTATGCCGGACTACTCAAAAGTTTTTTGAAATTTTCATTCAGGTTTGGATCTTTTCTTGCATTGTCTGACCATTTTTGACCGTTTGCACCCGAAATCTCTGAATCCATGATGTTTGATGGGTCAATGGAATTTTCATAATTACATCCATTCTGACGAATGTACTCTCTGGGAAGACCGTCTCCGAAGAAGATGTTGAGAATCTTGAGATCCTTCGTCGGCATGTAACACGTCCTTGTAGCATTGTTGTAGCACGTTCCTATCGCCTGACAAAATTCTGGTGTGAACGAACATGTATGTGTTGCCGGGTCATAATTTCCACGGGCTTGTTCACACATCTGACGAATACCTGCGCTCGCCACGACGCATGCACCGGCTGAATTTGAAGCTTGTAACTTGGTCAGATTTGCCGCCGGAATCTTTGACTCTTTTTGGGCAGAATAGTCGTACTCGTCCGGGTAGATTTGACCATATGCATCGTTACACGATCGTTGGGGGGGGACTGTTGGGTTCTCTTTGAACCCCTTGAGTTCGTCCCATGTGTACCATTCGGCGTAGTTTCCACCCTGTTGTCCTTTGTTTCGTATCCAGTCGTTCGAACGCCTGATACATTCGTTTTTTGTCGCCCAACCGCACTGAAACCGAGCTCGACCTTCCATGTTTGGATCGACGGCCTTTGTGATATCCTGTCCAAGATGAGTGTCCTCGTAGACTATGCCGCCGTTGTATTTACACACGTGTGTGAATGCCTCACGGTAAAGTGCATCGGCTTCAATCCCTGTAAATTGCCCGTAAATACCACCGACATACATCCAAAGTTTGTTTTGACCGGTCTGTATCGAATCATACGCATATTGTCCGAGGCGATCACGCATTAACGCACCGTGTACCGTGTTTGTATTCTTGAGAAGTGCTTCACGGACAGCGTTGATTTCTGCGACGACACGAGCCTGTGTGTCGTATGATGTTTTTCTAGGCAATTCTCGATCAAGATAATCAAGTGGTCCTGAAATCTGTGGATATGTCGCATATGTGTACGCCTGATACGGTGGTGGGTCCGCTTCATTGAGTTTTTTGAGCATGCAGTTGTACTCTTCGATAGAACGAACCTGTGCATCGACTGTTTTAGCTATCGCATCTTCAATTGCGCCTGCTGTTAAAAGTCGAGGTTGGTATCCTTTACTGGTATCCTGACCGTACGTCAAAAACTCTTCGCGCATGTAAAATGCGTCAGTGAATAACATAACGATACCGAGAACATCCATGACATCACCGATATTCCCGAGAATTTCAGTTGTAAGTTTGAACGCTTTGCTTTCAACAACTGCATCGTACGCAGACTCAAGTTTATTCCTATTGGGGTCGACACTGCCAGCTTCATCATCATATGTACCTTGTTTTGGATTAGCTGCTGTCGGAGGAGATCTAACTGCGTTGAATTTGTCAGTCACGTATTCAACAATCATTTGTTTTAATCTCATCATGTCCATTGAATCATTACCAAATGAGTGACTGAATGCTGAAACAACAGTCGTACGAAGTCTCGACCCGTATGGAGGATCTGCACCAGTGAGATGGCTGTCGTCCAGGTGTCCGTTTGCCGCCATCAGAGGATTTCCATTCTTGTCCAGGTTATTAGGAACACCCTGTGCCATTCGGTTGATAGTCATATTTGCAGTTGTTGGGTTGATATCAACACGATCGATATCACTGGCGCGCACGAACAGATTTCTTTCGGCGTCCGCCTTGGCGTTTTCTGTCGCCTTGACCGTCTCTTCTGCGAGGGACGCCCTGACAGTGGTCGGGTTCACGGCGCTCGTCGACGTGGTCAGTTTTGTTTCGGCGTCCGCCTTGGCGTTTTCGGTCGCCTTGGCCGTCTCGTCTGCGAGGGACGCCCTGACCGTGGTCGGGTTCACGGCGCTCGTCGACGTGGTCAGTTTTGTTTCTGCGTCCGCCTTGGCGTTTTCGG
>JBIPLJ010000056.1:0-27284 GCA_044368415.1 Burkholderiaceae bacterium
CAACATCCGGCTCGGCGAGGCGGTCCAGGCCGCCTACATGGAGATGAAGTGAGATGCTGCTGTCGGTCTGGCATTCAACGGTGTACCGCTACGCGACCGAGGTCGCGCGCAGCACCCAGTACATCCGCCTGAGCCCCGCGGCCACACCGCGCCAGCGCGTGATCGAGTGGAAAGTCGAGCTGCCGGTGCCGGCGGTCACGATGACCGATGCGTTCGACAACCTGACCCACGTGCTGACGCTCGATGAGGCGCACCAGGAGATTCGCCTGATCGCCCGCGGTCGCGTCGAGGTCGACGAGACCGACGACGGTGAACCCGCCGGCCGGATCAACCCCAGAGTGTTCCTGCGCGACACGCCGCTCACCGCGGCCGACGACGCGATCCGCACCTTCATCGGGCCGTTGCGGGCGATGGTGAAGTCGCGTCCGCTGATGGGGGTCACCGACCTGATGCACGCGCTGATCGAGCGCATGCCCTACGAGAAGGGCCACACCTCGGTCGACACCACCGCCGCGCAGGGTTTTGCGGCTGGCCGTGGTGTCTGCCAGGACCACGCGCACGTCTTTGTGGCCTGCTGTCGCGAGCTCGGCATACCGGCGCGCTACGTCAGCGGCTACGTGTACACCACCGACCGCCAGACCGTTGCGAGCCACGCTTGGGCCGAGGCATGGCTGTCGAACCGATGGGTCGCCTTCGACGTCAGCAATGCCGGCAAGGCGGGCGAGGCGTACCTGAAGCTCGCGGTCGGCCTCGACTACCTCGACGCCTGCCCGGTGCGCGGCGTGCGCCTCGGCGGCGGCGAGGAGGAGCTGCACACCTCGGCCCGCGTGGAAGCGCAGACCCAGCGGCAGACCCCGTTGCAGTGAGGGGGGGCCGTCGGGCGCCCAGGGGCGGCCGTTCCGCGCTCCTGCGGCTGCGGCGCGTCCAGCCTTGCGCGTGTCGGGCAGTATCATCGCTGCGCGCTCCCCGCGCCGCCGCCGGCGGCGTCGCCCGCGCGTCCCCGCTGCTGTTGCCTCCGCCATGACCTACTGCGTCGCGATGACCCTCGACGAGGGGCTGCTGTTCGCCTCCGACTCCCGCACCAACGCGGGCGTCGACCATGTCTCCACCTTCTCGAAGATGACGGTGCTAGAGACGCCCGGCGAGCGGGTGCTGGTACTGCTGAACTCCGGCAACCTCGCGACCACGCAGACCGCGATCAGCACGCTGCGCAAGTCCATCGGCACCGACGCGCCGAACCTGATGTCGGTGCCGAGCCTCTTCGACTGCGCCGCGCTCGTCGGCGAGGCCGTCAACCACGTCATCTCGTACCACGGCGCACGCCAGCCGCAGCAGGCGAGTGTCGACTTCAGCTGCAACCTCCTCGTCGGCGGTCAAATCGCCGGCGAGCGTCCGCGGCTGTTCCTGGTCTACCCGGAAGGCAACTTCATCGAGGCGACCGAGGACACGCCGTTCTTCCAGATTGGCGAGAGCAAATACGGCAAGCCGATCATCGACCGCGTCGTGAAGCCGCAAACCACCATGGCCGAAGCGCTCAAGTGCGCGCTGGTGTCGTTCGACTCGACGATGCGCTCGAACCTGTCGGTGGGGCTGCCGCTGGACATCGCGTTCGTCAGGACCGACGCGCTGCGAGTGACCTTCAGGCACCGGGTCGACGCCGACGACCGCTATTTCGCCTCGATCCGACAGAGCTGGAGTCAGGGTCTGAAGCGAGTCTTCAACGAGCTTCCCGGGCCCGACTGGTTGAAGCTGGGCTGAGCACCGGCCCGCTTCATCCGAGCAGCTCGCGAGCGTGCTTGCGGGTGGTCGCGGTGATCTCGATGCCGCCGAGCATCCGCGCGATCTCCTCGACCCGGCGGCTGCGGTCGAGCCGCTCTATCAGGCTGGTGGTGCGCGCATCGACCTGGCGCTTGGCCACCGAGAAGTGCTGGTTGGCCTTCGCCGCGACCTGCGGCAAGTGGGTCACGCACAGGACCTGCCGCGTCTCGCCGAGGCGGCGCATCAGTTCGCCGATCACCTCGGCCACGCCGCCGCCGACCCCCGAATCGGCCTCGTCGAAGATCAGCGTGGCGACCGGATTGGCCTGCGCGGCGAGTTCGCTGATGGCAAGGCTGATCCGCGACAGTTCGCCGCCCGAGGCCACCTTGCCGAGTGCGCGCGGGGTGGTGCCGGCGTGCCCGGCGATCCGGAACTCGACACGGTCGATGCCGTGGGCGGCGGGGTCGCCACGCTCGATCGCGATGTGCAGCCGCCCGCCCTGCATGCCGAGCCGGCCGATTCGCTCGGAGACGCCTGCGGACAGCGCCTTGGCCGCCAGGGCACGCTTGTGCGAGAGCGCGGCCGCGAGCCGGTCGAACTCCGCACGCGAGGCCTCCGTCTGCTGCGACAGCGCCTCGATGTCCTGGGCCTGCGCCGCATCGGCGAGCCGGGCGCGCAGCGTCGTGTACTCGTCGGCCAGGCGCTCCGGCGGCAACTTGAACTTGCGCCCCGCGGCGAACAGCACGCCGGTGCGGGCTTCGATCGCGGCGAGCCGCTCGGGGTCGAGGTCGACCCGGTCGGCGTAGGCGGACAGCGTCGAGCCGGCCTCGCCGGCCTGGATCGCAGCGGTCTCGATCATCTCGAGCACCGGGGCGAGGGTGGCATCGACCGCGGCCAGCGCCTTGAGCTTCTGGTGGACTGTCTGTAGCCGGTCGGCGATCGCGTCGTCGCCGTCGGCGAGCGCATCCGCGAGCCCGCGTGCGCCTTCGATCAGGGTCGCGGCATGCGCGAGCCGCTTCTGCTCGGCGGCCAGCTCCAGCCATTCGCCCGGGGTCGGGGCGACCAGTGCCAGCTCGTCAACCTGCCACTGCAGGCGCTCTCGCTCGAGCGAGCGCTCGCGCACGCTGCCGCGCGCGCGCTCCAGGTCGCGCTCGAGCGCACGCCAGGTCACATGGGCCTGCGCCACGGCAGCGAGCTCGACCGACACGCCGGCGAAGCGGTCGAGCAGCCCGCGCTGCCCGTCGGGCCGTAGCATCGACTGCGACGCGTGCTGTCCGTGCACCTCGATCAGGCCCTCGCCGATCTCGCGCAGCAGCGCGACGGTGGCCGGATGCCCGTTCACCAAGGCACGCGAGCGGCCGTCGGCCTCGACCACGCGGCGCAGCAGCACCAGGCCCGGGTCGCCGGACAGGTCGCGCTCGGCGAGCCAGGCCTCGAGCCGGGCGTCTGTGGTGAACTCGGCCACGATGTCGGCGCGGTTTGCGCCTTCGCGTACCACCGACGGGTCGGCACGCAGTCCGGTGGCCAGCCCGATCGCGTCGATCAGGATGGACTTGCCGGCCCCGGTCTCGCCCGACAGCACGGTGAAGCCGGGTCCAAACTCGAGTTCGACAGCCTCGACGATGACGAAGTCGCGCAGACGCAGTGCGGTGAGCATCGCCGGGTCAGGAACGCGGTGCGAGGCTGGGCATCTCGTGCCAGTTGAGCTTGGAGCGCAGGGTCGCGTAGTAGCTGTAGCCGCTCGGGTGCAGGAAGCGCGCGCTATAGGCGGCCCGCCGCACCTCGATCACGTCGCCGATCTGCAGGTCGACGAAGGTCTGCATGTCGCAGTTCAGGCGCGGCTCGCGGCCGTCGGCGACGCTCATGCTGATGACGGACGATGCGGGCAGCACGATCGGGCGGTTCGAGAGTGCCTGCGGCGCGACAGGCACCAGCACCAGCCCGTCGAGCGACGGATGCAGAATCGGCCCAGCGCACGAGAGCGCGTAGGCGGTCGAGCCGGTGGGCGTTGCGACGATCAGGCCGTCGGCGCGCTGGCTGTACATGTAGAGCCCGTCGACGTGGACCTGCACCTCGATCATGCCGGCCCGAGAGCTGCGGCTGACGACGACGTCGTTGACGGCGCTCGCCTCAAAGACCACGCTGGCGTCGCGGGTCACCCGGGCCTGCAGGATCGACCGGTCCTCGGCCTCGAAGTGCCCGTCGAGCACCGCGCCGAGGGCATCGGACCACTGCAGCAGCGGGATGTCGGTGATAAAGCCGAGCCGCCCGTGGTTGATGCCGACCAGAGGCACGCCGTGCGGGGCCAGTTCCCGGGCGATGCCGAGCATGGTCCCGTCGCCGCCGACGATGACCGCCAGGTCGGCCGCTTCACCGATCTCGTGGAGATCGGCCCTGGGCAGGCTTCGCCGGCCGATCGTGTCGGCGATCCCGGCCTCGAACAGCACACGCACGCCACGCTGCTCGAGGAATGCACCGATCTCGCCCAGGGTCTGGGCCGTGCCGTCGGACTGCTGCTTGCCGAACAGCGCGATGGTCTTGAACGGTGGGGACATGGCGACATTTCACCACAGATTCCCGGCCGTCCCGCCGCGGATGGCCTAGGCCGGGAGGCGGTCGCAGCCGGTGCCCGGCGAGTCCCGGCCGAAGCGCCCGCGGGTTGCCGGCGTTGGCAACACCCGCGTTTCGGTCTATAAATCCCACCATGCTGGACCCGCGCGCTAGGACTCTCCTCAAGACACTGATCGAACGGTACATCGCCGACGGCCAACCGGTCGGCTCCCGCACGCTCTCGCGCTACTCAGGGCTCGACCTGTCGGCGGCCACCGTCCGCAACGTGATGGCCGACCTCGAGGACCTCGGGCTGATCACCAGCCCGCACACCTCGGCCGGCCGTATCCCCACGCCTCGCGGCTACCGGCTCTTCGTCGACCGGCTGATCACGGTCCAGCCCCTCGAGGTCGAGCACGCCGAGCGGCTGCACGGCAGGCTCCATGCCGACGAGCCGCAGCGCGTGCTGGCGCAGGCCGCGCATCTGCTGTCGAACCTGACGCAGTTCGCCGGGGTGGTGATTACGCCGCGCCGCAGCTCGAGCTTCAAGCAGGTGGAGTTCCTGCGGCTCGCCGACAAGCGCGTGCTGCTGATCATCGTCACTCCCGAGGGCGATGTGCAGAACCGCATCCTGCATACTGACCGCGAATACACGCACAGCGAACTCACCGAGGCGTCGAACTACATCAACCAGCACTTCGCCGGCCAGGACTTCGAGACGATCCGCCAGCGGCTGCGCCACGAGCTGACCAGCCTGCGCGATGACATCACCGGCTTGCTGCACAAGGCCGTCGCCGCCGGTAACGAGGCCGCGGCCGAGCAGGCCGAGACCGTGATGATCAGCGGCGAGCGCAACCTGGTCGCGGTCCACGAGCTGTCCGACAACATGGACCGCCTGCGCCAGCTGTTCGGGCTCTTCGAACAGAAGACCGGGCTGGCGCAGCTGCTCGACGCGAGCAGCCACGCCGAGGGCGTGCAGATCTTCATCGGCGGGGAGTCGCAGCTCGTCCCGATGGACCAGCTGTCCTTCGTGGTCGCGCCCTACGGCGCCGACGGCAAGGTGGTCGGCACGCTGGGCGTCATCGGGCCGACCCGCATGGCCTACGAGCGCGTGATCCCGATCGTCGATATCACTGCCAAACTCGTCTCGAGCGCCCTGAGCCACAGCTGAGGCTGTCGGGCTGACGCCTGGGCGCCTGGCGGCGGCCCGATTCGCCGCCGGTTGACGCCCTGGTGGCGAATGGATGTAGCATGACTCTCCGGTGGCGGGTCCATCCGCCCGGCAAGACACCGAGGCGCCGCTCCATCGAGAGCCGGTGCCCGTCGAGGAGACTCACAGTGGCGTCCGTATCGATCGAGCGCGTTGAGAAAGCGTTCGGGCCGACCAAGGTCATCCGAGGCGTCGACGTCCGCATCGACGACGGCGAGTTCTGCGTGCTGGTGGGCCCGTCGGGCTGCGGTAAGTCGACGCTGCTGCGCATGATCGCCGGGCTCGAGGAGATCAGCGGCGGCACCATCCGCATCGGCGACACCGTCGTCAACGATGTGCCCCCGAAAGAGCGGGACATCGCGATGGTGTTCCAGAACTACGCGCTGTATCCGCACATGAAGGTGCGCGAGAACATGGCGTTCGCGCTGATGCTCGCCAAGCGCCCGAAGGCCGAGATCGACAAGCGCGTCGGCGAGGCCGCGGCCATCCTCGGCCTCGAACCCTACCTCGACCGTTACCCGCGCCAGCTCTCCGGTGGCCAGCGCCAGCGCGTCGCCATGGGCCGTGCGATCGTCCGCGACCCGCAGGTATTCCTCTTCGACGAGCCGCTGTCGAACCTCGACGCCAAGCTGCGCGTGCAGATGCGTACCGAGATCAAGGCGCTGCATCAGCGTCTCAAGACCACGTCGATCTACGTCACCCACGACCAGATCGAGGCGATGACGATGGCGGACAAGATCGTCGTGATGCGCGACGGCATCGTCGAACAGACCGGCAGCCCGCTGCAGCTTTATGACAATCCGGTCAACACCTTCGTGGCCGGCTTCATCGGCTCGCCGGCGATGAACCTCATCGCCGGCACTTGGGAGCGCGGCGGCGTGAAGGTTGGCGACGTACATGTTGCCGTCGCGCGCCCGATGTGTGTCGAAAGCGGGCAGCCGGTGCTGCTCGGCTCACGGCCGGAGCATCTGGCGCCGGTCGGCGGCGGCACGCTCGCCGCGCGCGTCGAGGTCATCGAGCCGACCGGGGCCGACACCTTGCTGATGTGCACGCTCGGCGGCCATGCACTGACCGTCGTCGTGCGCGATCGAGTGATGCTGCGCCCGGGCGATCCGATACACCTCGCGCCCGAGCTCGACACGCTGCACGTGTTTGACGCCGCCAGCGGACGCAGTCTGGCGGCCTGATCGCGGCCGGCGCCGGTGCGCCGGACCGAAGGGCCGTGACCCCGGATCGAAGGGCCGTGACCCCATACCCACCCCACAGGGAAGGAGACCCACCATGACAACTCGAGACAATCCCCGCCGCACCCTGCTCAAGGCCGGCACCGGCGCCGCGATCGGCGCGAGCGCCCTGATGGGCGCGCCCGCGGTCCACGCTCAGGCCGCCTGGAACAACGTGCCCGAGAAGGGCGCCAAGCTGCGCGTGCTGCGCTGGAGCCGCTTCGTGCAGGGTGATATCGACACCTACATGGCGAACGTGAAGAGGTTCACCGAGAAGACCGGCATCGAAGTGCGCGTCGACAACGAGGGCTGGGAGGACGTGCGTCCGAAGGCGGCCGTCGCCGCCAACGTCGGCAGCGGTCCTGACATCATCCTGTCGACCAATGACGACGCCAACCTGTACCCGGACAAGTTGGTCGACGTCACTGACCTGTGCGAATACCTCGGCAAGAAGTACGGCGGCTGGTACGAGGGCTGCGAGGCCTACCTGCGCCCGGACGGCAAGCGGTGGGTCGGCGTCCCGCTCGGCGCGGCCGGCGCGATGATGGTCTACCGCGAAAGCCAGGTGAAGGCGGCGGGCTTCGACAGCTTCCCGAAGGACACCGACGGCTTCCTGCGGATGTTCAAGGCGCTCAAGGACAAGGGCACCCCGGGCGGCATGGCGCTCGGCAACGCCACCGGCGACAGCGGCTGGACGTCCTGGCTGGTGTGGGCGCACGGCGGCCAGATGGTCGACAAGAACAACAAGGTCATCATCGACAGCCCGGAGACGCTCAAGGCGCTCGAGTACGCCAAGGAGCTCTATGCCACCTTCGTGCCCGGCACGCTGTCCTGGCTCGACCCGAACAACAACAAGGCGTTTCTGGACAGTCAGATCAGCGTCACCAACAACGGGATCTCGGTCTACTACGCCGCGAAGAACTCCAACGATCCGAAGATCAAGGAACTCGTGCCCGACATCCAGCACTCGCAGTTCCCGGTGGGCCCGGTGGGTAAGCCGACCGAGTACCACCTGTTCTTCAACCAGATGGTCATGAAGTACACGAAGTATCCGAAGGCCGCGAAGGAGTTCCTGCGCTTCATGATGGAGCAGGAGCAGTTCGACGCCTGGCTGACGGGGGCGGGCGGCTACATCTCGCAGCCGCTGCGGGCCTACGAGAAGTCCGCGATCTGGACGGTCGATCCAAGGCACACGCCTTACCGCGACGCGACCAAGAACATGCGTCCGTCCGGCTTCGCGGGCAAGCTGGGCTACGCCTCGGCGGGCGTGCTTGCCGACTTCATCATGGCCAACATGGTGGCCGAGGCGGCCAGCGGCTCGAAGACCCCGAAGGAAGCGGCCGAGCGCGCGCAGAAGCGCGCCGAGCGCTATTACAAGGTCTGACCGGGGGGGCGGCGAGAACTGCTCGCCGCCCGGTCGGGTCGTGCCGGCATGCCTGCCGGCACGAGCCCGGTGCATCACCGGACCCTACCCGTTCGAATACCGACTCGCCGCGCCCCAAGCTTCACCCGGAGAACGACCCACCATGCAACAGCGCGTGCAGACCGCCCCCGGTGGCGCGGCGCCGCCCATGCCGCGGCCACCGATACTCGAGCGGCTGCAGAACAATCGCAACGCTCTGGGGCTGGTCTTCATGGTGCCGGCGGGCGTGCTGTTGCTCCTGTTCCTCACCTATCCGCTCGGCCTCGGTGTCTGGCTCGGCTTCACCGACGCCAAGATCGGCCGGGCGGGCGTGTTCGTCGGCCTCGAGAACTACGAGTTCCTGTTCGGTGACAGCGTCACGCGCCTGGCGCTGTTCAACACGCTCTTCTATACCTTGATCGCCAGCATCCTGAAGTTCGTGCTCGGACTGTGGCTGGCAATCCTGATGAACCAGCGCTTGAAGCACACCACGCTGCTGCGTGCGATCGTTCTTCTGCCCTGGATCGTCCCGACCGCGCTGTCTGCGATCGCGTTCTGGTGGATCTTCGACTCGCAGTTCTCGATCGTCAGCTGGATCCTGGTGAAGATGGGCCTGATCGACACCTACATCGACTTCCTCGGCGACCCCTGGAACGCGCGCTTATCGACGATCGCCGCCAACGTCTGGCGCGGCATCCCGTTCGTCGCCATCTCGTTGCTTGCCGGCCTGCAGACGATCTCGCCCTCGCTTTACGAGGCCGCAGCGATCGACGGTGCAACGCCCTGGCAGCAGTTCCGCAACGTCACGCTGCCGCTGCTCACGCCCATCATCGCGGTCGTGATGACCTTCTCTGTTCTGTTCACCTTCACAGACTTCCAGCTGATCTATGTGCTGACCCGCGGTGGGCCACTCAATTCGACGCACCTGATGGCGACGCTCGCCTTCCAGCGCGGCATCTCGGGCGGTGCGATCGGCGAGGGCGCCGCGATCGCCACCGCTATGGTGCCGTTCCTGCTGGGCGCGATCATGTTCTCTTACTTCGGCTTGCAGCGTCGGGCCTGGCAGCAGGGAGGCGACAAGTGAGCAAGGACGATGCAACCGATTCGCAGGGGATGGATTTCCTGAAGACGTCCGGCCGGCGCTGGATGACCACCTACATCCCGATCGCGCTGTTCTTGTTCGTGCTGCTGTTCCCCTTCTACTGGATGGGGATGACCGCCTTCAAGCCGAACGAGGAACTGCTCGCGCGCGACGGCAATCCGTTCTGGGTGTCGAGCCCAACGCTGGCGCACTTCAAGAAACTGCTGTTCGACACCGAGTATCCGTCGTGGCTGATGAACACGATGCTGGTGTCGGTGATCGCCACACTGGTGTCGCTGTTCGCCGCAGTGCTGGCGGCCTATGCGATCGAGCGGCTGCGCTTCAAGGGCTCGCGGGCGACCGGGCTGGGGATCTTCCTCGCCTATCTGATCCCGCCGTCGATCCTGTTCATCCCGCTGGCGATCGTGCTGCAGAACCTCGGGCTGTTCAACACGCGTTGGGCACTGGTGTTCACCTATCCGACGTTCCTCATCCCGTTCTGCACTTGGCTGCTGATGGGCTATTTCCGCTCGATTCCGTACGAACTCGAGGAGTGCGCGCTGATCGACGGCGCCTCGCGATGGGAGATCCTGGTCAAGATCATCCTTCCGCTCGCGGTGCCCGGACTGATCTCGGCCGGCATCTTTGCCTTCACGCTGTCCTGGAACGAGTTCATCTACGCACTGACCTTCGTGTCCGACTCCGAGATCAAGACGGTGCCGGTGGCGGTGGTCACTGAGCTGGTGGAGGGCGACGTCTACCACTGGGGCCCGCTGATGGCCGGCGCGCTGCTCGGTTCGTTGCCGGTCGCGGTGTTCTACTCGTTCTTCGTCGAGTACTACGTGGCCGGGATGACCGGCGCGGTCAAAGAGTAGGGCGGGAGCGGGGCGCCGCCGCGACGTTCGGGGCGGGCGCGGCCCCTTCTCCGAGCTCGGCGAACCGGCCATTGCCGGTCCAGGGGGCAGGGCTTGTTAAACTGACCGGCTATGCCCCGTTCCTCTCCTCCCGCGGCCTTCGACCACGCGACTCGGCCTCGCACGGCTGTGCTGGTCGTGCAGCTCGGCACGCCCGCCGCGCCGACCGCCGCCGCACTGCGGCCGTACCTCGCCCAATTCCTTGGCGATCCGCGCGTGGTCGAGATCCCGCGGCTGCTGTGGTGGCCGATCCTTCACGGCATCATCCTGAATACCCGTCCCGCCAAGTCCGCGAAGAAGTACGCCAGCGTCTGGACCGATGAGGGCTCACCGCTGATGGTGCACTCGGTCAAGCAGGCCAAGTTGCTGCGCGGCGCGCTCGGCGAGCGGGGGCATGACGTCGAGGTGGTGCTGGCGATGCGCTACGGTGAGCCGTCCATCCGGTCGGTGCTCGAGGGGCTGCGCGAGCGCAACGTCACGCGCCTGCTGGTGTTGCCGATGTACCCGCAGTATTCGGCGTCGACCACCGCGACCGTCTTCGACGAGGTCCATCGCGTACTCGCCGGCTGGCGCAACCTGCCGGAGGTGCGCTGGGTCCGGAGCTTTCATGCCGACGATGGCTACATCGAGGCGCTGGCCACGCAGGTGCGCCAATCCTGGGCACACAACGGTCGCGGCGAGCGCCTGCTGATGAGCTTCCATGGCGTCCCGCGCCGCACGCTCGACCTGGGTGATCCGTACCACTGCGAGTGCCACGCGACCGCGCGCCGCCTTGCCGAGCGCCTAGGCCTGGCGCGCGAGGACTGGGTGGTCACCTTCCAGTCGCGGTTCGGCAAGGCGCAGTGGCTGCAACCCTATACCGAGCCGACGTTCGAGCGGCTCGCCCGGGAGGGTGTCCGACGCATTGACGCGGTCTGCCCCGGGTTCGTCGCCGATTGCCTCGAGACCCTGGAGGAGATCGCGATGGAAGCCAAGGAGGCGTTCCTGCATGCCGGCGGTGAGTCGTTCCGGTACATCGAGTGCCTGAACGGCGCACCGGCCTTCATCGACGGGCTGGCCAGTCTGGTCGAGCGGCAACTGTCGGGTTGGCCGACGCTCGCGCTCGACGCCGAGGCTTCGGTGCGTCGTGACCGCCTGCTCGTCGAGCGCCGCGCCCGCGCGGTGGAGCTGGGCGCGCAGGGCTGAGCGCCGCTCGCGGACGGCCCGCGCCGCGACCGGTCGCGGGTCTGGGGCCTCAGGCCGGCGCGAAGGTCCTCACGATCCCGAAGCCCAGTCCTTCGGCCGCCGCCAGGTAGATCGGCGCCGCCTTGCGATCGTTGGCGCGCCAGCGCATGCCCCGTACCGAGTCGTAGCGGATGCTGCCGTCGGGATGGCGTCCCCCCTCGAGCAGCCCGCGCAGGAACGCGACGCCCTCCCAGGTCGACTGGCCGAGCGCGTTGAGCACCGGGGCCCGCTCGCCGAAGCGGTTCCAGTAGCGTTCACGGAAGGCGCCGTTGCGCTCGGTGGCGAGCCCCGCAAAATAGCCGGACGCGACGTACAGCCCTTCGCTGCAGTCCGCGCCCATCGCCAGCAGCCCGTTCTCTTCGATCGCGCAGCCCAGGCGCGGTAACCGTTCGGCGAGCCCGCTGTCGCGGAACGCCCGCCCGAAGTCGATCGCGTCCTGCCCGACCATCGACAGCAGGACGGCCTGGGCGCCGCTGGCGCGGATGGCGTCGATCAGGCGGTCGTGATCGCAGCGGCCGAGCGGCACGAAGGCGTTGCCCACCACCGAGCAGCCGCGTTCGACGAGGCGGCGCTGCGCCAGCGCATGAGTGCGCCGCGGCCACAGGTAGTCGTTGCCCGCCAGGTACCAGCGTGACAGTCGCCAGCGCTCGATCATCCAGTCAAGGGCCGGCAGCAGCTGCATCGCGGGGGTCTCGCCGATCGCGTAGACACCGGCCGGCAGCGGGCCACCCTCGTAGAGCGGGGTGTAGACGAAGGGGACGCTGGCCGACCCGGCGCTCGTGATCCGCTCGCGCACGGAGCTGGTGTGCATCCCGACAATCGCGTCGACACCGGGCATCGCGGCGAGGTCGGCCAGGGCGTCCTCTACCGAATCCGACTCGTCGCTGGCATCGATCAGGTGCATCTGGATCTCCCGGCCGCGCACGCCGCCTTCGCGGTTCCACTGCTCGACGGCGAGCCGCGCGCAGGCCAGGCTCGAGGCGCCCCACAGGCCGGCTGTGCCCGAGGTCGGCACGCACAGCGCGAGGTGGAACGTGTCCGCGTCGATCCCGCCGAACACGCGGCCCGCATCGTGTATCGGGCGATGCGCGCCGATCGTGCGCGGTCCGAGCCGGCGTCGTGTGGGCATGACCCGGCGACCGGTTCGTCCGGTATGCGAAGGGGCGACCGGATCGGTCGGAAGCCGGATCATGGCGAGGCTGGACTCCGGTGCCATCCGCCGGACAGGATGCCAGCGTCGGGGGCTCATGTTCACCGACTCTGGGGGCGGCCGTCACGATGCGATGCAGCAGCGTGTGGGTTCTGCTAGCACGACGCGTTCCAGCCAGCGGAGCCAAGTCCTGTGCTCTGGATTCGCCGCGCCGGTGCCCCTAGAATGCGCAAATGTCTTCGAACAGGCGCAGGTCCGGTGCGTACGGCGCACCATCGCTGGTCTCCTTGCTCTCCGAGGCCAGCCGTAGGGCATCCGCCGATCTCGAGCGCGTGCTCGGCCCCGAGGGCCTCCCGGTCGACCAGTGGCGCGTGCTGGAGCGCCTCGCCGACGGCCGGGGCCTGACCATGTCGGCACTCGCCGACGAGGTCGAGATGAAGCTGCCGTCGCTGTCCAAGCTGATCGACCGCATGGTCGGCAGCGCGCTCGTGCAGCGCGCCCAGGATCCCGCCGATCAGCGCCGCGTAGTGGTTTACGTGTCCGACATCGGGCTCGAGAAGCACCGGCAGCTGCGCCTTCGGGTGCGTCGCACCCGCCATGATCTCGAGACGCGTCTCGGCGACGAGCGCGGCCGCGAACTGCGCCGCCTGCTCGAGGATTTTCTGCGCCACCCGGGCGCCTGAGCGTCGCCTGCGCCGGGTCGACCCGCGCAGGTCGCCAAGCCAGCGCACACCGGCTGCCGTTTCGATTCCGTCGGAGCACCCCTGTCTAGGGTCCGCCGTACCGGTTCTCGCACTGATCGTTTCCGTGGAAAACAAATTGCTTGACACGGAAAATATCGGCTGACGATACTGGGCCGGTGGTCGTTCTTACCTAAGGCGAGGGTGCATGGTCCTGCTGGCTTGGTTGTTGGGCATCGTCGTCGTCATCGTGGTCATTGCGGTCGCGGTCGCGTTCCTCAATCGCTTCTACCGGAAGTCCTCGCGCGACGTTGCGCTGATCCGCACCGGCTTCGGCGGCCAACAGATCGTCATCTCCGGGGGCTGCCTGTCCCTGCCCTTCCTGCACAAGGTCGACGAGATCAACATGCGGACCATCCGCATCGAGGTTCGCCGTACCGGCGAGAAGTCGCTGATCACCGAAGACCGGATGCGGGTCGACGCAGAGCTCGAGTTCTACGTGCGCGTGCAGTCGAGCATCGAAGGCATCGCGACCGCGGCCCAGGCGCTGGGGGCGCGCGCCTTCAACCCCGATGGCATCCGCAACCTGCTCGAGGGCCGGTTCGTAGACGCGGTGCAGGCGGTGGCCGCCGAGCAGACGATGGACTCGCTGCACGAGAAGCGCGGCGAGTTTGTCCGCAAGGTCGGCGCGCTGCTGGGCGAGAATTTGTCGCACGCGGGCCTGCAGCTCGATTCGGTGTCGCTGACGCGCCTCGACCAAGCCGCGTTCGCCGCGCTCGACGAGAACAATGCGTTCAACGCGGTTGGGATGCGCCGGCTCGCCGAGATCATTGCGGTGAACAAGAAGAAGCGCGCAGAGATCGAGGCCGATGCCGACATCTCCGTGCGCCAGACCCAGCTCGCCGCCACCAAGCAGCGGCTCGAGCTCAGTCGCGAGGAGGAGCAGGCGCAGATCAGGCAGCGCCTCGACCTCGACAAGGCGCGTGCCAGCAGCGACGCCGAGGCCGCCCGTGCTCGCGAGGAATCGACGGTCGCCTCAGAATCGGCACGCATCGCGCGCGAGCGCGACACCCGCGCCGCAGAGATCGAGAAGGGGCGCGAGCTGCGTCGCCTGGAGATCGACGCGCAGCTCGGCTCCGAGATGCGCAAGGCCGATAGCGCGATCGCGCTCGCCTCCAAACATGCCGACGAGGCGCGCGCCCAAGCGCTCGCCGAGCTCGCCCGCACCGAGGTGATCCTCGCGCAGGAGAAGGTCCAGACCGATCGCGAGCGTGCGGTCGCCGACCGCTCGCGCGAGATCTCGATGAAGCGCGTCGTCGAGGCCGGCGAGGTGGCCGAGGCCAACGCGATCACCGAGACTTCGGTGCTGATCCGCAAGGCCAAGGCCGAGGCCGAGGCGACCCGAACGCTCGCCGACGCCGAGCGTCAGAAGCTGCTCGCCGAGTCCGAGGGCACGAAGGCGGTCATCGCCGCGAAGAACTCGCGCTCGGATGCGCTGATGCGCCATGAACTCGAGCAGTACCGACTCGACCGCCTGCCCGAGATCGTCGCACAGATGATGAAGCCGGCCGAGAAGATCGACAGCATCCGCATCCACCAGATCAATGGGTTCGGTGGCTCGACCGGAAGCGGCGGCTCGGTCGACGGCGGCGCCAAGCCGCCGGTGAACCAGGTCATGGACAGCATCCTGGGCATGGCGCTTCAGCTTCCAGCCCTCAAGAGCATCGGCGATCAGATCGGCGTGGACTTCTCGTCCGCGGTCGGATCGGCGACGCAGCCGCCCGCGTCCCGCGGCGGACCCGCCGTCGGCGGGAGCTGACGCACCCGCGATCCGTCCGTCCGGTGCCGGGCCGTCCCCGGCTGCAGCGCACCTCGTTGTCCACAACCACTCGCCATCGGGAGCTCCACATGGCCATCTCGCGTCGCACATTCATCGCAGCTTCCGGCTCCGCCGGCCTCATCGCCGGTGCGCCGTCGATCGTCCGTTCGCAGTCCGGCCCGATCAAGCTCGGTTCCGTGCTCGACAACTCGGGCAACCTCGACATCTACGGCAAGCCGATGGTGATGGCCACGACGCTCGCGGTCGAAGAGATCAATGCCGCCGGCGGCCTGCTCGGCCGAAAGGTCCAGGCGATCCAGTACGACACCCAGTCGGATATCGCGCTCTACACGAAGTTCGCGCAGCAGCTCGTGCGCGACGACAAGGTCGACGTCGTGCACGGCGGCATCACTTCCGCCTCGCGTGAGGCGATCCGACAGACCTTCAGGCGCGGCAATACGATGTACTTCTACAACGTGCTGTACGAGGGCGGCGTCTGCGACCGCAACTGCTTCGTGACCGGCACGACCCCGGGCCAGGCGGTCGAGCCGATCGTCGACCATGCGACGAAGAAATGGGGCAAGAAGGTCTACATCCTGGCCGCCGACTACAACTACGGCCAGATCACCGCTAAGTGGCTGCAGCACTACGTGAAGCTGCGCGGCGGCTCGGTCGCCGACACCAGTTTCTTCCCGCTCGACGTGTCTGACTTCGGTTCGACGATCGCGAAGATCCAGCAGGCTGGCCCGAACTGGGTGGTCTCGGCGCTGGTGGGCGGCGCGCACATGTCGTTCTACCGGCAGTGGGCCTCCTCGGGCATGAACAAGAAGATCCCGCTGGCGTCGACGACCTTCGGCGTGGGCAACGAGCACCTCGCGCTGTCGCCAGCCGAGGGCGACGGCATCCTGATCGCCGGCAACTACAGCCAGGAGGCGCAGTCGGCCTCGAACAAGGACTTCCTTGCGAAGTGGTCCAAGCGCTTCGGCGATACCAAGATCGTCCACGAGATCGCGGTGTCGCAGTACCAGGGGATCATGCTTTGGGCCGAAGGCGTGAAGAAGTCCGGCTCGCTCGGGCGTGACGCGATGCTCAAGGCGCTCGAGTCGGGCGTGGCCATCGACGGTCCGACCGGCCGTGTTGCAATGGACCCGAAGACGCACCATGCGTCGCTCGACATCCACCTGATGGAAGTCAAGGGTCAGAAGCTGACCATCCTCGAGACCTCCAAGCAGCGCCCGCCGTCCGACACCGCACAGTCCTGTGACCTGATCAAGAACCCTGCCGAGAACAAGCAGTTCGAGGTCAAGGTCTGACGGAGCGCGCGACGTGGACTACGCAGCCATCGTCTTCCTGGAGGTCGTCTACATGATCGCCTTCCTCGCGCTTGCGAGCGCGGGGCTGGCAGTTGTGTTCGGGATGATGCGCGTCATCAATCTCGCCCATGGCGAGTTTGTGATGCTCGGCGGCTACACGACGCTCGCCTGCATACAGGCGGGCATCAACGTTTACGTCGCGATGCTCGTCATCGCGCCGATCGTGGTCGGGCTCATCGGGCTGGTCATCGAGCGTCTGGTCATCCGTCACCTGTACGGCAGGATGATCGACACCATGTTGGCCACCTGGGGTCTGTCGCTGCTGCTGGTCGGCATCGTTACGCTGATCTTCGGCAGCTCCGCGGTCGGCGTGCCCACGCCGATCCCCGGCTACACGCTCGGCGCCTACCAGATGGGCGGCTACAACCTCTTCATCATTGCGCTGGCCGCGGTCGTGATGGTCGGGATGTGGGGGGTGCTTCGCCACACGCGCCTCGGGCTGATTGCCCGCGGCGCGATGCAGAACCCCGAGGTTGCTTCCGCCCTCGGCTTCGATCCGAAGAAGGTCTACATGGCCACCTTCGCAATCGGCGCGGCACTCGCGGGTCTGGCCGGCGGGGCGCTCGCTCCGCTCACCGGGCTGCTGCCGTCCTCGGGCGGTGCCTACATCGCGAAGACCTTCATCACGGTCATCACCGGCGGGGCGGCGGTGCTGTCAGGCACGCTGTCGTCGGCGGTGATGTTCGGGGCGGTCAACCAGATCGTCTCCTTCGCGTCCACGCCGGTCATCGGCGAGATCGCGATGCTCGCGCTGGCCATCGTGCTGCTGCGCCTGATGCCGCAGGGCATCACCGGGCGGTTCTTCCGGAACTCGACATGATCGACGACGCGCCGTCCGCTGGGCGGATCCGCTGGGGATGGTTCATCGCATGGGTGATCCTCATGGCGGTGCTGCCGCTGGTGTTCGCCGACACGCAGACGCTGTCGTTGATGGCGATCACCGCGCTCGCGGGTCTGTCGCTGGCGCTGATGTGGGGCTATGCCGGCATCCTTAGCTTCGGCCACGCAGCGTACTTTGGCCTGGGCGCCTACACCTACGCGATCGCGGCGGTGAACTTCGGCGAGAGCACGGTGCCGGTGCTGCTGTCGATCCTGGTGCCCGCCCTGCTGGCGGCGCTGATTGGTGCGATGATGTTCTGGGGCAGGATCGGCGATGTCTACCTGGGCGTGATCACGCTGGTGGTCAGCCTGATCCTCTTCAAGTTCATGAACGCCACCGCCGGCGACGCGTACCGGATCGGCGATGCGCGGCTCGGCGGCTTCAACGGCATCCCGGGTTTCCAGGTCCTGAACGTGCCGGGTGATCCGGCCGCGCAGATCTTCGGCGTGCCGTTCTACTATGTGATCGCGACCTGTCTGGCGCTGTGCTATCTGCTCTGCCGCTGGATCTTGTCGACGGCCTTCGGCCGTACGCTGGTGGGCATCCGCGAGAACGAATTGCGGGTCGAACTGCTCGGCTACGACGTGCCTGCGCACAAGACCGCGGTGTTCACGATCGGCGCGGGCATGGCCGGGCTGTCGGGTGCGTTCTTCGCGATGTGGGCCGAGATCGTCACGCCGGGCGTGTTCGCGCTCGGCCTGTCGGCCGAGATGATCGTCTGGGTGATCGCGGGCGGCTTGGGTACGCTGATCGGTCCGATGATGGGTGCCGCTGCGCTGACGCTGCTCAAGCTGATGCTTGGGCAGCAGACAGTGATCGACAACTCGCTGGTGCTCGGCGCGATCATGGTGATCGTCGTGCTGTTGATCCCGAAGGGCATCGTCCCGACGGTCGCCGGCTGGCGAGGCCGGCGCGAGCGCTCGGTGGCGAGCCGGCGAGGCCAGGCCTCCGGCCGCAAGCGGCGTGCGCCGGCTGCGGCGGGTACAGCGGGCGCCGGCACGGGTAGCGCGCCATGAGCGAACCCGTCGTCGAGACCCGCGACCTGTCGATGCGCTTCGGCGGCGTGGTCGCAGTGAACCATGTGAGCTTCACGCTGCGCGAGCGCGAGTTGCGCTGCCTGATCGGCCCGAACGGCGCCGGCAAGAGTACCTTCTTCAAGTGCTTGACCGGACAGCTCGACCCGGGCCACGACGGCGGCCGAGTGCTGGTGCGCGGCCAGGAAGTGACCGGATGGCGGCCGTACCGGATCGTGCGGCTGGGCGTCGGCATCAAGACGCAGGTGCCCTCGGTCATGAACGGGCTCACGGTGCTCGAGAACCTGTGGCTGTCGGCGCGTCGCATCCACGGCAAGGCCGGTGCGGATGGCGCCGTCGAGGAGGTGATCGGCGAGCTCGATCTCGCGCCGATCGCGCGCCGCGGGGTGGGCGAGCTCGGCCATGGCCAGCGCCAGATGGTCGAGCTCGGCATGGTGCTCGCGCAGCGGCCCTGGCTGGTGTTGCTCGACGAGCCGGCCGCGGGCCTGACCGGCGCCGAACTCGAGCGCCTGGTCGGCGCGATCCGCCGCATCAACCAGACGGCGGCGGTCGTTGTCGTCGACCACGACATGCACTTCGTCCGGATGCTCGACAGCCTCGTCACCGTCTTCCACCAGGGCTCGATCCTCATCGAGGGGCCGGCCGATGCCGTGCTCTCCGATGCGAAGGTCCGCGAGGTCTACATCGGAAGCCGCGCCGCATGAACGCCGGACCGATCCAGCCCGCGGCCGCCGCGGGAAACGCCGACGATGCGGCGCGCCGAGACGCGGTGCTCGAGGTCTCGGGGCTGCATGCCGGCTATGGCCACGTGCCGGTGCTGCACGGCATCTCGTTCACGTTGCGCGAGGGCGAGGCGATCGGCATCGTCGGCCACAACGGCATGGGCAAGAGCACGCTGCTCAAGTGCGTGATGGGCCTGCTGCCGGCGCGCGGCGGGCGCATCGCGCTCGACGGTACCGATGTGACGCGCGCGCCCGCGCACCAGCGCAGCCGGCTGGGGATGGGCTACGTGCCGCAGGGCCGCGGCATCCTGCCCGGCCTGACCGCGCTCGAGAACCTGCGCCTGGCCTGGTCCGCCGACACCGGCGAGACCGAGCAGCAGTCGCTCGAGCGCGTACTGGAGCTGTTCCCGCGCCTGCGCCGGCTGCTCGACCGCAAGGGCGGGGCGCTGTCCGGCGGCGAGCAGCAGTTGCTCGCGCTCGCGCGCGCCCTGATGGCCCAGCCCTGGCTGCTCCTGCTCGACGAGCCCTCCGAGGGCATTCAGCCCTCGATCGTCCAGGAGATCGGCCAGACGCTGGCCGCGCTGCGCGACACCGGCGGCCTGACCATCGTCATCGTGGAGCAGAACCTCGACCTCGTGCTGGACGTCGCCGGCCGCGTGCTGGTGCTCGAGCGCGGGCGCGTGGCGCAGACGCTCGACGGCGCCGCGCTGCGCGGCCCGGCGGTCAGCGAGCTGCTCGGCCTCGGCGCGGCGCGCATGACCACACGCGGTACCGGTCACGCGCCTACTGGTGCCGCGTCGCCGCAGGCCGCCTACGGCGGCTCGAAGGGCGCCGCCGAGCCGCCGCTGTCCGCCGAGATGCTACGCGGCCCCGGGCCGGCCGCCCAGCGCTGGAGCGGCCGCGGGCAGCGCCCCGATGTGGACCGTGCTGCGGCCGGCACGGCGCACTCCGGGTCCGCATCACCGGTGTCGGTGCCGCCGCGCTTCGAGGCGCCCGCCGTGACACCGGCCCTCGCGCCGGTGCCCGCCACATCCTCGCGTGCGACCACCCCCGCACGGCCGACCACCGCCGCGTCCGCGGCACCTAACCCGACGCGCGCCGCCGCGACCCCGGGGGAGACCATGACGTCCGTCAAGCGCCCGACGCTCGAGCAGCTCAAGTCCATCGTGTCGGACCTGCATATGAGCATGTCCGACCGCGAAGTCGCCGAGTACCTCGAAGTACTCGAGGGCACCTTCCTGTCCTACGACCGCATCGCCGCGCTGCCCGACAACCTGCCGGCGGTCCGCTATCCGCGCACCCCGGGCTACAAGCCCGCGGCGAGCGAGAATCCTATGAACGCCTGGGCGGTCAAAAGCGAGGTGCGCGGCGCCGCGCACGGTCCGCTGGCGGGCAAGCGCGTTGTGCTCAAGGACAACGTCTGCCTGGCGGGTGTGCCGATGATGAACGGCGCGACCTCGCTCGAGGGCTACGTGCCCGACGTCGACGCGACGCTGGTCACGCGTATCCTCGACGCCGGTGGCACCATCGTCGGCAAAGCGCACTGCGAGTCGTTCTGCCTGTCCGGCGGCAGCCACACCTCTCAGTCGGGTCCGGTGCACAACCCGTGGAAGTACGGCTATTCGGCCGGCGGCTCCTCGTCGGGCTCGGCCTCGCTGGTGGGCGCGGGCGAGGTCGAGATGGCCATCGGCGGCGACCAGGGCGGCTCGATCCGAATGCCCGCGGGCTGGTCGGGCTGCTACGGGATGAAGCCCACCCACGGCCTGGTGCCGTATACGGGGGTCATGCCGATCGAGGCGACCATCGATCACGCCGGACCGATGACCACCACCGTCGCCGACAACGCACTGCTGCTCGAGGCGATCGCCGGCCCCGATGGGCTCGACCCGCGACAGTACAACGTGCGGGTCGACCGCTACACGGCGGCGCTCGGGCGGGGCGTGGCGGGCATGCGGATCGGCGTGCTGCTCGAGGGCTTCGGCCATGCGAACAGCGAGCCGGACGTCGACGCGAAGGTGCGCGACGCGGCCAACCGCCTGCGCTCGCTCGGCGCACACGTCGAGGACGTGTCGGTGCCGATGCACCTGGACGGCGCCGCGATCTGGACACCGATCGCGCTCGAGGGCCTGATGGCGCAGATGATGCACGGCAACGGCATGGGCTTCAATTGGGAGGGGCTGTACACCACGAGCCTGCTCGACGCCCATGCGAACTGGCGCTCGCGCGCCAACGAGCTGTCGCGCACCCTGAAGGTCTCGATGTTTGCCGGCGAGTACTTCATCCGTCAGTACCGCGGCCATTTCTACGCCAAGGCGCAGAACCTCGCGCGCCAGCTGCGCGGGTCCTACGACGAGGCGCTGTCGCGCTACGACCTGCTGTTGTTGCCGACGCTGCCGATGAAGGCCACGCCGATCCCGCCACAGAACGCACCGCTCGCGCTGTGGTGCCAGCGCGGCTTCGAGATGCTCGCCAACACCTGTCCGTTCGACGTCTCCGGACATCCGGCGATGAGCATTCCCTGCGGGCTGAGCCAGGGCCTGCCGGTGGGCCTGATGCTGGTCGCCAAACACTGGGGCGAGTCGACGATCTACCGGGCCGCCCATGCGTTCGAGCAGTCGGCCGACTGGCGCGAGCTCTGAGAGCCGGCCGATGAGCGCGCGCGACCGCAACCCCTTCGCCTCCGACTGGGGCCGGAGCCCGTCGGACGACGCGCTGCGTCCGACGGGCACGCTGTCGTACGTGGCCGGTTCGACTGCGGACCCGCTGAAGTTCATGACGATCCCGCAGCTGCTCGACCGCGCGTGCGAGCGCTGGGGCGGGCGCGACGCGGCGGTGTTCGTCGAGTCCGGTCGGCGCCTGTCGTGGCACGACCTGCGGCGCCTGAGCGACGAGGTCGCCGCCGGCTTGCTCGCGCTCGGCATCCGGCGCGGCAATCGCGTCGGTATCTGGTCGCCGAACCGTCTCGAGTGGCTGCTTGCCCAGTTCGGCACCGCGCGCATCGGCGCGATCCTGGTGAACATCAACCCGGCGTACCGGACCTCCGAGCTCGAGCATGCGCTCAACGCCGTGCGCTGCCGGGCGCTCATCATGGCGCGCCGCTTCAAGGGCAGCGACTATGTCGGCATGCTGCGCTCGATCGCGCCGGAGCTTGAAACACGCATCGATCCGGCCGCGTCCTCGGTCGAGCTAATGGCCGAGCGGCTGCCGCATCTCAAGCATGTGATCCTGCTCGGCGACGGCGCGGTGCCGCCGCGCGCGCTCGCCTTCGATCGCTTCGTCGCGGCCGCCGGTCCCGCACAGCACACACGGCTCGCGCCGCTCGCCGCTGCGCTCGACCCGGACGACGCGATCAACATCCAGTTCACCAGCGGCACCACCGGCCTGCCCAAGGGTGCGACGCTCACGCACTTCAACATTGTCAACAACGCACGCTTCTGCGCGAAGGCGATGCGCCTGTCGATGCAGGACCGGCTGTGCATTCCGGTGCCGCTGTACCACTGCTTCGGCATGGTGCTGGGCGTGCTCGCCTGCACCGCGACCGGCGCCGCGATGGTGTTCCCGGGCGAGTCCTTCGACGCGGGCCAGACGCTGGCCGCAGTCGCGCGCGAGCGCTGCACCGCACTGCACGGCGTGCCCTCGATGTTCATCGCGATGCTCGACCATCCGGAGTTCGCGCGGCACGACCTGTCGACGCTGCGCACCGGCATCATGGCCGGCGCGCCATGTCCGGTGCAGACCATGCGCCGCGTCGTCGAGCGCATGCAGATGCGCGAGGTGACGATCGGCTACGGAATGACCGAGACCAGCCCGATCTCCTTCCAGTCGAGTGTCGACGACCCGGTCGACAAGCGCGTGAGCACGGTCGGTCGCATCCAGCCGCATGTGCAGGTCAAGATCGTCGATGCGGCGGGTCGCATCGTTCCGGTCGGCACGCAGGGTGAGCTGTGCACGCGCGGCTATCTGGTGATGCGCGGCTACTGGGAGGATCCGGAGCGCACCCGCGAGGCCATCGACGAGGCTGGCTGGATGCGCACCGGTGACCTCGCGACGATCGACGCCGAGGGCTGGTGCACCATCGTTGGTCGGGTGAAGGACATGCTGATCCGCGGCGGCGAGAACGTGTTCCCGCGCGAGATCGAGGCGTTCCTGCACGGGCATCCGAAGGTGCAGGCGGCGCAGGTCTTCGGCGTGCCGGACACACGGCTCGGCGAGGAGGTCTGCGCCTGGGTCGTGGCGAAGCCGGGCGAGCCGGTCACCGCGGACGAATTGCGTGCGTATTGCCAAGGCCGCATCGCACACTTCAAGGTGCCGCGCTACCTGCGCGTCGTGACCGAGTTCCCGCTCACCGCGACCGGCAAGCCGCAGAAGTTCGCGATGCGTGATGTGATGGTCCGCGAGCTCGGCCTCGCGCAGCCGAAGATCGCCTGAGGCGGGGCAGGGCATGGGCACCGACGACCTGCACTGGCTCGAGATCACCGAACTCGCGAAGCTCATCCAGCTGCGCCGCGTCTCGCCGGTCGAGGTGGTTGAGGCGATGCTCGCCCGAATCGACCGACTGGACCGGCGCCTGCACGCGTTCGTGCGCACGACGCCCGAGCTCGCGCTCGAGCAGGCCCGGCACGCCGAAGCGCGGATCGCGCGCCGCGAGTACCTCGGCCCGCTGCACGGCGTGCCGATCGCCTTCAAGGACCTGAACTGGACGCGCGGCGTGGCCACCGGCGCCGGCATGCCGATGTTTCGCGACTGGCTGCCGCCCTGCGACGGCACCGTGGTCGAGCGGCTGCGGACCGCCGGTGCGGTGATGCTCGGCAAGCTGCAGATGACCGAGGGCGCGTTCGCCGATCACCATCCCGCAGTCACCGTGCCGGTCAACCCCTGGCATCCGGACCACTGGGTCGGTGCGTCCTCGAGCGGTACGGGCGCGGCGGTCGCCGCCGGACTGTGCTTCGGTGCGACCGGCTCGGACACCGGCGGCTCGATCCGCTTCCCGTGTACCGCCAACGGCGTGACCGGCATCAAACCGACGTGGGGGCGGGTCTCACGATTCGGCGCCTACGAGCTCGCCGCCACGCTGGACCACATCGGTCCGATGGCCCGCAGCGCCGCCGACTGCGGGCTGCTGCTCGGCGCGATGGCCGGTTCCGATCCGAACGACCCGACCGCGAGCCGCCAGCCCGTGCCCGACTACCTCGGCGGGGACGAGCGCAGCCTCGCCGGCCTGGTGATCGGCATCGACGACGCCTACGCGGCCCCGGTCGAACCCGAGATCGCCGAGGGGCTGCGGGCCGCCGCCGACGTGCTGCGCCGGCTCGGCGCCACACTGCGACCGGTGAGGATGCCCGACGTCGAGCCGGTGATCGCCGACTGGCCGGTCGACTGTGCGGTGCAGACCGCAGTGGCGCATGCGCGGACCTTCCCAGCGCGGCGTGCCGAGTACGGCCCCGGCCTTGCCGGTCTGCTCGAGATGGCTACCACCGTGTCGGGTATGGACTACCAGCGCGTGCTGCTGCGCCGAGCCGACTTCACCGGTCGCATGCACGCGCTGTTCGGCGAGATCGACCTGCTGCTGATGCCAGGACAGGTCTGGGCCTCGCCCACCGTCGCACAGATGGCCCGACTCGGCCAGGACCCGTCGCAGTTCTCGGCGCTGGTCCGGTTCACCGCGCCCTTCGACTCGTCCGGCCATCCGGCGATCACGATGCCCTCTGGCTTCACGGCCGCGGGGCTGCCGGTCTCGATCCAGCTGGCCGCCGGCCATTTCCGCGAGGACGTGCTGGTGCGCGCCGGCCGTGCGTTCCAGCGGGAGACAGACTGGCACCGCCGGCATCCCCGGCTCTGAGGATGGCGTCGGCGACACCCGATCGGACACAGGATATCTGACCGGCGAGACATGACAATTGGCACCTGCGGCGGCCCTACCGGTCTGATCGGCCGCCTCCCCGCGGATTCCCGTTCGGGGAACGGGAGGCCGACGCAAGCATGCGTCGGCCGCTCTGATCGGGCGGCGGGCATTGCCCGCCGAAACCCCCGATCAGCCCTTCGGCGGAATCCGCAGCGTCTGTCCCGGGTAGATCTTGTCCGGATGCGACAGCATCGGCGTATTGGCCTCGAAGATCTGCATGTAGGCGTTCGCGTTGTCGTAGAACTCGCGGGCCACCTTCGACAGCGTGTCGCCGCTCTTGACCGTGTAGTACTTCGATTCCTCGACCGGGGTCTCGACGGTGAGCTGGTCGTTGACCGAGGCCACGCCGGCGACGTTGCCGCAGCACAGCACGATCTTCTCCCGCGTCGCCTGATCGGCGGCGATGCCGCGCACGGTCACGGCGCTGCTCCCGCTGTCGAACTCGACCATCAGCCCGGTGGCATCGAGGTTCATCGCGCGGATGTAGTCCTCGATCGCCTTCGCCGCGGCGCCGTCAGCCGCGGCCTTCTTCTCGGCGCTGCTCGGATCAGACGCCGCCGCCTGCTGCGCGGCCTGCGCCTGTCCCTTGCCAAACAACTTCTCGCCCGCATCCTTGAAAAAAGACAGCAGTCCCATGAATCGGTTCTCCGTGTGGTGTGTCGTCGTGATCGGGCCGCCGTCTGTCGGCGGCGGGCATCGACTATCGCCGGGGCGGCGTGCGGCCGTCAATGTCCAGAGCGCGCCGAAGTGCGATAACCGCGTTCGGTATCGATCGCCCTCTTGAAATCCGGGGAATCGCCCCGACATCGCCTGCGAACCCATGCAAGTCCTTGATCGAAAACGACAAACGATGACCGACCCGAACTCTGCACCCGACGCCGGCCCGAATGGCCGCTCCAACGTCACCGACACGTCCTCCCAAGAGGCCGGACCCGCGCCGGTCGCCACGGACTCCGCTCTCCCGGTCGAGTCCGGGGAGGGCGACCTCGCCGAGGGGTCGCTAGAGCAGCGCCTCGTCGAGGCCGAGACTCGGGCGGCCGAGTACCACGAGATGGCGCTGCGGGCGCGCGCCGAGATGGAGAACCTGCGCAAGCGCGGGCAGCTCGACGTCGCCGCCGCCCACAAGTACGCCAACGAGGGCTTTGCCGAGAGCCTGCTGCCGGTGCGCGACAGCCTCGAGATGGCGCTGAAGGTCGACACGCCCACCGTTGAGAACCTGCGAGAAGGCGTCGAGGCGACGCTGCGCCTGCTGTCCGCCGCATTCGACCGTCACAAGCTGCTCGCGATCGATCCGGTCGGCGAGAAGTTCGACCCGAACCGCCACCAGGCGATCTCGATGGTCCCGGCGGGCGACGTGCCAGCCAACCACGTCGTCTCGGTCCTCCAGAAGGGCTACCTGATCAACGACCGTGTCCTGCGCCCTGCGCTGGTGACCGTCCGCGGCGGGGCTTGATTCGCCCGCCCTCGCGCCCACTTATCCACAAGTCTTCCACACCTTTTTCTTAGGAATCCAGCAATCATGGGCAAGATCATCGGCATCGACCTCGGCACGACGAACTCGTGTGTCGCGGTTATGGAGGGCGGCCAGCCCAAGGTCATCGAGAACTCCGAGGGCGCCCGCACGACGCCGTCGATCATCGCGTACATGGAGGACGGCGAGGTGCTGGTCGGCGCGCCGGCCAAGCGCCAGGCGGTCACCAACCCGCGCAACACACTGTACGCGGTCAAGCGACTGATCGGTCGCAAGTTCCAGGAGAAGGAGGTCCAGAAGGACATCTCGCTGATGCCCTACGGCATCGTGAAGGCTGACAACGGCGATGCATGGGTGCAGGCGCGTGACCGCAAGATCGCGCCGCCGCAGGTGTCGGCCGAGGTCCTGAGGAAGATGAAGAAGACCGCCGAGGATTACCTTGGCGAAGAGGTCACCGAAGCCGTCATCACGGTGCCGGCGTACTTCAACGACGCGCAGCGCCAGGCGACCAAGGACGCCGGCCGCATCGCTGGCCTCGACGTCAAGCGGATCATCAACGAGCCGACCGCGGCCGCGCTGGCGTTCGGCCTGGACAAGGGTGGCGGCAAGGACCGCAAGATCGCGGTGTATGACCTCGGCGGCGGCACCTTCGACGTGTCGATCATCGAGATCGCCGACGTCGACGGCGAGAAGCAGTTCGAGGTGTTGTCGACCAACGGCGACACGTTTCTCGGGGGCGAGGACTTTGACCAGCGGATCATCGACCACCTGATCGCCGAGTTCAAGAAGGACCAGGGCGTCGACCTGTCGAAGGACGTGCTCGCGCTGCAGCGCCTGAAGGACTCCGCCGAGAAGGCGAAGATCGAGCTGTCCTCGAGCCAGCAGACCGAG
>JBIPLJ010000122.1:0-2506 GCA_044368415.1 Burkholderiaceae bacterium
CGAAGATGACCGGCGAATCCGGGGATCGTGACCGGCTTGTCCGGTCCGGCCCTGCGTAGGGCTGGATTGTAGGGTGGGCGGTCACGATCGGTGCCGTTTCGGGTCAGTCGGAGGCGGGTTTGGGGCGCTTGGCCGGGGGCCTGCGCATCGACTCCCCGCGCAGGGTGATGTGCTGCAGTTTCTGCATCAGGCGATCGAGGATGGCGTCAGCGACGCTGGCGTCGCCGATCCAGCCGTGCCAGTGGTCGATCGGCAGCTGGGTGCTGATGATCGTGGCCTTGAGGGCAGCGCGGTCGTCGATGATCTCCATCAGGTCCGATCGGGTGGCGGCATCGAGCGCGCTCACGCCCCAGTCGTCGAGCACGAGCACGTCGGTCTTGGCCAGCGCCTGCAGCCAGCGCCCGAAGCCGCCGCTGGCGTGCAGCGCGCGCAGTTCCTCGGCCAGCCTGGGCACCCGCAGGTACAGGCAGCCGTGGCCCTCGCGGCAGGCCTGCTGCGCGAGCGCACAGGCCAGCCAGGTCTTGCCCACGCCGGTCGGGCCGGTGAGCACGATGGTCTCGCCGCGGCGCACCCATCCGCCGGTGGCCAGGTCGATCAGCGCGGCGCGCTCCAGGCCGCGCCCCGGTCGGGTGTCGAGGTCTTCGATGGCGGCCTGGGCGTACTTGAGCTTGGCCCGCTGTAGCAGTCGGGTGCGTTTGCGGTCCTCGCGCAGGTGCAGCTCGCGCTGCACGAGCATGGCCAGGCGCTCGTCGAAGCTCAGGGCATGGATGCCGGTGCGCCCGGTCTGGTCCTCGAGCTCGGCGGCGAAGCCCGGCAGCTTCAGGGCGCGCAGTTGGGCGAGGGTCTGGTGGTTCATCGTCATGGTCCTCGCGCTCACTGGTAGTA
This sequence comes from Burkholderiaceae bacterium, assembly GCA_044368415.1. Lineage (GTDB taxonomy): Bacteria > Pseudomonadota > Gammaproteobacteria > Burkholderiales > Burkholderiaceae_E > UBA4615. Next base: position 886 of record JBIPLJ010000122.1, read on the forward strand.
GCCGGGGCCGCGCACGTTCTCGTGCTCGGGGCTGTTCCAGCTCGCGGCCTCGGGCTGCGTCTCGAGGCGGTCGCGGTCATTGGCCAGGATCGCCTTGATCGTGCGGTACCGATACGCGCCGACCCGCAGCGCGACGCCGCAGGCGGCCTCCAGGCGCGCCGCGCCGTGGCGCCGTGCCAGGCCGAGCAGGCCCAGGCTGCGGCGGTAGCCGTGCTCGGGGTGCTTGTTCTCGGCCAGGATCCGCTCGATGACCTCGGCGGTCGACACGCCGATGCGTCGCCCCCATTCGATCAGTCGCGTCGGCGACCACTCCATGTGCGCGCGGTGCGCGGCCGGCAGATGCTCGGCCAGCGTGGTGTATGCGCCGGCCTTGAACGAGCGCTGGTGCACGGCGATGCGCTTGCCGCCGTGCAGGAACTCCACGGCCAGCGCCGTGACGCGCGCCAGCAGCGTCTTGCCCACCAGCGGGTGCGGCACGCTGTAGAAGTGCCTGTCGAGCTGCACGTGGTAGTCGATGTGGACCTTGACCGACTTGAAGCTCGCCAGCTCGTAGCGGCCGCCGGGCAGCGGCGCCAACGCCGGTCGATCCAGCTCGGCGAACACGCTGGCGCGCGAGCCGGGCAGCTTCTGGAACGCCCGCTCGTTGAGCATGGGCAGCAGCTCGCCGATCGCCTCATCGACGTCGCACACCGCCTCGAAGCGGCGATCCCGCAGCCGCGCGAGGATCCAGCGCTCGACGACCTGCACGGCCGACTCGACCTTGGCCTTGTCCTGCGGCTTGCGGGGCCGCGCCGGCAGCACCGAGGTGCCGTAGTGGGCCGCGAAATCGAGCACCGTGTCGCCGGCGCGCGGCTCGTAGCGGTCCGGCTCGGCGATCATCGCCCGCGCGTTGTCGGGCACGATCAGCTGCGGCACGCCGCCGTAGAACTCCAGCGCCCGCACCAGCGCACCGAGCCAGTCGGCCATCGTCTGGCCCGGCGTGGCGCAGGCGAACGTGTAGCTCGACGCCCCCATCGCCGCGACGAACACGTTCGCGCGTCCGCCGTCGCGCACCGCGATCGTGGGCCCCGCGTAGTCGATGAACAGCTTCTCGCCGGCGCGGTGGACCTGGCGCATCGAGCGCCGCAGCGACGCCGCAAACTCGCGGTAGTGCTCGAAGAACTGCGTGCGCCCCCAGGTCCGCTGCCCAGGATGCTCGGCCACGTACTCGTGCCACAGCAGCATCAACGTCACGCCCGGGCGCGACAACTCGCGATGCACGCGCGCGAAGTCCGGCATCACGACCCCCGCCTGCCTGGGCCCTCGGCTCAGCAGCCGCGCCCGCAGCGCCTGCTCGTCCAGCGCGCCGACCGCCTCCCACGTCTCGAGCCCGGCCGCCGCCGCCAGCCCCACGTACTTGGCCACCACGCCCTTGGAGATCCGCAGCGCCTGCGCGATGCGCTGGTGCGACAGCCCCGCCTGCAACTTCAGGCGCAACACTTCCTTGATCATGCGTAGATCCATCCTCGATGCGGGCATCGATCCTCCGGGCAAAAAAGCCCGGACGATACGTGCCCTGGGTTGATGTCTACGCAGGACCGGCCGGCGCGTCCCTCATCGGCGCGCCGGCATCGTGACCGCC
>JBIPLJ010000126.1:0-2505 GCA_044368415.1 Burkholderiaceae bacterium
GGGCGGTGCCCGGGGCTACAATTAAATCAGCCCCGTTGGGGCTGGAGTTACGCCCCGTTGGGGTTCGTCCCGGAGCAACAGCCGGCGAACGAGGTCGTTTCGCGGCACCCCTCAGGGGCTCTCTGGGCTGATCCCTCACCCCTGATCTCTCACCCCTTTTCCGACCCCTGACCCCTCTCTCTCACTGCACGACCGCGCCGGAGCAACTGCTGCCGTTGCCCGCCGTGCAGGCCAGGCAATGGATGCCCGTGAGGATTTCCCGGTTTTCGAGGTCGGCCGGTTTGAGATCCCAGAGGAAGAGGGGTTTGGCGTCGCGCAACTGCAGATCGAGCATTTGGTTGAAGTCGCAATCGTAGACCTCGCCGCGCCAGCCCACTTTGAGCGTGCCCCGGCACATGAGGTTTTGCACCGTGTCGGGGTTGAAACTGTTGGCGGATGCTCCGCTTTTGTCTGTCCCTGCCTCCCGCAAAACGAACTGCTCTGACAACGCCATGGTCGAGTCGTTTTGGAGCACTTTCAAAACCGAGTCCACGGACCGGTATCACTTCAAGCCTCGTGCTCAGGCAAGGCTAGCCGGGTTTGCTTACATTGGATGCTTCTACCACTCGCGCCGACGCCGCACTCGCGCCGACGCCGGGTTTTCATTGGAGGGCTCTTCCCGGTTGCTGCCTCAACAACCGGACCGAAAACGCATCTTGCGTTGTGTCCAAAAAAAACTGGAGCAAGCCCACTTTGATTAGCGCGTCGTTGGCATGGAGAAATGGGCTGAAGCCGGATTCATCAGCGTTAACCCTTCTCCGGTGAGGTTGCCCCCCTAGACGCTGCCTCCCGTGACGAAGGGCCACGGGTTAGCCTGGGCATTGCCTCCACTGGCGAAAGTCCCGGTGCCAAGCTGGAGGGCGCCTCCCAGGACGCCAGTCCCCGTGTTAGGCTGAAGGTTGCCTCCAACGACGATGGTTCCTGTGGCGTGCCGGTCGCTGCCTGTGAGGGTTAAAGCCCCCGAGCCGCTCTGGACGATGCCTCCAACGGCGAGAGTCCCCGTGCCACCACAATAAACAGCACCGCTATCGACCCCGGAACCCGCGTTGATTGAACCTTTGATGGAAAGGCTGCCGATAACGCTTTCGTTATCCAAGAGAAGGACGCCCGACTTCGAGCCCGCGCCGCCTTGGAGATCCCCCCCGATGGTGACGCTCCGGAACGAGCCGCCATTGCCGGCGGAAATGTAACCCGTCTCCGAGGCGCTTCCCCCCACGACGCTGCCACCGATGCTCAACGAACCCGAAAACTGGCTGGGGTCTCTGACCAAAGCGTCATCCAACTGCTTCTGGGTGGATGCAATTTCCGCCTGAATGGAGCCTTGGCCGATCTGATCGTGGCCCACGAGGCTGCCCCCGATCGTGATCTGCGAGAACGACTGCCGAATGGCCAGCGAAGCGTCTAGCACGTCGCCCTTGATCGCAAGAGTGCCCACCTCCCCGTAAAACTCGCTCGCCAGATCCCCCGAGCCGCCTTGGCTGGCCAATCCTTGGGTGCCCATGCTGGCGACCGACAGCGACTTAATCGCCGCGCTCTTGGGCGTCGCGTCGATGATGCCGGGGGCTGAGTTTCCGGAGGGATCCGCGAGCACGGCATCCACGCCGTCACCGACGAGGATTCTGCCGAGGTCGCTCTGGGGGGCTGAGACGACGCCGAGGTCGATGCCCTGGGCGTTGATGAAGCCGATAGGAGCCATGCCGTCCCCGGTGCCTTTTTTGAGTTTCACCGTCACATTGGCTCCTTGGGCGAGACTGGTGCCCGCGGCGTTCTTGCCGAGGGCCGTGAGGTCGAGTTTTTGGAGTCCTCCGTCGCCGCCCTGCACCAGCACACTGGCCACGTTGCCCGGGGTGAGGACGGGCTTGGAGAGACTCACCGTGACCACATCGCCGCCCCCGTCGGTGTAAGTGGCGGTCTTGGCGTTGACCCAGCGGGGCGCGCCCGGGAGGCCGAACGCCGCCACGTTGAGGGCGCCCAGCGGGGCCGTCTTCGGGGTGGGATCGCTGAGGATCTTGGTGACGGGGTCGAGGGCGGCGTCGCCAACGGAAAGCGAACCGAGGCGGACCTTTGAGCCGGAGATCGAGGCCAGATCGATGCCCGAGGCGTTGATGGAGGCAATGGAGGCGAAGCCGTCGCCTGAAAGCCCCTTTTTGACGCTCAAAGAGATGCGGGAGAGATGGGCGGGACTGAGGCCCTTGGCGTCCTTGGGGAGGCCGGTGAGATCGATGGCGGGAGTCGGGCCGTCGGATATGACGGAGGCGACATTGGCCGGGGTGAGGATGGGCTTGGAGAAAGAGACCGTGACAATATCGCCATCGGAATCGGAGAAGGAGGCGGACTTGGAGTTGAGAAACACCGCGGCAGGAGCGATCCGGTTTTCGAGAAGTTCGATGGACATGATGGGACGGGTGAGGATCGGAGTGGGGATAGACGTTGTGGGCGGGTTTGTCGCGCCAAAGAAGCCAGGGG
>JBIPLJ010000057.1:0-26968 GCA_044368415.1 Burkholderiaceae bacterium
CACGGGCCGGCGAGCAGGCCGATCAGCAGCGCGGTCAGCGTCGCGAGCACGGCGCGCAGCGTGATGTAGTTGAAGACCGTGAAGAACCGGTAGTCCTTCGAGAGCCATTGGGCAAGTTCGAGCAGCATCAGTGGGGGCCTCCGGCGCCCGCGGCCGCGCCGGCGAGCGCCTGCACCACCCGTTCCATCCGCATCGATCGCGATCCCTTCACCAGCACCGTCGAGCCGGCGAGCGCGAGCTCGCGCGTGCGGCCACACACCGCCTCGATCTCGCCGAAGTGCTCGGCACCGTCCCCGAAGGCCTCGACGCTCGCGCGCGTGGCGGCGCCAAAAGCGAGCAAGCGCTCCAGCCCGCGCGAGCGCGCGTATGCACCGACCTCTGCATGGAACTGCGGGCCCTGCTCGCCGACCTCCGCCATGTCGCCGAGCACCAGCAACCGCGGACCGGAGAAGGCCGCCAGCACGTCGACCGCGGCGCGCACCGAGTCCGGATTTGCGTTGTAGCTGTCGTCGATCAGCGCCGCGCCGCTCTCGGCCCGCAGCCGGCGCAGCCGGCCGGCGGCCGGCCGGAACGCCGCGAGGCCCTCGGCGATGACGGCCGGTGGCACACCGATCGCATGGCAGCAGGCGGCCGCGGCCAGCGCGTTGCGCACGTTGTGTGCGCCGTCGATCGCGATCGAGACCGCGAGCGGCGCGCCGTCGAGCGTCATCTCGAAGCCGTCGGTGCGGGCATCGGGCGCGGCGTGCACCGCGCAGCGCACATCGGTGCCGAAGTCGATCGTGCGGCGGCCGGCGGCGAGCGTTCGCCAGATCGGCGCGTGCGGATCGTCACCCGGGAAGACCGCGACGCCATCGACGGGCAGCGCCGCGATCGCTGCGCCGTTCTCGTGCGCCGTCGCCTCGACCGTGCCGAGGAACTCCTGGTGCTCGCGCTGAGCGTTGTTCACCAGCGCGACGCCGGCGTGCGCGATCGACGCGAGCCAGGCGATCTCGCCCGGCTGGTTCATCCCGAGCTCGATCACCGCGGCGCGGTGCCGGGCCTCGAGCCGCAGCACGGTGAGCGGCACGCCGACGTCGTTGTTCAGGTTGCCACGTGTCGAGAGCCGTGCGTCCTCGCCGACGTGCGCGGCCAGGATCGCTGCGACCATCTCCTTGACGGTCGTCTTGCCGTTGCTGCCGGCCACAGCGATCACCGGCAGCACGAAGCGGCGGCGCCATCCGGCGGCGATCTCGCCGAGCGCGCGTCGCGTGTCGGCGACCCACAGCGCGGGCGCGCGGCAGCCCTCGGTCCAGCGGTCGACCAGCAGCGCCGCGGCGCCCGCGGCCATCGCCTGACCGACGAAGTCGTGCGCATCGAAGCGCTCGCCGCGAAGCGCGACGAAGAGCTCGCCCGGGCGCACCGCGCGGGTGTCGGTCGACACGCCGGTCAGCACGAGGGGCGGCTCGCCCGGATCGGCGGCGACGAGGCACCCGCCCGACAGGTAGCCGAAGGCCTGACGCAGCTCAAGCACCGGCGGCCCCCGTATGGGCGCGACGCGCCAGCGCACGCCCGGCGTGCTCGGCGTCGAGGAACGGATGGCGCACGCCGGCGATCTCCTGATACGGCTCGTGGCCCTTGCCGGCGATCAGCACGACGTCGGCGGACGCGGCGCGCGCCAGGGTCTGGGCGATGGCCCGCGCGCGGTCGGCCTCGCGCAGCGCACACGGCGCGCAGAGGCCGGCCTGCACCGCGTCGAGGATCGCCTCGGCCGACTCGCCGCGCGGGTTGTCGCTGGTCAGCACGACACGCTCGGCACCGCGCTCGGCGGCGGCTGCCATCAGCGGACGCTTGCCGGGATCGCGGTCGCCACCGGCGCCGAACACACACCACAGCGCGCCGCCGCGGGCCGCCGCCACCGGCCGCAGCGCGGCCAGCGCGTTGTCCAGCGCGTCGGGAGTGTGTGCGTAGTCGACCACCGCGAGCGGCATGCCGTCGCCGGTGCCCACCGCCTGCAGCCGGCCCGGCACCGGGCGCAGCGCGGCGAGCCGCGCGAGCACGTCGTCGAAGCGAAGGCCGAGCGCCAGCCATGCGCCGGCCACCGCCAGCAGATTCGCCGCGTTGAAACGCCCGAGCAGCGGGGTGTCGAGGGTCGCCCGCCCCCAGTCGCCGTCGATGCGGATCCGGGTGCCGGCTGCAGTGGAGGCGACCTCGGTCGCCACCAGCACGCGGTCGATGTCGCCCACCCCCAGTTGGATGGCGCGGCGGCCGCCGCTGACGGCGCCCGCCTCCGGCGCCTCGATCCGGTAGCCGATGCGCTGCACGCCGGACGCGACCCCGGCCAGCATTGCCGCATGTGCGGCGTCGTCGAGGTTCACGACTGCCGCGCGCAGCCCCGGCCAGCCGAAGAGCATCGCCTTGGCCTCGCCGTAGGCCTGCATCGTGCCGTGGTAGTCGAGGTGGTCTCGGGTCAGGTTGGTGAAGACCGCGACCGCCATGCGCGTGCCGTCGAGCCGATGCTGATGCAGGCCGATCGACGAGGCCTCGATCGCGACCGCGTCGACGCCGGCGTGCGCGAAGCGCGCGAAGCGCGCCTGCAACGCGAGCGCGTCGGGGGTGGTGAGGCCGGTGTCGTCGAGCGTGCACCGCCCGTCGTCGCTGAGCATGCCGGCGCCGATCGTGCCGACCACTGCGGCCCGCCTGCCCGAGGCCTGCAGTCCCTGCGCGATCCACTGACTGCAGCTGGTCTTGCCGTTGGTGCCGGTCACCGCGACAACGTCCATCCGCGCGGTGGGTGCACCGAGGTAGGCGTCGGCGATCGGGCCGGCGAGGCGCTTGAGGCCGTCGACGGTGCGCACCGGCACGCCGTGCACAGGCGCTTCGGCGCCGCCGGCCTCGGCGACGACCGCCGCCGCGCCGAGCGCGACCGCTTGCGCCACGTGCCGGCGCCCGTCCGCGCGCTCGCCGGGATAGGCGAAGAACGCGTCGCCCCGCGACACACGCCGGCTGTCGGCGACCAGCGTCGCACTGGGCGGCAGGATGCCGCGCAACCAGTGCGCGAGCTCGGCGGCCTGCCCCGGCGCCGCCGTCACAGGCTCTCCCTGACCGGCTCGGCCGGCTGGATCAGCGTGGTGAAGGGCGCGTCCGGCGCCACCCGCAGGGCCCGCAGCGTCTCGCCGGTGATCCGCGCGAAGATCGGTGCTGCGACCTGACCGCCGTAGTACTTGCCCGCCGTCGGCTCGTCGACCATCACCGCCACCACCACGCGCGGGTTCGAGACCGGCGCGAACCCGACGAACGAGGCGATGTACTTGTTCTGGTAGGCACCGTTCTCCTGCTTGTGCGCGGTACCGGTCTTGCCGCCGACGCGGTAACCCTGGATCTGCGCGAGCGGGGCGGTGCCCTGCGGGCCGGCCGCCATCTCGAGCATCCTGCGCACCTGCTGCGCGACCTCGGGACGGAACACCGGCACGCCGGCGGCGGGCGCGTCGGACTTGAGCATCGTCAGCGGAATCATCTCGCCGTCGCGCGCGAAGACCGTGTAGGCGCGGGCCATCTGCAGCAGCGACACCGAGATGCCATGTCCGTACGACATCGTCGCCTGCTCGATCGGCTTCCAGGTCTTGAACGGCCGCACGCGCCCGGCGACCGCGCCCGGGAACCCGATCTGCGGCGGCTGCCCGAAGCCGAGCGAGGTGAAGCCCTCCCACATGCGCTGCGGCGGCAACTGCAGCGCCATCTTCACCGTGCCGACGTTCGAGGACTTCTGCAGCACCTGCTCCACCGTCATCACGCCGTAGCGGTGGGCGTCGCCGATCGTCGCGGTGCCGATCGTCAGTTTGCCCGGCGAGGTGTCGATGGCCGTGCTCGGCTTGACCTTGCCGGCCTCGAGCGCCATCGCGACCGAGAACGGCTTCATCGTCGAGCCAGGCTCGTAGGTGTCGGTGATGGCTCGGTTACGCAACTGACCGCCGGTGAGTGCGGCACGGTTGTTCGGGTCGTAGGTCGGCAGGTTGGCGAGCGCGAGGATCTCGCCAGTGCGCACATCGACGACGATTGCCGCGGCCGCCTTGGCGCGATGCTCGCGCAGTGCGTCGCGGATCGCGTTGAAGGCGAGGAACTGGATCCGCGTGTCGATCGACAGCGCGAGGTCGTCGCCGTCCTGAGGTTCCGTCCCGGAGCCGACCTGCTCGATCACACGACCGAGGTTGTCCTTGATGACGCGCCGGCTGCCTGGGCGCCCGGCGAGGCGCTTCTGCTGCGACAGCTCGAAGCCCTCTTGGCCGACGTCCTCGACGCTTGTGAAACCGACCACGTGCGCGACCGAGTCCCCCTCCGGATAGTGGCGCTTGCGCTCGTCGCGCTGGTGCACACCCGGAATCTTGAGGTCGGCGACCTTCTTGGCCACGTCGGCATCGACCTGGCGTTTGAGGTACACATAGTTCTTGCCCTCGGCCAGCTTGCGCTCGAGCTCGCGCAGTTCCATGCCGAGCAGGCGAGCGAGCTGCGCGCGCTGGGCCGGCGAGGCGTGCACGTCGTCCGGGTCGGCCCAGACCGCCTTGGCCGGCAGGCTGGAGGCGAGCACGACACCGCCGCGGTCGACGATCTTGCCGCGGTCGGCCGGGATGTCGAGCGTGCGCTCGTAGCGCACCGCGCCCTGCTTCTGCAGGTAGTCGTTGCTCAGCGCCTGCAGCCAGAACGCACGCAGCGCCAGCGCGACGAAGGCCATTGCGACCATCCCGAGCATGAAGCGCGAGCGCCAGGCCGGCAGCTTCGTGCTCAGCAGCGCGTTGCGCCCGAGCTTGACCGGTCGGCCCATCAGCGCAGCTCCCGCACCGCTGCGACCGGGGGATGTGCCGCGGTCGCAGCCGGCTGCAACACCGACGAGGACCCGCCCCCGGCGGCCGACGGCGCGCCCGAGGGCGCGTTCACGTACAGGGTGCGCTCGGGGGTGACGGGCTGCATCTTCAAGTCACGGCGGGCAACCGCGTCGATGCGCGAGTGCTTGGCGAGCTGCGTCTGCTCGAGTTGCAGCTGGTTCCACTCGACCTCATGCTTGCGCGCCATCGACTGCGAGCGCTCGAGTTCGATGAACACCTTGCGCGCACGGTGCTGCGAGGTGACGAGCAGCAGCGCGCAGGTCATCAGGATCGCGATCAGCACTGCATTCACCTTGGCCATCGCGTTCAGATCCTGTGCGCCACGCGCAGCACCGCCGAGCGAGAACGCGGATTGCCGGACACCTCGGCCTCGTCGGGCAGCCGGCGGCCGATGCTCTCCAGCCGCGGCGGCGTGTCGTGCACGGGCACGCCGGTGACCGGGTCGCGGCGGGCCGTGCGGCCCGCTTCGCGCGCGATGAACTGCTTGACCATCCGATCTTCGAGTGAGTGGAAGGAGAGGACGACCATGCGTCCGCCGACGTTCAGCCGGCCGACGATGCGGTCGAGGACGAGCGCGAGCTCCTCAAGCTCTTGATTGACGAGAAGCCGTAGAGCCTGAAAGGTGCGTGTGGCCGGGTCCTTCCCCACTTCCGGCCTCTTCTGCCGGCCGCGGACGACGCCCGCCACGAGAGCGGCAAGCTCCCCGGTGGTGCGGAACGCGGTGTCGCCGGCATCCCGGCAGCGAGCAGCAATCGCCTTTGCAACCGGAATAGCAAACCGTTCTTCCCCATAGTCCCTCAGTACCTCCGCGATATCCCGTTCAGACGCCTGAACCAGCCATTGCCTCGCCGACATGCCCTGCGTCGGGTCCATCCGCATGTCGAGCGGGCCGTCGGCCCTGAAGCTGAAGCCCCGGGACGCATCGTCGAGCTGGGGCGACGAGACGCCGAGATCGAGCAGCACGCCGTCGACCCCGCCGATGCCCCGCGCGTCGAGCACCGCCCCGAATTCGGAGAAGCGTGCGTGCTCGATCGAGAAGCGCCCATCCGTCCACCCCCTGCCGACCGCGACCGCCTCCGGATCCCGATCGATCGCCAGCAACCGCCCCGACGGCCCCAGATCGGCCAGGATCAGGGCGGCATGACCACCCCGGCCGAACGTCCCGTCCACGTAGACACCGTTGGGCCTGATCGCCAGCCCGTCGACGCACGCCTGCGCCATCACCGACCGGTGGACCCGGGGAACTGCCGACTCGATCAAGGGCGCCGCCTAGATCGACAGACCGGACAGGGCCTCGGGAATACCGCCTGCGATCGCCTCGTTTTCCTTCGCCGTCAGCCTGGGCTCGTCCCACAGCTCGAAGTGGGAACCCATGCCGAGCAGCACGATGTCCTTCTCGAAACCCGCCGCCTGGCGCAGCTCGGGCGAGACCAGCACGCGACCGGTACCGTCGAGCTCGACATCAGTCGCATTGCCGAGGAAGAACCGCTTCCACGCGCTCGCGCTGATTGGCAGCGCCGAGATGCGTTCGCGGACCGCCTCCCAGACGGGTCGGGGGTAGAGGAGCAGGCAACCGTCGGGGTGCCGGGTGAGCGTGAGCCGACCTTCGCACTGACTCATCAGCGCGTCGCGATGCCGCGTCGGAACCGACATGCGGCCCTTCGCGTCCAGCGCCAGCCCGGATCGCCCTTGGAACATTCCCTACCTTGTCCGAAGCGTCGTATGACGGGCCGATCAGCACCTGAACAGCACCGAACCCCCACTCTCAACCACTTTTCTGCACCTTTTCCCACTGTACGTAAAAGCGGAATGTCGGTCAAGTTGACAGCGGGTTTTCTCAATCGGGACAAGCACTTAGCCGCACTTCCTGAGAACTGGATTGATATCCAGCTTCGGGCGCGAAAACGAGCGGAATCAGTCCCTTAACGGGAACTGCTCAGGTCGCGCATGAGGAGTGGAGCGGGTCTGTAGGCCGGATTCTGTGCGCCGGTTGCCCGGCGGACGGTCATTCGTCTAGGCCCCCGGTTGCCCGGGGGCTCGAGCCACCAACCCGCACGCTCGGAGGGGCGTCCTCCACGGTCTGCACCGAACGCGTGCCTATTTGGTGTTGCTCCGGGTGGGGTTTGGCGTGCCGCCCCTGTCGCCAGAGACGCGGTGGGCTCTTACCCCACCGTTTCACCCTTACCTGCGACCGCTTGCGCGGCCGCATCGGCGGTCTGTTCTCTGTGCCACTGTCCGTCGCCTTGGGCGCGCCTTTCGGACACGCTTGCTGCGCCTGGCCGTTAGCCAGCACCCTGCCCTCTGGAGTCCGGACCTTCCTCCCGGGCATCGCTGCCCCGGCGACCGTCCGACCCGCTCCGGGCCCGATTCTATCCGCTCGCGGGGCGCGGACCGCCGGCGGGCGGCGACGCCTCGCCTGCCGCGGGCCTCGCGCCTAAGCTGGCCCTCTGGTCCGCGGCCGGTGCCGCGCCTTCGACGGAGTGAACACATGCCCCATCCGATCCGCCTCGTCCTGGGCCCGCTCCTGGGCGCGGCGCTGCTCGCCGCACTCGCCGCGCCGGCAGCCGCCTCGACGCCCGCGGCGCATCCGGCGCTCGATCTCGGCGCCCCGTCCGTGCAATCACAGCGCGGGCAGCGGCTCAAGGTGCTGATGCCGTTCAGCTCCGCTGCCGGCGAACCGGTGTCGGTGACCCGCTTCGAGGTGGTGTCAGTGCAGGCGCCGGAGGGCTTCAGGGCCCCGGATGCCAGAGGCTTCACGATCTCCAAGCCGGCGAGCCACAACCTGGTCTTCCTGCAGTCGCGTGAGTCGATCGAGGCGCCCGAGCTGACCCTGACGGTGCGCGTCGCCGACCAGCCCGAGGGCATGCAGACCTGGACGATCGGCGTGCCACCCGCACAGGCCTCGATGCCGGTGGCTCAGGCCGACGCGGCGCCAAGCCCGCCTAGCCCCGAGCGGCGCGCCCGCCGCGGTCCTGCGCGCAGGGCATCCGCCAAACACTAGCCTCGTCGCCCTCCCGTCGCCCGCTCCGGGCGCACACGGCTGGCCGCATGGCGAAGCAGGGCCCGCGCTGGCGTGACGGCTCGGACGCCCCTGCGCGGCAGAGATCGTCACGGATGTGACGATCCGCACGCTTACTTCGCCGGACTCCTCACAGCCTGCGGGTTGTCGTCGATGTAGGCGCGGACGATCGACGCGAAGTCGGGATCAGCAGTGAAGCCCATCGCGCTCGCGCGTGCGGTGTCGAAGCGCGCCGCCCAGGTGCGCACCAGGCGCATCACGTTCTCGTCGAGCGCGGGCTTGACGCGCGCGGCGACCGCCTCGCCGGCGACCGTCCTCAGCGCGGCGAGCGCCTCGTGCATGGACACGGTCAGCCCCGGCAGGTTCAGGCTGCGGTGCCACCCCCAGTCTTGGGGCGCCAGCTCGAGCGCACGCAGCAACATCCCGACCACGGTGCGCGGCGAGGCGACCCACATCGCGGTCTCGGGCGGCACCGGCAGCGGCGCGTCGATGCCCGAGAGCGGCTCCCGGATGATCCCGGACGCGAAGCCGGAGGCGGCGCCGTTCGGGCGCCCCGGCCGCACGACGACGGTCGGCACGCGGACCGCGCGGCCGTCGATGAACCCCTTGCGGGTGTAGTCCTGCACGAGCAGCTCACCGGCCAGCTTCTGGATGCCGTAGGAGCCCTGCGGGGTCGGCGTGGTGGCGTCGGTGACCACCGGCGGCAGGGCGCCGCCGAACACCGCGATCGAGCTGGAGAACAGCAGCCGCGGCGCCGCGCCGAGCGCGCGGCAGGCCTCGAGCAGGTGACGGGTGCCGTCGAGGTTGACCCGCATGCCGAGGTCGAAGTCCGCCTCGGCGGTGCCGCTCACCACCGCCGCGAGGTGCACCACCGCGCCGGTATCCTTCGAGACCAGCGCGCGCACCTGGGCCGCATCGGAGATGTCGCCGGCCAAATTCCTGACACGCGGATCGCGGATCGCGCCCTCGCCGACATCGAAACAGACGATGTGCGAGACCGGCTCGTCGCGCGCGCCCCGCGCATCGGCCAGCCGCAGCGTGCCCTTCGCGAGCACGCGCGCGATCAGCTGCTGGCCGAGGAATCCGGCGCCGCCGGTGACGAGGATCTCCATGGTGTCTCTCCCTGTGTCCGTGTGATGGGTGCGCGACCAGGGGCGGTGCCGCGCTCAGCGGACAGCCGCGAGCGCCTTGTCGAAGAAGTCGTCGGCGCCGAAGTTGCCGGACTTGAGCGCAAGCCCGACCGGCACGTCGGTGCCCGCGAGCACCGGCACACCGGGATCGATCTCGGGGCCGATCGCTAGCAGCCGTACGCCGAGGGCCTGCACGACCGCGCCCGAGGTCTCGCCGCCGGCGATGATCTGACGGCGCACGCCGCGCGCATACAGCGCCGCCGACAGCTCGCCGAAGCAGTGCTCGATCGCTGAGGACGCCCGCTGCGTGCCGTGCTTCGCCTGCGAGGCGCGCACCGCCTCCGGGTCGGCCGAGCTGTAGACCAGGGGTGCCGCGCCCGCCCGCTGCGCCAGTACCCAGTCGGCGAGCGAGGCCGCAGTCTGGCGCCCGTCGATCACCTCGTCGACCTCGACGCGGCGCGACGGCGCGTGCGCGGCGTAGCGCTCGACCTGCCGGCGGGTCGCGGCCGAGCAGCTGCCCGAGATGACCACCGCCGGACCGCCGATCGGGTCGAGCGCGCTCGAGTGCGGCCGCAGCAGGCCGGCGCGGCGGAAGTTGTCCGGCAGCCCGAGCGCGATGCCCGAGCCGCCGGTGATCAGCGGGGCGTCGGCGCAGGCCTCGCCGAGGGTGCGCAGGTCGGCATCGGTGATCGCGTCGGCGACCGCGAGCCGCACGCCGCCGGCGGCAAGCGCCGCGAGGGCCTCGCGGATGGCGGCAGCGCCGCGGGCGACCGTCGGATGTGCGAGCAGCCCGACCGTGTACGGCGTCTGGCGCTGCAGCCAGCGCGCGAGGTCGGGGTCGGTCATCGGCGTGAGCGGATGGTGCTGCATCCCGCTCTCGTTCAGCAACCGGTCCCCGACGAACAGATGGCCCATGTAGGTCGTGCGTCGATTCGTCGGAAACGCCGGGCAGACGATCGCGATCGACGCATCGAGCGCGTCGAGCAGCGCCTGCGCGACCGGGCCGATGTTGCCCGCGGGCGTGGAGTCGAAGGTCGAGCAGTATTTGAGGAGGATCTGGGTCGCCCCGTGGGCACGCAGCCAGCGCAGCGCATCGAGGCTCTGCGCGACCGCGTCGGCGGGGTCGATGCTGCGGGACTTGAGCGCGACTACCACCGCATCGGCATCCGGTTCGGCGCCATTGGCCGGTACGCCGATGGCCTGCACGGTGCGCATGCCGCCGGCGGTCAGGGTATTCGCGAGATCCGAGGCGCCAGTGAAGTCGTCGGCGATACAGCCCAGCAGCATGGCGAAGAAGCCTCCCGGTTCGGATGTTCGGCGGCCAACCGGCGCAGACCGGCGTGCCGACGAGAGGTCGGTTCAGCCCGGCTACCTGCGCCGGCGCCCCGGCCGGAACACGGACGCATCATTGTAGAACTCAGGGTCCTGGTTCGAGTCGCACCAGCCCGGCAGGCCCATCAGCGGCAGCGGGCAGAACGCGCGCGTCGACAGGCGCCCTGGCTCGAGCGAAGCGGCCAGCACGCGGTCGACCTCGGCCGGCGGCGTGGCGGCGTCGAGCCGCAGCGGCCAGGCGTGCGCGGTGATGGCCTTGAACGGCGCGTCGAGCTTCTCCAGCAGCGCATGGCCGAAGACGTGCACGCGCACCGAGCGCTCGACGCGGCTGCGTCCGGCGACGAAGAGGGCCGTCCAGTCGAAGGCGCGCAGCGCGTCCTCGAGCGAGGCGTCGAGCCCGACCCAGACCGCGGCGTTCTCGTCGAAGAGCGTGGCGGCGTCGCGCAGCGGGCCGCGAGGGACGGGGACGGGGACGGGGACGGGGACGGGGACGGGGACGGGGACGGGGACGGGGACGGGGGCGGCGGCGGCGGCGGCGGCGGGGGCGGGGGCGGGGGCGGGGGCGGGGGCGGGGGCGGGGGCGGGGGCGTGAACCGCGACGGGCGCGACGGGCGCGACGGGCGGGTCGGCGCCGGAGGCGGCCGTGGCGCCCACGCCCTCGGCCAGCGCCGCGGCGTGCAGCGCGTTGAGCCGGGCCTTGGCGCGAGGCCAGACCAGCCAGGCGAGCGCATTACAAAGGTCGTGCCGCGCACCCGCGGGGTCAGTGCGCGTCGCGACCTCGCCGACCTCGAAGATCCGCGTCTCGTACGCCGGGCGCAGCGAGCCCGCCTGCGCCGCGCCCGTGGCGGACTCGGGCACAAAACGCAGCGGCCGGCCGGACTCGGTCCGCAGGCCGGCCTCGCGCGCCCACGCGTCGAGTCGCGCGACGCGCGCCACGGCCGACAGCGGACCCAGTTCCGCGAGCCGCGCGTCGTACGGCGCGAGCCAGGGCCGGATCATGGCGGTCGCCGCGCCACCGCGGCAGACGGTCGCCGCGCCTTCGCGGAGGCGCTCACACCGCGGCGAGCCGCCACGCGAGCGGCTCGCCGGCAGCCAGTGGCACGATGGTCTCGTCGCCGAACGGCAGCGCCTCGGGAACCGTCCATGACTCGCGGCGCAGCATGACCCTCGCGGTGTTGCGCGGCAGCCGGTAGAAGTCCGGCCCGTGCAGGCTCGCGAAGCCCTCGAGCCGATCGAGCGCGCCGACCGACTCGAACGCGGCCGCGTACAGCTCGAGCGCGTGCGGCGCGGTGTAGCAGCCGGCGCAGCCGCAGGCGTTCTCCTTCAGGTGCTTCGAGTGGGGCGCGCTGTCGGTGCCGAGGAAGAACCGCGGGCTGCCAGAGGTGGCCGCCTCGAGCAGCGCACGCCGATGCGTCTCGCGCTTGAGGATCGGCAGGCAATACCAGTGCGGCCGCATGCCCCCCTTGAACAGCGCGTTGCGCTCGTACAGCAGATGGTGCGGCGTGATCGTCGCGGCGATCGCCCCGGGCGCGGTCGCGACGTACTGCGCCGCCTCCAGGGTCGTGATGTGCTCGAACACCACACGCAGTGCCGGGAAATCGCGGCGCAGGGGCTCGAGCACCTGGTCGATGAAGACCCGCTCGCGGTCGAACACGTCGACGGATGCGTCGGTGACTTCGCCGTGGATCAGCAGCGGCAGCCCGGCCGCCTGCATCGCCTCGATCGCGCCGCGCACGGCCGCCATCGAGGTGACGCCGGCATCGGAGTTCGTGGTGGCGCCGGCGGGATAGAGCTTGACCGCGTGGACCACGCCGGACGCCTTCGCGCGATGGATCTCGTCCGGCGGCGTGCGGTCGGTCAGGTACAGGGTCATCAGCGGCTCGAAGTCGGCGCAGGCCGGCTCGTCGCCCGCGGTCTCGCGCAGCGCGGCGAGGATCCGGTTGCGGTAGCCGACGGCCTGCCCGACGGTGGTCACCGGCGGCTTGAGGTTCGGCATCACGATGGCCCGGGCAAACTGCCGGGCGGTTGCGGCGACCACGGCGCGCAGTGCCTCGCCGTCGCGAAGGTGCAGGTGCCAGTCGTCGGGGCGGAGCAGCGTCAGGGTGTCCATCGGGCGCGGTCTGCGGTAGCGGGCGAACGGCACGGATTGTCCCACGACGGCCCGCCCCCGACAGAGCATCCCAGGGGCGTACTGGGCGTGCCGCACGGCATCGGTCCACACCACGGACGGTCGAATCGCGCCGCGCCAGCGGCGATTGGTCGCACGCCGCTCGCGGGACGGCCCGTGCGGCCCGAGGATCCCGGGCATCGCCTCCCGCATCACCGGACACCGCCATGACCCCTCTGCAATCCCGTCTCCTCGAACCCGCGATCGCCCTGCACGTGCTCGCCGCGGCGCTCGCGCTCGCCCTCGGCGCCTACGTGATCGCCGCCCGCAAGGGCAGCCCCGGTCACCGCATCGCCGGGCGCCTCTGGGTCGGGGCGATGGCCGCCACCGCGCTCGCCTCCTTCTTCATCGAGGCCCACCGCTTCCCGGTGCACACACCGCTCGGCACCTTCGGGCCGATCCACCTGCTGTCGGTGCTCACACTGTGGACCTTGTGGCGCGCGGTCGGCGCGATCCGCCGGGGCGCGGTACAGGCGCACCGGCGGGCGATGCGCGGCGCGTTTGCGAGCCTCGTGATCGCCGGGCTGTTCACGCTCGCGCCCAGCCGCACCCTCGGCGCGTGGCTGCTCGCGATGGCCGGTTGAGCGAGCTGCGGGCGATAATCGCCGCCGGAGCGCCCGTATCGATGACCCGACACATCGTCCTGATCCTGCTCGCCACGGTCGCGCTGAACACGGCGATCGCAGCGATGCTCGTCGCCTACAGCCCCGAGCGCCATGACTGGTGGCCGAGCTTCGTCCAGTCGCAGGCGATCGGGCTGACGATCGCGGCACTGTGCTGGGCGGTCGCGCCGCGCGTGGAGCGCAGCGAGGGCGACCTCAAGGTCGCTGTGCCGCTGTTCGGCGCGGCGATCATTGTCGGCGCGCTGATCGGCATTCAGCTCGCGGAACTGGCGACCCGCGCGATCTTCGGCGGCGCGGCACCGGTCATGGCCGGGCATGGCGTGATGTCGGTGCGCACCGTGCTGCTGTCGCTGACGGTCGGCACCCTGGGCACCCTGATCTTCTACGGCCGCGAGCGCCTGCGCCATGCGCGCACCCGCGCCGAGTCGGAGGGCTGGCGCGCGGTCGCCGCCGAGCGGACCGCAGCACAGGCCCGGCTGCAGGCGCTGCGTGCGCAGGTCGAGCCGCATTTCCTGTTCAACACGCTGGCCAACGTCTCGGCGCTGATCGACCGAGACCCGGCGGCGGCGCGCGGGCTGGTCGACGACCTCGCCCGCCACCTGCGGGCGACGCTACGCCATGCGCGCGCCGAATCCTCGACGCTTGGCGAGGAGCTCGACGTCACGGCGTCGCTGCTGGGCATCATGAAGCGCCGCCTCGGGGACCGCCTGCAGTGGCGCTTCGACGTGCCGGACGCGCTGCGCGCGGCCGAGGTGCCGCCGATGCTCGTGCAGCCGCTGGTCGAGAACGCCGTCAAACACGGCATCGAGCCGCAGGCCGCAGGCGGCTCGATCGAGGTGCGGGCGCACCGCGAGGCCGACGGTACGCTGGTCGTCGAGGTGGCGGACACCGGGGGCGGCCTGGCCGACGCGGCCGGGCGCGCCGAGGTGCCGGCGGCGGCGGCGGCGGCGGCGCATGAGGTATCGGGCACCGGCCTGGCCAACCTGGCCGACCGGCTGCGGGCCCTCTACGGACCGGCCGCCCGACTCGCCCTGCGCGAGAACACACCGCGCGGCACAGTCGCGCGCCTGACGCTGCCGCACCGCCCAGCGCCCGCGACATGAGCACAGCCCCGTCCGGTGCCCGCGCCGCGGGCGCTGCCCCGCGGGCGGTCGTCGCCGACGACGAGCCGCTGCTGCGCGAGGCGCTGGTCGCCGCGCTTGCGCAGGCCTGGCCGGGGCTGCGGGTGGTCGTCACCTGCGCCGACGGCGACGACGCGCTCGAGGCGATCGAGCGCGAGCGGCCCGATGTCGCCTTTCTCGATATCCGCATGCCCGGACGTACCGGGCTGCAGGTCGCACAGGCGGCCGCCGCCTTTCCGCACGCACCTCTGTGGGTGTTCGTCACCGCGTACGACGCGCATGCGCTCGATGCCTTCGAGCGCGACGCGGTCGACTACCTGCTCAAGCCGCTGGAGCCGGCGCGGCTCGCGCGCACGGTCGAGCGCCTGCAGGCGCGGCTCGCCGAGCGCGAGGCCGGAACCCTCGCAGGCGCCGCCGCCGCCGCGCCCGCGATCGACCCGGATGTGCTGCGCCGCCTCGTCGAACTCGCCGGTGGCGCGGGCACGGCCGGAGCAGACAGTTCGGCACCGCTGCGCTGGCTGCGCGCCTCGCTGCGCGACGAGGTGCGGCTGATCCCGATCGACGAGGTCGTCGTCTTCGAGGCCGCGGACAAATACCTGCGCGTGCTGACCCGCGACGACGAGGCGCTGATCCGCATTCCGCTCAAGGAGGTGCTCGAGCGGCTGCCCGCCGACGAGTTCTGGCAGATCCACCGTGGCACAGTGGTGCGCACCCGGGAGATTGCACGGACGACACGCACGCTGTCGGGCAAGCTCGTGGTGCACCTGCGCTCGCGCCCCGAGCGCTTCGAGGTCAGCCGGCCCTTCGCCCACCTGTTCAAGGCGGACTGAACGCTCGATCGGGCACGCACCCGCAGCGCCGGCAGGTCGGTGTGGGGCGGACCTCGTCACGGTCAGGCGACGAGGATCGCGCGGTAGTCGTTGACGTTGGTGCGAGTCGGGCCGGTCACGACCAGGTCGCCCAGCCGCGAGAAGAAGCCCCAGCCGTCGTTGTCGTCGAGGCAGCGGCGGGCGTCGAGCCCGAGCGCCGCCGCGCGCGCAGCGCTGTCGGCGAGCCGCAGCGCGCCGGCGTTCGACTCGACGCCGTCGATGCCGTCTGTGTCGGCGGCGATCGCCGACACGCCCGGCAGGTCCCCCAGCTCGTGGTGCAGCGCCAGCAGGAACTCCGAGCACCGCCCGCCCCGCCCCTGACCGCGCAGCGTGACCGTGCACTCGCCGCCCGAGATCAGCGCGACCGGCGCAGCGAACGGCCCGCCGTGCAGGCGGATCTCGCGCACCAGCGCGGCCATCACCTGCGCCACGTCGCGGGCCTCGCCGGTCACGGTGTCGCCGAGGATGACCGCGCGCAGGCCGGCCTGCTCGAAGACGCGTGCGCCGGCCTCCAGGCTACCGTGCGCGGTGGCGATGATGCGGTTGTCGACCCGCCCGAACAGCGGGTCACCCGGTTTCGGCGTGTCGTCGATCTCGCCACGCGCGCCGCGAACCAGGTGTGCGGCGACGCTGGCGGGCGGGCTCACGCCCCAGCGGGCCAGCACACCGATCGCGTCGGCATGGGTGCTCGGGTCGGGGGCACAGGGCCCGGAGGCAATCGCGGAGACGTCGTCGCCGGCCACGTCGGACACCAACAAAGCACGGACCCGTGCGCGCGTCGCCTGCGCGAGCCGCCCGCCCTGGATGCGGGACAGGTGCTTGCGCACGACGTTCATCTCCTGGATCGGGGCGCCCGAGGCGAGCAGCGCGCGCGTCACCGCCTTGAGGTCGGCCATCGGCACGCTCTGGACCGGAAGCGACAGCAGGCTCGAGCCGCCCCCGGAGACGAGCGCGAGAAGCAGGTCGTCCGGCCCGAGGGCGGCTGCTCGTGCCAGGATCTCGGCCGCTGCGCCCTCGCCGGCCTCGTCCGGCACCGGATGACCGGCCTCAATCACCCGAAGCCGATCGGTCGGCATCCCGTGCGCATATCGGGTGACGACCAGCCCGTCGAGCGGCGCGTCGGCCGGCCAGGCGAGCTCGACGGCGCGGGCCATCGAGGCAGCCGCCTTGCCGGCGCCTACGACGAGCGTGCGGCCGCGTGCCGGGTCGGGCGGGTCAGGCAGGTGGGCTGCGACGATGCGTAGCGGATCGGCCGCCGCGACGGCGGCCTCGAAGCTCTCGACGAGCAGACGTCTGGAATCCATGGACGCGGACTCTAGCGCAGAACATGCGCCGAGCCCGCGCCCGGATGTGCGGTCAGTCCGCGTACACCCCGGCCTTCTTGATGATCGGGGACCACTTGTCGATCTCGGCCTTCAGGTGCTTGCCGAGCGCATCGGGGGTCTGCCTGTCGGCGGCGACGGTGGTCGCGCCGAGGTCCGAGAAGCGCTTGTTGAGCGCCGGGTCCTTGAGCGCCGCCTGCAGCGCCTCGACCAGCTTGTCCATCACCGGTTTGGGCGTGCCCTTCGGCGCGTACATGCCGTGCCAGATCGACAGCTCGAAGCCCGGCAGCCCGGCCTCGGCCGAGGTCGGCAGGTCCTTGAGCGACTCGAGCCGCCTGGGCGCGGTCAGCGCGAGCGCCTTGACCTTGCCGCCCTTGATCTGCTCGGTGGTGTTGGTCGTCTGGTCGCACAGGATGTCGACCTGGCCGCCGATCAGGTCGGTGATTGCGGGCGCCGTGCCCTTGTAGGGGACTGTCGTCAGGTCGGTCTCGATGGCCTGCTGGAACAGCAGCCCGCACAGGTGCGAGGCCGCGCCGATCCCGGCGTTGGCCAGCGTCATCTTGTCCTTGTTCGTCTTCGTGTAGGCGATCAACTCCTTGACGTTGTTCACCGGCAGCGTGTTGCGCACGAGCAGGGTCATCGGCACGTCGTTGATCAGGCCCACGTACTCCAGATCCTTGAGCGGATCGAAGGGCAGCTTGCGGTACAGCGCAGGGGCGGTCGCCATACCGATGTGGTGGATCAGGATGCGGTGGCCGTCGGCGGGCGCGCGGGCCACGTCGGCCACGCCAATCGTGCCGCCGGCGCCCGGCTTGTTCTCGATGATCACGTTGGTGCCGAGCGCCTTCTCCATCGCCTGACCGACCGAGCGGGCGACGGTGTCGGTCGGGCCGCCGGCCGCGAACGGCACGACGATGGTGACCGGCTTGGTGGGGTACTGCGCATGGGCCGTGGTGGCGGCGAGGGCCAGCGCGATGCCGCCGATGAGCTTGGATGCGTTCATGTCGTCTCCACTCCGATAAGGTCGGTGCCGGGATGGGGTCCGGTCGGCCGACAGGGGGCTTGAATGCGGGCCCGAACTTTATCGCAGTCCAGGCCTCGGGCAAGCACAAAGAACACGGCGGGTGGGGTGATGGCCACAGCGCCCCTGACAAGCGATCGGCTGCGGGCGACCGCGACCGGGCAACCGCGACCCGCGTCGCACGCCCCGCTCGGCCCTGCCTTGCCGAGCGCTGTGGATGCCGGACCCGATTCAGCCGCCGAGCGCGTCGGCGATCGCCCGGCCGATGTCGGTGGTGGTCGCGGTGCCGCCCATGTCGGGCGTGCGCGGGCCGTGGGCGGTGACGGTCTCGATCGCCCGCACGATCGCGTCGTGGCCCTCGGGATGGCCAAGGTGCTCGAGCATCATCGCGCCGGACCAGATCTGGCCGATCGGGTTGGCGATGCCCTGGCCGTAGATGTCTGGCGCCGAGCCGTGCACCGGCTCGAACAGCGACGGGAAGGTGCGCTCGGGATTGATGTTCGCGCTCGGCGCGATCGCGATCGTACCGGTGCAGGCAGGACCGAGGTCGGACAGGATGTCGCCGAACAGGTTGCTCGCGACCACCACGTCGAACCAGTGCGGGTTGCGCACGAAGTGCGCGGTCAGGATGTCGATGTGGAACTTCTTGACGGCGACGTCTTGGTACAGCTTCGAGACCGCCTCGACACGCTCATCCCAGTAGGGCATCGAGATGAAGATGCCGTTCGACTTGGTCGCCGAGGTCAGCTGCTTCTTGCGCTTGCGCGCCAGCTCGAACGCGTACTTGATGATCCGGTCGGTGCCGTGGCGGGTGAAGATCGACTCTTGGATCACCACCTCGCGGTCGGTCCCCGGGAACGCGCGCCCGCCGAGCGAGCTGTACTCGCCCTCGGTGTTCTCGCGGACGACGTAGAAGTCGATATCGCCCGGCTTGCGGTTGACGAGCGGGCACGGGATGCCGGGCATCAGCCGTACCGGCCGCAGGTTCACGTACTGATCGAACTCGCGGCGAAACAGCAGCAGCGAGCCCCAGAGCGAGATGTGATCGGGCACCGTGTCGGGCCAGCCGACCGCGCCGTAGAAGATCGCGTCGTGACCACCGATCCGGTCCTTCCAGTCGTCCGGCATCATCTTGCCGTGCCGTGCGTAGTAGTCGCAGCTCGCGAAGTCGAAGTGGTCGAGCTGCAGCGGGATGCCGAACTTGCGGGCGGCCGCGTCGAGCACGCGCAGCCCTTCGGGCATCACTTCCTTGCCGATGCCGTCGCCGGGGATGACGGCGATGCGATGGGGTGGAGTCATGGAGCGTCCTGTCGGGGCGGGCTGAACGTGCGGTGCGGTGCGGTGCGGTGCGGTGCGGTGCGGTGCGGTGCGATGCGCGTGGCGCCGTCGAGGTCAGTCGAACCAGGCCTCGAAACCGGTCTCAGGGCGGAAGCGGTTCTTCTCGAAGCGCATGCGCGTGGGGCCGGGCATCGCACGCTCGCTCACCGGATGCGCGGGATCGCCGGGATAGCAGATGATCCGGCCGGTCGCGGTCTCGATCGCCTCC
The DNA here is from genome assembly GCA_044368415.1 of Burkholderiaceae bacterium. Classification (GTDB taxonomy): domain Bacteria; phylum Pseudomonadota; class Gammaproteobacteria; order Burkholderiales; family Burkholderiaceae_E; genus UBA4615. The sequence continues at coordinate 19,007 of JBIPLJ010000057.1, forward strand.
GGGCGGATCACCGGCGGACGCCGCCCGGAGGCGTCGCGCATCGCGGCGTCCACGTCCGCGAAGCGCGACAGGTGCACAAGCGTCATGATCTGCGGCGCGGCCATGTCGATCTCGCCGGACCCGTAACGCTCGAGCGCGTCCCGGGCACTCATCCAGCGCGCGGCGACCGCCTCACGCGGGTCGGGCTCGGGCACCTGCCCCTCGGGCAGCCGCGCGATGAAGAACCGGGTGTCGAAGCGCTTGCGCATCATCGTCGGCACCTTCGGGGTGACCCAGCGCGACCAGGGCCGCATCAGCGAGGCGTCGAGGCGCAGGTCGAGCGCCTCCATCAGTTCGCCCCAACCGTGGCCCTCGCGGTGCAGCGCGCGGGCCCGAACCACCATCGCGGCGTCGGCGCCGCGCGCCATCAGCACGCCGGTCTCCTCGAAGGTCTCGCGCAGGGCCGCAACATGCAGGGCTGCGGCCTCGCGCGCATCGAGCTCGGGCTCGCCGAGCAGCGCGTGCAGTGCGGCCGGGTCAGCGTCGAGGCGCGCGATGACCTCGTCGTCCGCATCCTCACGATCGAGCTTGCCGCCCGGGAACACATGCGCGCCGGCCAGCACCGTGTCGTCGACGGAGCGCTCGAGCAGCAGGACCTCGATGCGATCGTGAGCATCGCGCAGGAGCACGAGGCTGGCCGCGGGGCGGGGCGGGGCAGCGTCTCCGGGGCCCGTCGTGCGGGGGTCTTCGGTCATGCGGACGATGTTAACAGCGTGTCGCTGCGCCCCCGCTCGCCGCCGGCGCACCCTCGGAACGCGCGAGGGGCCCGGGGCGCGCTGCGCTTCCGATCAAGAGCAATCGCCGAGCGTGAAGCGTGCGAACAGCACGTTCAGCTCGCGCCCGCCGAAGTCGCTGGCAGCCGGCGCACGATGCGCTCGACAGGCGATTGACTTGTCCGACGCTGCACGCAAGCAGTGCGCCGCGCCCTGTGCAGGCCCATCGCGCGGGCACCGTGCGCCGCATCGGGGCGGGCGTCGGGGTGCCGCCGCGCTGACCGGCGGACACGCGCGCGGAGGCCGCCGGCGTTCGCTTGCCGGGGCCATTCCCATGCGCGTAGACTCCGACGCCACGCTGCCTTCGCCGACCGTCCGTCGGATGCAGCGGATGACCACAAACCCACGATGACCACGAACCCCACAGTGGAACCCCGATGAACAAGACACCCTGGATCAAACGACTCGCGATCGCCGCTGCCATCGCGGTGCCCGCGATGGCCCCGCTGACCGCATCCGCCGGTCCGACACTCGACGCCATCAAGTCCAAAGGCATGCTGCGCTGCGGCGTTAACACCGGCCTGCTCGGCTTCTCGGCGCCAGATTCGCAGGGCAAGTGGACCGGCCTCGACGCCGACTTCTGCAAAGCGGTCGCGGCGGTCATCCTCGGCGACCCGAACAAGGTCCAGTTCGTCCCGACGAACGCGCAGAACCGCTTCACCGCGCTGCAGTCCGGCGAGGTCGACATCCTGTCGCGCAACACCACCTGGACCTCGTCGCGCGACGCGACCCTGGGCTCGGTGTTCGCAGGCACCCTGTTCTATGACGGCCAGGGCTTCATGGTGAAGAAGTCGGCGAACATCAAGCGCGCCGCACAGCTGAACGGCGCGACGGTTTGCGTGCAGCCGGGCACCACCACCGAGCTGAACCTGAGCGACTACTTCCGCACCAAGAAGATGACCTTCAAGCCGGTCGTCATCGCCGAGCTGAACCAGATCGAGCAGGCGTTTTTCGCCGGTCGATGCGACGTCTACACGACCGACATCTCGGGTCTCGCCGCGACGCGCCTGAAGGCAGCGAACAAGGACGACTACGTCGTGCTGCCCGACGCGATCTCGAAGGAGCCGCTCGGTCCGATGATCCGCCGCGGAGACTGGGAGTTCTTCACGATCGTGCGCTGGACGCTGTTCGGCCTGATCGAGGCCGAGGAGTACGGCATCACGGCGGCGAACATCGACAAGCTCAAGGCCGAGAGCAAAGAGCCGCCGATCCAGCGCCTGGTCGGCACCTCGGGTGACGTGGGCAAGGGCCTCGGCCTGGACAACGACTGGCTGATCCGCGCGGTCAAGTCGGTGGGCAACTACGGCGAGATGTACGTCCGAAACATCGCGCCGCTGGGCCTCGAGCGCGGGCAGAACGCGCTGCCGAAGGACGACGGTCTGATGTACGCGCCGCCGATTCGGTGATCGGACGGGGCTGAGGCAACAAACGGGTCCGCGGCGCACCTGCGCCGCGGACCTCGTGGAACGACTCCCCAAGGCAGGCCATGTTTCGCAGCGAACGCGTCCGCAATATCCTCTACCAGGCCCTGCTGCTCGCAGGCGTGATCGGCCTCGGCTGGTACCTGGTCTCCAACACGCTCCACAATCTCGAGACCCGGCAGATCCAGGTCGGCTTCGCGTTCCTGTCGCGCGAAGCGGGCTTCGAGATCGCCGAGAAGTACATCACGTACGAGGCCTCCGACTCGTACCTGCGCGCCTTCCTGGTCGGGCTGGCCAACACCCTGGTCGTGGCCGCGCTCGGCATCTTCTTCGCCACCGTCCTCGGCACGCTGATCGGCATCGCGCGGCTCTCGTCGAACTGGCTGCTCGCCAGGCTCGCCTCGGGCTATGTCGAAGTGATGCGCAACGTGCCGCTGCTGCTGCAGCTCTTCGTCTGGTACGGCGTGTTCACCGAGCTGCTGCCGTCGGTGAAGGAGTCGATCGAAGTCGGGGGCTGGCTGTTCGTGAGCCAGCGCGGGTTCCGCTTCGCCTGGCCAGCCGAGCACATCGCCTGGACCGCCGCGGGCTGGGCCTGCCTCGCAGGCATCGGGCTCGCCTGGGTCTGGCGCGGGTACGCCCGCCGCACGCAGATCGCCACCGGGCGCCAGCTGCCGATCGGCTGGCCGTTGCTGGCGCTGGTGGTGGGGCTGCCGCTCGCCGCGTGGGCGGCGCTCGGCGCGCCGACGCAGTTCGACATCCCCGAGCTGTCGGGTTTCGACTTCCAGGGCGGCCGCGTCGTTTCGCCCGAGTTCACCGCGCTGCTGCTCGGCTTGGCCACTTACACCGCCGCCTTCATCGCCGAGGTGGTGCGCGCGGGTATCCTCGCGGTCGACCGCGGCCAGGGCGAGGCCGCGATGGCGCTCGGCCTCACGCCCGGACAGCGCCTGCGCCTGATCACGCTGCCGCAGGCGCTGCGCGTGATCATCCCGCCGATGACCAGCCAGTACCTGAACCTGGCCAAGAACTCGTCGCTCGCGGTGGCGATCGGCTATCCCGACCTGGTCGCGGTGGCCAACACCACGATGAACCAGACCGGCCAAGCCATCGAGGCGATCGCCATCCTGATGGCGGTCTACCTGTCGATCAGCCTGTCGATCTCCCTCTTCATGAACTGGTACAACGACCGCGTGCGGCTCGTCGAACGCTAGGAGACCCGCTATGGCGAACGGCACCCTCACCTCCCTCCCCGACTTGGCCCTTACGAGCGCCGCCGAGCGTCCGCCCACCGGCGGCGGCGGCCCGTTCGGCTGGATCCGCACCAACCTCTTCTCCAGCATCTCGAACACCGTCGTCACGCTGCTGACGCTGGCCGTGCTCGCCTACGTCGTGCCGCCGGCGCTGAACTGGCTGGTCTTCAAGGCGGTCTGGGGCCACCAGCCGCTGGCCGCCTGCGACGCGGTCCGCGGCCAGGGCGCCTGCTGGGCGGTCGTCTGGGAGAAGTTCCGCTTCATGATGTTCGGGGTGTATCCGTTCGACCAGCAGTGGCGCCCAGCGATCGTGATCGTGATCCTGTGCGGCCTGCTCGTCGTCTCGGCGATCAAGCTGTTCTGGCGCCCGAGCCTGATCGCGATCTGGGTCGCGGGCATCGCCAGCACCTTCTGGCTGATGGGCGGAGGCCTGGGCTTGACCCCGGTGCGCAGCGAGCAGTGGGGCGGCCTGCCGGTCACCCTGATCCTAGCGATCTTCGGCATCGCCTTCGCATTCCCGCTCGGCGTGCTGCTGGCGCTCGGGCGGCGCAGCAAGCTGCCGATCATCCGCTCGTTCTCGGTGATCTACATCGAGGTCGTGCGCGGCGTGCCGCTGATCACGGTGCTGTTCATGGCGAGCGTGATGTTCGCGCTGTTCCTGCCCGAGGGCGTGCGCATCGATCAGATGCTGCGCGCGCAGGTGGCGATCATCCTGTTCATCGCGGCCTACCTGGCCGAGGCGGTGCGCGGCGGCTTGCAGGCGGTGCCCAAGGGCCAGTACGAGGCCGCCGAGGCGCTCGGCTTGCCCTACTGGAAGATGATGCTGCTGGTGATCCTGCCGCAGGGCTTGAAGATCTCGATCCCGCCGATCGTCAACAGCTTCATCTCGGTCTTCAAGGACACCTCGCTGGTGGTGATCATCGCGATCTACGACTTCGCCTACGCGGTGAAGAAGTCGGTCGAGACCGACTTCGCATGGAAGAAGTACTTCATCGAGGCGTTCCTGTTCTCGATCCTCGTCTACTGGATCTTCTGCTTCGCGATGTCGAAGTACAGCCAGTGGCTCGAGCGCGACCTGGCCCGCGGCCACCGCTGACCCACCCCCGACACACGAGGTTCGACCGATGAGTGCCGTCGCACAGTCTGCCGCCACCCCCGCCGCATCCGCGGACGGCAAGCCCGCGATCCGCATCGCCGGGCTGAACAAATGGTACGGCGAGTTCCACGTCCTGAAGAACATCGACCTGACGGTCGCGCGCGGCGAGAAGATCGTCGTCTGCGGCCCCTCGGGGTCGGGCAAGTCGACGCTCATCCGGTGCATCAACCGGCTCGAGGAGCATCAGAAGGGCAGCATCGTCGTCAACGGCATCGAGCTGACCGACGACATCAAGAACATCGACACGATCCGCTCGGACGTGGGCATGGTGTTCCAGCACTTCAACCTGTTCCCGCACCTGTCCGTGCTAGACAACTGCACGCTCGCCCCGATTTGGGTGAGGAAGCAGAGCAAGGCGCAGGCCGAAGCCACCGCGATGAAGTACCTCGAGCGGGTGCGAATCAAGGAGCAGGCGCCCAAGTACCCGGGCCAGCTATCGGGCGGCCAGCAGCAGCGCGTCGCGATCGCGCGGGCACTGTGCATGAACCCCTCGATCATGCTGTTCGACGAGCCCACCTCCGCGCTCGACCCCGAGATGGTCAAGGAAGTGCTCGACACCATGATCGACCTGGCGCGTGAAGGCATGACCATGCTGTGTGTGACCCACGAGATGGGGTTCGCGCGGGCAGTGGCCGACCGGGTGATCTTTATGGACCGTGGGGAGATCGTCGAGCAGAACGCGCCCGATGCCTTCTTCAGCAACCCCCAGAACGAGCGCAGCAAGCAGTTCCTGAGCCAGATCCTGGACCGCTGAGACGGGGTGGCTGTCGCCGCACAACGCTGCGGCCTCGCTGGGCATCCCGCCCGCGACGTGCAGCGCTTCTTGCAGGCGCTGCGCGGCTGGCTGCAGGCGGGATGATGTCGGGCCGAGGGCGCTGCGCGCGGCACCGGCCCGCCCGGTGCGACCTCAGTACGACTTCGGCTGACCGAACACCTCCTCGCCGGCGAAGTGTTTCGCCGCGTTCGCCTCGGCGCCGCAGGGCTTGCCCTGGCCGTGCAGCCCGGCCGCGCGCATCGTCAGCAGGTCCGCCGCCTAGTGCTCGATCCAGCGCTCGGCCAGCGGATGCTGCACACCCTGGTTCTTGTCGATCGGCCGGTCGAACACCATGCGCTCGTTTGCGTAGCGCGGACCTCGATCCGGGTACGGTCGAGGTCGGTGTAGAAGAGGCTCAGGCCGCGCGAGGGCGCCGCGGCCGCGGGGTCGGGGTCGGCGGTGCGCGCAAGCAGCAGGATCTTGTCGGCCATTTGGGCGGTGGAGATCCAGACCGCCTGCCCGTCGACGTCATGTGGATCGCCGAGGCGCCCCACATGCCCGCACCCGAAGCCGAGATCGTGCGCATCAGGATCGCCGCCTCGGTGATGCCGTGCCCCGCGCCGCCGTACCCGGCGGGCATCGCGATGCCGAGCCAGCCGGCCTCGGCAAAGGCCGTGTGGAAGTCTTGCGGGAAGCCGCCGTCGCGGTCCTTCGTGCGCCAGGAGTCGTCGTCGAAGCACTTGCAGATCGACGGGACGGCGCGCTCGATCTCGAGCTGCTCGTCGGTGGGGGCGAAGTCCATGGGGCGTCTCCTCGAAGCTCTCGTCGGGCGTTCCCGGCGCTCTGGTTGCGCCGTCCGGGGGCGTCCTGTACGGCGCCGCGGCGGCGGCGGCCCACTCGCACCCCCGCCGCGAGGTTACCCGGCTTCGTGCGGGCCGTCGCCCGGCGTATCACCGGGCGCGGCCCCGCATGCCCCGATCACCAAGGGGCGCCGACGAAGCGACCGTCGTACCAGAGCCAGCTGACGTTTCCGACGTCGATCGCCCGGTCGTAGGCGCCGGCCGGCTCCGCGCGCGTGCGGTAGGGTCCGTCGCCGGCCGCCGCCGCATCGGGTGCCGCGACGGCGGGCCGCTCGACGAGCGCCGGGGCGCCCGGGTCGACCTCGAAGCGGAAGGCCGCCAGCCGTGTGAACGCGCGTGCGCGCAGAGCGTCCGGCAGTTCGGTGGCGTATGGATCGGATGGGCCCTCGTGGACGGCCACTGGCAGCGCGATCCTTAGCCGCCCGCCGACCGGGCGCAGCATCAACCCGTGCGGGGATCCGTCGGCCGCGGAGCGGGTGCCGCGCTGGCCGATCGTGCGGCTCGCGCGCTCGATCGGCGTCGTCGGGTCGCTGACGTCGATGAGCGAGAGCCGAACGCCCGTCGTGAAGTCGACGCCGTTCCAGTTCGCCGTGTCGTGCCCAACACCGAGCAGCAACCGGTCGGTCAGCGGGTAGAGCCGGTCGGAGAAGCCGGGCACCTCCAGCGAGCCGAGCAGTTTCGGGTCGGCCGCGTCGGCGAGTTCGATGACATAGACCGGGTCGGTCCTGCGGAACGTGACCGCGTAGGCGCGCGTCCCGACGAAGCGCACGCCGTGCACCTGCTCGCCGGGCTTGCCGATGAGCGCGGGCCGGCGCGCATTCGGCAGCGTGGCGAGCATAGTGAGCGCGCCCTCGCCCCGATCCTCGAGGATCGACAGCGTCGCGGGGCTCGCGCCCGGCGCAGACCGGGTGTCGCGGCTGGTCAGCACCCGCAGCCGATCCGCATCGACCGACAGCCTGAACCGGGCACCGTCCGGCGTGCCGCCCAGGTCGCCCGGAACGCTGCCCGAGCCGCGGTAGTCAATCGAGCCCGACGACAGTGCGAACCGGTGGACGTCGGTCACCGCCTCGCCGAACGCGACGGTCATGGCAACGGGGTCGGACACCTCGATCGCCCCTGAGCGGACCGTCGCCAGCACCAGCGTGTCGCGAGTCATGAACACCGCGTCCACCGGTGTTGCGACGCAGCGTGCCAGCGGTGCGGCCGCGGGCGCAGCGAGGTCGATGGACAGCACGCTGGTCACCGCACCGACGGCGCCAGGCGCCGCCCGCTGCAGCAGGCATGCTTCCGCTCCCAGCAAGGAGCGGGGCGGGCCGCCGTCGACCCGCCAGACCGGCAGCACCGCATCGCTCGAGAGCGCGGCGAGCCACCGATCGTTGTCGGCGGGCGTGCGCCAGCCCCAGTCGAAGCCCTCGAGCCGCGGCTGGCTGCGCAACACAACCCACAGCCGGCCGTCGACAGTGCGGGTCGCCTGGATCTCGCCGCCCAGCTCCAGCGTGCTCAGCACCCGGGGGCGGCTCGTATCGGCGGCGTCCACGACCAGAACCGTGGAGGCGGCCTCGTACCCGTCGGATACGATCGGCAACGGAATCAGACCCGGAATCGGCATCGGCACGGCGACTCCGCTGCCGCCGGCGCGTGTCCACGGCGCGACGCGACGTCCGACCGCGACCACGCGGCGGCGCGGCGCGTCGACGAACACCCCATCGAAG
>JBIPLJ010000014.1:0-77158 GCA_044368415.1 Burkholderiaceae bacterium
CTAGATCGCCACCCTGAACTGCTGGGCGAGGTGAGGGCGTCATGACCGAACGAGCCCGAGCGGCTGCAGGAGATAGGAAGACCACTGACCGCTTCGCTCAGAGTCCTTGCATGACCGCATAGGGTCGGATGCGTGAGTTCGACGCAGTGAACAGCAGTCACTCGCCTGGTCCCTGCGCTTCCGGCCCAGTGCCGACACCGGGTACGTCAGCAGTACATCGGACACCGGTCGCTTGCGCCGGCGCGGTCTGCTGGCCTGACTGACCGCAATAGGGCCGAGACCGTAAGTTCGAGGGCTGGCCGCCACCGACAGCAACCGCTGCAAAGCAGTCGGTGAGGTACGCGGCAATGGCCTCGTCATTGTCGAGGTAGGGCGCGGCGTCGAATGCCGGCAGTTCATCGACCTTGATTCGTGCACGCATCTTCGTTTCCGCGCTCGACCAGTCCGGATCGGAGTGTAATCGAACGATTACAGCTGATCGGCCGCATCCGGAGTCGGTGTTGCCGGCAGCGACGCTGAAGCCGAGGGTGAAGGCGGCGCGCCAATGGCCGACGGCTTTAGATGGTGGCCTGGGTTATCGGGTAGACCCGCCGAGCGGGCTAACAGCCCTTCACCGAGCGACCGTCACCTCAACCCGCCGCGCCTCCCGATCCGGCCCCGTCCCCTGCGTCTGCTGCGGCTTCGCCAACACAATCCGATCCGCCGCAATCCCTTCCCGAATCAGCACCCGCCGCACCCCCTGCGCCCGCCGATTCGCCAGCGCCGCATTCTTCTCCACCGACCCGCGCCGGTCATGAAACCCGCTCACCAGCGCCTTCGTCGAGGGCTCGGCCTTCAGCCGGGCGAGCACGGGGGCAAGCTTCGGGCCGACCTCGCCCGACGGCCAGGCCTGATCGGGTTCGAAGTAGATGCGGGCGACCGGGGCGCCGGGAATGGCTCGGGTGGTCGGTTCCGTGGGCGCGGGGGTGACCCCAGATCCGGTAGATGCTGCGCCGTTGCCTCCGGAGGGCGCGGCAGTAACCGCAGCGCCCGACCCTGCCGCAGGCGATGCCTCGCTCGACTGCCGGGCCACTGCAGCCGGCGCCTCCGTCGGCCTTGCTGCACTCGCGGGCGCCTCCGTCCCCTGCCGCGACGCCACAGCGGGAACGCCCGCCGTTTCGGGGAACGCTACCTCCCCCTCCCGCCCCGGCCCCATCCCAACCAACCACAGCACCGCTAACATCGCCACCAGCACCCCCGTGCCGATCGCATACCTCTGATTCAGCGTCTTCCACACATCCTCCACAAGGCGGCGTGGGGCGCCTTGGACGGCGGTGGCTTCAAAAGTGGTCGCGGTCATGTTCAGCTCCGGGTGCTCAGTTGCGGCGGCCCGCGGTCAGCGAGTCCTGCAGGGACTTCAGTTCGTCCCAGCTGCCCTGGGCGGCGAGGCGGGCCTGCTCGGGCCAGGTGCTGGGGTCGGCGATGCGGTAGGCGGGGCCCTGGTCGTCGAGGATCTCGCGCAGGGTGCCGGGGGAGGCCTGCGCAAGCGCATCGAACGAACCGAATCCGTGGGAACGCAGCACCTGCGCGATCTTCGGGCCGATGCCCTCGACGATCTCGATGTTGGCAGGGTCCACCAGGTCGGCGCCGATCTGCGGCCTCGCATGAGACTCCGCAAGGCGCTCGGCCTGCACGGCGGCCAGCGCCTCCAGATGCTCGACCCTGCGCCGCTGCACTCCCAGCGCCGCATCCCGCTCGGCAAGCGCGACGGTGTCGGGCACAACCCGCTCGACAATCCGCTCGACAACCCGATCCACGGGCTTCTCGACGATCTTCTCGACGATCCGATCCACGGGCTTCTCAACGATCTTCTCGACGATCCGATCCACCGGCTTCTCGACGATCCTCTCCACGATCCGATCCACCGGCTTCTCGACGACGCGGTCCACCGTGCGGTTGACGATCTTCTCGACGACGCGTGGCGGTGCGGACTGCAGCGCGTCGATGCGGGCCTGCAGCGCAGGGATGGTGGCGGCCTGGCGCTCGAGGTCGGACACGAGCGCGACCTCGCTCTCGAGAGCAGCGATTCGTGCGACATGCTGCGGGTTGTCGACCCGCCGCTCGACGATCTGCAGCACGGGCTCGGCGAGCAGGCGCTGCGTCGAGCGTCCGATCCACCATGCGGCCACCCAGCCCACGAGGGCGCCGAGCACGATCCACCACAGCACTCCGCCGACGAAGCTCATCTCGCACTCCCGGCGCGGCGCTGGCGGCCGCGCAATGTTGTCGATCCGGGTCGAGGTCGTGCCCAGGTCGGCACGCTCGAAGGTCGGACAGGAGTATAGGCGTGCGCAGGAACGGGGCGCGACATGCACCCGGGTGAGGCTCGGCCGCTATCGCCATTCGGGAAGGGGCACGAAGGGGCGCGCGGGCCGACGGTGATCGTCGAAATGGCGCGCGCTCTCGTCGGCGGCCCGGCACAGCAGGTTCACCAGCGCCAGATCCTCGACGCTGTTGCAGCGGGCCTCGAGCAGCGCGGGGCTGGCGACGATCACAGCGAGGCACCGGGCGCGCGAGACGGCCACGTTCAGCCTGTTGCGGCTGTACAGGAAGGCCTTGGAGCGCGGCAGGTAGGCCTCGCTGGAGGTGGTCATGGACACCAGCACGACCTCGGCCTCCTGGCCCTGGAACCGGTCGACGGTGCCGACGCGCGCACCGGGCGGCAGGCGGGCCTTCAGCAGCTCGACCTGCGCGTTGTACGGCGCCACGATGAGGATGTCGTCGAGGGTGAGCTTACGCACGTGGCCGTGCTCGTCGCGGCAGCGCTGCGCAAACAGGCTGGCGAGGAGGCCGACGATCTCGTGGGCCTCCTCGATGCTGCGGTGCGAGTAGGCGTCGTGGATGACGCGGCAAAAACGCAGCCCGGCAGGCCGCAGCACGGGATGGGCGCGCTCGTCGAGCACGAGGCGCCGGCCCTCGGTGTTTGCGGCATATACGAGCCGCCGGTCGTAGACGGCCTCGGAGACGAAGCGGCACAGCTCGGGCGACATCCGGTGGGTACGTTCGAGGAAGATGCCGCGCTCGGGCGCGATGGTGGCGGCGCCATCGATCAGGTACTCGAGCGCGGACACACCGGACTGTCCGGGATGCACGCCCTGGACGGGCTGGCCGAGCTGCATCGGGTCGCCGAGCAGCACGAGGTTGGCGGCGCTGGTGCCCATGGCAACGAGGTTGGCGAGGGACACCTGGCCGGCCTCGTCGACGAACAGGTAGTCGAGGCGCTGCTCGAGCGCGGGCTCGGCGAAGAGCCATGCGGTGCCGGCCACGAGCGCGTAGCCGCCGGAGGCGATGTCGTCGGCCTTCACACGGTTGTCGAAGCGGCTGCCCGCGAACTCGGTGTCGGGGGTGTCGGCGCTGCACTTCTTAGCGCCGCGGAACACGAGGCCGCGCGCGTCGGCGACTCGCTCGACGGCCTCGAGCAGGGTGTGGATGGCCTTGTGGCTGTTGGAGGCGACGCCCACCGTGTGACCGCGTGCGATCAGCTCGACGATGACCCGGGCGCCGGTCCAGGTCTTGCCGGCGCCGGGCGGACCCTGGACGAACACGACGCTGCGATAGAGCCGCGCGATGGCCTCGACGATCTGCGGCAGGGCCTCGCGGGTGGGATCGATGAGAGGCGCGCCGCTGGTATGCCCGGAGATGCGGGGCCGCTCGCGGCGCAGCAGGGACTCGATCGCGGGAAACACGCCGCCGCCGGCGAGCAAGGACTCGGCGAAGCGGCGCAGCGCGGCTTCGAGCTTCCTGTCGTCGATGGGCCACCTGGGCCCGAGCCCGGTGCGCTCGGGCAGTTCGCCGCTCCGCGTCGCGCGCTTGAGCCGCACGGTGCCGGCGACCTGGTTGAGCTCTTCGATCGTCACGCTGCTGCCGTCGGCGGCCAGCGTCACCATCTCGCCGGCCCGGAGCTTGGTGTCCTGCTCGGGGAAGCGGTAGGTCCATCCGGTGGACTGCTTGGTTACGACGGGTGCGACGCCGGGATCGCGCTCGAGCCCGCCGAGGCACTCGACATCCTCGATGAGCGCCTCGTCGCTGGCACTCATGCGCGCGTACATTGCCCAGAATGCGGGCTTGTGTTCGCGGCGGTGGAAGCCGAGGAGCTGGGCGGCGAGCGCGCGCATCGCCTCGTCCTCGGTCCAGGCCGCGGCGTTCTCGGGCAGGGTGGCCTCGAGGCGTTCGCGCACCTGCCGCTGGGCGAGTCGGTGGGCGTCCTCGGGCTTGGGTTCGGCGGCGAGCCCGGCGTCGACGCCGCCCAGCGGGCGCCACGACAGGCCCGCCGCACGCAGGCCGAGCAGCCACTCGTGCAGGCCCCGCGTGGACTCGACGTCGTCGCGGTTGTAGCGCTCGATGTCGTCGAGCAGGCGCTGCTCGCGGGTCGCCTTCCAGGCCTCGTACCAGACGACGCTCTGGCCGGCATCGACGACCTTGCCGCCGCGTGCGCCGCGGTAGAAGCGCTCGACCTGCTTAATGGAGTAGCTCGGGGTGGACAGGCGCACGGCGCCGCGCACGACGGCGTACAGGTCGACGAGGCGGTGCTCGCGGAACAGGCGATCGACCTCGGCTTCGCGTGTGCCGTGGGCGCACATCAGCCGCTCGAGCGCGCTGCGCTCGTAGGGGGCGTAGTGGTAGGCATGTGCGCCGGGATGGGCGGCGAGGTGGGCGCCGACGACGTCGATGAAGGCCTCGAACGCGAGCCGCTCCTCGCGGCGGTCGTGGGCCCAGAAGGCGCGGAACGCATGCCTGCCGGGTCGCTTCGGGTCGATGCCCCGCCCGGCCAAGCCGAACAGGTACTCGAGGCCGTCGGTCTCGAGCGGGTCGCCTTCCATGTCGAAGTACAGGTCGTGTGCGTCGGGGGCGGGCAGGCGGTGAAAACCGAGGCGCGCGTCGGGATCGGCGGGCAGCAGCTCGTGGCGCAGCACGCCGTCCTGCTTCCTGCGGTGCTGGAGTGCGGCCTGCGAGCGCAGGCACTCGAGCACCTGCGCACCGACCTTCGGCACGACCGTGCCGGGCGCCATCCCGGCGAGCGCGGCCATCGTGCGGATGCCGGCGGCCTCGAGGCGACGGGTCTGCGGAGTGCTGAGGCCGGCGACCTGGCTCAGGTGGTCGTTGGCGAGCCACTCGCCTTTGCAGCGCTCGCGCCACGGGCACAGCGCGCAGGCCGCGCAGGGCTCGGGGACGCTGGGCGCGGTGAGGTCGGTGACGCGCGCCAGGTAGCGATGCAGCTGCCGGTCGACGTAGTGGCGCACGTCGGCGACACGGAACGGATGCTCGGTGCGCGCTTCGTCGCCGGTGACCACCCAGGTGCTCACCGGCTCGACGCCCTGCACGCGGGCGAGCAGCCGCGAATAGAACGCGAGCTGAACGAGGAAGCTGGCCTGCGGGCGGCGCGCGAGCTTGGTGTCGAGCACCTCGTAGTGCCAGTCGCCGAATGCGGAGGGGCCGGGCACGCGGCGCAGGAAATCGGCATGCCCCAAGAGCGCGCCGTCGCGCAGGGTGGCCTGGTAGACGATGTCTACGCCGGCGCGCATTGCGGCGAGCGTTGTGTCGACCTGATCCGCGAGGCGCGCGGCGCCCCGCAGGTTGCGGTCGGCCTCGATCGCGACGACGCGTGCATGGCGGGCCTTGAGTGTCGCGAGGAAGGCCCGCTCGTGGGCGATGCCCTTCTGCTGGATCAGGGTCGCCTGTGCGTCGTCGCGGGTCTTGGCCCGGGGGGTGTCGAGGTGCAGCAGGTCGAGGGTCGTGCGGTGCGCGCAGCCGAGGAACTGCACGAGGTCCGATGCGGAATGAAGCACTTGCTGGTCGACACGCTGCACGGGGTCTCGTTCGGAAGCACTTAGGGTCGGCAATGCTAAGGGTGCGGCCCGGCCGTGGCCTCATCCGTCCTGGCGAGCGCGGCGCTGCGGGCGGCCTCGGTCCGACGGGCGGGCGGCTGCGCACCGCGGGCAGGTCGGTCGACCGCTGCCGGCGGGGTGTCGGGGTGTCGGGTTGGCGGTAACGGATGGGGCACCTGGCTACCGGGACCTGCCGCCCGTCGGAACGGACTGTCTGCCGACGGCCACAGCGCGGAACGCCTGCGTGAGAATCGGTATTTGACGGTTCGAGCGCCGCCCGCCCATGCCTCCCGAGATCGTTCCGCCGTTGCAGCTCGTAGGCCTGCTGGCCGTCGGCCTGCTGCTGCGCAGCCGCGTGATGCTCGTGCTCGTCGCGGCGGTGCTGGTGGGGCTGGTGATGGTCGACATCCATCCGTCTGACCTCGCGGTGCGCACGCCGCAGCAGCTCGCGATGGACTTCGGCGGCATCGCGGTGGGTCTGCTCGCCGGCCTCTGGGCGGTGGCGGCCCGCCGGCGGCGAGTCGATGCGAGGCGCTGGGCCCGCTCGATCGAGGCGTCGTCGCCGCGCAGCCGGAGCATGGAGGCGGCCCCACGAAGGACCTCGCCCGTGGCCTGGCTGTTCGCCTCGCTGCTGGTCGCGCTCGCGGCGGGTGCGGGGCTGTATCTGGAGGGCGCGACGGTGCCTGTCGTGCGCAAGACGGTCGACGGCTGGCTCGCCTCGCCGATGCTGCGCGCGTTCAGGTTGCTCGGTCTGCCGACGCAGGGCAAGCAGGCGGCGGCGCCGCCCGCGCCGCCGAAGCCAGCGCCAGCGCAGGCCGCGGACACGCCTCGGGTCCGCCCTAAGTCGACGGGAGAGCGTCCGAGCGGAGACCTGCGTCACTGCCTGGACCAGGGCGGAACTCCGGACGTGCTTCGCTGCGCGGAGCGCGGGCGGTAAGGGCAGCCCTGGCTCGCCTGCGCACGGCGATCGCCGCGACAGACGCCACCCTGGGCGGCGCCCACCTGGAGGACGCGCTGGTCTCGACCTTCGCGATCGGCGGCGGCGAAGCGGCGGACGTGCTGCTGATCAAAGACGGGCGTCTGACCGACATCGACGAGCCGATCGAAGCCGCGGCCGAGCGCTCGCGTCGGCCACTTTGCTTGCGACGCGAGCACCTATGTTATAGCATACAAACATTGTGATCTCGTGCCCCGCGGAGGTGAGCATGAGCACCAGAATCTTCTCCAGCCGCGAGTTCACCCGAGACGTCGCAGCAGCAAAGGCTGCTGCGCTCACAGGTCCGGTTCTGATCACCGACCGCGGCCATCCCGCCTTCGTGATGCTCAATATCGACGAGTACCACCGCTTGCAAGGCAAAGCGCCTTCGCTGTTTGCGCTGATGCAGCAACTCCCGGAACTTCCCGACGACGTCGTCGAGATCCCACGCGTGGAGATCGAATTCCGTGATGTAGCGCTTTGAGTCCGCATGATCGTCCTCGACACCAACGTCATCTCGGAGTTGCGCAAGAAGCCGCACTACCAGGATCCCAAGGTCTGCGCCTGGTCGCAGACTCACCCGGCCAGTGCGTTCTATCTGACGACGTTGACGATCATGGAGATCGAACGCGGCACCCTGATGGAGGAGGCGAGGAATTCTCCGCAGGCGTCGGTACTGCGCACATGGTTCAGCGCACTTCGCATCGCCTACGCGGGCCGTGTGCTGCCTTTCAACGAAGGGGCGGCCATTCGCGCTGCTCAACTCGCTGGCGGCAACCTTCCTTCGACAGACCTCATGATCGCGGCCATTGCGCTGGAATTCGGCTACGCCGTTGCGACGCGCAACGTGCCGCATTTCAACTTCGCCGGTCTTGCAGTTGTCGACCCGTGGGCCTGATTAGGACTGAACCCCGCCTCGACCGCCGTCCGTGGCGCGGTTCTTGCGTATAGTCGACCTGCCCCCGACCTCGAGAACGCATCGCCGTGAACGCACGCCTCGCGCCCCGCCGCACCCCGAAGGCCTCGACGCCCGCGGCCCCCTCCGACCGTGACCCGCTGATCCGCGACATCCGGCTGCTGGGCCGCATCCTCGGCGAGACGATCCGCGAGCAGGAAGGCCGGGACGCCTACGAGTTGGTCGA
Source organism: Burkholderiaceae bacterium (assembly GCA_044368415.1). Classification (GTDB taxonomy): domain Bacteria; phylum Pseudomonadota; class Gammaproteobacteria; order Burkholderiales; family Burkholderiaceae_E; genus UBA4615. Next base: position 7,983 of record JBIPLJ010000014.1, read on the forward strand.
AAAAGTCCGCCAGCTCTCGGTGGCCGGCCGCCTCAAGCAGGACAAGCCTGCAACCGCCGCCTTGTGCCGCCTGCTCAAGAGCCTCACCACCGACCAGACCGTGTCGGTGATCCGCGCCTTCTCCTATTTCTCGCATCTGGCCAACATCGCCGAGGACCGGCATGCCGTGCGCCGGCGCGAAGACCTGGCACGCGCGGGCACGTTGCAGGAGGGCTCGCTCGCCCTGACTTTCGACCGACTGGCGGCCAAGGACGTGCGCGCAGCCGACATCGTGGAGACGCTGCGCCATGCGTACATCTCGCCGGTGCTCACCGCGCATCCGACCGAGGTGCAGCGCAAGAGCCTGCTGGATGCCGAGCGCGCGATCGCGGAGCTGGTGGCCGAGCGCGACGTGCTGGCGATGCCGCGCGACCTGGCGCACAACGAGGCGTCGCTGCGCGCCCGCGTCACGCAACTCTGGCAGACCCGGATGCTGCGCTACACGAAGCTCACGGTGGCCGACGAGATCGAGAACGCGCTGTCGTACTACCGCTCGACCTTCCTGCCGCAGATCCCGCAGATGTACGCGGAGATCGAGGAGGCGCTGCCGGGGCATGAGATCGCGAGCTTCTTCCGGATGGGCAACTGGATCGGCGGCGACCGCGACGGCAATCCGAACGTGACGGCGGCAACGCTGGACATGGCGCTCGCGCGCCAGGCCGAGACGGTATTGCGCTTCTACCTGACGGAGGTGCACGCGCTGGGCGCGGAGCTGTCGCTGTCGACGCTGCTGGTGCGGATCACGCCCGAGATGCAGCAGCTCGCCGAACGCTCTGCCGACCCGAACGAGCACCGCTCGGACGAGCCCTACCGACGCGCGCTGGTGGGCCTCTACGCACGCTTGGCGGGCACGCTGCACGCGCTGACAGGCACCGAGGCGCTGCGTCACGCGGTGGCACCGCAGGCGCCCTACTCGAACGCGGACGAGTTCCTCGCCGACCTGCGCACGATCGAGGACTCGCTGTCCAAGCACCACGGCCGCGCGCTGATCGCCGGGCGCCTCGCGCCGCTGATCCGCGCGGTGCAGGTCTTCGGCTTTCACCTGGCCACGGTGGACCTGCGCCAGTCCTCGGACAAGCACGAGGCGGTGGTGGCGGAGTTGCTGCAGGTGGCGCGCATCGAACCCGACTACTCGGCGCTGCCCGAGGCCGAGCGACGCACGCTGCTGCTGGGGCTGCTGAATGACGCACGCGGGCTGCGGGTGCGCGGCCACGCCTACTCGGACCATGCGCGCTCGGAGCTCGCGATCTTCGACCTCGCGCTGGTGCAGCTCGCACGCTTCGGCCGGCAGTCGATCCGCCACTACATCATCTCGCACACCGAAGACGTGAGCGACCTGCTGGAGGTGCTGCTGCTGCAGAAGGAGGCGGGTCTCCTGCGCGGCACGCTGGACGACGGCGCGGTGGCGGACCTGATCGTCTCGCCGCTCTTCGAGACGATCGGCGACCTGCGCAACGCGGCGCCCATCATGCGCGCCTACTACGCGCTGCCGGGGGTGCTGGCGATGATCGTCCGCTCGGGAGCCGAGCAGGACGTGATGCTGGGCTACAGCGACAGCAACAAGGACGGCGGCTTCTTCACGTCGAACTGGGAGTTGTACCGGGCCGAAGTCGCGCTGCTGGCGTTCTTCGGGCCCAATCGTCCCTCAGGTGCGTCGCACGGTGTGACGCTGCGGCTCTTCCACGGCCGGGGTGGCACGGTGGGCCGCGGCGGCGGTCCGAGCTACCACGCGATCCTCGCGCAGCCCCCGGGCACGGTGAACGGGCAGATCCGCCTGACCGAGCAGGGCGAGGTGATCTCGTCGAAGTACGCGAACCCGGCCAACGGCCGGCAGAACCTCGAGACGCTGGTGGCGGCGACACTCGAGGCGACGCTGCTGCATCCGACCAAGCCCGCGCCGCGCGCCTTCCTCGAGGCAGCGCAGGCGCTGTCCGAGGCGAGCATGGCGGCCTACCGCAAGCTGGTCTACGAGACGCCGGGCTTCACCGACTTTTTCTTCGAGCTCACGCCGATCCGCGAGATCGCCGAGCTCAACATCGGCTCGCGGCCGGCCTCGCGCAAGGCCACACGGGCGATCGAGGACCTGCGTGCCATCCCCTGGGGCTTCTCCTGGGGCCAGTGTCGGATCGCGCTGCCGGGCTGGTGCGGCTTCGGCACGGCGGTGCGGCAGTACCTGGATGCGGACCCGGCGCAGCACGACGCGCGGCTCGCGCTGCTGCGCCGGATGATGAAAGACTGGCCGTTCTTCCGGACGCTGATGTCGAACCTGGACATGGTGCTGGCCAAAACGGACCTGGGCATCGCGTCGCGCTACCTCGAGCTGGTGGGCGACCGAAAGCTCGCCAAGAAAGTGTTCGCGGCGATCGTCACCGAGTACGAGGCGGCCAACGACGCGCTGGCCCGCGTGAGCGGCGAGCCGCGGCGCCTCGCCTCGAACCCGGGGCTGGCGCGCGCGATCGAGCACCGCTTCCCCTACCTGGATCCGCTGAACCACCTGCAGGTGGAGCTGATGCGGCGCTACCGGCAGCGGCCGGCGGGCGAGCCAGTGAACCCGCGCGTGCAGCGCGGCATCCACCTGTCGATCAACGGCGTGGCCGCGGGCCTGCGCAACACCGGCTGACCCAACCCTCATGAGCGCCTCCGCCGACGACGGCGCCGAAGCCCTGCTCGGCGCCCCCCTCACCCCGCGCGACCTCGCGATCAAGGACCTCGGGCGCGCGCTGCTGCCCTCGCCGGTGGCCCGCCACCTCGGCGACTCGGCGCTGCGCTACGTGGGCGCGGCCGACAAGGTGCTGCTCGACGACGCGGTCTCGGCGGTCCGCAGCGGCCCCGACGCGGGCGAGCGGCCGGCCTTCGAGCTGGCCGGCCCGCGCGACCGGATCTTCTTCGACCCGCGCACGGTGCGCGTGGGCATCGTCACCTGCGGCGGCCTGTGCCCAGGCCTGAACAATGTCGTGCGCGGGCTGGTGCTGGAGCTGTCTTACGGCTACGGGGTGCGGCACATCCTCGGCTTTCGCTTCGGCTATGAAGGGCTGATCGCCCGTCACGGTCACGTGCCGGTGCCGCTTACGCCGGAGGTGGTTGCTCACATCCATCACGACGGCGGGACGATGCTCGGCTCGTCTCGGGGCGAGCAGGACACCGGCGAGGTGGTCGACAACCTCGAGGCCAATGGCATCGGCATCCTGTTTGTGGTCGGCGGCGACGGCACACTACGCGGCGCGCTGAAGGTGGCGGCGGAGGTCGAGCGGCGCGGCGCGAAGATCGCGGTGGTCGGCATCCCGAAGACCATCGACAACGACATTCCGTTCATCGACCGCAGCTTCGGCTTTGTGAGCGCCTATTCCGCCGCGGTGGATGTGATCCGCAGCGCGCGGGTCGAGGCGACGGGTGCGAAGGACGGCATCGGGCTGGTCAAGCTGATGGGACGGCACTCGGGCTTCCTTGCCTGCCAGGCGGCGCTGGCCTCGACCGAGGTGGATCTGGTGATGATCCCTGAGGTGCCGGTGTCGCTCGCCGATGCGTCGACGGTGTACACGCACCTGTCGAAGATCCTGGACCGCAAGGGGCATGCGGTGATCGTGGTGGCCGAGGGCGCGGCTCAGGAGCAGATCGCATCGCCCGTGTCCGGGGCCGCGACGGACAAGAGCGGCAACGCCCGGCTCAAGGACATCGGCACCTTCCTGCGCGACCGGCTGGGCGAGCACTTCGCCGCCCGCGGGCGCGAGGTGACGGTCAAGTACATCGACCCGAGCTACGCCATCCGCAGCGTGCCGGCGTGTCCGTCGGACAGCATCTACTGCTGGAACATGGCACGCAACGCGGTGCATGCGGCGATGGCGGGCAACACCGAGACGATCATCGGGCGTTGGCATGGGCGCTTCGTGCACGTGCCGATGCAGTTGGCCACCCGCGGGCGCAGGCAGGTGGATCCGTCAGGGGATCTGTGGTCGTCGGTGATCGAGTCGACCGGGCAGCCGAGGGTGTTCGCCTGACGCCGAGGTCCGGCGGCCGACTGCGCTGAACGGACCGCCTACGGCGCCTGTGTGGCCCGCAGGAAGCCGCGCAGGGCCTCCAGCCCCAGCTCGGCCCGCTCTTCCTGCGGCACGTGCCCGACACCGGGCAGCGCGGACAGGCGGGCGTTCGGAAGGGCGCCGAGGTAGTCAGCAGAGTTGGCGAACGGGATCATCGCGTCCTGCTGGCCCCAGATCAGCAGCGTCGGCGCCTGGATGCCGCGCAACTGCGGGACCGGGTCGGTGAGGACGGTTTGCCGCATGCGCGCGAGCATGGCCTGGCGGGCGCCCGGTGCGAGCATCATCTCGTGATAGCGCGTGGCCAGTGCCGGGGTCATCACGGTGGGGTCGGCGTAGGCCGGCTCCAGGCTCATCATCAGCAGCGACTTCGGCAGCACGTAGCGCATCAGGGCGAGCGAGGCCGGGACATCGGCCGCGCGGCCGTACTCGAACCCGGGGCTCGCAAAACCGTCCGGGGCGACGAGCACCAGGCGATCGACGCGTTGTGGGTGGCGGGCCGCGAAAGTCCACGCCAGGCGGCCGCCGATCGAATGCCCGGCGATGCCGGCCTTCGCCAGCCCCAGGCTGTCCATCACCGCCACGATCAGCTGCAGGCTGCGTTCATCGGTGTAGTCGCCCGTCGGGTCCGGATCGCTCAGGCCGTTGCCGGGCAGGTCGAATCGCACGACGCGGTACGTCGACTCGAGCACCGTGGCCCACGCCTCCCAGGTGTGCAAGCTAGAGCCGAAGCCGTGGAAAAACAGGATGGCCGGTGCATCGCGCGGCCCGGTATCGCGCAGGTGGAGCCGCCAGGGGCCCACCTGCCTGAGGTCGCCCGGCTCGCGCAGGTAGACGGCTTCGAGCGCAGCGCGGTCGCGATCGGGTGTCCAGAGCCAGACCGCCAGGGCCAGGAGTGCGAGCAGGGCGATGCCGCCCGCCAGTGCGAGGATCTTCACGGTTCTGCCTGATCGGATGCTTAGGAGTTCACGCCGTGCGCCCGGCCCTCAGGCCAGCCCGACGAGGCGTTCGCTGCAGGTCCAGAGGCGCTCGGCGCGCGCGACGTCGTTGGCCTTGGAGGACAGCGGCTGCGAGAACGGTGCGCGGCCGGGCTTCTGTCGATTGCCCCAGCTCCAGTGCACCCCGGACTGCGCGAACGCCTCGTCCGCCACCACCTGGGCGACCCGTTCGCCGGCGAGTGCCTGGGTCACGTAGCCCTTGGTGATGTGCTTCTGGAACCAGGGAAAGATCCGCTGGAAGGCCGCAGGCGTGTGGCGGAACAGCGCGGTGTCGGCCACGCAGCCCGGATAGAGGGTGCTGAACACGATCCCGGTGTCGGCATGATGGCGCCGATGGAGCTCGCGGCTGACGATCATGTTGCACAGCTTGCTGTCCTTGTAGGCCTTGCCGGCCTTGAACGGCTTGCCGTCGATCATCGCCACCGGTTCGAGGAATCCGGCTTCGAGTCCCTGCAGGTCCCCGAGGTCGGCCGGTGCCGGGATGGGCACCTTGCCGCCGAACTCTTCCGAGTTGGCCGTCACCGTGCCCAGGGTCACGAGCCGTGCGCCGCGCCCGGGCCGGACCTGCGCGCGGGCCTGCAGTTCGGGCAGCAGCAGGCGGCTCAGAAGGAAGTGCCCGAGGTGGTTGGTGGCCACGCTGATCTCGTAGCCTTCGGGCGAGCGTTGCGGTGCCTCGAGCCGGGGCAAGTAGACGGCGGCGTTGTTCACCAGTGCATCGAGCGGGCGGTGCAGCGCGCGGAAGGCGTCGACGAAACGCCTGACGCTCGCCTGGGAACCGAGGTCGATGGCCAGCAGCGCATGGCGATCGGCCGGAATGCCGAGTGCGCGGGCGGCCTGCGCGGCCTTCACCAGGTCTCGACATGCCAGCACGACGAACCAGCCGCGTCGGGCCAGCGCATCCGCTGCGTGAAGGCCGACGCCCGACGAGGCACCGGTGACGATGACGGTTGGCGCAGAGGCTGAGTCGAAGAGGGGCTCCATTGCGGTAGTCTCGCACGGCGTGGCGGCCGTCACGGCCGACGCCCCCGGTCTTCACCCCCGGTCTTCACCCCCGTCTTCATCCTCCGTCTCCACCTTCGTCTCCACCGTTGCGGACCTCGCATGACCCACGCTCACGCCATCGTGTTCGACGCACCGCAATCCCTGTCGGTACGTGAACTGGAACTCAAACCGTTCGAAGCCTCGGACCTGGAGGTCGAGGTCAGTTTCAGCGGCATCAGCACCGGTACCGAACGGCTGCTGTGGGACGGCACCATGCCGCCGTTTCCAGGCTTGGGCTATCCGCTGGTCCCGGGTTACGAGACCGTCGGCACGGTGCTGCGGGCGGGCGAGAGCGCCTCGGTACAGGTGGGCAGCCATGTCTTCATCCCCGGGTCCTACGCCTTCGTCGGCGTGCGCAACCTCTTCGGCGGTGCCGGCTCGCGACTGATCGTTCCGCACGATCGCATGGTGCAGGTGGCCCCGGAGCTCGGGCCCCGATCGGTCCTGCTGGCACTGGCCGCCACGTGCTACCACACCGTGGCGCTCGGAGGGGTGCGCGAGCCGCTCGTTGCCCCCGATCTGATCGTCGGCCATGGCGTGATGGGGCGGCTCCTCGCCCGGATCACCCTGGCGCTCGGCATGCCTGCCCCCACGGTCTGGGAGACCCAGCCGGCGCGGCGCACCGGCGGCACGGGCTACCCGGTCGTCGCACCCGAGGACGATGTGCGCAAGGACTACCGCGCGATCTACGACGTGAGCGGCGATGCCACCTTGCTCGACACCCTCATCGGGCGCCTGTCCCCGGGCGGCGAGGTGGTGCTGGCCGGGTTCTACAAGCAGGCGCTGAGCTTCGCCTTCGCGCCGGCTTTCATGCGCGAGGCGCAGATCCGGGTCGCGGCCCAATGGAAGAAACACGACCTGCTGGCGGTGACCGCGCTGGTGGAGTCGGGCGCCCTGTCGCTGGACGGCCTCATCACACATGCGATGGACCCGGCCCGTGCGCGCGAGGCCTACGAAGTCGCCTTCGGCGATTCTCACTGCCTCAAGATGATGATCGACTGGAAGGCGTGAGCGTGAGCCGGGTGGGCTTCGTCGGCGCCACGGGGTCGATCGGGCGCGCGGTCGAACGAACCCGCATCACTCCGGATCGTTCAGTGCCTCCGACACCGAATGCGCCGACCGGTCCTGCTGCTCCGCCAGATCCATCCCCAGCCGCAGCACCCGCTCGATGACCTCTTGACAGGGCTTGGCCAGCGCCCACCGCGCACACCGCAGCGCTCCGTCGAACTCGCCCGCACGACGGAGCAGGTCCACCTCGATGGCGTCACCGATGCCCGCCTCCCGACCCGGCGGCTTGCCCGCCGCGCGCGCCATCCGCATGGCCGACACAGCCAGCAGCCTGCAGTGCGCGGCGGCCTCGTCGTCCTCCTCGTCGTCGGCCACCCAGGCCGCCGACAGCGTCGACCAGAACGCGTCGTCCGGGCGGCCCGCGCCGGCCTGCAGGCGCGCCAGGCACAGGAACTCGCAGGACGTGTCGGGCAGCGCCGGATCGTCGAGCTGCTCGCGATAGTCCACCTCGATGATGCCGGTCTGCGCACCGGGCAGCAGCGTCGCGAGGTCGCGCGCGCAATAGCCGCAGCCCGGGCAGCGCTGCACCTGATGCACAAGCGCGCTGCGAGCGATGCCCGGCATCCGCGTGTCGAGGTCGGGGGCGCCGAATGTGTTGGTGCTGCCTGGGATCACGACCTCGGTGGCGTCGCCACAGGCGGCGCAGCGGACGGTATTGGCGAAGAGCGTGGTCATGGGGTCCGGGGTGGATGTCAGCGAGCGCGATGCATTGGGCGAATTGTCGCTTGAAGCGGTGGAGATCCGCGGATCGGTCGGCTCTGTTCGATGACTTCGGTCAGGGTTGATCGCCGCCAAGTGGGTGTGTATCGTGTGTATCTCTATGCGCCGACGCCATTTCTCGAAGGATCGAGCGCACAGGATTGTCCCCACCCAGGCCGAAACCGATTCACACGTGCCATGAGATACCCCATCGCCATCAAACCCGGTACGCGTCGACGCGCCTGGGGTGTCGTCGTTCCCGATTTGCCCGGTTGCTTCTCGGCTGCCGACTCCGGTGTCGACGAAGCGATCGACAAGGCTCGTGAAGCGATCGCGGTCTGGATCGAGGCAGCGGTCGATGCGGGCGAGGCGATCCCCGTGCCGTCGTCGATCGATGCGCTTCGCAAGTCACCGGACTACGAAGGCTGGATCTGGGCGGTGGTCGACGTGGATCCGGAGATCCTCGACGAGACGGTCGAGCGGGTGAACATCACGCTTCCGCGTCGGGTGCTCGCGCGGCTTGACGCGAAGGCGCGGCGGGCCGGGGCGACGCGGTCGGGGTTCATCGCGCAGCTTGCTCTGGCGGCGAAGTGAGGCTGGTGTCGTGCGCAGCGAGCCAGGCCCTGTTCCAGTCGATAGCGGTGCGAAACAGTTCTGATCATCCCCGAGCTGGGGATGCTGATTCTCTTTTTTTGCATCGGTGCAATGAGAAGGCTTTGGCCGATCCGCTCTACCAGAACCTCGGACGTAGCCACGGGGTAGTCCGCTGGCGAGCGTACCGCCTGGCTGCCGCCGATCGTCGAGATCTTCGAAGTCTGTCGAGTCGTTCATCTCTCCCGTCGATGGCCGCGGTTCTAGACCGGGCGCTCCAAGAATATCCGTTGAGCGGCCTGTGACGCGCTGGAGGCCTCCCCCCTCAATCGATCACCACCATCCTCCCGAACGGCACCTCGACCCCCGCAGCCCCCTCCGGCACCGCCCAGATCACCGGCCACCTCGGCCTGAAGCGCGCCGGACCGTCGAGGTCCGTCAGCACGACGCCGATGTCCGGCCGCGCCGCGTCGGCGGCCTCGAGCAGCGGCGTGAAGTCCGTGCCGCCGCGGCCCTGCACGGTCAGCACGGGCAGCCGGACCTCGTCCGGTTCGAAGTGCTCGATGCGCCGCACCCGGTCGTCGCCCACGACCAGCACCAGGCCGGCCTCGGCGCGCCGTGCGATGGCCTCGATCTCGCGCATGAAGCGCTCGAGCAGCGTGTCGTCGATGGAGCCGGACACATCGGCGATGACGGCCAGCCGCGGCACGCGGCGGCTCGAGGTGGTGCCGGGCTCGAAGGGCATGCGGTGCCCGGCGCGGGTGCGCCCCTGGTTGGCGAGCCAGGAGCGCGAGGGCCGCGACCACGACAGCTCGGGCCGCGGCGCCAGGCCGCGTGACAGGCGCACGCGCAGGGTCTGCTCCCACGGCGTACGGCTGCGCGGGAGGTCTGCGCCGAGCGAGCGCAGCATCGAGTGCAGGCCGTCGCCGGCGTGCGCGCGCACCAGGCGCTCGGCCCATTCGCGCAGGCGTTCGGCCTCGCCTTCGGGGGGCTCGCTCTCGGCGGCGCCCGTCATCAGGTCGACGGGTGTGTCGCCGCCCAACGCGCGCACGCGGGCGGCGCGCGGGCCGTCGCGGCGCGGCTCGCCGTCGTTCTTCGGCAGGCGGTCGTCGAGGGTCCGATACAGGCGCTCGACGTCCCAGGCGGCGAGCAGACGCGCGGGGTCCTCGTGGACGGCGAGGGTCGCGACCAGCAGGCGCTCGAGGGTGACGGCGTCGTCGGGCAGGCGCAGCCAGGCGACCTGGCCGAGGGTGGTGTTGACGATCGCGTCGGCGCAGGTGTTGAAGAGCTTCGTGTCGACGTCGCCGATCCTGCGGCGCAGCGCGACGAAACGCTGCACGTGCCGCAGCGCGACATGCAGCACGGCATGTGCGACGAGGCCGGCCTGGCGCTCGACGGGCAGGGCCTCGAAGGCAGCGCCGTAGCGCAGAGTCTCGCCGTCGGTGACAAGCGGCGGGGCATCGACGTCGGTAGGGGTGTCGGTGCGAGCCGGCAGGTCGATGTGCCGCACCCACAGCGCGAGGCCGCCGGTGGACGGCGCGTGCTCGACCATCCGCTCGACGGCCCGGGTGCCGCGGTGCTCGAAGGGGGCGCGCTCAGGCATGGACATCAGTCGCCTCGACATCCGCCATGCAGCAGCTTGCCGGTCGTGCTTGTGCGCCGCTCATGTTCATGCGCCGCTCATCCTCACGCGCCGGTCATGCACCACGCCTATGACGCCCGCCGCTCGACATGCCGCCGATACGCGTCACTGTCGAGCACCGCGGTCTCCAGCCCTCGTTCCAGCGCACGCTGCATCAGCAGCTCCATCGCCAGGGTCTGCGCCTCGCGGATCGGCAGCGGCTCGCGCTCGGGGGCCTCGGGGAGCTGGTCGATGATCTCGAGCGCGCGGGCCATCGTGGTGGCGTCGTTCGCGGCGCCGAGCAGGCCGTAGACCATGCCGTACAGGCCGTCGAGCGAGGCGGGCAGACGCGCGGCGGTGTCGGGGCCGGAGCGCGCCGCGAGCAGCGCCACGACGTCGACCGAGGCGCGCAACTCGCGCAGCACGCCGAAGAATTCGGCGGCGTTGGCTGCACCGATGCGGCCCTGCACGAGGGTGCGCTTGACGCCCTCGGACACGCCCGACTTCAGCACGTCGGACACATCCTCCCAGCCGCGCGGGCTCGCGCCCACCAGATGGTCGCCGGCAAGCTGGGTCTCGGTGTCGTCGAGGCGGTCGGGGCGGGTGCGCAGGTAGGCCATCACCTCGGGCGCGAAGCCGCGCTCGACAGCGTGCGCGAGGAAGGCGTCGACGACGGTCTGCACGTTCAGGTGGAACATCCGGTCGGCGAGCGCGGTGCCCATGTCGTGCACCGCAGCGCCGTGGAAGCTGGCGTTGCCGGCGGCGACGACCATCCAGCCGTCGGGCAGGCGGTAGTTGCCGACGCGGCGATCGAGGATCAGCGAGTAGGCGGAGACCTGCAGGCGCGGGTCGGCGGCGGTGAGTTCATCGAGGAAGAGCAGGCCGGCGGGGTCGTCGGGGGCGGGCAGGAACTCGGGCGGGAACCAGACGGTGCGGCCCCGGGTGTCGTCGGCATAGATGGCGCCGCGCAGGTCGACCGGCTCGATGGTGGTGAGGCGCAGGTCGACCAGCGGCACGCGGTGGTGCTCGGCGACTTGGCGCACGACGGACGACTTGCCGACGCCGCGGGTGCCCCAGAGCATGGTCGCGCGCCGACGCAGCACGGGGTCGGTGTACTGCTCGATCAGCGCGGCGCGGGCGGCGGCGATCGACATCGGGGGCACGTTCATCGGGTTGGCGGACATCGGTCAGCGGAGCTCTGCGGTGGCGGGGTTCGAATCGATCGGCATCGGTCGCCATGCATCATCGCGCACGCGGCGCGGCGCGCGCGGCAGGGTGATCCGCGGCATCTCGCGCAGGCTGAAGAACAGCGCGAGCAGCAGCGGCGGCGCGTTGAAGATCAGCATCCACACCGGCGATTCGCGCGACAGACCGAGGCTGGGGAACAGGGCGGCGGCGGCCACCAGCGCGACGACGGCGGTGATGGGCACGCAGCGGCGCGCGGCCACGGACCAGCGCGCGGCGCGCAGGCGTTCGGCGTAGCGCGCGGGGGGCTCGGAGAGGGTGCGCGCGATGTGCGCGGCGGCGCGGCGCAGCCGTGCTTCGGCGTCGCGGTAACGGGCGGCGCCGCGGCCGCCGAGTCCGGCGTGGCTGGTCCAGCCGCTGGGGCTCGCATCGAGGCGCGCCCAGCCGCGGCCGAGGACTTCGAGGAGGTCGTCGGGTAGGGCGGCGAGGGCGGGGCCGCGGTCCGGATTCGCGAGGGCGCCGTCGCCGGCGTCGTGCTGCCCGCCGGGCCCGCCGACGCGCGCATCGCGCACGATGGTGATCTCCGCCGAGATGCCGCTGACGGTGGGTACCTTCATCGTCATCACCAGGCCGCCCGCGTGCACGATCCCGCGCGAGGCCGCCATCGCGGCGGGCTCGTCGGGAAGGGGGGCCGCGCCTTCGAGCCTGTGCTCGATTGCGAGCATCCAGCCGGGGCCGCACACGAGCTGGTGCGCGGCCTCGACGGCCTCGACGCGGGCGAGCAGCACGCCCGGCTCGGGGCCCGAGACCTGCAGCCGTGCGACGGGCCCCTCGCCAGCGGCCCCGAGGGTGCGCACGAGCTGCCAGCCGCCGGCCGGCTGCTGCGCGAGCGACAGGGTCTCGCGGTGAGCGGGCACGCCCTCGCGCGCGGCGTGCTCGATGGGCCGGAACGCGATGAGGCGCGCGACGCGGTCGCTGGCGGCGAGGTCCACGCGCCGGCCGCGCCGTGCGAACGGTTCGACGAGCGCGAGGATCTCGTGGTGGGTGAAGGGGGCGGTGTCCATGCGTGGCGCGGCTCGGGACGCCGATTCTGGACCCGTCGCGGGAGGAACGGCGGAGATCGCCCCGATCAGCCGCCCCCGAGCCCCGGCGGCAGCGCCCGCCCCGCCCGCGGCGTCCAGCCCGCGGCCAGGCGGCCGCGTCGCTGCGCCACCACCCGAGAAGCCGAACAGCCCGAAGACGCCGGTGCAGGGGGCCATGAAGATGGCCGCGCGCCAGCACGCAGGTGATCTGCGGATCGGCGACGTCGAGGCACAGCCCCTCCTCGCGCAGCAGGCCGGTAGCGGAGCCTTGGCCCGCCAGGCGCGGCGCCCAGGTGCCGAGCTGCGAGGTGATCGCGGCGTCGCCGTAAGCGGCGCTCGGCACGTTGAGCGCGGCCTGCATAGACACGGTGAACTCGCCCGCGGCGGCGAGCTGGCGGTAGGCATCGAGCACCGCGGGCGTCAGGCCATGGCCCTCGAAGGCAGCGGTCACGCCGGCGGTGTTGGTCAGGCGCGTCCACCAGCCCCAGCGCGAGCGGATGAAGACCGGGTGCAAGGACCCAGTCACTCCATACCGACGCTCGCCTCGATCCTGAAGAACTGTTCAGCTCGTCGATGGACCTCGAGGCGGTGCTCCTTGCGCGCATCGTCCGTGGCGTCGAAATCGATCTTCGCCGCCTGCACCGCGCGGCAGGTCATGTAGGCCTTGGCCCTGGGGTCGGTGATCTCGTCGAGATAATCGTTGGCGCTCGCCACGAGCTCGGCCTTGCGCCGGAACAGGGCCACATGCCCTGGATAGTCCTTCGGCTGTTCATCGAGTAGCGATCGCGCACAGTCCGCGAAGGCGCGGGCACCGCACCACACGGGCAGGGTCAGTGCGGGCAACTCCAAGCCGCTGGCCCTGACCACGGCATCGGCCTGCAGCAGGGTCTGCAGCAGGCCGTCCTGGTAGCTGTTGGCATGTGCATACAAGGGCTGTTCGCAGCGCTCGCAAACCGGTGCCGCAGCCGTCATGAGCCACTCGATCAGCGTCCCGCGCGAGTCGCGCTGCTTGCGCACGATCTCGGCATCGTCCTCCTTGATCTGCTCGATCGGCCAGGCGCTGCGCTGGCAGGTCTCAGCCTCCCAGGCGGACATCAGGTCGTCGAAACTGGCATTGGGCTTGTCGCCCCGTGGCATCAGGTCGCCGCGCACCAGCAGGCGTTGTGCCTTGGCATCGTAGGCGAAGCTGACCCGGCGGTAGGCGATCGGCCAGTCCGACAGCGAACTGACGTTCAGTTCGAGCAGTGGCCGGCGCGACAGGGTGCGGTGCACGGCCCAGAAGCCGCCGTGCGTGTGCGCCGACAGGTAGACCAGCGGGTGCTCGAGCCGCGCCATGCTGCGGCGGAGCAGGGCGCGTGTCGGCAGTCCGAGTGACTGCCAGTTGTGATGCCCGGCAAAGACGACGATGTCGCCCTGCTTGACTGCTTCGTTCACCCAGGGTTCGATGGCTTCGAACTGGTCCACGCGGATGTGCCCTTGGCTGCCTGGGCTGCGCCCCATGAGGACGTCCCAGGTGCTGGCCAGCGCGCCCGCCTGGTTGGTGTCGAGCGCGATGACGATGACGTTGCGCTCCGCGCCCCGCGCCCGCGGAAGCTTCAGGCGCTGGACCAAGAACGAATCGGTGTACTGGTAGCCGTCGAGCAGGTTCGCTTCGATGGCCGTCACGAATGCGTCGGAGTTAGGGTTGCGCCAGCTCACCCGATGGCGGCCGGTGTCCGGTGCCGCCTGGAGCCCGGGCGCCTGGGCCGGCATCTTGGCGTATTCGGCGAGGTACAGGTTGATGAAATCGCGCTTGCTGAACGCTTCGCGGCCCGTCTTGTGTCGGGTGTCGTCCATGGCGGCGCCACGCCGGCAGGCCTTGTTCCACCGGGCCGCTTCGGTGTCGGCCACCGCCTCCAGGATGTTGTAGCCGTAGATGCCGAACATCAGCCCGTCGTGGTTGCCCGGAAGGATCGCGCCGCTGCGCCCGGTGGCGCGGAAGATCTTCGTCATGCGATCGGCCTCGGTGCGGCACGACAGATCCATCACGTCGCCGAGATGGATGTAGGGCTCGTCCGGAAAGCGCTGCAGGGCCCACTCCATGGTTCGGCGACCGAACAGCGGCAGTTCGGGCGGCCGTTGGGTCACCTCGATGTAGGCATCGATCGCGCTGTCATTGTCGTGCACCGGGTAGCCGGTCGACAGGTGCTCCTGCGTGTCGCCGATCGCGACGAAGGGCGTCGTCAGATCGGCGTAGTTCGCTTCAGGCTCGGGGCCGGGGCCGGCCTGCGGATCGAAGGCCGCGCAGCCCGCCAGGGCCAGTGCCAGGGCGGCGAGGGCACCGCCCGCGCGCGACCGAGGGGTTCGAGGGCAGCGATGTGAAGCGGGCATGGCGACTCCTTCGCCGCTTTAGTAGTAGGTGGCCGGGACAAGCTTGAAGACGATGTTCTGAACCCGTTGCCACACGCTGCGTGCCGGTTGGCGGGTGCGCTCGCCGGCGGCGCTCGTCCAGCGCAGGCCGCCGTCCGCGTCGCGCGTGACGAACCAGCTGTTCGCGCCGCCCATGTCGCGCTCCATGCGGTTGGACAGGGTCTCGGACAGCGCTGCGCTGTCGATGATGACACCCATCTCCGAGTTGAAGACCTCGGACCGTGGGTCGAGGTTCATCGAGCCGATGAAGCTTCGCTCGCGGTCGATGACCATCGCCTTGGTGTGTAAGCCGACGAAGCCGGAGCGGACCGGCGGCGTATCGACCAGCTCGGCCTGGATCGCGGCATCGGCACGCAGTTCGTGCAGCGTGGCACCGGCATCAAGGATGGGCCCGCGCCAGGCCTCGTAGTGCGCGTTGACGGCCGGCACGTCATGCGACTCGAGCGAGTTGGTTAGGATCCGCACCCTCACGCCCCGCGCGGTCAGTTCGCGCAGGTCTCTGATGAAGACCTCGTCCGGGATGATGTAGGCGTTGGTGATCAGCACTTCGCGACGGGCCGAGCGCATCAGCGCTCGGAACGCCTCGGGCATGTGGTTGCGCGAGCTGGTTGCGCGCGAGGGTGGGTCGGTATGCACGGTGCTCCGGCCGATCGACAGCGAATCCGGCAATCGGTCGATGTCACGCGCCCGCCGGCCCGCATCCGACAGGAGCGCCTTCATCGCGAGGCGGGCCTCGGTCTCGGCCTCGGGAGGCAGTTCGATCATCTCGGGCGTCAATCTGCCCTTTGCGGACCCCGTGTAGGCGGGGAGGCGGCGCACCCAGTCGCTGTTCCAGTAGCGGTCGAAGACGGCGCTCCCCTGGCGCGCCACCGGGCCGACCCCCAGGACGTCGAGGTCATGGAAGTTGAACTCGGTATCCAGGCCCATGTACTCGTCACCGATGTTGCGGCCACCGATGATGGACACACGGTTGTCGACGATCATCTGCTTGTTGTGCATGCGTCGATTGAGGCGCTCGAACTCGATCGCACCCTCGACCACACGTCCCGCCCAGTCGCGCGCATGCCAGCCGTTGAAGACGCGGACTTCGATGCGAGGATGCCGGTCGATGCGCGCCAGCAGCTCGTCGCGCAGTTCCAGGCTGCTCATGCGGCGCAGCATCGTGCTCAGGTCATCGAACAGGATGCGCACCTTCACGCCGCGCTCGGCTGCGGCGATCACGCGCGAGAGCAGCAGTTGGCCCGAGACATCGCCGAACCAGACGTAGTACTGCAGGTCGATGGCGTACTGCGCGCTGTCGATCAGCGCCACACGCCAGATCAGGCCGTCGGCATTGCGCTCCAGAAGCTTGAAACCCGACGCCTCGGCCCCGTGCAGGGCGGCGATAGGCTGCTCCACCGAGGCAAGACGCCCCTCTGCACGGGGCGGCTGGGCGACGTCGGACGGCGGCTTGTCGGTGGGCAGCGTCGTGGCGCAACCGGAGAAGACCAAGGCCAGCACGATCCAGACCGCCCGGCAGCAGCGAACCTGAGGCGGGCTCACGGACATGGGACTTCAGGGGGCCCGAGTGGAACGGTTCGTCTCACCTCGACATCCTAAGAGCGAACGCTTGGGTCGGGCTACCCCGTCGCGGTCCGGTTCGGGCGTGGGCCTGACCCGGGGCCGAGCGCCGAATGCGGCCGGCCGGCTGTCGGCGACCCGCAGCTGCGCCATGACCGCCCGTCCCGTCCCGATCTTCCGGAACGTTCCCCGTACCGCACCCCACTCGGCTGCGGTACGGTACTGCCCAAGCTTGCGCACCCGCGCACCGCACGGGCCGCCCCCGGCCCCCTCCGATCCCCTGGAGCCCCACTTGACCGATCTCGCCTGGCTTTCCGGACAGAAGCTCGCCGCACGCATCCGCCGGGGCGACGTGTCGTCGCTCGAAGCGCTCGATGCCGCGATCGCCCGCATGGAGCGGCTCAACCCCGCAATCAACGCCATCGTCGCGACGGACGTGCCGCGTGCCCGCCGCCAGGCGAAGGCCGCCGACCGTGCGCGTGCCCGCGGTTCGAAGCTCGGTCCGCTGCACGGTGTGCCGATGACGGTGAAGGAGTCGTTCGATGTCGCCGGCATGGCCACGACCGTGGGCTTCGTCGAGCAGCGCGACAACCGTCCGTCGCAGGACGCGCTCGTCGTGCAGCGGCTGACCGCGGCGGGCGCGATCGTCTTCGGCAAGACCAACCTGCCGGTGGCGATGGCTGACTGGCAGTCGTTCAACCCGGTCTACGGCACGACCAACAATCCCTGGGATGCGACGCGTGTGCCGGGCGGCTCCTCGGGCGGTTCGGCGGCGGCGCTGGCTGCCGGGCTCACGCCGCTGGAGTTCGGCTCGGACATCGGCGCATCGATCCGCAACCCGGCGCACTACTGCGGCGTGTTCGGCCACAAGCCCACCATCGGCATCGTGCCGACGCGGGGCCATGGCCTACCCCCCTACGTACACGACCGCGACATCGCCGCCTGCGGCCCGCTCGCGCGCACCGCGGCCGACCTCAGGCTGCTGCTCGAGGCCACCGCGGGCGCGGACCCGGCGTGGCAGGCGGGCTGGCAAGTGGTGCTGCCGGCCTCGAAGCGGCGCACGCTCAAGGGACTGCGCGTGGGCGTGCTGCTGTCGGCGCCGACCGCCGACGTGGACCGCGGCGTGCAGGACGTGCTGGCCACGCTCGCCCGCGCGATGAAGTCGGCGGGTGCGAAGGTGGACTTCGAACCCGAGCTGCCCTTCGACCTCGCCGACAACCACAACACCTACTTCATGCTGCTGCGGGCGGCGACCAGCGGCTCGGTCACCGACGCGCAGGTCGCGCAGGCCGCCCGGCGCCGCCCTAAAGTGCGCGCCGACGACTGGTCCTACACCGCGATGCTGGTTCGCGCCTGGACGCTGTCGCAGCGCGACTGGCACCACTGGAACGCTCGCCGCATGGCGCAGACCGAAGGCTGGATGCGCTGGTTCGAGCGCTACGACGTGATGCTGTGCCCGACCGCGTCGACGACTGCGTTCCCGCATAGGCAGACCGGCGAGCGCTGGGAGCGCATGATCGACGTGAACGGCGTGCCGCAGCCGAGCACCACGCAGATGTTCTGGGCCGGGCTCGGCGCGGTCTGTGGGTTGCCGGCGACGGTGATGCCCGCGGGGCGTGCTGCCGACGGCCTGCCGGTGGGCGCGCAGCTGATCGGCGCGCGGGGCACGGACCTGGACCTGCTGGCGATCGCGGGGCTGCTCGAGCGTGAAGGATTTGGGTTCAGGGCGCCACCGGGGTTCGACTGACGGTGTCCACCGTGTCGCGCCGCCCCCTCAGCGTGCCACCGGCACCATGATCTCGTTGCGCCGCATGAACGGCAGCTGCCACGGCGGGTCATAGCGCGCGAGCTGCGGTGGGCCGGCGGGCTTGAAGCCCTTGGTGCCCATCCAAGCGAGCAGCTCGGCGGTGTTGGCGCGCACCTTGTCCTCGCCGGTGAAGCCGGAGAACACCAGCACCGCGTGGCGCCCGCCAGGCACCTCGCGCAGCGTCACCGACGCGTCGTTCGGGCGGGGCAGTGTCGCGAGGGTGTACGAGGCCGGCATCGTGAAGCGGATCGTCCACCTGCCCTCACCCGAGAGCGAATCGCCCCCCTGGCGCTCCGCGCTCACCGGCGCGGTCATCGCGATCTTCTCGGAGGCGGACTCGACCGCGACCGGCGCGGTCATCTCGATCTTCTCGGACCCGGCGGCGCGCACCGACCGGTTGGCACCGAAAATGTACGCGGCAATGGCGCGAAAGCCGCGGTTCGACGCGCTCGAGAGGTCGCCATCGACGACGGTCTCGGCGACGATCGTTGGTGCGTAGTCGCGCAGCTCGATGCGGCCGTCGCGCTCGACGACGGTGTGGGCGGGTTCCTCGATGGCCAAGGTCGGGCTCGCATGGGTGAGGAGTGCGGCGGCGCACAGCAGCACGGCCGCAGCGCGTCGCAGGGAGGTGGGGATCATCGTGGCGGGAGCGCTGGGGGTCATCGTCATCGGTCGCGTATCCGGATCGGTCATGAACCGGCGGGCTGCCGATCCGTCCAAGCGATCGATGATGCGCGCGATCCGCACCGGGGCGATGCATGGCGCTGGGATTGTGTCCGAGCAGACAGAATTGGGCGTTGTTCCTTGAACTTATCGCCGGTTTCACAACGGCCGAGTTGCCGGATAGTGGTCACCGTGCGCCGATGACGGCCCCGAACCCCTGTCACAACGGACCCCCCATGACCAAGCTCTTCCTCTCGTTCTGCGTCGCGGTCGCGGCGCTGCTCTCCATGCCCCTGGCCCACGCCAACGATTTCGCCGACCTGCGGGTGAAGGCGACGGCCGCACGCGAATCCCTGGTGACCCTCCTCACCAACAAGGACAAGCGCGGTCCCGACCAGCAGAAGATCGTCAAGGACACCGCCGACGTGGTCTCCGCCTCACTCTCGAAGCTCAAGGCGCCCGCCGGCAAGGACGCGCAGATGAAGGAGCTCGTCGAGACCTGGGGCGCGTTCAAGAAGACGCGTGAAGCCGACCTGGTGCCGGCGATCCTCGCGGGCCGTGAGGACGAGGCGCGCAAGCTGGCCAGCGGCATCCAGAAGGAGCGCTACACGCGTGTGCAGGAACTGATCGGCGAACTCGGCGGCTGATCGGACGACCCGGAGGCCTCGTGCCGCCCAGGCCTGCCCTCGATCGCCCTCCACTCCGCGCCCGGACTTCCGAATGAAGACAGTTTCCTTTTCCATCTGGCTGCGGGTGACGCTTGCGTTCGGCGCGGTGCTCGCCACCATCGGACTGTTGGTCGGCACGGTGCTCTGGCAGTTATCGGACGCGGTCGAGAGTTCGGACAGGACGAGCGCGAGCGTGCAGACGATCGCGGGCACCACGACGCTCAACACGCTCGCCAAGGACAACGCGATCGCCAGCATGGTGATCCTGCTGTCGTCGAGCGAGAAGCAGCAGGCCAAGCTCGCGGGCGAGATCGCCGGGCGCGACGAGCGGATGGTGCGCGAGCTCGAGGCGATCGCCGGCCGGCTCTCGGGCTCGCCCGAGGATGCCGAGATGCTCGAGGCGGTCCGCAAGCGTCATGCGACGCAGCGGGCCGGTGTGCAGCGCATCGTTCAGCTCGTGCAGTCGGGCAAGCAGTCCGAGGCGGCCTTCTCGGCCGACGAGGAAATGATCCCAATGATGGCGCCCTTCCTCGATGCGATCGCGAAGCTCGATGCGCGGCAGTTCCAGGTCCTGCGCGAGTCGGAGTCCAAAGGGCACGGGTTGCTGGTGTCGATGCGGCGCACCGTGATCGTCGCGGGGCTGGCCGCCGCGCTGCTGGCCGCGGCCTCCGGCGTGTGGCTGGTGCGCAGCGTGACCCAGCCGCTGCAGCATGCGGTGTCGGTCGCCGAACGGGTCGCCGGCGGCGACCTGACGGTGCGGGCGAACGCGGTCGGCCGTGACGAGGTGTCGCAGTTGATGGGTGCGCTCGACCGGATGACCGTCTCGCTCTCGTCGATCGTGACGCAGGTGCGCGAGGGCTCGCAGACCATCGCAGTCCGCTCGCGCGAGATCGCCGAGGGCACCGTGGAGCTGTCGCAGCGCACCGAGCAGGCCGCGGGCCACCTGCAGACCACCGCCTCGTCGATGGACGAGCTGACCGCCGCGGTGCGTCAGACCTCCGAGAATGCGCAGCTCGCCACGCAACTGGCCGGCGACACCCAGGTCTCGGTGACCGAGGGCGGGCGGCTGATGGAGCGGGCAGTGGCGATGATGGACGAGATCTCGGCCAGCTCGCGGCGGATCGCAGAGATCACCGGCGTCATCGACGGCATTGCGTTCCAGACCAACATCCTGGCGCTGAACGCTGCGGTCGAGGCCGCGCGGGCCGGCGAGCAGGGACGCGGCTTCGCGGTCGTCGCGAGCGAGGTGCGCAGCCTCGCGCAGCGCTCGGCCACCGCGGCCCGCGAGGTCAGGCAGCTGATCGATGCGAGCGCCGCCCGGATCGCAGAGGGCGCGGGCCTGGTGAAGGATGCCGGCGGCCGTGTCGCGCAGACGGTCGAGCAGGTCGGCCGCATGTCGGGGCTGATCGGCGAGGTGGCCGGTGCCGCACACGAGCAGACCGGCGGCATCGATGCGGTCCATCGCGCGGTCGCACAGCTCGACGAGGTCACGCAGCGCAACGCGGCGATGGTCGAGGAATCGACGGCCGGCGCCGAGGCGCTCAGCGAGCGTGCGCGCGCGCTGGTCGAGACAGTCGGCGCGTTCCGGGTCGACGGCGGGCCCGTGCACGCCTGAGCCCGACCCCGCGGCCCGCGCGCTTCAGTGCGTCACGCCACGTCCGCGCTCGAAGAAGAAGCGCAGCATCTCGCCGGTCGCGTCCGGGCCGGCCGGATCCGTGTACGAGCCCGCGCGCTGCCCGCCCGACCAGGCATGGCCGGCGCCGTGCACCACCCAGTGCTCGACCTCGGGCGCGCCGGGATCGGCCGCGTGCACGTGCCGCGTCCACGACCGACCGGTGCCCGCGCGGCCCTGGTCGGTGCGCGACGACCCGCCTCGCGTCGCGGCCGCGACGACACGCCTGCCGTTGTCTGGATGCACGGTGGCATCGCGATCGCCGTGGAACACGATGGTCGGAACCTCGATGCGTCGCGGAGCAGACGGCTGCGGCCCCGGCGCGCAGACCGGCATCCCGGGCGTTCCCGCGGGAATGCCGCCGCGCATCGCCGACAGCGCCTCGGGCAGACTGGCGGCCGCGCCGGGGGCCAGCCCTGAGTGCACGCCGACCGCGGCATACAGCTCCGGCCAGCAGGCGGCGACCACCGCCGCCATCGCGCCGCCCGCCGACAGCCCCGCGACGTATACGCGGCGCGGGTCGATGCCGTGGCGCGCCGTGACGGCCTGCGTCATCGACGCGATCAGCGCGGGCTCGCCGCGATGGCGCTGCTGGTGGGTGTGCTTGAACCAGTTCCAGCAGCCCTGGGCGTTCGCCTTGCGCGACTGCGCCGGGTAGAGCACAAAGAAGCCCTGCTCGCGGGCTCGCTCATTCATGCCGGTGCCTGCGGCGAAGTCGTCGGGGTCCTGCGTGCAGCCGTGCAGCATCACCACCAGCGGTCGCGCGCGCCCGGCCGCGCCCGGCGGCATGTAGAGCTTGTAGTCGCGGGTCATGCCGCCGTGGGTGTGCTGGCCGCCGACGAAGGCGCCTTCGGCGTTGTGCGGCGCGTGCGCGTCATAGTCATGGAGGATGGGCGCGTCGGGCATAGCGGCGTCGTCCGGCACACCGGGCAGCCTGGGCAGCGGCCGCGCCGGCGTTTCGGTGATGCAGCCGTCGAGCACATCGTCGGCGGCGGCCTCGCGAGACCGCGCGGCGCGTGCGCCCGCGGGCACCGCTGCGATGGCGTCACCGAGCGTGGTGCCCAGCGCGCGCTGGATCACACGGGTCGCGTCGTCCAGCCGGCCCGCTCGGGTCAGTCGGGTCGCTTCGCGCATCAGGTCCTGGAAGATCGGGTCCATTCGGGTCCTTCGGGGTGTGGGGGGGAGCGTCAGCGCAGCCGGGAGGCGAGCGCATCCTTGACGGCCGGGCTTGCATGCAGCGCCCCCAGCACGTCGATCGATTCGATGGTGGCGAGCGCGAGCTCGGGGCTCACGTCGTCGGCGATGACTGCCAGGCCGAGCACGCGAACATGCAACCGCTCGTTGGCTGCCAACACGGCGCGCAGGTCCGCGGCCTCGAAGCGCTGCAGCCCGAGCACCAGCGTGCGCCGCGCCACCGCCTGCCCGAGTGCGTCGCCGTGGCGCGCGAGCTGGTTGCGGATCGCCGAGCGGATGAAGTCGCTGCGGTTGCCGTAGAAGCCCTCGGCGACCAGCAGGTCGACCTGGCCGAGGTCGACAAACCCGAGGTTGAGGGTGATCTTCTCGGACTCGGGCAAGCGGGTCCGGACGGGCGGCTGGGGCGAGGAGGACGGCATGTCGCCATCCTGGGGCCATCCACCGGGATGGCGCTGTAGGAGAACAGGCCGATCGGGGGCGAGTGCAGGCGAACGCGGGAGCGCCTCCGCCTGCGGCCCGGCTCAGGCTGCGGTGACGCCCCGTTTCGCGAGCACGCCGACGAGATGGGCGCGGTACGCCGCCGTCGCATGCAGGTCGGTGTTCAGCGTCGAGGCATCGACCGCGATGCCCTCGAGCGCCGCGGCCGACCCGCCGCGCGCGAGCGCCTGCTCGAAGGCCGTGACGCGGAACACGCCGGGACCGGCGCCGGTGACCGCGACGCGCACGCCCGCAGGCCCGCTCGACACGAACACACCGACCAACGAGAAGCGCGAGGCCGGCTGCTTGAACTTCTGCCAGCTCGCCTTGGTCGGGATCGGGAACGAGACCTCGACGACCAGCTCGTCGGGTTCGAGCGCGGTGGTGTAGACGCCGGTGAAGAAGTCATCGGCGGCGATCGTGCGGCGGTCGGTGCGGACCGTCGCGCCCAGCCCGAGCACGCCGGCCGGATAGCAGGCCGCCGGGTCGTTGAGTGCGATGCTGCCGCCGAGCGTGCCGGCGGTGCGCACCGCCGGATCGCCGATCAGCGAGGCGAGGTGGGCGAGCGCGGGAATCGCGCCACGCACCACGTCGCTCGCGGCGACCGCGGCATGCGAGGTGCCGGCGCCGACGACGAGCGTGCCGGCTTCGACACGGATGCCCGTGAGTTGCGGGATCTGCGAGAGCGCAACGAGGTCGCTCGGCGCGGACAGGCCCATCTTCATCGCGGGCAGCAGCGACTGGCCGCCGGCGAGGAAGCGGCCATCGTTAGTGCCGGCGAGCGCGCGAACGGCGTCGGCGACGGTGGCGGGACGGTGGAACTGGAAGTTGTTCATTACATCAGGCTCCGTGCAGCGCGCGCCAGACCTTCTCGGGCACCAGCGGCATCTGCATCGCCTGGGCCCGTTCGGTGGCTCCCGCGCGGGCCAGGGCGTCGATGACCGCGTTGACCACACACGGCGTTGCGCCGATCGTGCCCAGCTCGCCCACGCCCTTGACCCCGAGGGGGTTGTTGATCGAAGGCACCGACTGGTCGAGCTCGGTGCGGAAGCTGCGCACGAGGTCCGCGCGCGGCAGCGCGTAGTCGCTCAGTGTGCCGGTCAGGAGCTGCCCCGAGTCGCGGTCGTAGACGACCTGCTCGCACAGCGCCTGGCCCAGCCCCTGGACCGCACCGCCGTCGAGCTGGCCGACGACGATGCTCGGGTTCACCACGCGGCCGACGTCGTTGACCGATGCATACGAGACGACCTCGACCTCGCCGGTGTCCGGGTCGACCTCGACCTCGCAGACATGGCAGCCGTTCGGCCAGGTGGGGCCGGAGACGCTGCTGGTGGCGTCGACATACACGCGGCGCTCGGACTGCCTGCCGGCCAGCTCGAAGAGCCCGATGTGCCGGTCGGTGCCGATGATCGAGAAGCTGCCCTCGCGGTATTCGATGTCCTTGGCCGAGGCCTCGAGCGCGTCGGCCGCAAGGTCCTTAGCCTGCTCGATCGTTCGCTGCGAAGCCACCCGCACCGCCGAGCCGCCGGTGAACAGCGAGCGCGAGCCTGCGCTGCCGAAGCCCACGCCGCGGTCGGTGTCGCCCTGCACGATGCGCACGCGCTCGATCGGCACGCCGAAGACGTCGACGGCGAGTTGCGCGTAGCTGGTCGCGATGCCCTGGCCCATCGCCTGGGTGGCGGTGTAGATCTCGATGAAGCCGTCGGCCGACACGTCGACCGTCACGCGCTCCTCGAACTGGTTGCCGCCTGTCCACTCGAGGAATGTGGCCAGCCCCCGGCCGCGCAGCCTGCCGCGCGCCTTCGACTGCGCGGCGCGCGCCTCGAACCCGGACCAGTCGGCGAGGGCCAGGCCTTGTTTGGCGATCGACGGGAAGTTGCCGGTATCGTAGGTCTGCCCCATCGGGTTGGTGTAGGGCATCTGCTGCGGCCCGATCATGTTCCGCAACCGCAGCTCGCCCTGGTCGATGCCCATCTTGCGCGCGGCCGCTTCCATCAGCCGCTCGATGATGTAGATCGCCTCGGGGCGTCCGGCGCCACGGTACGCGCCGACCGGCGCGGTGTGCGTGAGCACCGCGCGTAGGTCGAAATCGATGACCGGCACGTGGTAGACGCTGGTCGACACCCAGGGGCCGATCAGCAGCTGGATCACCACGCCGGTGGTGGTGGCGTAGGCGCCCACGTTGGCGTCGGTGCGGATACGCAGCGCGAGGATCTTGCCCTCGGCGTCGAGCGCAAGCTCGGCGTGGCTGCGGCAGTCGCGGCCGGCGCGCCCGACGAGGAACTCCTCGCCGCGCTCGGCCGCCCACTTCACCGGACGCCCGAGGGTCTTGGCCGCGAAGCCGACGACCACGTCGTCCTGGTAGGCGCCGGTCTTCATGCCGAAGCCGCCGCCGACGTCGCCGACGACCACGCGGGCCTGGTCCTTTGCCAGGCCGAGGGCATCGGCGACGGTGTCGCGCGAGCCCGAGGGCATCTGCGTGGACAAGCGTAGCGTGAGCCGGCCGGACTCGGCGTCCGGGTAGGCGAGCACGCCGCGCGGCTCCATGGCGACCGCGGCGACGCGCTGGTTCACCAGATCGAGCGCAACCACATGCGCGGCGCGCGCAAAGGCGGCGTCGGACGCGGCGGCATCGCCGTGGCGGGCCTGCGCGGCCCAGTTGTCGCCGGCCGGTCCCCAGACCAGCGGCGCGCCCTCGGCGAGCGCGTCCTCGAGGTGGACGGCAGCGGGCAGGTCCTCGTAGTCGACCTCGACGGCGTCGCGCGCCTCGCGGGCCGCGTCGCGTGTCTCGGCGACGATGGCGGCAACCGCCTCGCCGACGTAGCGCACGGTGTCGGTGGCGAGCGCCTGCAGCGGCGGCACGTTGGAGGGCTTGCCGTCCGGGCGGGGGAACGGGCCGGGTGTGGGCATCGTCTTCACGCCGGCGGCCACCAGGTCGGCGCCGGTGTAGACGGCGAGGACGCCGGGCATCGCGAGCGCGGCGCTTGCGTCGATCGAGCGGATGCGGGCGTGTGCGTAGGGCGAGCGCAGCATCACCAGGTGCACCTGGCCGGGGAGCGACACGTCGTCGACGTAGCGGCCAGAGCCGGCGACAAGCGCGGGATCCTCGATGCGGCGCACCGAGTGGCCGCTGCCATAGCGGCCTGCGTTGACGTCGGTGGGAGGGGTCTGAGCCATGGGTCGGGCCTCGGTTGGGGTCACGAGCGCGAGCCGTCGAGCGTGACCGCGGCGCGGCGCACGGACTCGACGATGTTCACGTAGCCCGTGCAGCGGCACAGGTTGCCCTCGAGGCCGTGGACGATCTGCTCGTCGGTCGGCTTCGGGCAGGCAGCCAGCAGGCCGGCGGTGCTCATCACCATGCCGGGCGTGCAGAAGCCGCACTGCAGGCCGTGGCATTCGACGAAGGCCTGCTGGATCGGGTGCAGGCCGCCGTCGGGCGCGTGCATGCCTTCGATGGTGGTGATCGCGCGGCCCTCGGCGGTGATGGCGAGCGTGGCGCAGGCCTTCACGGGCTGGCCGTCGAGCAGTACGGTGCAGGCGCCGCACTGGCTGGTCTCGCACCCGACGTGGGTGCCGGTCAGGCCGAGCTGCTCGCGCAGCACCTCGACCAGCAGGCGCCGGTTCTCGACTTCGGCCGAGGCGGGGGCGCCGTTGACGGTGAATCGAAGGGTGGTCATGGTGCGTATCCGTGTCCGGAAGGAAAACGCGCCGATGGTAGCGTCAAACGCTCACGCAGCGCCTCTCGGTCCTCTTGTATTCGGTCTCGAAGAACGCCAGCTCGGCGGTGGCGGCGTTGACCCTGTCGTGCTGGACGCCGGCCAGCCGCGCACAGGAGTGCCCGGCCTTCAGCTCGATCGGCCGCTCACACCGTCGGCAGCCGTGCGGCGAGCGCGGCATCGTCCGGAACCTGACCGGACTCCGCGATGACGGTCGACAGGGACTGCTCGAAGCGCTCGATCACCGTGTCCCAGCCGAGCGACTCGGAAACGGTGCGCGCTGCCGCGCCCAGTCGGCGCCGGCGGTCCGCGTCGCAAGCCAGGCTTTGCGCGGTCGCGACGAAGGCGGCGAGGTCGCCGCGGGGCACCAGCGCGCCGCAGATGTCGTGACGGATCAACTGGGCGGCCGCGGCATAGTCGAAGGCGACGACCGGCAGCCCGCTCGCCATCGCCTCGTTGGTCACATTGCCGTAGGTCTCGGTCAGGCTCGCGAACAGGAACAGGTCGGCCGAGGCGTAGTGGGCCGCGAGGTCCTCGCCGCGGCGCTGGCCGGCGAACAGCGCGTCCGGACGTCGCGCCTGCAGCTCGGCCCGAAGCGGGCCGTCGCCGACCAGCAGCAGCCGCGCGTCGGGTCGTGTCACCCGGATCGCCTCGAACGCGAGTTCGACGGCGGCGAGGTTCTTCTCGGGAGCGAGCCGCCCGACGCAGGCCACGACGAGGCCCTCCGGCGGCACGCCCCACTCGGCTCGAAGCGTGTCGCTTCGGCGCTCGGGCCGAAACAGCACGGGGTCGACACCGCGCGAGACGACCCGGATCCGCCGGAAGCCGACCGACTCGAGCTCGCGGCGCAGTGCCTCGGTCGGCACCAGGGTGCAGCCGGCGCGGTTATGGAACTTACGCAGGTACGAGACGATCGGACTGCGCAGCCAGCCGATACCGTAGTGGTCGCTGTAGGCGTGAAAGTTGGTGCGGAAGTCGGTCGCGACCGGCAGCCGCAGGTGTGTCGCCGCCTGCAGCGCGGACCAGCCGAGGGGGCCCTCGGTGGCGATATGGACGACGTCCGGGCGCTGCGTTGACCACAGTCGCGACAGCAGGCGCCGGGCGGGGACGCCCAGCCTCAGCTGGGGGTAGCGCGGGATCTGCATGCCGCGGGTCAGCACCTCGCCGAAGCCGTCGCGGCCGATGGCGCCGCCCGGGCTGTCGGTGGACTGTCGGGGGCGGATCAGCCGGATGTCGTGACCGCGCTCGTGAAGCCCGCCGACCATGCGGGCGAGCGTGCTCGCGACGCCGTTGACCTCGGGCGGCCAGGTCTCCGTGACAACGGCGACCCGCATCGGCCGGGACGATCGCGCGAACCGCTCGATCACGATGTCCGGGTGCTCCGCCTCGACGACCATATGCGGATCATGCTCGCCCAGCACGACGGTTCGATGACGGTCGAGCACCGTAACGCAGCCTTCACGAACGGGCGCCATGCTGCGGTCACATGACACGACGGCGTCGCCGTGTCGACGAACTCATGAGGCCAACGTGAAGGCACTGCTTCAAGAACTCTCGACCCAGCGCTGGGACGACCACCGCTTCTACCACCAGAGCCGCATCAACCAGACGCTCCACTTCGTCAGTGCGCTGTGCTTCATCGCCGCCTACGTGCTCGTGCCGTTCGATCCGGCGGCTGCGGCGCTGCTGGCCTGGGGCGTGTCGATGACGACGCGCCAGGCCGGTCACTTCTTCTTCGAGCCGCGCGGCTACGACCACGTCAACGAGGTCACCGATGCGTACAAGGAAGAAGTGAAGGTCGGCTACAACATCCGCCGCAAGGTGGTGCTGATGGGCGCGTGGGCGGCCTTGCCGGCGCTGCTGTGGGCGAGCCCGTCGCTGTTCGGCACGATCGAGCCGGCGAATGGTTTCGGCGAATACCTGCACGATGTCGGGATTGCCTGGTTCGCGCTTGGCGTCGGCGGCGTGCTGTTGCGTGTGCTGCAGCTGTGGATCGAGCGCGACCTCGCCACCGGGCTGGTCTGGGCGCTCAAGATCCTGACTGACCCGTTTCACGATGCCCTGCTCTATCGCGGCGCGCCCCTTGCGCTGCTGCGCGGTGAGCTGATCGACCCGATGCCGCACGTGCGGCGGCACTGAGCGGTCGGATCACTCCGCCTCAGAAGCGGCGGCGCAGCATCTCGGCGAGCAGGGTGCGGCGGATCGAGCGGTTGCTCGCCTCGGGTCCGTCCCACCAGCCGTCCGCATGCATCGCGCGCGCCGCCGCGACGAAGCGTCCGACCATCGCCTCGAAATCGTCTTCGCTCCAGTCGAGGCTGAAGATCAGTCGCCCCGTCCCCACCCAGCTCAGGGCCAGGCCGTGTTCGCGAAGGTAGAACTGCAGCAGCCAGTTGTAGCGGGCCGGACGCGTGTAGAGCACCGTCCAGATCGAGCTCAGGTTCGCCACGCGCACCGGCACGCCCGCCTCGGCGAGGCCGGCGTTCATCCGGGCCGTGCGCCGGTTCCAGCGCTCGTCGAGGCCGTCGTACAGCGCACGGGCCTCCGGCCGCTCGAAGCGGTCGAGGAACGCGTTCATCGCACCGATCACGTAGGGGTGCGAATTGAACGTGCCGCGGGCGAAGCAGACGTCGGCGGGCCGGTCGTCGCGCCATCGGCGCATCAGGTCGCGCCGGCCGCAGACCACCCCGACCGGCAGGCCGCCGCCAAGCGTCTTGCCGTAGACGACCATGTCGGCCCGGACGCGGAAGTATTCCTGCGCGCCGCGGCGCGCGAGGCGAAAGCCGGTGAACACCTCATCGAGGATCAGCACGATGCCGCGCTCGGTGCAGACCTCGCGCAGCTGGCGCAGCCAGTCCGCGTAGGCGGCCCGATCGGCGCCCGCGGCGCGGCCGCTGTCCACCAGCGACGCATCGGATGGCGCGGACGCGTTCGGATGCAGTGCCTGCAGCGGGTTCACCAGCACGCAGGCGATGTCGCGTCGCGTGCGCAGCACGTGCAGCGTGCGCGCGTCGCCCTCGCGCAGCGTGTAGGTCTCGCGCGGGGGCAGCGGGTTGCCCGGGCCGGGCTGCACGTCCTCCCACCAGCCGTGATACGCCCCGGTGAAGCGGACCAGGTGCGAGCGCCGCGTGTGGTAACGCGCCAGGCGGACCGCTTGCATCACCGCCTCGGTGCCGGACATGTGGAACGAGACTTCGTCGAGCCCCGAGATCGCGCGGATCCGCTCGACCGCCTCGAGCACGCCCGGATGGTAGGCGCCGAGCACCGGGCCGAGCGCACGGGCGCGCGCGGCACCTTCGTCGATGCAGTCCTTGTAGGCATCGTAGCCGAGCACGTTCACGCCGTACGAGCCGGTGAGGTCGTAGAAACGGTTGCCGTCCAGATCCTCGACCTGCACGCCGCTGGAGGCCGACAGCATGCTGCCGATCGCGAGGTGGGCACGCAGGTACGGGCCGTACTGATAGGGCACGCGGTAGGTGGTGGTGAACTGCAGGTCGGACAGGGCCTCGCGCGCTGCCGCAGTCGCCTCGAGCGTGCGGGGGCTGCGTGTGGCGAGCGATGCCGCGAGCCGCGCGAACCCCGCGCGGCGGCGTGCGATCACCGCGGGCGCTGCGCCGTCGGAGCCGAAGAAGGCGGCCTCGTCGTAGGCGTAACCCGGGATCTGCGCGACCACGCGCTTGGCCATCCGGGCGTGACCTGCGAGCGAGCGGTGCTTGGCGCGCGAGAGTTCGAGCCGGCGCTTGACGCGGGGCAGGGCCATGGCGAGCGCGGCGAGCGCGACCGCGGAGAGTGTGAAGGTGTCTTCCATGCCGATGCCCCAGTGGTGTCGGGTGCTGTTTACCAGACCTGATTGACACGACCATGACCTTGCGCGCACTGCGTGCCGTCTTCATGCAGGAGGACCTCAACTTTCTCCTCACCAACCGCGTGCCGCGAATCGCGCTGACCCGAGCGATGGGGCGCTTCAGCCGCATCCGCAATCCGTGGCTGTGCCGCGCGTCGATCGCCGTCTGGCGGCTGTTCACCGACCTCGACCTGAGCGATGCGGCGCCGGTCAGGTACCTCAGCCTGCACGACTGCTTCACGCGCGAGCTGGTGCCGGGTGCTCGGCCCTTCGATCCCGACCCCGCGGTGCTGGCGAGTCCGTCGGACGGCATCGTCGGCGAGTGCGGCCGCGTGGTCGACGGTCGGGTGTACCAGGCCAAGGGCTACCCCTATTCGATCGAGGAGCTGTTCGGCCCGACCCAGGACACACGTCCGTTCCGCGACGGCTGCTTCGTGACGCTGCGCCTGACCTCGGCGATGTACCACCGCTTCCACGCGCCCCATGACTGCACGATCGAGCATGTCACTTACCTGAGCGGCGACACCTGGAACGTGAACCCGATCGCGCTCGCTCGCGTCGAGCGGCTGTTCTGCCGCAACGAGCGCGCGGTGCTTCGGGCGAGGCTGCACGAAGGCGGGCATCCGATCGCGCTGGTGCCGGTCGCGGCGATCCTGGTCGCGTCGATCCGGTTGCGCTTCCTCGACCTGCGTCTGCACCTGCGTTATCAGGGTCCTGACGAGATCGCCTGCAAGGCACCCGTGGCGAAGGGTGAGGAGCTGGGCGGCTTCGAGCATGGCTCGACGATCATCGTGTTCGCCCCGCGGGGTTTCGAGCCGTGCGCGGGCGTCGAGCCGGGCGCGCGCATCCGCGCGGGTCGGCCGCTGCTGCGCCTGCCTGCGCCCGAGGCGCAGCCGCCGACCGCTCCGCGATGAACTCGCGGGTCGACGGCCACGTTCCGCAAGCAGCGCGGACCCGGTCGCCGGACGCCGGCCCTGGGCTACCCTGAGGAACCTCCCGATCGGGGCCGTCCTGGAGATCGTCTTGCTGCAGTCGCTCGCTCGCCGACTCCCGTTCTACTACGGCTGGCTGCTCGTGGCCGTGGTCTTCGTGTCGATGGGCGTCGCGGTCAACGCACGCACCGCGTTCTCGCTGCTCTATCCGCCGATTCTCGATGAGTTCGGCTGGGACCGCGCGGTGACAGCCGGCGTGTTCTCGTTCGGTTTCCTGGTGTCGGCGATCCTGAGCCCGCTGATCGGCCGGACGATGGACTCGCGCGGGCCGCGCTTCGTCTGCACGCTCGGCGTGGTCGCGACCGGTTCGGGCCTGCTGCTCGCGACCTTCACCAGCCAGCCCTGGCACCTGTACCTGACGCTCGGCGTGGGCGTCGGGGCGGGCAGCGTGATCCTCGGCTACTCGGGCCAGGCGCTGTGGCTGCCGGCGTGGTTCGTGAGGCGTCGGGGCCTGGCGCTCAGCCTCGCCTTCGCCGGCGTCGGCGCGGGTTCGATCCTGCTGCTGCCGCTGATGCAGACGGTGATCGAGCGCTACGGCTGGCGCACCGCATGCATCGGCCTGGGCATTGTCACGCTGGTGGTGCTGGCACCCCTGAACCTGCTGCTGTGCCGCCGCCCCGAGGACCTCGGGCTGCGGCCCGACGGCGACGCGGCGCCCCTGCCCGGTGCGGATCCGGTTCGGCGCTCCAACATCGTCGACGCGGCCTGGGCCGCGACCGACTGGACGTTGGCGCGCGCGCTGCGTACGGCCCGCTTCTGGTGGCTGGCGCTCGGCTACTTCACCGCGCTGCTGGCCTGGTACCTGGTGCAGGTCCACCAGACCAAGTACCTGCTCGAGGTCGGCTTCAGCGCACACGAGGCGGCCTGGGCACTGGGGGCGGTCAGCCTCGCCGGCGTCCCGGGGCAGATCGCGCTCGGGCAGCTGTCGGACCGCATCGGGCGCGAGCCGGTGTGGGCGATCGGCAGCCTGGGCTTCGTGCTGACCTATGTCGCGCTGCTGGCGCTGCCCTCGAACCCCAGCCCGCTGCTGCTGTGGACGATGGTGGTCGTTCAGGGCGCGCTCGGCTACGGCGTGACCTCGGTGTTCGGCGCAATGCCGGCCGAGATCTTCGAAGGCAAGCATTACGGCAGCATCTTCGGTGTGCTGTCGCTGTCGTCTATCGCGGGTGGCGCGACCGGCCCGTGGGTGGCGGGCGCCATCCACGACGCGACCGGTTCCTACGCGCCCGCCTTCTGGCTCGCGATCGGCGCGTCGCTGCTGTCGATCGTCGCCATCTGGCGGGCCTCGCCGGGGCGGGTGAGGGCGGTAGCGGGGCGGATCCGGCCGGCGTCCTGAGCAGGCACGCCCGTCATCAGCCCGGCGGGGCGCCGGCCTCGAAGGCGATCGTGCCGGGTTCGGCCAGCAGCCGGTCGGCCCACTTGCGGGCGACCTTCGCCATGCGCTCGGGTGCAACGCCGAGCTGGGCCATCGCGACGCAGCCGTTGACCGACTCGAAGTACTCGGCGATCAGGCCGCCGCGCAGCCTGAAGCGGCTGATGCCGTCGATGACCACGTGCCGCCCGGCAAACTCGGGCACGGTCGACGTGAAGCTCGAGAGCGACCATGCATAGCCGGTGTCGCCCGCGCAGGCCGGGTCGTGCATCCGCCAGCGGTAGTCGGGGCCGGCGTCGCGGCGGAAGAGCTCGACCAGCATCCGCTCGATCTCGGCGCGGCCGACATGCGGGCCGTACACGTAGTCGTGGTAGGTCGCGTCGGGCGTGAAGCAGGCGGCGAAGGCCGCGCCGTCGCCGGCCTCGGCGGCGTTCATCATGCGCTCGAGCAGGCGGGTGAAGTCGGTGGCGTCCATCGCCGGATCGTAGCGCAGGGCGGGCGGGCGCAGCCTGCCGTGATGCGCGCAGCGCGCCCGGTCAGCCCACATCGGGCGGCCCCGCCACGACCGCGTCGCCGACGCGCAGCCGGCCGCTGGTCAGCACGCGCGCGGTCACGCCGCCGTGGCCGCGCATCGCGTTGTAGCCGCCCGCGCCGAGCACTTCCTCCATCCGCGAGCAGGGCTCGGCCGGACCGGTCACCTGCAGCACGACTTCGGCGCCGATGCGCAGCACCAGCGGCATGTCGGCGAACAGCGTGCGTGTGGCGAGCAGGTTCAGGCCGGCGATGACGAGGTTGCGCCGCAGCGCCTCGGGCGCGATGGCGTCGCGCATTGCGAGCGCGGCGATCGCCGGCAGGTGCTCGGCCTGGATCAACGTGACCTGCCGTGCGCCGCCGCGCGGGCTCCCGCCTGCGCCCGGTGAGGCCCGTGTGCTGGCGCGGTCGCCGTCGAGGCCGCGCGCGGCCACGGCGAGGGCCTCGTCGACACGCCGCGCGGGCTCGCGCCGTGCAGGGCGCAGCACGATCGCCTCGAGGCGGCCGGCGTGCGGGAAGGCGGCGGCGAGCGCGCGCAGGCCGTCCGCCCTCATGCGGCGGGGCTGCCGAGCACCTCGGTACGGCTCCTGGCGGTCATCTCGCCGAGGTCGACGATGATCGGCGTGTGCACCTTGGGCATCGGGGCTCCTGAGCGGGGCTGTGGGCGGACGGCTCAGCGGCGCGCGAGCAGCGAGCCCGGTCTGTCGCCGCGCAGGCGCAGCGCGCCCTCGGGCGTGATCTCGAAACGCGACACCGCCTTGAGGCGATCGAGGAAGCGCCTTTCCTGCAGCATGAGTGCCGGTACGCAGGCCTTCGTCGTGCTCGCCAGGCTGCCGACCGAGAGGCGCTCGGCGTCCAGCGTCCAGCGTCCCGCGTACTCGTTGCACGACGCGCGGCCGACGATGCGGCCGTCGGGCAGAAAGACGAGCGTGGCGCGCGAGCGGTCGATGATGCCGGCGCCGTCGATGTCCTCGACCACCCATTCGGCGCCGCCCAGCAGCATCGCGGGCTCGCCGCCGCAGCCGAACCAGTCCCGGCCGTCGCGTCCGACCGCGACCTCGAGCGGATGCGGCATGCCGGTCATCGAGTCGGTGCAGACGCGCTCGGTCGCGGTGACCGTCAGCGGGCGGCCCTGCGCGCTCGCCGCCCAGCGGCGGCCGGCACCGGCGGGCCGGGCGGTGGGCGTGGGCGCTTCGATGGCGGCGCCGTCGATGCCCGGCACGAAGCGGATGTGTGCGCCGTCCAAGTCGAGCCGCCAGGCGGGTTCGTGGCCGCGCGCGGCGAAGGACGGCGGACCGGGCGGCGCGCCCGAGGCGACCGGTCCGGTGCGGCAATCGGGCCACGCCTCGCCGCGCACGATGACGCGGGCGCGGTCGCCGACGTTGGCGACGCTGGTGCCGGGCTCGTCGACGGCCTCGTAGCGCACGCCAACGGGCGCGGGCACCGTGCGCAGCGTCAGCTCGCGGCCCTCGATGGCGAGCACCCATGTGTTGCCGCGCGAGCCGACGGTGGCGGTGCGATCGCCGCAGGAGAGGGTGCTGGCGAAGGCGAGGGCGAGGGGGCGGGCGGGGGCGGGGGCGGCGGCGGGCGCGGGCGCTGAGGCCGTTGCGGGCGCCGACGCCGACGCCGACGCCGGTGCCGGTGCCGGTGCCGGTGCCGACAATGGCGACGATGCAGATGCCGAGGCCTGCGTGCCGGACCCGGCGCAACCCGCGAGCCCCAGCCCGAGCAGCAGCACCGCTGCCGCGGACGCCCGGCGAATCGGCCGCGCCGCGCCCACGCCCCGCCTCAGGCCGTCCGCGCGCGTAACGCCTCCTCGACGAAGTCGAGCCGGTCGTTGCCCCAGTGCAGCTCGCCGTCGACGAAGAACGCCGGCGCGCCGAACACCTTGCGCGCGATTGCGTCGTCGGTGTTGGCCTTGAGCTCGGCCTTGGTCTCGGGCGTCTCGATGATGGCCAGCAGCGGCTCGGGATCGAGCCCGGCGTCCTGCGCGCAGCGTGCAAGCACCAGCGGGTCGGCCATGTCGCGGTCATGCCCCCACGCGGCATCGAAGAGCGTTGCGGCAAGCCGCGGCACCGCCGCATCGCCGTGCAGCCGGCGCGCGGCCACCAGCAGCCTCAGCGCACCCATCGATGCGACGGGGAACCGTGATGGGTAGGTGTAGGCGATGCCGTAGCGCTTTGCCCAGCGGGCGAGGTCCGCCGCCAGCCACGCGGCCTTGGCGGGGATGCGCGCCGGCGTCTCGTTGCCCGAGGCCTTGAACGCGAAGCCGAGCGAGAACGGCTTCCAGATCGCGACCGAGCCGGTGCGGTGCGCGAGTGCCTCGACCTGGGTGGCCGCCAGCCAGCTGTAGCCGGAGGCGATGTCGAAGAAGAACTCGAAGCTGCGATCCGGCACAGCGACCTCAGGCGGTGGCGAGCATCGCGGCGCGGGACGGCTGCAGCGCGCGGCCGACCTCGGCGAGCAGCTCGTACGAGCGCAGCCGCGCGGGCGGGTCGTAGACGGCGGCGCTCACCATCAGCTCGTCGGCGCCGGTGCGCTCGAGGAAGGCCTGCAGCGAGCGGCGCACCGTCTCGGGCGAGCCCACGAACGAGCAGCCGAGCATGCGCATCACCTGCGCCTTCTCGGGCGGTGTCCAGTACGACTCGATGTCGTCGAGCGGCGGCGACAGCATGCCGCGGCGGTTGCGCACCATGTCGACGAAGCGCTGCTGGAGGCTGCTGAACAGGCGCGTGGCCTCGGCGTCGGTGTCGGCGACGATGACGTTGATGCAGGGCATCGCGTGCGACCTCGTCTGCTGCTCGGACGGGCGGAAGCGCTCGCGGTAGATGCGGATCGCCCCGTCGAGTTCATCGGGCGCGAAATGCGACGCGAAGCCGTAGGGCAGGCCGAAGTGGGCAGCGACCTGCGCGCCGTACAGGCTCGAGCCGAGGATCCACAGCGGCACCTTCAGGCCGGCGCCGGGCACCGCGCGCACCGATTGGCCGGGCTCGGCCTCGTCGAAGAGCATGCGCAGCGCGGCGATGTCATCGGGGAAGTGCTCGGCGGCACGCGGGTCCACGCGCAACGCGCGAGAGGTCGCCTGGTCGGTGCCGGGCGCCCGCCCCAAGCCCAGGTCGATGCGATCGGGGTACAGCGACGCCAGCGTGCCGAACTGCTCGGCGATCACCAGCGGCGAATGGTTGGGCAGCATGATGCCGCCCGAGCCGACGCGGATCGTCGAGGTGCCGCCAGCGAGGTAGCCGATCACCACCGAGGTCGCGGAGCTGGCGACGCCGGTCATGTTGTGGTGCTCGGCCACCCAGTAGCGGGTGTAGCCGCAGCGCTCGGCCGTGCGCGCGAGCTCGAGCGACTTGCGCAGCGCGTCGGCGGGCGTGTCGCCGAGGCACACTGGGACGAGATCGAGGACGGACAGCGGGACCATGGCTTTGGCGCGGATCGTGACGTCGGAGCCCGATCGTACGTCAGCCGGCTCGCCGACGCTCAGCGCCGTGTCAGCCGCGCGATCAGGAAGGTCGCGGCCAGGGTCGGCAGCGCCGAGCCGAGCTCGGGCGCGAACCGCGGCAGCAGGTGAAAGAGCGCGACGCCGCCGAACCAGGTTGCGACCGCGACCCATTCGATCCGCGCGCCGCCGACCCGCCCAGCCACGTCGCTGCGGCCGCCGAGGCGACCGAGGATGACGCCGTAGAGCGGCACGAATACCGACGACAGCAGCAGCAGAAAGGGCTCTAGACCGTGCATCGGCAGCACCAGCGCGAGCGCGGTGCACAGCACGGCCAGCGCCATGCCCCAGCCGCGCACGCTGCGTCGCGGGGCCAGGCTGTGCGAGGCGACCGATCCCGAGTAGATGTCGCCGTAGGCGTTGTCGAGCTCATCGATCAGGATCAGGCCGAGCGCGATCAGGCCGCCCTGCGCGAGCAGCAGTGCGCTCACCAGGTCGGTGGTCGGCGCCGACAGCGCCACCAGCACGCCGAGCGCGTAGCACCAGGCGTTTGCGATCGCGTACCCGATCCACGTGCCGGCGAGCGCACCGCGCCCGTCGCGCCCGTGCCGCGAGAAGTCCGCCACCAGCGGCAGCCAGGAGATCGGCATGGCGATCACCAGGTCGACCGCGCCGAGCATGCTCATGCCGCCGTTGCCGGGCCGCGCCCACAGCTCGTCCCAGCCCTTCATCGCCGCGAGGCCGGCGAATTGCCAGGTCAGCCAGGCGAGCGAGACCAGCACCAGCGGCAGGCCGAAGCGGCTCACGAAGCGGCGCACCAGCGCGACCATCGAGCCGCGCGCCAGCAGCAGCAGCAGCGTGCCGAAAGCGAGCGTGGCGAGGATCGCGGCCGGTTGCAGCGACCAGGGGGCGGACAGCGCCAGCGCATGCGGCGCGGCGGGGTCGGCGGCTGCGGGCGCCGCGGCTGGCACGACCCAGCCGAGGTCGCGCAGGATCGCGACCACGCCGTCGCGCATCACCACCAGCTCGAAGGTGGTCCAGCCGATCAGTTGCACGATGTTGAGCACGATCGGCAGCCGCGCGAACGCGCCGCCGTAGGTGGCGTGCATGAGGCCCGCGCTGGACAGCCCGCTGTCGCAGCCGATCTTCGCCGTCCAGGCGAGCAGGCCCGCGCCGAGGATCGAGCCGAAGACGATCGCGGCGAAGGCCTCGCGCGTGCCCATCGCGGGCACGAGGAAGGAGCCCACCTGGATGACCAGCAGGCCCACCCCGAGCGACAGCCACAGCGACGCGTGGTCGCGCAGGCCGAAGGGCCGCTCGGTGGCGGGGACGGGCGCGAGCGCCGAATTCAGGACGACGGACGACATGGTTGCTTCCCTCCGCGAGGATGACCTCGATCAGGTTCGAGGGGACTCTCTCAGCCGCGTCGCACGAGACCGCGCACACGGCACCCCCAGCATTCGGCGGACCGGGGGGTCCGCGCGAGGGCGAGAGTGTACGGGAAGCCGGTCGGCGCGGCCGTTCCGGGGCGTGCGTACCGGGGTGTCGACGCGGTGCCGGCGCGGCCTCGCGCGTGCCTCCGGCGTGCCTGCCCGTGTGCCTCCGGCCCCTGGGCCCGCCCTACACTGGGCACCCTCCGTGCCGGTGCCGCCCGCGATGAACCTGCTGCTGCTGTCGAACTCCCGGAGGCCCGACGGGCGCTACCTCGTGCATGCGCTGGACGCGATCGCCGCGCTCGCGGCCGGCCGGCGCCGCGCGCTGTTCCTGCCCTTCGCGGGCGTGACCGTCGACTGGGACGACTACACCGCAGCCGCCGTCGCTCGCTTGGGGCGGGCCTCGGCGGCTGTCGTGGCGGGCTGCTCGGCCGCGCGGGGCCCGCGTCGATGAAAGCGCCCGCTCGGGAAACCGACGAGTTCCGCACGCCGCGGCCGATCGCTGGCTGGCGCGTCGTGGCCACCGCGTTCTGGCTGGCCGTGTTCGCCTGGGGGCTGGGCTTCTACTCGCTGTCGCTGTACGTGCACCGGCTGGGCGAGGCGGGCTGGTCGGGCACGCTGCTGTCGGCCGCGACCACTGGCTACTTCCTGCTCGGCGCAGCCGCGATCCAGGTGGTCGAGCGCGCGGCCGCGGCGTTCGGTCGGCGGCGGGTCGCGCTCGTCGGCGTACTGCTGCTGGCGGGCGGAGTCGCCGCGCTGCCGCGCGCGGGCCATCCGGCGATGCTGCTCGCCGCCTATGCAACGATGGCGCTCGGATGGGCCGCAACCTCGGGCACGGCGATCAGCCATGTGATCGGCCAGTGGTTCGAGCAGCGCCGCGGGCTGGCGCTGAACCTCGCGCTGACCGGCGCGAGCGCGTCGGGCTTCCTGGTGATCCCGCCGATGGCCTGGGCGATGGCGCACTGGGGCGTGGCCGACGGATTGGCGGGCGTCGCTGCAGTGCTGGCGGTGGTGACGCTGGCAGCGGTGGCGTGGAACCTGCCGGAGCCGGCGGGGCATGGGGCGGCGGTGCCGGATGCGGGGGGCGCCGACGCTGGGCGAGGGGCGGGCGGGGCGCAGGCGTCGCAGGACACGGCGGACTCGGAGGGCTCGGCGGACTCGGCGGGCTCGGCGGACTCGGCGGACTCGGCGGGCTCGGCGGACTCGGCGGGCTCGGCGGCCTCGGCGGCCGCGAACGCCTCGAACGCCGCATCGGGCCCGACCACCGCGCCCGCGGCAGAGCCCCTCGCCCGCGTCACCGCGCTGTTCGCGATCGGCTGGCTCGCGCAGGTCGCGTTCCTGTCGCAGCAGATGCCACTGCTGGTGCCGAAGGTCGGTGTCGCGGCCGCCACCGCCGCGGTCGCGGCCACCACCGCGGCCTCGCTCGTGGGGCGGCTACTGCTGGCGACGGTGATTGACCGCATCGACCACCGACTCGCGACTGCCGCGAGCTACGCGGTGCAGGCAATGGGCATGGTGTTGCTGCTCGCCTCGGACGCGCCGGCCGCGGTGCTCGTCGGCTGCTGCCTGTTCGGGCTGTCGGTGGGCAACGTCATCACGCTGCCGGCGATCTTCGCGCAGCGCGAGTTTGCGCCTGCGCGCTACGGCGCGGTGGTCAACCGCGTCTGGACCGTGGGCCAGACGTTGTTCGCGCTCGGGCCGGTCGGCGCGGGTGCACTGCTCGCGGCGACCGGTACGCCGGCCTTGACGATCGCGGCCTGCCTTGTCATGCAGCTCGCGGCGGCCGCGCTCTGTGCGGGACCGCGGGACCGCGCGTAGCAATGCCTGGCGCGTCGGCAGCCAGGGAACTCAGCGCGCCAGCGGCAGCGCCGCGCCCATCCCGATGAACAGCGACCCGCAGACGCGGTTGAAGCGTCGGCCCTGGCGCGCGAGGAAGGGCCGCACGCGGTGCGCAAGCAGCGCCAGCACGTACTCGACGACGACCTCGATCGCTACGAAGACGAGCAGCAGCGCGGCGAGCTGCGAGAGCAGGTCCACGCCCGGGCGGATCAGCTGCGGCAGGAACGCGCCGTAGAAGAGCAGTGCCTTCGGGTTCGACACCGCGGTCAGCAGGCCCTGGCGGAACAGCACGGCCGCACGGCTGTCGGCCGCGCCGGTGGCGGCGTCCAGGCGCGGCGGCGGCGCGCGCCAGAGCTGCACGCCGAGCCACACCAAGTAGGCGCCGCCCACCCACTTCAGCACCGCGAGCGCATGCGACGAGGCCTGCAGCAAGGCACCGATGCCGGCGAGCGACAGCCCGATCAGCAGCGAGAAGCCGAGCGCGCCGCCGGCGACTGTCCACAGCGTGCGCCGGTGGCCGTGCAGCGCGCCGTGGGTGAGGACGAGAAAGCTGTTCGGCCCGGGCGTGATCGACAGGCCGATGGCGGCGATCGCGTAGACGAGCCAGTCGTGGGGGGGCAGGGCGAGGCTCCGGTGGGCAGTGGGCAGTGGGCAGTGGCGTCGGCGCCCGCGTCGGGCCCGCCGCCTACACCGCTGCGCCCGCCGTGCCGGACGGGTCGACGCGGGTGACGTCCCCGACCGCGCGCGGCCTGCTGCTGATGCGGGTGCTGGTCGCGGACTCCATAACGCAGCGCGAGCAGGTCGAGGCCGCCCGCGCCACGCTGCACTGTGACCCGCTGCGCTGAGAAGCTGTGAATAAACCTACTGCGCGTCCCGATCCGGCGCCTGCGGTGCTCGCCGTACCCCTGTACGGCTGCGCGCCTCGGCACCGGCTCGGGCCTGCTCGCTACGGTTTCTTCACAGCTTCTGAGCGCGGCGGACGCGGCGCGCAGGCCCCGGCGCCGCAGTCCGGACCCCACTCGGTGCCTCAGCCCTTCAGTCGTTCGTTCTGCGGGAACATCGCGCGGAACGCCTCGGCGTCCATCTCGGTCTTGAACGTGTGGCGCTTGCGCAGGTCCTCGATGCGCGCGACGGCCGGCCGCGTGTTGATCTCGTCGAGCAGCCGCTTGAGGTTGGGGTACTGCGTCCACGGGTTCTCGACGCCCAGCACGAAGGGCACCAGCCGCACCCAGCCCCAGAACGCCATGTCGACGAT
Source organism: Burkholderiaceae bacterium (assembly GCA_044368415.1). Lineage (GTDB taxonomy): Bacteria > Pseudomonadota > Gammaproteobacteria > Burkholderiales > Burkholderiaceae_E > UBA4615. The sequence continues at coordinate 49,209 of JBIPLJ010000014.1, forward strand.
GCCGTACTCGCCGCCGGCGAGGTAGCGGTTCGCGGCGAGCCGATCGTCGAGGATCTGCCAGTGGCGGTGGGCCTCGAAGTCGTAGCGGTTGAGCGCGTAGGCCTTCGGCTCGGGCGCGGCATGACGGAAATGCACCGACTGGCCGGAGTACGGGCCGATGCCGCTGGCGATGAACATCAGCCAGGTCAGCATCTCGGCGCGCGCCTGCGAGGCGGTGTCGGTCGGCACGAAGCGCCCGTGCCGATCGCCCAGATACAGCAGGATCGCGTTGCTGTCGAAGAGCTGCACGCCGTCGTCGTCGATTGCCGGGACCTTGGCGTTCGGGTTCACTGCCTTGAACGCGTCGGTGTGCTGCTCGCCGCGGCGGGTGTCGACGGGAATCGGCTCGTACGGCACGCCGAGCTCCTCGAGCATCAGCGCGACCTTCATCGGGTTGGGCGCCAGGTTGTACCAGAACTTCAGCATCGTCTTTCCTTGTTTCAAGCGCGCTCGAACAGGATGTCCTTGGCGCCTTCCCACAATACTTCGGTGCCCATCGCGCGAAGCTGCTCGCGGCCTTCGACGATGGTGAGGAAGTGGTTGCCGGCGAGCGGCCCCATCTTGGAGGCGAACGAGCACGAGCCGTAGGCGATCAGCAGCTCGGTCTCGCTGAAGCCGCCCGGGTAGAACAGCACGTCGCCGACCGAGGGGTGGCAGGTATGGTTCTCGAAGCCCACGCCGAGCTCGAACTCGCCGAGCGGGATCCAGCACGCCTCGCCGCTCCAGCGCACGTGGATGATCTTCTGCCGGTAGGGCAGCAGGGCCTCGAAGGCGGCGACGGTCTTGGGTGCGTCGGGGTTCGTCTCGGCGACGAAGCGGCGGCCGGCGACGGTGATGAGGATGCGGGACATGGCGGGGCTCGCGGTCGGAAGGGTTCTACACAGGCGGGATCGTAGCCCGGAGCGGCCACGCTCGTCCTCAGGCAGCCTCGGGTATCGTTGAGCGGGCCTGCGCGGGTGACGGCGCCCTATGCCGGCTGCACCGACGCCGACGCGCTCGATGCACGCGGCGGGACTGTTGCGCCCCTTCGAGCGCGACGGCAACCGCCGGGGAACCGGCTTCGAGCCGGCGAAGATCATGCAGGCGAGCACCGCCATGGCCTGGCTCTGTGGCTGCAAGCATTCGGCGCGCGCGCCGCTGTGCGGCGGCACGCACAACCGGCTGTAGCCGGGCCGCGTGTTCAGGTCTTCGGCACGATCGGCTTCAGCGGCCCGGCGAAATGCTCGCGCTGCGGGGGCCCGGCCAGCGGCGGGAACTCGATCGACTCGGGCGGCACCTCGGTGTCCGGGATCCGGTCGAGCAGGTGGCGGATCAGCGCGAGGCGACCGGCGCGCTGGTCGTTGAAGTCGATCAGCGTCCAGGGTGCGTGTTTCGTGTGGGTGGCCTCGAGCATCGCGTCGCGGGCCTCGCCGTACTCGCGGTACTTCTCGCGCGACTTCAGGTCGATCGGCGAGAGTTTCCAGCGCTTGAGCGGATCCTCCAGGCGCTCGCGGAAACGCGCCTCCTGCTGCGCCTGGTCGACGGTGAGCCAGTACTTGAGAAGCAGCACGCCCTCGTCGACCAGCATTTTCTCGAACACCGGCGTCTGTTCGAGGAAGCGCCGGTACTCGGGCTCGGTGCACCATCCCATCACACGCTCGACGCCGGCGCGGTTGTACCAGCTGCGGTCGAACAGTGCGATCTGCCCGGCCGCCGGCAGATACGGCACGTAGCGCTGGAAATACCACTGCGTGCGCTCGACTTCAGTCGGCTTGGAGAGCGCCACGACATGGCACTGGCGCGGGTTCAGCGTGTCGGCGATTGCAGTGATTGCGCCGCCCTTGCCGGCGGTGTCGCGCCCCTCGAAGATCACCAGCAGGCGCTGGCCGGTCTGCTGGATCCAGCGCGCGAGGCGGTTCAGCTCCACCTCGAGCGGCTCGAGCCGCGCATCGTAATCCTTCCGGGACAGGCCTTTCGGTGCCTCGGCCGCGGTCTCGGCCGCCTTGGGTTCTTTCCGCTCGTCCTTGCCCATCGCGATGGCTCCCTGGCTGCACGTCGCGCGGATGCTCGCACGCGCGGTGTGCTGGCGTCCACGACGGGCCGGCGGTTCAGCCGCCGAACGGGCTCGCGAAGGCGAACATCATCGCGATGCCGACGCCGATCAGGAAGGACGCGTCGATCAGTCCGGCGAGCAGGAACATCTTGGTCTGCAGCCGGTCCATCAGCTCGGGCTGGCGCGCCGCGCCCTCCATGTAGCGCCCGCCCATCAGGCCGATGCCGATGCAGGCGCCGAGCGCGCCGAGTCCGATGATGACGGCGCAGGCGACGGGGACGAAGGTGGCTGGGGACATCGGTTTCTCCGGTGGGTGAGACGATGTCTCCATGCTGCGCGGCCCGCGGGCGGGCGTCGATGACCCGCGAGGTCATGGCTGCGCAGACGTACAAACGCCCGGACGCCTGCGGGAGGCGTCCGGGCGTCCGGGTCCGACGCGAGTCGGTCCTGGCCAGGCAGGCCGGTCAGCAGACCGGCCGTGGGATCAGGCGCCCGGCAGCAGCGTCGCCTTCGCGGCGCTCTGGCTCTGCGAGCTCGCGGCAGCGGGCGCGGTCTGTGCGGCGGCCGGGGCGGCCTGTGCTGCGGCCGGCGCAACGCGCACCTCGATCGGGCCTTCGCCGGCTTGTGCGCCGAAGGCGACGAGGGCGAGGGCGGCGGGGAGGGCGAGGCGGGCGAGGCGGGCGAGGGTCTTGGTCATGGCGTGGTTCCTTGTGGATCGGTCCGGGGTGGGGCGGCAGGACCTCCTGCCGCCTCGCCGACATCGCGGTTCAGGTGCGGTGTCGATGGGATCCACTGTGCCCGTGCCGTCTGTCGCGCCCGACTCGTCAGGGGATCGGATCCGGTGCGCTTTGGTCTCGCCCCGGTCTCGGGCCCCGCCCGGCGGCCGCCCGTGTGCCGCGGACGGCCGCCTGTCGCCGCTCAGACCGCGGCGAGTGCCTGCTCGAGGTCCTCGAGCAGGTCATCGATGTGCTCGATGCCCACCGACAGCCTCACCATGCCCTCGGACACGCCTGCGCGGGCGAGCTCCGCGGCGTCGAGCTGCCGGTGTGTGGTCGAGGCTGGATGTGTCGCCAGCGACCGCGCGTCGCCGATGTTCACCAGCCGCGTGAAGAGCTTCAGCGCATCGAGGAAACGCGCGCCCGACTCGCGGCCCGCCGCGCCCTTCAGCGTAAACGACAGGATGCCCGACGCCTTGCCGCCCATGTACTTCTGCACGAGTCTGTGGTCCGGATGGTCGGGCAAGCCGGCGTAGTTCACGGACGCGACCTTCGCATGCGACTGCAGGTGCCGCGCGATCGCGACCGAGTTCTCGCAGATGCGGTCCATGCGCAGCGGCAGGGTCTCGATGCCCTGCAGGATCAGGAACGAGTTCATCGGTGCGATCGCGGCACCCATGTTCCGCAGCGGCACAACGCGCGCGCGCCCGATGTAGGCGGCGGGTCCGAGCGCCTGCGTGTAGACCACGCCGTGGTAGCTGACGTCGGGCTCGTTCAGGCGCCGGAAGCGCGCGGCGTGTTCGGCCCACGGGAACTTGCCGCTGTCGACGATCGCGCCGGCCACGCTGTTGCCGTGTCCGCCGAGGTACTTGGTCAGCGAGTGCACGACGATGTCGGCGCCGTGCTCGAACGGCCGGCACAGGTAGGGACTGGGTACGGTGTTGTCGACGATCAGCGGGATGCCCGCGTGGTGCGCGACCTGCGCGAGCGCCGCGAAGTCGGTGACGTTGCCCAGCGGATTGCCGATCGACTCGCAGAAGATCGCCTTGGTGCGCGCATCGATCAGCGCGGCGAAGTCCTGTGGACGGCGCGCGTCGGCGAAGCGCGTCTCGATGCCCATCTGCGGCAGCGTGTGCGCAAAGAGGTTGTAGGTGCCGCCGTAGAGCTGCGAGGCCGAGACGATGTTGTCGCCGGTCTCGGCGATAGTCTGGATCGCATAGGTGATCGCGGCCATGCCCGAGGCGAGCGCGAGTGCGGCGATGCCGCCCTCGAGCGCGGCGAGGCGCTTCTCCAGCACGTCTTCGGTCGGATTCATGATCCGCGTGTAGATGTTGCCGGCCACCTTCAGGTCGAAGAGGTCTGCGCCGTGCTGCGCGCTGTCGAACGCGTAAGCGACGGTCTGGTAGATCGGCACGGCGACGGCCTTGGTGGTCGGGTCGGGCGTCTGGCCGGCGTGGACGGCGAGCGTTTCGATGCGCATGGCGGCTCCTGGAGGGATGGTCGGCGATTGTGGCATCCTCGAGCGGCACCGGCCCTTCCTGATGCGGCCGTGGAACGATCATGCAGCGCTTCTCCTCCATCGTCGCGCGGCCCGCCGAGCTGCACACCGACTCCCCCGAAGGACGCGCCGTGCTGCGCGCCGAGGTCACCGAGGACTGGTTGCAGGGCAAGGCCGCGTTCGGCGGCCTGCAGGGGGCGCTCGGCGTGCTCGCGATGCGCGCGGCCGTGGGCGATTCGCTGCCGCTGCGTGCGCTGCAGGTGACTTTTGTGGCCGCCGTCGGGGGCGAGTCGCTCGCCGACGCGAGTGTGGTGCGGCGCGGGCGCGCGGTCACGCATGCGCAGTGCACGGTGTCGAGCGGCGGACGTGTGGGCGCCCTGATGGTCGGGCTGTTCGGCGCGGCGCGCGACTCCAAGGCGATCGCCGGCATGCCGATGCCCGAGCTGCGCGGCCCCGCGGAGTTGCTCGAGGCGCCGTTCCTGCCCGAGCGCATGCCCGGCTTCCTGCGCCACTACCGCCAGCGCTGGGCGGGCGGCGCGATCCCGTACAGCGGCCAGCCGATGAAGCCCTCGTCGATGTGGGTGCGGCTGCGCGAGGCCACCGACGGCGAGGACGCGGGTCCGGGCGCGTCGCCGCCGGCGCCCGCGCTCGACACGCCGGCGGCCCGCGAGGCCAACGTGGTCGCGCTCTGCGACATGCCGCCCTCGCCGGTCATGTCGACGCTGACCCGCCGTGCGCCGGGTGCCTCGCTCACCTGGCTGCTCGAGTTCCTCGCGGACCCGCGCACCGTGGATCCGCAGGCCTGGCTGCTGCTTCACACGGAGACGCGCCACGCGGCGGAGGGCTACACCAGCCAGACCGCGCGCATCTGGGACGCCGACGGCCGACCCGTGGCCGTGAGCCACCAGACCACCGCCATCTTCGACTGAGGCCAGTCCCGAGGAGCCGACCGTGCCCCGATCCCTCGCGCTGCGCTGCCACCGCCTCGCCGACGATCTCGCCGGCGTCTCCCTCGACGAACTCGATCCGGTGCCGCCCGCCGCGGGCCAGGTCGCGGTGTCGATGCGCGCGGCCGCGCTGAACTTCCCGGACCTGCTGATGACGCGCGGCGGCTACCAGCACCAGCCCGCGCTGCCTTTCACGATCGGCATGGAGGGCGCGGGGACGGTCGAGGCGGTGGGCGAGGGCGTGACCGGCTGGCGGGTCGGCGATGCGGTCTGCGTGTCGGAGAAGTCCGGCGCCATCGCGCACCAGGCGCTGTATCCGGCGTCCGCACTGTCGGCGCTGCCTCTGGGCTGGGACTGGCCGTCCGCTGCGGCCTGGCAGGTCGGCGCCCTGACCGCGTACGTATCGCTGGTCGTGCGCGGCGGGCTGCGCGCCGGCGAGACGCTGCTGGTGCACGGCGCCACCGGTGGCATGGGCGCCGCCGCCGTGCAGCTCGGCGCCGCGCTCGGCGCCACCGTGATCGCCACCGGCAGCGACCCGGCTTGGCTGGAGCGGCTGCGGCCGATGGGCGCCCACCACGTCGTGTCCTCGCGTGGCGACTTCCACGAGCAGGTCAAGGCGCTGACCGGCGGGCGCGGCGCGGACGTGGTTTTCGACCCGGTGGGCGGCGACGTGTTCGACCGCTCGACCCGCTGCATCGGCTTCGGCGGGCGGCTGCTGGTGATCGGCTTCGCCGCCGGGCGCATTCCCATGCTCGCCGCCAACCACGTGCTCATCAAGAGCTACGCGGTGATCGGCGTGCGGGCCGGCGAGTGGTTGCGCCAGCGCCCGGCGGACGCGCCGCGCATCCGCGCCGAGATCGCGCGGCTGGCCGCGCAGGGCACCTTCCGGCCGCTGGTGGGCGCGTGTTTCCCGATCGGGCGGGCGATCGACGCGCTGCGCGCGCTCGAGCGGCGCGAGGCGCCGGGCAAGATCGTGGTGGAGATCGGGGCGGAGCGGGACCCGACGTAGTGGCGCGGGCCGGGCTGCTGCCGGGTCAGGCCGAGCCTGAGCGTCTCAACCGAAGGGACGCACGCCGATGAGCACCCCGTGCAGCCAGAACGCGAACGCCGCCCAGGCCACGAGGCCCGCCGCGATCGCGATCATGTCGCGCGAGGCCGGGCCCGCGACGTAGCGCGTGCCGGTGCGCCGGTCGCGTCGGCGCGACGCGATGTAGAGCAGCACTGCCCAGGCCAGGAAGCCGCCGAACAGCACCACGTCGGCGAGCCGGCCGTTGGCGATCAGGTGGGCGAAGGCCCAGGTCTTCACGCCGAGCACCATCGGATGCCCGACTGCGGCCTTGATCCGCGTGCCCGGCACGTAGGCTGCCGCCAGCAGCACAAAAGCCGGGATCGTCAGCAGTGCGGCCAGGTGGCGGGTCCAGACCGGTGGCATCCAGAGGTCCACCGGTGCGGTGCGAACCAGCCCGTAGCCCCAGACGATCAGCGCGAACCCGGCGATCGAGGCGAGCGAGTACAGGCCCTTGTAGGCGCCCTCGCCGCGGCGCGCGATCAGCGACCCGCGCCAGCCGTCGGCAAAGACGCGCACCGAGTGCACGCCCAGGAACAGCACCATACCCAGCACCAGCATGCCCATCGTCGCGATCCTCCGGTTGCCGGGGATGCTAGCACCGTGCCAGCGCGAGCCGGCGGACGGGCCGCACATCGGTGGGGCTTCGGGACCCATGTGTCAGGCGCCCGGATGGCGAAGCGAGCGCTAGCATTCACGGGTGCGGCGAGGCGATCGGGCGCGCGGGTGCACAATCGTGGTTTCCGCTCCCACCGACCCACCGACGCCATGAGCACCGACACCACCTTCCAGACCTTCCAGGCCGACGTCATCGACGCTTCGATGCAGGTGCCGGTGCTGGTCGATTTCTGGGCCCCCTGGTGCGGCCCCTGCAAGTCGCTCGGGCCGATGCTCGAGAAGCTCGAGCAGGCCTACGGGGGGCGCTTCAAGCTCGTCAAGATCGATACCGATGCCGAGCAGCAGCTCGCCCAGCATTTCCGGATCAAGTCGATACCGACGGTCTACGCGTTCGTCGGCGGCCAGCCGGTCGATCAGTTCCAGGGCGCGCTGCCCGAGGGCAAACTGCGCGAGTTCATCGACCGGCTGATGCCCAATCCTTCGGACATCGAGCTCGAGCAGGCCGGTGCCGCGCTCGACCGCGGTGACGAGGCCGCGGCGACCGAGCATGCAAAAAAGGCGATCGCGCTCGACCCGGCGAACGACTCGGCCCGCCTGCTGTTCGCGCAGCTGCTGCTGGGCGCGGGCGAACCGACCGCCGCCCAGGGTCAGCTCGACGCGCTTTCGACCGCCGCGAAGGCCGATCCGCAGGTCGCGGCGCTGATGCAGCAGGTGGCCGAGGCGGCCGAGGCCTCCAGGCCGCCGGTGCCGCATTCGCTGCTCGATCGCGTGGCCGCCCGGCCCGCCGACCTGCAGGCGCGGCTCGACCTCGCCGAGTACTGGATCGAGTTCAAGGAATGGGAGCCGGCGCTCGAGCAGCTGCTGGAAATCGTGCTGCGCGACCGTACCTTCCAGGACGACATCGGCCGCCGGCGCATGGTCCAGGTCTTCGATCTGGCCGCCGCGCAGCCGCCACTGGTGTCGGAGTGGCGGCGCAGGCTCGGTGGCGCGCTGAACGTGCGATGAGGGGCGCCGAGCCCGCCCCGCCGCAGGTGCACACCTGCGCCCAGCGATGTCACGTTTGAACGCCCCGTCGACACCCGCCGAGGTGGCCGCAGGCTACCCGGTGGTCGGCCTTGTGCTGCAGGGGGGCGGCGCGCTCGGTGCCTACCAGGGCGGCGTGATCGAGGGCCTCGCGCTGGCGGGCATCGAGCCGAACTGGGTGGCCGGCATCTCGATCGGCGCACTGAACGCGGCGATCGTCGCAGGCAATCCGCGTGAGACCCGCGTCGAGCGGCTGCGAGAGTTCTGGGAGACGATCTGCCGCCCGCCGGTGCTGCCGGCCTCGCCGATCAACGCGATCCCCGCGTTGTTCGTGCCGTGGCTGCAGGCCTTCGAGCCGGCGATGGCCGCGATCAGCGCCGGCGAGGCCTGGCGCGCGCTGCTCGAGGGCCAGAACGGCTTCTTCGCGCCGCGCCTGCCGCCGCCATGGTCGGTGCATCGGCCCGGGCCGGGTGGCGCCAGCTGGTACGACACCGGGCCGCTTCGACAGACGCTTGAGCGCTTCGTCGACTTCGACCGGATCGCCGCGCCCGACTCGATGCGGGTATCGGTCGGCGTCGTCGACGTCGAGAGCGGCAATTTCCGCTACTTCGACAACCGCGAGGAGCGGCTCGGGCCCGAGCACTTCATGGCCTCGGGCGCGCTGCCGCCAGGTTTTCCGGCGGTGAAGGTCGGTGAGCGCTGGTACTGGGACGGCGGCATCGTGTCGAACACGCCGCTGGCCGCGGTGCTCGGGCAGTCGCACCGGCGCGACGCGCTGGTGTTCCAGGTCGATCTCTGGAGCGCGAGCGGCGCGCTGCCGCGCGACCTGTTCGAGGTCGCGAACCGCCAGAAGGACATCCAGTTCTCGAGCCGCACGCGGCTGGTGACCGACGTGCTGCGCGCCGAGGCCGACCAGGCCAAGCTGCTGCGCGAGCTGCTCGAGCTGGTGCCCACTGAGCACCGCGGCCATCCGGCCGCGCGCCGCGCCGCGGCGCTCGCCGACGACCGCCGCGTGAACGTCGTGCACCTGATCTTCGACGACAGGGACTTCGAGGGGCACTTCAAGGACTTCCAGTTCAGCCTGCTGTCGATGCGCGACCACTGGCGCTCGGGCCTGGCGAACCTGCGCGACACGCTCGCGCATCCGGACTGGCTGGCGCGCCCCACGGCGGGCGCGGGCGATTCGGCGTTCGTCACACATGACGTACATCGCGGCCGCAGGAAGCGCTGAGCAAACCATGAGGCGTAGGGGTGCAACGCCCCGATGGGCGCCGACGCTCGCTCGGGCCGCACCAAAAAGCTGACATGGGGGGCGTCATTCCGACTTGACGGCCGTCGCCAAGTCGATCGCAGGGTTTACCCGCGGGCGCCGCATGAATCGATGCGGGGCGCGGATGCCCTACGGCCTACCCGGGCGGGGCTGGAACCCGCGGGCACCTGGAATCCTGCGCCGCAAAAGAAAAGGCCCGAACGGTGAGGTTCGGGCCTGAAACCACCATTTGAGGAGGTGGAGGAGACGAATCGAACCCTACAGGATCTTCTGGTGCAACGCAACAATTCTATTGGGCGCACCGTAGCGGAAATCACGCGGTCGCCCGATCGGCCCAATCGCGCAGGAGTCGAACGGCGGCATGCGTCTTCTGCTGCATTGCGTCAGTCCAAGCTCGGCCTTGGATCCCAGGCGCGCCGCCGGGCGCTCCGCAGGCGCTCGGACATCCCGGAGAACCGCAAGCCGCAAGGGGTTCCTGGTGCGGCCCCCTGTACGCCGGACGCCCGGAGCCTGGCGGTTCCAGGGCACACACGTTGGGGTCGGCACCGCGGCCGCCGCGCCCGTTCCGCAGTGCCCGGTGCGCGCGTCGTGACCGCATGCCGCGCTCCGATGGCCGAGTTTTGTCCAGGGCCTTTTCGGCCGTCCAGCCGTTGCGGCCGCTGTCAGGACGCGATGCCTCGGCTGTTTGTCCACCCTGCGGACACTGCGCCCGGCTCGGCCGCGCGGGCCCTGGGTCAGCGCGACTCGCCGTCTACGTACAGCCAGCGGCCGCCCTCGCGCACGAAGCGGCTGGTCTCGTGCAGCCGCGTGGCGCGGCCCGCGTCCCGGCAGCGCGCGACGAACTCGACCGTGGCGTGGGTCTCGTCGACCTCGCGGTGGGCCCGGACCTCGAGGCCCAGCCACTTCGTCGCCGGGTCGAGCGACAGCGTGGCGGGCCGTGTGCGGGGGTGCCAGGTGTCGAGCAGGTAGGGCACGAGCCCGAGCGTGTAGGCGCTGTAGCGGGAGCGCATCAGGGACTCCGCGTCTGGGGCGCACCGGTGTAGCGGGCCGGCGTGCCAGAGGCCGCAGCAGGCGTCATAGGCGGCATCGAAACCGCAGGGACAGCGGGGGGCGGCGACGACGCGGGGCATGGCGTGGATCGTACGCGAGCCGCGGCCCGGCGCGCTCGGGCGGGCCGGCGGGACGGGAGTGGGCAGCGACGACGCGGCTGCGGATCCGTCGGGGCCAGCGCCCGCCGGCGGTTCAGTCGAGGGCCAGGAAGGGTTCGTTGCCGTCGCAGTCGCCGTAGTCGCCGACTGTGGCCGCGGCCGCGGCATGGGTGGATCCTGCCACCTAGGCTCGCAAGGCTCTCAACGGACACGCCGGGCCCCTTGCGAGACCCGGCGTGCACGCGGCGGCGCCGATCGGGATCAGGCGGTGCGGAACACTGCCACGGTCTTGGCCAGCTGGTGCGCCTGGTCGGAGAGGCTCTCGGCGGCGGCCGCGGATTGTTCGACGAGCGCGGCGTTCTGCTGAGTCATCTGGTCGATCTGGCCGACCGCCTGATTGACCTGCGCCACGTTGTTCGACTGCTCGCCCGACGCATTGCTGATGCTTGCGATCAGGTCGTTGACCGCGTGCACGCGCCGCACCACTTCGTTGATCGCGGTGCCCGCGTCGGCAGCAAGCTTGGTGCCGTGGCCGACCTGCTCGACGCTGTCGGTGATCAGGTTCTTGATCTCCTTGGCGGCCTGCGCGCTGCGCTGCGCCAGGTTGCGGACCTCTGTGGCCACCACCGCGAAGCCGCGGCCCTGCTCGCCGGCCCGCGCCGCCTCGACGGCGGCGTTGAGCGCCAGGATGTTGGTCTGGAACGCGATGCCGTCGATCACGCCGATGATGTCGGCGATCCGGCGGCTCTGCGAGGCGATCTCGCCCATCGTCGACACGACGCGGCCAACCACCTCTCCGCCCTGTGCGGCGGCGCGGCTCGCATCGCCGGCCAACGACGAGGCCTCGCGCGCCGAGCCGCTGTTCTGCGACACCGCCGAGGTCATCTCTTCCATCGACGCGGCGGTCTGCTGCAGGCTGCTCGCCTGCTCCTCGGTGCGCTGCGACAGGTCCTGATTGCCGGTGGCGATCTGCGCCGAAGCGCCGGCGATCTGGTCTACACCCACCCGCACTTCGGAGACGATCGAACGCAGGGACGCGGTCATCGCGGCGAGCCCGGCGGTCAGGCTCTGAGTATCGCCGGCCTTCACGGTCACGTTGCGCGACAGGTCGCCCTCGGCGATCGCCCGGGCCAGCTCGACCGCGACCTCCGGCTCGCCGCCGAGCTGGCCGACCAGCTGGCGTGTCACCCAGATCGCCGCGCCGATGCCGGCGATCGAGGCGAGCAGGAACAGCGCGCCGGTCGCGCCGAGCACCATGCGCTCGGTGGCGAGACCTTCTTCGTAGACCTGCTTGGAGACGTCGATCTGCAGGGTGGTCAGCGCGTTGACGTCGGCCGAGACCGGGTCGATCGCGGGATACAGCTCTTTGGCCGCGAACTCGCCGAGCGCGGCGCGGTCGCGCTCGGCGAGGATCTTGAGCAGCGTCTGCGTCGCCCTATCGGCGGTGGCCATCGCCCCGCGCGCCTTCTCGATGAGCTTCGTCTCCTCGACCGTCATCCCGGTGGCGAGGTACAGCGTCCAGGTCGCGGCGATCGTCTTGCGGGCGGTCTCGACCGAGGCGCTCGCCTGCTCGAAGGTCTGCGCGCCGTCACGCGCCTGGTGCGCGGTGTCGACGATGTTGACCGCATACATGTCGGCGATCGTCTTGAGCTGCTTGAGTGCGACGACGCGGTCCTCGTAGACAGAGTGCAGCGCGATCGTGCTGCTGCGCACCGCCCAGGCCGACAGGGCGGACACGAGCACCAGGCAGGTCATCGGGATGGCCGCCAGCAACAGCAGGCGGGAGCGGAGAGAGAGTCGTTTCATGGCGTTGTTCGATCCTATTCGGCTCGTCGGCCGGGGGATGTTCCATGATTGCGAAGATCGCATCCGAAACATGGACCAACCCTATCGATGCCGCCGGGACGTGTCTACCCGGGTGGACACCCGGGCGCTCGCGGCGCACCCGGGGTGGCGGGCGGTATCGGTGACGTTCGTCACGCGCTGCCGACCGTCGATCCGCGCCGCTCGTCGGATCACCGGCGGTCGGTGTGCGGCCTGTGGTTCAGACAGTGCCTTCGGCGCGCATCACCGCGATCTCGGGGTCGCGATAGCCGAACTCGCGCAGCACCTCCTCGGTATGTTCGCCCAGGCGCGGCGGGCGCCTGCGGAACGCGGCGGGCGTGGAACCCAGCTCGAAGGTCGGCACCGCGACCGGTACCGGCACCGGCGAGTCGGGATGCTCGACCGGATGCAGGTAGCCGCCGGCCCGCACCTGCTCATGGTCGAGCGCCTGCTGTGGCGACAGCACCGGGCCCGCCGGGATCCGGGCCCGGCCGAGCGCGCCGAGCGCCTCGTCGGTGGTGAGCATTGCGCACCACTGCTGCGTGCGCGCCGACAGCAGCTCGCCCTGCTCGCCGCGCGCAAGGTCGTCGACGAAGCGCGGGTCGGCCTTCCAGCCGGGCTCGCCGACCAGCTCGCACCAGCGCCCGAAGATGCCGTCGCCGACCACCTGCATCACGATCCAGCCGTCGCGCGTGCGGAACAGGTCGACCGGCCCGGCGGTCTGCCCGCGGTTGCCGCTGGCCACGCGGTTCGGCGCGCGCAGCGCCTGCTCGATCAGCAGCGGGTTGTTCGCCATCAGGGCCGAGCGCAGCAGCGAGCCCTCGACGACCTGCCCGCGGCCGGTGGTCCCGCGCGCCATCAGCGCGGCCAGCGTGCCGATCGCGCAGTTGGCCGCAGTCATGAAGTCGACCCAGTTGACGTTCGCACGGTAGGGCTGGTCTTCGGTGCCGGTCATGTGGACGCCCCCCGCCATCACCTGGCCGACCGCGTCGAAGCCGACCCGGTCCGCCCAGGGCCCGCGCGAGCCGTAGGCCGATGCCGTCACCAGGATCACCCGCGGGTTGAACGCCGACAGCGTCGGGTAGTCGAGGCCGAGCGCGACGAGGCCGGCGCGCGGCAGGTTCGCGACGACGACATCGGCGCCGGCCACCAGCCGTCGCACCACCTCCCGGCCCGCGGGCGTGCCCGGCGACAGCGTGATGCCGCGCTTGTTGCGGTTGCACTGCAGGTAGGTGCCCCCGTCGCCGCCGTCGGTGACGGGCGCCACGCCACGGTCCTCGCCGCCGCCGGGGCGCTCGATGCGGATCACGTCGGCGCCGAGGTCGCCGAGCAGCGCGGCGCAGTGCGGGCCGGCGATGTAGCGGCCGAAGTCCAGCACGCGGATGCCGGCGAGCACGCCGTCGGTGGGGGCGGTCATTGGGGCGTCTCCTCGATCGTGTCGTCGCGGCCGGTGCCGCGGTCTCGGCCGATACGGTGGCGCAGCATCGCAGGCCAGCCGCCGGCGCGCAAACCGCAGGATCTCGTCGACGTGCTGAGGCTCGCGGTGCGCGCCCGGCTACACGGGCTTCGCCGCTAGAATCGGACGATGGCGCGCATCATTCCCGACGGCTGGCGTGAACTGGCCGACAGCGACTCCACGACTGCCGCGCTGCCCGCGTCCGCCCAGCGGCACCGCGAGACCCTCGAGCTGTTCGCCCGCGGCCTGCCCGACGACTACACCGTCTATCACGCGGTCCACTGGACCACCGTCGAGCGCGGCTTCTCGGTCTACGGCGAAATCGACTTCGTCGTCGTGAACCGGCACGGCGACGTGCTGCTCGTCGAGCAGAAGACCGGCTTCCTTGAGGAGGGTGGCGACGGACTCCTCAAGCGCGAGCGCGGCCGCATCCGCAACGTGCCGGTACAGATTGCGCGGACCGTCACGACCCTGCGCGACAAGCTCGCGCGCCGCCCCGGCTGCGAGTCGATCCGCGTCGAGTACCTGCTCTACTGCCCCGACTACACGGTGCGCCGCATCGAGACTGCCGGCCTGTCCGCCGACCGGCTGGTGGATGCCTCGCGCCGCGACCGCCTCGTGCCGGTGATCCGCGAGGTGCTGCCGCCGGGGCGCGTCGGACCCTCGGGCACGAATGCGCCGGCGTGGCAGCAGGTCGACCGGTTCTTTCGCGACGTGATCGAGCTCGAGACCGACGTCAACGCGCTGGTCGGCCGGGCGCAGGCGCTGGTCACGCGGATCTCCGGCGGCCTGGCGCACTGGGCGCGCCAACTCGAGTTCACGCCCTTCCGGCTGCACGTCGACGGCACGGCGGGCTCGGGCAAGACGCAGCTCGCGCTCGCCGAGTACCGCGACGCGGTCGCCCGCGGCGCGCGCCCGCTCTACGTCTGCTACAACCGCCCGCTGGCCGACCACTTCGCCGCGATCGTGCCGCCCGGCGGCGAGGTCTGCACCTTCCACACGCTGTGCCAGCGGATGCTGCGCGACGCCGGCCGCTCGGTCGACCTGTCGGCGCCCGACGGCTTCGAGCGGCTCGAGCGCGAGGCCGCACAGGTAGCAGTCGATGCCCGCTGGGTCTTCGACACCGTGGTCGTCGACGAGGGCCAGGACTTCCCGGCTGCCTGGTTCAACCAGGTGCTGCGCCACGCCAAGCCCGATGCGCGCGTGATCTGGCTGGAGGATGCGATGCAGGCGCTCTACCAGCGCGAGCCCGCGCCGCTGCCCGGCTGGGTGACGCTGCATGCGCGCGCCAATTACCGCAGCCCGCGCGACGTGGTGAAGCTGCTGTCGGCCATCCTGCCGCCCGATGTCGAGATCGAGGCCGCGGGCCCGTTCGCCGGCGCCGGCCTCGAGCTGATCGAGTACACCGACATCGAGGGCCTGATGGCCGGCACCAAAGAGGCGATCCGCAAGTGCCTGTCGGAGGGCTTCCGGCGCCATGACATCGCGGTGATCAGCTTTCGCGGCCGCGAGGGCTCGGCGCTGCTCGGGCTCGACGCGCTCGGGCCGCATCCGATCCGCCGCTTCACCGGCCGCTACGACCTGCTCGCGCAACCGGTCTTCACCGAAGGCGAGCTGCTGGTCGAGTCGGTCTACCGCTTCAAGGGGCAGGCCGCGCCCGCGGTGGTGCTGAGCGAGGTCGACTTCGAGTCGCTCGACGAGCGCACGGTGAGGAAGCTCTTCGTCGGCGCCACGCGCGCGACGATGAAGCTCGCGATCGTCGCGAGCGCACGCTCGGCGAAGGCGCTGCGGGCGGCGCTGGGGCTGTAGGACGCGGACGCGGTCCGCCGTTCACCAGCGCCCGACCGCCTCGCCGCGCGTGTCCCCGCGCAGCCAAGCAATGCGCCGCTTCGGATCCCACACGAGCCAGTCGCAGCCCACAGTCGGGCCGCCGGCGGTCGTGTCGACGACGCAGACGTCCTTCCAGGCGAGGCGCTTGTTGACCCACTGCAGCGGCTCGATGCCGAGCGCCTGCCAGCCCTCGACCAGCGCCCGCGCGCTGGCCGGGTCGAGCGCGCCGTCGCGCAGCAGTCGGCCGTCATGCCACATGCGCCGGCCGATCAGCGAGCGGTGGTCGGCCAGGCACTGCGCGAAGCCGCCCGGATACTTCTCCTCGATCACGTGCACCGGCACCAGCACGTCGATGAACTCGAGGCGCACCGCCACGGTTCAGGCCTCCGGCGGCGTCCGGACGCGGCCGGGCCGCTCGTCCATCCAGGCACCGAGCAGCGTGTAGGTCACCGCCAGCACCACCGGACCAATGAAGATGCCCACCAGCCCGAAGGCGATCAGCCCGCCGACGACGCCGGCGAAGATCAGCAGCATCGGCAGGTTGGCGCCCTTCTTGATGAGCCAGGGGCGCAGGAAGTTGTCCATCGTCCCGACGAAGGCCGTCCAGATGGCCAGCACGATCGCCCAGCCGGTGTCGCCGCTCCAGAACAGCCAGATCACCGCGGGCGCGAGCACCGGGATCACGCCGATCTGGGCGATGGCGAGCAGGAACATCACCGCGCTGAGCAGCGCCACCGCCGGCACGCCGACCACGGCCAGCCCGATGCCGCCGAGCACCGACTGCGCCACCGCGGTCACCACCACGCCGAGCGCGACGCCGCGGATCGAGGCGGCCGCCAGCAGCGCGGTGTCCTCGCCCCGATAGCTGGCCAGCCGCCGCGCGAAGCGCAGCACCGCTTGGCCGGCGGTCTCGCCAGTGGCATAGAGGATGGCGGAGATCGCGACGGTCAGCATCAGTTGCAGGCCGATCGCGCCGATGGCGCCGGCCTCGCGCAGCACCCGCGAGGCGAAGGTGCCGGCGTAGGGTGCGACCTTGGCGATCAGCGGCCCGGCGCCGCTCGCGGCCAGCTCGCGCCAGTAGGTCTCAGCGCGCGGGCCGACCATCGGCAGGCTCGCCACCCAGGTCGGCGGTTCGCCGAAGCGGTAGCGTGCCACCGTGTTGAACCAGCCCGCCATCGTGTCGACGTTGTCGACCACCGTGAAGATCGCCACCGACAGCGGCACGAAGAACAGCAGGAGCAGGGCGGTGGTCATCAGCGCGACCGCGAGGCTGCGCCGTCCCCATAGCAGGCGCTGCGCCGCGATCATCAGCGGCCAGGTTGCGATGACGATCGTCGTCGCCCAGATCAGCGCCGGGATGAAGGGCTGCATGACCCAGAGACTGCCGCCGATCATCGCGATCAGGAAGATGATCGCCAGCACCGTGCGCGTGAGCTCGGGTGCGGACCGTGACAGCTGGACCGCGGACGGCGGCGGCGCGGGGCGCCCGGCGGCGTCTGGGGCGTGCGTCGGGTCTGCGGAGGGCTCGGGGGGGCGTGCGGTCGGGTCGGTCATCACGAAGGCGCAGGCCGAGATCGTTAGCTCGCGACTGTACCCCACAACGGCCGCGCTCCGGAGGCGCCGACCGCTTGCAGGCCCGACTTCCCGCTGCCTGTCTCAGCCCTTAGGATCGGAGGGATCGGTCGTCGGCGCCGCTGCCCCGCCCGCCCGTTCACTTCGGCTCACCCGCCGCCGCAGCCAGATCGCCGCGCTCGAGCGCCCACGACACCGCGAAGCCGATGACCAGCCCCCAGAACGGCGAACCGATGCCGGCGATCGGCAGGTCGGCCACGGTCACCAGGAAGGTGGTGAGCGCGCCGAGCGGGAATCGGTCTCGGAACGCGGTGGCGAAGGCGCCGTGCAGCACACGCAGCATCGCCAGACCCGCGAGCGTCGCGATGAAGGCCTTGGGCAGCGCGAGCATCATCGCGGTCACGCCGGCCGAGGCGAGGCCGAAGGCCAGTGCCAACAGGCCGACCACGATCGCGCCGGTGTAGTGGCGCGGACGCTCGCCCGCCGAGGTCACCAGCGCGTTGGTCGGGCCGGTCAGGCACGAGGACACTGCGCCCACGAAGGCCACGCCGATCGACACCAGGCCGCAGGCGAGCGTGACCACGTTGACTGGCGGCTCGTGGCCGGCGGCCTTGAGCACCGCGACGCCCTGCCCGTTCTGCACGACCAGCACCGTGATCGCCAGCGGCACGACCAGCTCGAGCATGACCGGCCAGGAGAACGCCGGCACGAAAAGTGTGGGCGGGACGATCGCCAGGCTCGTCGAGTCCGGCCAGCTCACGCGGCCGATGAGCGCGACCGCAAGCATGCCCACCAGCAGCGTGCCGATCATCGGCGGCATCGTGCGCGCCGCCCGCGGGAACGCGGTGAGCGCGACGAAGGCGAGCACCATCGGGCCGGCGACCGCGATGTCCTGATGCACCGCGCGCACCAGATCCAGGCCGAAGCGAAGGAAGACGCCCGCGACCATTGCCATCACCAGGGGCATCGGCACCGCGGCCAGCCCGCGCCGTACCCAACCCGACAGGCCGAGCACCGCCATCAGCAGCCCGGTCGCGACGAACGCGCCGAGCACCTCGGCATGGCTGGCGTGGCCGAGCGCGGGGCCCACCAGCACGGTCCCGGGGATCGTCCAGAAGAACACCAGCGGCGTGCGGTAGCGCCACGACAGCGCGATGGTCAGCAGGCCGTTGACGAAGAACGCGCCGAACAGCCATGACGCGAGCTCGGCCGCACCGAGACCGCCGAGTTGGCCCGCGCTCAGGATCACCGCGACCGGCCCCGAGGCGGCGAAGATGAAGCCGATCAGCCCGTTGATGCCGTAGACGGCGCCGAAGTCGGCGAGCACGTGCGCAGGCGACGGGGCCGGGCTGGCGGGGCGTTCGAGGGTCGGGGGGGCGGTGGCGGGCATCAGGTCGCCAGGCGCCCGTCGACCAGCTCGATCACCCGGTCGCAGCGGTCCGCGATCCGCGGATCGTGGGTGACGATCAGGAAGGCGGTGCCCGACTCGCGGTTGAACCGCCGCATCAGCTCGAACACCGCGTTCGACGACGCCGTGTCGAGGTTGCCGGTCGGCTCGTCGGCCAGCACCAGCGGCGGATCGTGCATCAGGGCACGCGCGATCGCGACCCGCTGCTGCATGCCGCCCGAGAGCTGCGCGGGCCGTCGGTGCGCCGCGTCGCCGAGGCCCACCGCCTCGAGCAGCGCGGCGGCCCGCGCGCGGGCCGTCGCGTCGATGCGCCCGTTGCGGATCAGCGCCGGCATCGCCACGTTCTCCAGCGCGTCGAACGCCGGGATCAGGTGGTGGAACTGGAAGACGAAGCCGAGCGTGTCGAGCCGCGCGCGCGTGAGCGCGTCGTCGTCGAGCGTGTCGATGCGCCGGCCCAGCAGCCGGTACTCGCCTGAGGTCGGCCGCTCGAGCAGCCCGATCAGCGTCAGCAGCGTGCTCTTGCCTGAGCCCGAGGGCCCGATCATCGCGGCGAACTCGCTGCGGGCGAGCACGAAGTCGATGCCGTGCAGCACCTCGGCCTCGATCGGGGTGCCGATGTCGTAGGACTTGCGCACCGCGCTCATCGCGACGATCGGTGCATCGGCCTGAGCGCGGGTCGCGGCAGCGGCCCGGGTCGGGGTCGGAGCGCTCACAGTCGGATCGCCTGCGCGGGGTCGAGCGCCGCGGCGCGGCGCGCGGGCGCGACCGCCGCCAGCACGCCGGCGAGCGTGGCCCCCGCCGCGACCCAGGCGAAGGTCTCGAGGTCGAGCACGATTGGGAACAGCGGCCGGCCGTCGGCACCCTTCACCAGCGCGGTGAACGCGGCGACCATCGCCCAAGCGATCGCGGCCCCGAGCACTGAGCCCGCCGCGCTCACCAGCGCGCCCTGCAGCAGGAACACCCGTGTCATCTGGGCGCGCGAGGCGCCCATGGCCCGCAGGATCCCGATCTCCTTGCGCTTCTGAACGACCGACACCACCAGCACACTCGCGATACCGAGCACCACCACCAGCATCACCACACCGCGGATCAGCCGCGTCGACAGCGTCTGCGCGTTGAGCGCCGACAGCAGCTGGCTGTTGGTCTGCATCCAGCTCTCGATCTCGTAGGGCAGGCGCGCCCGCAGCCGGCCGGCGATGCGCTCGGCGTCGAAGACCTCGGTCACCGTCAGGTCGAGCTGCGTGACGCCGCCCGGGATGCCGAGCAGGCTCTGCGCGGTCCGCAGTGGCAGGTAGACGTTACGCCGGTTCACGTCGCGCACGCCGACGTCGAAGATCGCGACCGCACGCAGCGATTCGGTGGTGTCGCGAGAGATCGACAGCGAGAACCGGTCGCCGAGCCGTACGCCGAGGTCCTCGGCGAGCTCGCGCCCGACGATCGCCTCGCCGGGGCCCAGGCGCGCCGTGCCCTCGACGAGCTTCTCGGACAGCCCGGCGATCCGGTCGTAGCGCTCGAGCTCGACGCCGACGATGGCGACCGCGCGACTGCCCTCGCCGCGTAAAGCGAGCGCCGTGCCCCCCGCCATCGGCGAGACCGCGACGATCCCGGGCGCGCCCTCGAGCGAGCGCGCCAGCGGCAGCCAGTTCTCGATCGAGCGAGTCCGTTGCGCGCGCGGCTGCTCCTGCGCGGCGGCGTCGACACCGGGCGTGGCCAGGCGTCCGGCGAGCGGCACGTCCTTCACCGGACGGATCGTGAGGTGCGGCTGCACGCCGAGCGTGCGGCGGATGGTGTTGGCCTGCAGGCCGTCGATCAGGGCGGTGATGTAGGTGACGACCGCTACCCCCATCGCCACACCGACGATCAGCAGCAGCGTCTGCATCTTCCCCTCGACGAGGAAGCGGACCGCGATGCGCCAGGCGAAGCCCACGCTCAGGGCCTGGCGCTCAGCGGCTGCCGCCGGCGGCGGTACCCATCGCCGAGGCCGCGCCATTCGCGGCGGCCTCGCCGGAGCGCTCGGCGCCTGCACCCGGGCCGGCCTCGCCCGCAACCGGGTCGGCTGCGCCTGCACTCGGGCCGGCCGCGCCTGCACTCGGGCCGACCACGCCTGCACTCGGGCCGACCACCGCGCGTCCGCCCGTCTCGCCGGCGCGGGCCGCCCGCGCCCGTGCGCCCGGCTGGACGGCCAGCGGGTCGGCCAGCACCGTATCGCCGACCGCCAGCCCGTCGCCGATCTCGATGCGATCGAGCGTGCGCAGCCCCACGCGCACCGGCTGCTCCACCACGCGGCCGTCCGCCAGCCGCCGCACCCGCCCGTCCGCGCCCGCACCAATGACCGCCGCTGCCGGCAGCGTGCGCGCGCGCTCGCGCCGCGCGGTGGCGACCTGCATCGACAGCGTCATGTCCTCGCGCAGAAAGGGCGGGGGTGCTGCGACCTCGAACTTCACCTCGACCGTGCCGCGCTGCGCGTCGACGCCGGGCGCGATGCGCAACACTCGCGCCTCGAAGGGCTGCTGGGGGAACGCGTCGGCGACGACCCGCGCCAGCTGCCCGACGGCCATCTGCGAGAGGAACTTCTCGTCCGCCTGGCCGACGAGCTGCGCGGCCCCGGTGGCTGCGAATGCAAACAGCGTGCGGCCTGGCTGCACGATCTGCCCAGGCTCGACCAGCCGGGTGACGATGCGCCCGTCGGCGGGTGCGACGATCCGCACCTGCGCGAGCCGTGCCTGCGCGAGCGAGGCCGCGGCGCGCGCCTCGTCGACCCGCAGGCGGGCCTGTTCGACCTCGGTGCCGCGGCCTGCGTTGGCTCGAGCCGAGGCGCCGGCGGCCCTGATCTGCGCCTGCGCGATGCGCACCGCGCGGTCGGTCTCGTCGATCCTGGCCTGCGACACGTAGCCCCGGTCGAACAGCTCGCGGCTGCGGCGGGCCTCGCGCTGGGCCGCCTCGAGCGTGGCGCGCGCGGATTCGAGGGCCGCATCGGCGGTCGGCACGCCGACCTCGCGTTGGCCGACCACCCGGGCCTCGGCGAGCCGCAGCGTGGCCTGCGCCTGGGCGAGCTGGGCTTGCAGCTCCGCCGACTCGAGCCGCGCGAGCGCATCGCCCGCGCGCACCGAGTCGCCCTCGCGGACCGCGACCTCGACCACGCGCCCGGTGACCGTCGCGCCGAGGTCCACCCGCACGGGCGCGGCAACGCGCCCGGAGAACACCAGCGTCTGGATGAGGGGGGCTTCAGCGACCGCGACGAGCGCCACCGGCTCCGGGCGCCAGGCGCGCCAGGCGAGTCCGCCCGCGACCGTGAGCACCACCAGGAGCGCGCCGATCCGGCGCCACATTTTCATGGCCCGGATTCTACCGGGCCGGCCTCAGGTCGCCGGCGCCTCGCGTCGTCTGGACACCGCCCGGATCGCGTCGGCGAGCGCCGGCGCACGCACTGGCTTTGCGAGGAAGCCGTTCATGCCGGCCGCGATACAGCGATCGCGGTCGGCGTCCATCGCGTTCGCGGTCATCGCGACGATCGGCACCCGGTGGCCGGCATCGCGGATGCGGCGAGTGGCCTCGATGCCGTCCATCTCGGGCATCTGCATGTCCATCAGCACGAGGTCGAAGTCGCCCTGCGCGACCTGCTCGCAGGCCTGACGGCCGTCGGCGGCGATGACCACCTCGTGGCCGAGCTTCTGCAGCATCAGCGAGGCGAGCTTCTGGTTGACGACGTTGTCCTCGGCGAGCAGCACCCGCAGCGGGCCCCTCGAGGCTGGGTCACCCGAGTCGCCGTCGGCGGCTGTGGCCGTGGCCCCAGGGCAGGGCGCGTCCGCTGCGGGCGTGCCGGACGCGCCGGCGGCCTCGGCCGCCGGCCGCAGCGCGACCGTGAACCGGAACCGGCTGCCGACACCGGGCGTGCTGCTCACCGAGATCGTGCCCCCCATGGCCTCGACCAGGCGCCGGGTGATCGCGAGCCCCAGCCCGGTGCCGCCGAAGCGGCGCGTGGTCGAGCTGTCCGCCTGCGCGAACGCGTCGAAAACCAGCTCCTGCTTGTCCGCCGGAATGCCCACGCCGGTGTCGCCGACCTCGAAGTCGAGCGCGATCGAGGGCTCGCCGCCCGCGCCCGATCGGGCCCGCGCCTCGACCCTCAGCGTCACCGAGCCGTGCTGCGTGAACTTCACCGCGTTGCCCAGCAGGTTGACCAGCACCTGTCGCAGTCGTCCGGGGTCGCCCCGGGCGAGGGCGGGTACGCCGGCCCCGAGCTCGAGCTCGAAGGCGAGCGCCTTGCGTTGCGCGGACAGCGCGATCGGCCGGCACAGGTGCTCGAGCAGCGCGCGCGGCTCGAAGTCGATCGACTCCAGCTCCATCCGCCCGGCCTCGATCTTGGACAGGTCGAGCAGGTCGTTGATGATGTCCATCAGTGCGTCGGCCGATTGCCGCACCGTCTCGAGGTAGTCGCGTTGATGCTGCGTGAGCGCGGTGTCGAGCACCAGCTCGGTCATGCCGATGATCCCGTTCATCGGCGTGCGGATCTCGTGGCTCATGTTCGCCAGGAACTGGCTCTTGGCGAGGTTCGCCGCCTCGGCCGCGTCCTTCGCCTCGCCGAGCCGCCGCTCGAGCGACTTGCGCTCGGTGGTGTCGAAGATCACGCCGATCATGCCTGTGACCGAGCCGGTGGCGTCGGTCATCGACGCCTTGCTGTAGTACAGCGTGCGCGGCGTGCCGTCGGGCAGTGGCATTTCCATCTCGTAGGACTGGCGCGTCGGCCGCGTCAGCACCTCGCGGTCGCGCTCGATGTGCACGTCGGCATAGCCGTCGGAGAACACCTCCGCCGAAGTGCGTCCGACCGCCGTGTGCCGGTCGATGTCGAACATCCATTCCAGCGCGCGGTTCATGCCGAGGAAGCGGCCGCGCGCGTCCTTGTAGTAGATCGCCACCGGGATCGCATCGAGCAGCTCGGCACTGAAGTGCAGCTGCTTGCGCAGGGCCGCCTCGGCGCGCTTCCTTTCGGTGATGTCGGTGCGGATCGCGACAAAGCGTTCGGGTCGTCCGTCGGCGCCGGCCATCGGCACGATCGACGCGTCGACCCAATGCAGCGAGCCGTCCTTCGAGCGGTTGCAGATCTCGCCGTGCCAGACCTCGCCCGCGCCGATCGTGCGCCACATGTCCGCGAAGAATCCGGGGGGATGCGCGCCGCTGCTCACGATCCGGTGGTTCGCTCCGATCAGCTCGCCGAGTGCATAGCCGGTCAGTGCGCAGAACCTCGCGTTGGCGTCGAGGATCCGCCCTGTGGTGTCGGTGACGCTGACGATGGCGTGCTGGTCGAGCGCGAACTTCTGCGACTCCAGGTCGCGCTGCAGGTCGGCACGGCGCTGCGCGCCGGCGGCGTCGGGCACCTCGGCGGCGAGTTCATCGAGCAGTCCGCGCAGCCCGCCGAGCACCGCTGCGAGCGGGCCCGACTCGCGGGCGCCCGCGGCCTCGCAGGCGGCGAGGGCGGCTTCGAGCGCGTCGCGGTCGGGCGTGCCGAAGTGACGGGCTAGCCGGGCCGCGAGTAGGGGGCTCACCGTGGCGTGCACCTGCGCCGCGTCCCACGGTGCCCGGTTCGGGCATCGGTGCGCGGGCCGTGCGGAAGGCAGGGACGGGGGCGCATGGGCGGATGGGTCGGCGGTCTGCGGAGCCGGTCGGGAATGCCGGCCTCACCGGCAATTATCAGACGCCAATCGGTCCGCTTCACAGGCCTGCCCGTCGGCCCGACATGCGGCGCACGGGGGGCGCGGATCCTGGAAAAGAAGAGGGCCGGCCCGAGACGGCCGGCCCAAGGCTCCAGTGGAAGGTGTCATGGAGCTGAGGAGAGAACCCGGGACGGAGTGTGCGCAGGCAGGATCACGCCACGATGGATCCCTGTCTCGCGCCGGGTGCGATCGTGTCCCGATTCCATCACGGCGACCGCCGGCGGGCGGGGCCCGCGGCGCTCAGTCGCAGCCGGTGTCGAGCAGGCGGCGGCCGACCGCGCTCAGGTGGGGGCAGTGCACGCCGTGCTCCGCGAGGCTGCGCCAAGTGCGGATCGCGTACTCCCGGTTGCGTCCGCGCTGGCCGCAGCACGCGCTCAGGCGGCGGAAAATCTCGTCGTCGGTGAGCCGTTCATAAGACGAGCTGGAGCGGTTCGCCACGAAAGCGAGCGCCTGCACACTTCGACCGTCCGCGAGGACCGCCCACAGCTGCCGTGCGATGTAGACGCCGCCGGTCATTTCACGCTCATAGAGGGCGTCGATGGCGGCGCGGCGCGACTCCGGCCGCAGCCGGAACGCCATGCCGATGCACGAACCGCCACGGTCGAGTCCGAGCACCACCCCGGGCTGCTCGGGGGTGCCGCGGTAGCGGGTCGAGCGGATGCAGAAGGTGCGGTGATAGCCGTGGACCTGCGCGAGGCCGGCCTCGTGGAACTCGAAACCCGGATCCCAGATGAGCGAGCCGTAGCCGAAGACCCAGTCGGTGAGCGGGGGGGAGGCCGCCGGCTCGGAGGGGTCAGCGGCGACGACGGTACCGTGCAGGGTGTCGAACGCAGTCATGATGCAGACATTAACGGTCGAGACCGGCTCGGGGTTCACGGCGGCGGTCGGACGTCACAGAAATGCCTACGACTGGTGTGCTACCGTCATCCGATGGTCCATCCCACGCCCTGCGCACGCGCGCTGTGAGCCCCCGCCGCATCTCGATCGCCGAGCTCGAGGCCGCGATCAACCGAGCGCGCGCGGCGCAGCCCGGCAGCGGGGCCGAGTCGTCGCTGACGCTGGAGGTCGCCACGCTCGGGGCGCTCTACGGGCGGCTGATCTGGGAGCGCCGCGACGGCGCCGACATCGACACGCTCAGCGACGCCGAACGGGTTGCCCTGCGGCTCTGGCTGCCGCCCGCCTGATCGGGCACTGAGGGCGGCATCCGGCTCGGCCGGCAGCATCAGGCGGCCTGCGGCACGGACGGGCGCGAGGCAGGCTCCGGGGACACACCCGGCGGCAGCAGCCTGGCGACTGCCCGCAGGGCGCTCCTCAGCCGGCCTTGCGCAGCCGTGGCGAGGCGGTCCGGGTCGCCGCGCCGGTGGCCGGCGCCTTGGCCGCGGCGGTCTTCTTCGCGGCGCTTGCCTTCGCCGCTGCGGTCTTCGTCGCCGCTGCGCTCTTCGTCGCCGCTGCGCTCTTCGTCGCCGCTGCGGTCTTCGAAGCAGGTGTGCGGGCGGCCGGCTTCTTCGCTGCCGGCTTGGCAGCCGGCTTGGCAGCCGGCGCTTGCTTGGCCGGCGCGGCCTTCGCTGGCGCGGCGCGGGCGGCGGCCGCCTTGGCGGGAGCGGGCTTCGTGCCCTTGGCCGTCGCGCCTGCGGCGGCGCCGTCCTCGCCCTCGCCGCCGTCTGCGCCCGCAGCGGGCTTGGCCCCCGGCTTGCCCGGACGCGGGGCCGACGCCTGGAACTCGAAGCCGATCTTGCCGTCGGGCTGGCGAACCAGGAAGGCCTTGAAGCGCCGACGCGTGCGCGAGGACACGAAGCCGTCGAGCAGCGCGGTGCGGCCCTCCGACAGCAGCTTGGCCATCTGATCGCGTTCGACCGGCTGCTGCAGGATGACCTTGCCGGAGCGGAAGTCGCAGCTGCGGCCGGCGCCCAGCGACTTCTCGCAGACGTAGCTCATGCCGTGCTCGTAGACCCGCGACTGGCAGCGCGGGCACGCGCCCACCGGCTCCTGCGCCGAGAAGTCGACCGGCTCGTCGTCGTCGCCCGCGTCGGACTGACCGAAGTCGAACTCGAGCTTCCAGTCCGGCTCGGCGAGCTTGATGAGCGCCGAGAACGGCCGCCCCATCTTGCTGCGGAAGCCGTGCAGCGGGCCGATCGTCTTGTCGCGCATCAGCTGCTCGGCCTCGCTAGGCTCGAGCAGTCGCGAGGACGGTGACTTGGTGATCGACCAGTCGCAGGCCGTGCATGCGAAGCGCCGGTAGTTCTCCTTGGCCACGCCGCCACAACGCGGGCAGGGCTCGGTCAGCGTCGCGTAGTCGCCGGGCACGTCGGTCGGGCCGTAGCCCTTGGCGCGCGCGACGATGTGCTCGGTCATCTCCGCGATCTCGCGCATGAACGCGTCGCGGTCGAGCAGGCCACGCTCCATCTGCGAGAGCTTGTACTCCCATTCGCCGGTCAGCTCGGGCATCGTGAGCTCGGCCACGCCTAAGCCGCGCAGCAGCGTCAACAGCTGAAAGGCCTTGGCCGTCGGGATCAAGTCCCGGCCCTCGCGGATCAAGTAGTTCTCGTTGATGAGCCCCTCGATCACCTGCGCCCGCGTGGCCGGCGTGCCCAGGCCCTTGGTGCCCATGGCCTCGCGCAGGTCCTCGTCGTCGACGAGCTTGCCCGCGCCTTCCATCGCCGACAGCAGCGTCGCCTCGTTGAAGCGGGCCGGCGGCCGGGTGGCCAGCGACAGCGCCTCGATAGCGTCGGTGCGCACGGTCTCATCAGGCTCGACCGCGACCAGCGTGCCCGAGCCTTCCTCGGCATCCTTCCCCGACTTCTGCTCGATCGCCTCGCGGCCGTGGATCGCGAGCCAGCCGGCGTTGACCAGGACCTTGCCCTCGGTCTTGAACACATGCGTCTCGACCGTGGTGATCCGCGTGGTGATGCGGAACTCGGCCGACGGGAAGAACACCGACAGGAAGCGCTTGACCACCAGGTCGTAGATCTTCTGCTCGGCGTCTGACAGGGCCTTGGGCGCCTGCAGCGTCGGGATGATCGCGTGGTGGTCGGAGATCTTCGTGTTGTCGAAGATGCGCTTGTTGCCGGGCTTGATCCAGTCGTTCTTGAGAACCTGCTTCGAGAACTGCCCGTACGGATGCACGTCTGCCAGCATCTCCATCGTCTGGTGGACGGTGCCGACGTAATCCTCTGGCAGGGCCTTGGAGTCGGTCCGCGGGTAGGTCAGGACCTTGTGTTTCTCGTAAAGCGCCTGGGCCAGCGACAGCGTGGTCTTGGCCGAGAAGCCGAAGCGCCCGTTGGCGTCGCGCTGCAAGCTGGTCAGATCGAATAGCGCCGGCGCGGCCTGCGTGGTCGGGCGCGACTCCTCGCTGACGGTGCCGGTCTTGCCTTCGCAGTCGGCGACGATCGAGCGCGCACGCTCACCGTCCCAGAGCCGCTCGGCCCGCAGGTCGGCGTCCGCCGGATTGCGCTGGAAAGCCGGATCGAACCAGCGTCCCTCGTAGGTGCCGGCCTTCGCACCGAAGGTCGCCTTGACCTCGAAGTAGGCCCGCGGCACGAACTTGCGGATCCGCTCCTCGCGCTCGACGACGATCGTCAGCGTCGGGGTCTGCACCCGGCCGACGGTGGTCAGGTAGAAGCCGCCGTCACGCGAGTTGAACGCGGTCATCGCGCGCGTGCCGTTGATGCCGACCAGCCAGTCGGCCTCGGAGCGGCAGCGGGCGGCGTCGGCGAGCGGCAGCATCTGCCCGTCCTCGCGAAGCGCGTTGAAGCCGTCGCGGATCGCGCCGGTCGTCATGGACTGCAGCCAGAGTCG
>JBIPLJ010000058.1:0-26573 GCA_044368415.1 Burkholderiaceae bacterium
ACTCGCCCTGGTGCTCCAGGACCATCTTCACCGACCGCTCCCGGACCTCCGGGGAAAACTTGCTTGCTCTGCTCATGGCTCCATCTTCTCAAGGAATGGAGCCTCCGGAATCCCCGGGGCGGTTCAGCATGAAGTGCACCATCCGGGCGAGCTTGTGGGCGGTAGCGGTGTTGGCCTTGGGCTTGTCCATGCGGGCGCAAAGCCGTCGGTAGAACGCGCCCAGGGCGGATTCGCTGCGGCACAGCGTCATGGCCGCCATTTTCAGCGCCTGGCGGGCTCGGTTGGCCGAGCGCTTGGTGCCCGAGGACAGCACTTTGCCGCCGCTGATCTTGGTACCCGGGCACAGACCCAGCCAGGAGCAGAAATGCTCGACGCCGGCAAAGCGGCTCAGGTCCGGGCCGATCTCCGTGAGCAGCTTCATCACCACGGTCACCCCCAGGCCGTTGATGCGCGTCAGGTCCACGCCAGCCCAATCGGCCAAGCGCTGCCGGACGTCGTGCTCGAGGCGCGACTTGCTGCCCGGGCGCGGCAGCTTGCCGATGTCTACAGCCATGGTGGCTCGCTCATCGAGCAGTGCGTCCAGCCGGGCATCGCTTTCGGCCAGACGCCGACCAATGTCGTCATACACACCCAGCGCCTGCTTCAGTACGAACAGGTGCTCCTCGCGCCAGTTGCCCGTCAGCGCCTTGACGATCTCGGCCTCGCTGGCCTTGACGCAGCGGCGGCGGTGGCTCGCCAGCGCCTGCGGGTCGCGCTGGCCGGCCACGATGTCGCGGATGATGGCCTGACCGGTCTGGCCCATCACGTCCGTGATCACCTCGGTGAGCTGGATGTTCATCTGCACCAATGCCTTCTGCATGCGCTGCACCCAACTGGCCTGCTCGGTGATCAGCGTCTCGCGCTGGCGCGCCACGGCGCGCAGCACGCACACATCGGCACTTGGCCGCCACGCCGCGCGCAGCAGCCCCAGGCTCATGAGCCTCTGCAGCCACTGGCAGTCTTGAACGTCGCTCTTGCGCCCGGGCACGTACTTCATCTGCCGCGCATCGACCAGCCACACCTTCAGCCCGTGCTGCTCCAGCACCTCGAGCACAGGGATCCAGTACACACCCGTGGACTCCACGGCTTGCGTGTCCACGCCCAACTTCACCAGCCAACAGCCCAGCGCGTTGAGCTCGTCGGTCATCGCGCCGACCTCGCGTCCCGCCCCCTCCCCTGCGGCCTCGGCCAAGTGCCGCGGCACCGCCACCCAGTGGCTCGACGCCCCGATGTCGATACCCGCCGCGCTGGGAAACACCTCGTCTTCTCGCTTGCGCATTGCCTTGGGCTACTCCGTCACCTTCTGTGAACGGCAGCGCCATGGGAAGCGTCGATTTCGACTCGATCTCTCACACGGGATGCGGCTCGCGCCGCTCACCACTGTCGCCGACGAATCCCGGACCATGCTCAGAAGCGGGCTCACACCGCAGCGTCCAACAACGCCGCGGGCTCGCACCAATGACGGGTCGGTCATCTCGGCGCTGCCGTTCTCCTTGTAACGCAAATGCACCATCGTTTCTTCGCGAACGCCGGGCGCGGGCATGCGCTTGGGAAGCTCAGAATGCTCAGGTGATTCGCACCCGTGCTCAGGTGATTCGCCCCTGTGCTCAGGTGACGAGCAGCACCACCAGCCTGTCGAGCCCATCGGCCGGCGGTCGCTTGAAGCCGGTCTTGGCGAAGCGCAGCCAGCGCCCGAGCACGAACGACAGCAGCAGGTTCGCGCGCGCGCCTGGGTCGTTCTCCGGCGGCAGGCGGCCCTGCTCGATCGCGTTGCGGAAACATTGCTTGATCGACGCCTCGATGCGGTCTTGCAGCTGATTGATACGGCTTTGCAGCCGCGCATCCTCGGTGACCAGCGCGTCGCCGATCAACACACGTGTCATGCCAGGGTTGCGCTCGGCGAACCCGAGCAGCACCAGCACGATCGAGCGCAGCTGCTTGAGCGGATCCGGCTCCTGGCCGACGATCTGGTTGATCAGCCCGAAGACGCTGTGCTCGATGAAGCCGATCAGGCCCTCGAACATTTGGGCCTTGCTCGCGAAGTGGCGGTAGAGCGCCGCCTCGGACACCTCGAGCCGGCCGGCCAGGGCCGCGGTGGTCACCCGGTCGCCGCCCGGCTCCTGCAGCATCTGGGCAAGCGTCTGGAGGATCTGCAGCCGGCGCTCGCCCGGCTTGGGGCGGACGCGGCCCCGGGAGGTCGGCTCGCCGACAGAGGGGTCGGAACCTTCGGCTGGCTCGGGAGTGTCTGCATCAGTGTGCATGGGTGCGGCCTGCGAGCGGAGTACGCGCTAACTGTACAACCGATCGGACCTGCACGTCTATGCCCCGCTGGCCGCGCCTCGGGCGCTGCCAGGCGGGCCGCGCGCCCCAGGCGATGCCGCTGACGAAGACCGTGCGCACGCCGCAGTGACGGGCCGCCCGCAGATTCTCCACCGTGTCCTCGACCAGCACACAGCGCGAGGCAGGCAGCCGCAACCGTGCCAGGAGCTTGGCCAACATCGGTCGCGAGGGCTTGGGATGGAGGACGCCGGCGCTGTGCATCTGCTCGATCGCGATCATGCCGTCGAGCAGCGGGCCGATGCCGAGCGCGGCAATCACGCCGCCCGCGTAGGCCGCGGGCGCGTTGGTGACGACGATCTTGCGGCCAGGCAGCCGCCGCAGCAGGTGGGCGAGCCGGACGTCGCGCCGCACCAGCCGGTGCAGGTCGGGGAAGGGATGGGTCTCGCGCAGGAAGGCATGCGGATCGACGCCGTGGTGGCGGACCATGCCGAGCAAGGTGGCGCCGTAGCGGACCCAGTACTGCACGCGCAGCGCGCTCGCCGCGGCCTCGTCGAGGCCGACGGTGCGCATCACGTAGTCGGTCATCGCGCGGTTGATGCGCGGCATGATCGACGGCAGCGCGTCGTGCAGCGTGTTGTCGAGGTCGAGCAGCCAGACCGTCCGGGTGCGCCGCGAGCCCGGAGGCGGGCGCTCGGCGCCGGGCGGGCGGCGCGCCGCCCGCACGAGCGCAAGGCTCACCGGCTGCGGATCATCGTCCCAACGCCCTGGTCGGTCATGATCTCGAGCAGCAGCGCGTGGTCGACGCGACCATCGATGATGTGCACCGAATGCACGCCACCGCGCGCGGCGTCGAGCGCCGAGGAAATCTTCGGCAACATGCCGCCGGAGATCGTGCCGTCCTCGAACAGCTCGTCGATCTTCTTGGCAGTAAGGCCGGTCAGCAGGTTGCCGTTCTGGTCGAGCACGCCGACGGTGTTCGTCATGAGGATCAGTTTCTCGGCCCTCAGCACCTCGGCGATCTTGCCCGCGACTAAGTCTGCGTTGATGTTGTAGGTCTCGCCGTTCCTGCCCGAGCCGATCGGCGCGATGACCGGGATGAATCCGGTGCCCGCCAGCGTGGTGATGATCGACGGGTCGATCGACTCGATCTCGCCGACCTGCCCGATGTCGAGTTGCACGCCGGGGCTGTCCTTGCTCTCGAGCATCATCTTGCGAGCGCGCACGAGGCCCGCATCCTGGCCGGTCAGCCCGACCGCCTTGCCGCCGGCCTGGTTGATCAGCTCGACGATCTCCTTGTTGACCTGGCCGGCGAGGACCATCTCGACGAGGTCCATCGTCTCCTCGTCGGTCACGCGCATGCCCTGCACGAACTCGCCCTTCTTGCCGACCTTGGCGAGCAGCTGCTCGATCTGCGGGCCGCCGCCGTGCACCACCACCGGGTTCAGGCCAACGAGTTTGAGCAGCACGACATCGTGCGCGAAGCTCTTCTTGAGCTTCTCCTCGGTCATCGCGTTGCCACCGTACTTCACGACGATCGTCTTGCCGTGGAAACGACGGATATACGGGAGCGCCTCGGCGAGGACCTCGGCCTTGACGGTGGGCGACAACGAGGCGGTCATGTGTCTGCTCTAAGATGAGGCAATGGCCGCGATGATAACCGAGCCCTCCTTGCCCTCCTCCCCGCCGGTAGACGCTCGCTGCACGGCCCGCCAGGCGACCGCCGTCGAGCGCGAACGCGTACTCGCGGCGGCGGGCGTCGAAGCGGTGCCCGCGACCGACGACCCCGCGCTCGCCGCGCGCGTGGCCGCGGCCTGGGCCGCCAAGACGATGCCCGCCGGCGCGCTCGGCGCGCTGCAGGCACTCGGCGCGCGGCTGGCGGCTTCGACCGGACACGAGGCGCCACGCATGGAGCGCGTCGCGATGTTGGTGTTCGCCGCCGACCACGGGCTCGCCACCGAGGGCGTTTCGGCCTATCCGCCAGAGGTCACCGCGCAGATGGTGCGCAACTTCGCCGAGGGGGGCGCGGCGGTGTCGGTGCTGTGCCGCGCGAACGCGATCGACTTGGTGGTGATCGACGCGGGGGCACACACGCCGCAGGCCGCGGGGTTCGCCACGCGCGGCGCGCGCTTCGTCGACGCGCGCATCGCCCCGGGCACGGCCAACGCGCTGCACGGTGCGGCGATGACCGAGGCGCAGGCGCTCGAGGCGATTGCCCGGGGCGCGGCGATCGCGCGCGAGACCCGCGCCGACGCCGTCGCGCTCGGCGAGATGGGGATCGGCAACTCGTCGGCGGCGGCGCTGCTCGCTGCGCGCCTGCTCGGACTGCCGATCGAGGCGGTGGCCGGCCGCGGCACCGGCGTCGACGACGCGGGCCTCGCGCACAAGCGCGCCGTGCTCGCGCGTGTGCTCGACGCACACCCCGACGCACACACGCCGCTGGCCGCGCTCGCAGCCTTCGGCGGCTTCGAGATCGCGATGCTCGCGGGGGCGGCGATCGGCTGCGCCGCGCGCCGTGTGCCGGTGATCGTCGACGGCTTCATCGTGACCGCGGCGGTGCTGGTCGCGGCGCGGCTCGAGCCGGCGGTCACAGGGCACTGTGTGTTCGCGCATCGCTCGGCCGAGCCCGGCCATGCGCGGCTGCTCGAGGCGCTCGGCGCCGAGCCGCTGTTCGACCTGGGGCTGCGGCTCGGCGAGGGCAGCGGCGCGGCGCTCGCGGTGCCGCTGGTGCGCGCGACCACCAAGCTGCTGGGCGAGATGGCCACCTTCGTGTCGGCCGGGGTGAGCAACAGGACATGAGCGACAGAATGGACAACGCCGCGGGCGCCGCCTCGAACCGCCTGTCGCTCGAGCGGATCGCCGCCTCGGCCGCGCGGGTGCCGCCCGAGTTCCGCGACACGCCGCAGTACAACTGCGAGCCGCTGTCGCAGGCGCTCGGCTGCCGGCTCACCCTCAAGGTGGAGACCGTGAACCCGATCCGCAGCTTCAAGGGGCGCGGCGCATCGGTGCTGATCGCTGCGCTCGCGGCCGCGGGCGAACGCGGCCCGATCGTCTGCGCGAGCGCCGGCAACTGGGGCCAGGCGGTGGCGTATGCGGCGCGGCGCACCGGGCTGCCGGTGATCGTCTGGGCCTCGGTGCATGCGAACCCTCTGAAAGTGGCGCGGATGGCGGCACTCGGCGCCGAGGTGCGCCGCGAGGGCGAAGACTTCGACGCGGCGAAGACCGCGGCGCGCGCATGGGCCGCCGCACACGGGGCCCGCTGGATCGAGGACGGCCGCGAGGTCGAGGTCTCCGAGGGGCACGGATCGATCGCGGTCGAGCTGCTGGTTCGCGGCGACGCATTCGACCACGTGCTGGTGCCGCTGGGCAACGGCGCGATGCTCGCGGGCATCGCGCGCTGGTTCAAGGCGGCCTCGCCGGGGACGCGCGTGGTCGCAGTCTGCGCGCGCGGCGCGCCGTCGATGGCCAACAGCCTGCGCGAGGGCCGCGTCGTCGAGAGCGTGCGGGCCGACACCATCGCCGACGGCATCGCGGTCCGGGTGCCGGTGCCCGAGGCACTGGAGGACCTGCGCGGGCTCGTCGACGAGGTGCTGCTCGTCGACGACGCCGACATCGTCGCGGGGATGCGGCTCGCCTTCGCACACGCCGGGCTGCTGCTCGAGCCCTCGGGCGCGGTTGGCCTGGCGGCGCTCGTTGCGCACCGCGCGCGCTTCGAGGGCGCACGGTGCGCGACGGTGCTGTGCGGGGGCAACCTCGCCGACGCCGACCGGGCGGCGCTACTCGCGGGGGCGGACGGGTCGGCGTCGGATCGGGACGCGCAATAGGTTTACTCGCGGCTTCCCCAGGCCTGCACGCGCTCGATCCAGCGCACGTCGGTCGCCATGAAGCCGAGCGCCTTGCCGTGTGCATGCGCGGCGGCGGCGACCCGCTTCATCGCGGCCTCGCAGACTCGACGATGTGCCGCGCCTACTCGGCTGACTCGACCAACGGCACCTTGACGCAGGTTGCGCCGACGTCGAGGGCCCGCACGATGTCGGTGAACTCGGCACGCGGCACCCTCACCATCGACTCGATCGCGAGGCCCCGGTGAGTCGCGGACAGCCACTCGAGCGTCTCGAACGACAGTCCGGTGTGCTCCATGTCGTAGATGGCGTAGCGGCAGCCGGGCGACGCGGCGCGGATGATCCGTCGATCGATGGTAGCAGCGGCCCCACGGTGCCACGGCGTGTGTTCCGTTTCGCGCGGCGGCGCGCCGGGGCCGCGGTACCATCGAGCGCCCGCGCCTCCGCGCCGGGCCCTCGATGACACGCCAACTGCGCCTCTTCCTCGTCGCCGTCCAGTTCTACAGCCGTCTCCCGGTCACCGGTCGCCTCGCCGCCTGGATGGGGTGGGACGAGGCGTGGCTGGGCCGTGCGACCCGCTACTTCCCGCTGGTGGGTCTGCTGGTGGCGCTCGGCCAGTCGCTGGTCTACGTCGCGGCGAGCACCGTGCTGCCGCATCCGGTCTCGGTGCTGCTGGCTCTGACCGCGGGGCTGCTGCTGACCGGCGCCTTCCACGAGGACGGCTGGGCGGACTTCTGCGACGGCTTCGGCGGCGCGAACGACCGCGAGCGCACGCTGGCGATCATGCGCGACTCGCGGATCGGCGCGTACGGCGCGATCGGCGTCGGCACGCTGCTGCTGCTGCGCTTCGAGACGCTGGCGCATGTCGACACCGACTGGGTCGTGGTGACGCTGCTCTGCGCGGCGGCCATCTCGCGCGGCTGTGCGGTGCTGGTGATGGCAAGCCTGCGCTACGCGCGCGAGGAGGACGACGCCCGTGCCAAGCCGGTCGCCCGGAACGTGACGGGCTTCGACACGCTGCTCGCGCTCGCATTCGCGGCCGCGCCCGGGGTCGTGCTGAGCCTGTGGACGGGCGACACGACGCCGGTGGTGGTCGCGGCCGCGCTCGCGCTGCTCGTGACCGCGCTGATGCGCCGGATGATCGCGAAGCGGCTCACCGGCTACACCGGCGACTGCCTGGGCGCCGTCCAGCAGGTGTCGGAGGTCGCCTTCCTGATCGGCATGCTCGCAGTGCTCGACCTGCAACCGACGGTCGAGCCGGCCTTCGACGCGGACGACACCGAGGAGGAGCAGTGAGACCGGACACCGGTGCGGCGCGGCTGTGGCTGGTGCGGCACCCGAAGCCGGACGTGCCGCAGGGCCACTGCTACGGCGCAAGCGACGTGCCGATCGTCGATGCGCACCTCGGGGAGCTGCTCGGGCTGCTGCCGCTGCGGCTACCGCGCCATGCGCCGGTCTACAGCAGCCCGCTTTCGCGCTGCCTGCGACTGGCGCGTGGGCTCGAAGCCTCGGGCTTCGCGGCACCCGTGGTCGATGCGAGGCTGCGCGAGATGGACTTCGGGCACTGGGAGGGCGGGAGCTGGTCGGAGGTGCCGCGTGATCAGATCGACGCCTGGCGCGACGACATCGTGCGCTACGTGCCGCCGGGCGGCGAGTCGCTGGCCTCGGTGGCCGAACGCGGCACGGCATTCGTCGAGACGCTGCCGGCGCACGACGACGTCATCCTGGTCACACATGCCGGCATCATCCAGGTCCTGACCCGCACGCTGCGCGGCTTGGCGCTGTCGGGCTTCGGCGCGACCAAGTTCGACTACGGCGAGGTCGTGGTGATGACCCGCGGCGCGGATGGCTGGGCACTGGGCGAGCGCTGACGGGCGGCGGCGAACAGGCGGAACTCGGCGGTACTCGGCGGTACTCGGCGGTACTCGGCGGTACTCGGCAAGTCTCCGGCGGGACCAGGCGCCACACCCGTCCGTCGCCGGATACCGCGCCTGGCGCCGCGCCCGCGTCGCTTCATCACACGCGCGGCGCCATCGCCGTGCCTGCTCCGGCAGACTGCGGGCTCCATCCGCACCCGCAAGCCCGCGCCATGCCACCCGCCTCCGCGTCGAGCCCCACCCCGTCGACCGGGCCGAGCACCGCCCTCCGCGCGCTCCTCTTCGGCCTGTCCCTCCTCGCTGCACTGCCCGAACCGGCCGCAGCGGCCGAAGTCGGCTGGCGTTCGTTCACCGTGCCGTCCGGCGAGGGCGAGGCGGTGCCGACCACCGTCGCGCTCTGGTATCCGACCGCCGCACCCGCTCGGGCCACGCCCATGGGCCCGTTCGAAGTCCGCGCCGCGATCGGCGCACCGCCGGAGCCGCGCGCCGCGGGCCTCGTGCTGCTCAGCCACGGCACCGGCGGCAGCGAGCTCGGCCATGCCCGCTTGGCCGAGGCGCTGGCGCGCCGCGGCTGGATGGTCGCGGCGCTGCGCCATCCTCGCGACAACTGGCAGGACACCACGCTGCTCGCCCGCTCGCCCGCTCGCTACTTCGAGGTCCGGCCGCGGCAGGCGAGCCGCGTGCTCGACGCGCTGCTCGCCGACCCGGCGATCGGCCCGCGGATCGCAACCGACGCGCGCGGCCCGCGGATCGCGGCGCTCGGCCACTCAGCCGGCGGGTACACGGCGCTGGCGCTCGTCGGTGCACGCCCCGACATCGCGCGGATCGCGGCGCACTGCCTTGTCGACCGGGCCCAGGACCCCCTCTTCTGCTCGACCGGCCGCGATCCGACGCAGACCCCGGCGCAGACGCCCGCTACAGCGGGCGGCGGCGAGCCGGCCGCCTCGCTGCCCGATCTCGCCGACCCGCGCGTGCGCGCGGCGGTCGCACTGGCCCCGGTGGGCGCCGTGTTCGACGACGCCTCGCTCGCCCGCGTCCGGGCACCGGTGGCGGTCCACGTGCCCGCGCTCGACCGCTGGCTGGTGCCGCGTTTCCACGGCGTGCGCGTCGCGGCGGCGATTCCCGGCGCGGTGCTCGAGACGGTGCCGAACGCCTGGCACTTCGCGTTCCTGGACACGCCGACAATGGCGATCCCGTCGCCCGACGGCGACCTGCGCGCCGACCCGCCCGGCTTCGACCGGGCGGCCTACATCGCGGCGCTCGGCCCGCGAATCGCGGACTTCCTGGAGGCCGCGATGCCCCGGACCGCGGCCGCGCTGCCGGCCGCGGCGCGCTGAGGGCGCGCTGAGGGCGCGCTACAGCGCTACAGCACGTACCGCGCCAGGTCCTCGTTCCTCGACAGCGTCTCGAGGCGCCCGTCGACGAAGGCCGCGTCGACCCGCACTGTCTGCCCCGAGTGCCGCGTCGCGTGGAACGACACTTCCTCGAGCAGCTTCTCCATCACGGTGTATAGCCGCCGCGCGCCGATGTTCTCGGTCGACTCGTTCACCGAGAACGCGATCTCGGCCAGGCGTTTCACGCCCTCAGGGAGGAACTCGACGGTCACGCCCTCGGTGGCCAGCAGCGCCTCGTACTGCTTGACGAGGCTGGCGTCGGTCTCGGTGAGGATCCGCTCGAAATCCGCCGCCGTCAGCGAGTCGAGCTCGACCCGGATCGGGAAGCGGCCCTGCAGCTCCGGGATCAGGTCGCTCGGCTTGGACAGGTGGAAGGCACCCGAGGCGATGAACAGGATATGGTCGGTCTTCACCATGCCGTAGCGGGTGTTGACCGTCGTGCCCTCGACCAGCGGCAGCAGGTCGCGCTGCACACCTTGGCGCGAGACGTCGGCGCCGCCGACCTCGCTGCGGGTCGCGATCTTGTCGACCTCGTCGAGGAACACGATACCGTTCTGCTCGACGTTGGTCATCGCGAGCAGCTTGACCTCTTCGTCGTTGACGAGCTTGGCCGCCTCCTCGTCGCGCAACACCTTCAGCGCCTCGCTGATCTTCAGCCGGCGGGTCTTCTTGCGCCCACCCATGCCCTGGAACATGCCCTGCAGCTGCTGCGTGAGCTCCTCCATCCCGGCCATCCCGGCCGTGCCGGCGATCGGCAGATCGGGCATCGGCATCGCGACCTCGAGCTCGATCTCTTTGTCGTCGAGCTCGCCCTCACGCAGCTTCTTGCGGAACTTCTGACGGGTGCCCGAATCGGGCGGCACGCCCGAACCGGCCTCGCCCGGCGTGCCGAAGCCGAAGCCACGCGCCGGCGGCAGCAGCAGGTCGAGCACGCGGTCCTCGGCGGCGTCGGTCGCACGCATCTCGACCTTGCGCATCTCGGCCTCACGGGTCTGCTTGATGCCAATCTCGGCCAGGTCCCGGATGATCGCGTCGACATCCTTGCCAACGTAGCCGACCTCGGTGAATTTGGTCGCCTCGACCTTGATGAACGGCGCCTGGGCCAGCCGCGCGAGCCGGCGCGCGATCTCGGTCTTGCCGACGCCGGTCGGCCCGATCATCAGGATGTTCTTCGGCGTGATCTCTTGGCGCAGCGAAGCGTCGACCTGCTGGCGCCGCCAGCGGTTGCGCAGCGCGATCGCGACCGCGCGTTTGGCTCGCTCCTGCCCGATGATGTGCTTGTCGAGCTCGGAGACGATCTCCTGGGGTGTCATCGTTGTCATGCGACGAGAGTACCGCATCGGACAGGCCTCGCTCGGGGGGGCCCGCCCTCGCCGCGGCGATCGTGGCGGCTCCGCTTCCGGGCGGCAGGGAAAGCCCTTCGGACATCCAAGCGCTGCGTTGACTGTCCCGCGGGCGCACTATAGTCTTCCTCTCACCCGGTCCTCGCTGTCCGGGACAATGACCGACACACCCCTCTCTTCCTAATGGGGCACGGAGACGCATGGCCGCCGATTACATCGTCGAGACCCAGGACCTGTCGATCGACTTCAATGGGTTTTATGCGGTCAAAGGCGTCTCGCTCAAGATCGCTCGCGGATCGATCCATGCGCTGATCGGCCCGAACGGTGCCGGCAAGACGACCTGCTTCAACCTGATCACGAAGTTCCTTCGCCCCACCCGCGGCAAGATCCTCTACAAGGGGCAGGACATCACGCGCGCCAAGCCGGCTGACGTCGCCCGGCTGGGCATGGTCCGCAGCTTCCAGATCTCGGCCACCTTCCCGCACCTGACGGTGCTGGAGAACGTGCGGATCGCGCTGCAGCGCAAGCTCGGCACGTCCTTCCAGTTCTGGAAGAGCGAGCGCTCGCTGAACACGCTCGACACGCGGGCGATGTCACTGCTCGAGGACGTCGGCCTCGCCGAGTACGCCGGGCTGACGGCGGTGGAGCTGTCCTACGGCCGCAAGCGCGCGCTCGAGATCGCCACCACGCTCGCGCTCGACCCGGAGATGATGCTGCTCGACGAGCCCACCTCCGGCATGGGCCACGAGGATATCGGGAGGATCGCGGCGCTGATCAAGAAGGTGGCCGCCAACCGCACAGTGCTGATGGTCGAGCACAACCTGTCGGTGGTATCGGACCTGTCCGACACCATCACCGTGCTCGCACGCGGCGAGGTGCTGACCGAAGGTCCGTACGAGACGGTCTCCAAGGACCCGCAGGTGGTCGAAGCTTACATGGGAACCGGACATGCCTGAGGCGCTGCTCGAGGTCAAGGACCTGCACGGCTGGTACGGCGAGAGTCATGTCCTGCACGGCATGACGTTTTCGGTCCCGCCCGGCGAGGTGGTGACCCTGCTCGGACGCAATGGGGCCGGCAAGACCACCACGATGCGCGCGGTCATGGGCGTGCTCGGCAAGCGCCAGGGCTCGGTGAAGTACCAGGGCGTGGAGACGGCCGGGTTGCCCTCCAACGTCATCGCCAAGCACGGCATCGCGTACTGCCCGGAGGAACGCGGCATCTTCTCCAGCCTGTCGGTGCGCGAGAACCTGGAACTGCCACCGATCGTCAAGCCGGGCGGCATGTCGCTCGACGAGATCTACCAGCTGTTCCCGCGGCTCGAGGAGCGCGCGAACAACCAGGGCACGAAGCTGTCCGGCGGCGAGCAGCAGATGCTCGCGATCGCCCGCATCCTGCGCACCGGCGCCAAACTGCTGCTGCTCGACGAGCCGACCGAGGGCCTGGCCCCGGTCATCGTCCAGCACATCGGCGAGATCATCCGGACGGTCAAGAAGAAGGGTTTCACCGTGCTGCTCGTCGAGCAGAACTTCCACTTCGCCTCGACCGTCGCCGACCGCCACTACGTGGTGGAGCACGGCAAGGTGATCGACATGATCCCCAACGACCAGGTCAAGGCCAACCTCGGCAAGCTCGAGGCGTACCTCGGGGTCTGACCCCGAGGCACCCAGGCCTGCCCTTTCCCACCCGGAGACGACGATGAACTTCAAGCCCACATTCCTCAAGACCGCGATCGCGGGCGCCATGGCGATGCTCGCCGGCACCGCCTCGGCCCAGTACACCGACGGCGTCATCAAGATCGGCGTGATGAACGACATGTCCGGCCTCTACGCCGACATCGCCGGCCCCGGCTCGGTCTGGGCCGCCCGCAAGGCGGTCGAGGACTTCGGCGCCGCGGCCAAGGGCATGAAGGTCGAGATCCTGGCCGCCGACCACCAGAACAAGCCGGACATTGGCTCGAATATCGCCCGTCAGTGGATCGACGTCGACAAGGTCGACGCGATCGCCGACATACCTACCTCGTCGGTCGGCCTGGCGGTCAACCAGATCATCCGCGAGAAGAACAGGGTTCACCTGAATTCGGGTTCGGCGACCTCGGACATGACCAACAAGGCCTGCTCGCCGAACACCGTGCACTGGGCCTACGACACCTTCATGCTGTCGAACGGCACGGGCAAGGCGCTGGTCAAGACCGGCGGCGACACCTGGTTCTTCCTGACCGCCGACTACGCGTTCGGCCATGCGCTCGAGCGCGACACCGAGGCGGTGGTGCTCGCCAACGGCGGCAAGGTGCTCGGCAAGGTCCGCACGCCGTTCCCCGGCCAGGACTTCTCGTCCTTCCTGCTGCAGGCGCAGGCGTCCAAGGCCAAGGTGATCGGCCTGGCGAACGCCGGTGGCGACACCATCAACTCGATCAAGCAGGCCGCCGAATTCGGCATCACCAAAGGCGGCCAGAACCTGGCCGGCCTGCTGGTGTTCGTGACCGACGTGCACTCGCTCGGCCTGGCGACCGCGCAGGGCCTGGTGCTGACCGAATCCTTCTACTGGGACCTGAACGACAGCACGCGCGCCTGGTCGAAGGAGT
The DNA here is from genome assembly GCA_044368415.1 of Burkholderiaceae bacterium. Classification (GTDB taxonomy): domain Bacteria; phylum Pseudomonadota; class Gammaproteobacteria; order Burkholderiales; family Burkholderiaceae_E; genus UBA4615. Next base: position 13,355 of record JBIPLJ010000058.1, read on the forward strand.
TTGCCGCCGCCCACAAGGGCCGCATGCCGTCGATGGTGCAGGCCGGCGTCTACGCGTCGATCATCCACTACCTGAAGGCACTCGAGGCGTTGAAGTCGGACGCTGACGGCGTGAAGGTGGTCGACAAGATGAAGGAGATGCCGACCGACGACAAGCTGTTCGGCAAGGGCAGCATCCGGGTCGACGGCCGCAAGATCCACGATGCCTACCTCTTCGAGGTCAAGAAGCCGGCCGAGTCGAAGGGCCCGTGGGACTACTACAAGCTGCGCGCGACGATCCCGGCCGCCGAGGCGTTCCGCCCGCTCGCCCAGTCCGAGTGCTCGCTCGTCAAGAAGTAAAGCACGCCGCAACCGGGCCGGCCTCGTGCCGGTCCGGTCCTCCCCACTCCGATGCCGGAGCGGGACCGCCTCCTCCCGACGTCCCCGCCCATGTTCGAACTGCTCGGCATCCCGCCCCAGGCCTTCTTCGGGCAACTGCTGCTCGGCCTGATCAATGGCGCCTTCTATGCGCTGCTGTCACTCGGGCTGGCGGTGATCTTCGGCCTGCTGAATGTCATCAACTTCACACACGGCGCCCAGTACATGATGGGCGCCTTCGGCGCCTGGATGCTGCTCAACTGGGCGGGCATCCCGTTCTGGGCCTCGCTGGTCATCGTCCCGATCGCCGTCGGCGCCTTCGGGGTGCTGCTCGAGCGGGTGTTCCTCAAGCACCTGTACCACCTCGACCACCTGTACGGCCTGCTGCTCACCTTCGGCCTGGCCCTGATCATCGAGGGTCTGTACCGGCAGGAGTTCGGCTCTTCGGGCCAGCCCTTCGTGAACCCGATCCCGGGTGGCATGAACCTCGGCTTCATGTTCCTGCCGTACTACCGAGGCTTCATCATCGTGTTCTCGCTGGTGGTCTGCCTGGCGACCTGGTACATGATCGAGCGCACCAAGCTCGGCTCGTACCTGCGCGCAGCCACTGAGCGCCCGGACCTGGTCCAGGCCTTCGGCATCAACGTGCCGCGGATGATCACCTTGACCTATGGCTTCGGCGTGGGCCTTGCCGCCCTCGCCGGCGTGCTCGCGGCGCCCGCCTATCAGGTGAGCCCCCAGATGGGGTCCAGCCTGATCATCGTCGTGTTCGCGGTGGTGGTCATCGGCGGCATGGGATCGATCCTTGGGTCGATCCTCACCGGGTTCGGTCTGGGCATCGTCGAGGGCCTGACCAAGGTGTTTTACCCCGAGGCCTCGAACACGGTGATCTTCGTGATCATGGTGATCGTCCTGATGATTAAGCCCGCGGGTCTCTTCGGGAAGCAGAAATGAATGCATCAGCCACCTCCGCCGTCGCAGGCGCCACGCCGCCGGTCACCGCCGCGCCCGCGGTCGCATCGGGCAACCGAGGCCTGCTGCTGTTCGCCGCGTTCATCGCGTTGATGCTGGTCGCGCCGCATATCGGCGCGTACCCGCTCTTCCTGATGAAGCTGTTGTGTTTCGCGCTGTTTGCCTGCGCGTTCAACCTGCTCATCGGCTATGTCGGGCTGCTGTCCTTCGGGCACGCGATGTTCTTCGGCTTCGCCGCCTACATCAGCGCGTTCACGGTCAAGGTCTGGGCCTGGACGCCCGAGCTCGGCATTCTCGCCGGCACGGCCACGGCCGCGGCGCTGGGCCTGATCGTCGGCGCGATCGCCATCCGCCGCCAGGGCATCTATTTTGCGATGGTGACGCTTGCGCTGGCTCAGATGGTGTTCTTCGTCTGCCTCCAGGCGCCCTTCACAGGCGGGGAGGACGGCATCCAGTCGGTCCCCCGCCGCGCGCTGTTCGGCGTGCTCGACACCCAGAGCGACATGACGATGTACTACATCGTCCTGACCATCTTCGCGATCGGCTTCGGGATCATCTATCGCACGATCCACTCGCCGTTCGGCCAGGTACTCAAGGCCATCCGCGAGAACGAACCGCGCGCGATCTCGCTCGGCTACCAGGTCGACCGCTACAAACTGTTGGCCTTCGTGCTGTCGGCCACGCTGGCCGGGGTCGCCGGCTCGACCAAGGCCCTGGTGTTCCAGCTCGCCTCGCTGACCGACGTGACCTGGCAGATGTCCGGCGAGGTGGTGCTGATGACGCTGGTCGGCGGCATGGGCACGGTGTTCGGGCCGGTGGTCGGCGCGGGCGTCATCATCGGCATGCAGAACTACCTCGCCGGCCTGGGCGAGTGGGTGCTGGTCGTGCAGGGCGCGATCTTCGTGGTCGTGGTCATGCTGTTCCGCCGCGGCATCGTCGGCGAGATCGCCGCGCGCCTCAAGCGCGGCTGACAGTCGAAGGGCGGGGGCCGGGATCGCCCCCAGCTCGGCTACCATGCGCGCTTCGCCGCGCGTGCCGCGGCCATGTGAACGGAGTCGCGCGTGCAGGTTGTCTGCCTCGATCTCGAAGGGGTGCTGGTCCCCGAGATCTGGATCGAATTCTCCAGGCGCACGGGCATCGTCGAGCTCGCGCGTACCACCCGCGACGAACCCGACTACGACACGTTGATGCGCTTTCGCATCGACCTGCTCGCCCGTCACGGCCTGAAGCTCGCCGACATCCAAGCGGTCATCGAGGGCATGGGGCCAATGGCTGGCGCGCGCGAGTTCCTCGACGCGCTGCGCGCCCGCTTTCAGGTGCTGATCCTGTCGGACACCTTCTACGAGTTCGCCGATCCGCTGATGCGCCAGCTCGGCCGGCCGACGCTGCTCTGTCACCGGCTCGAGACCGACGCGCAGGGCTTCGTCACGCGGCACGTGCTGCGCATGCCGAACCCCAAGAAGGCGGCGGTCGAGGCGCTGAAGTCGCTGAACTTCACGGTGATCGCGGCGGGCGACTCGTACAACGACACCGCGATGCTCGGTGCGGCGGACGCGGGCTTCTTCATCCACCCGCCTGAGTCGATCGTCGCGCAGTTTCCGCAGTTCCCGGTCACGCGCAGCTACGAACAGTTGGCCGCGCGGATCGACGAGGCCTCGAAGCGCCTGCCTTGAAGGCGGCGCAGGGCCGCCGCCGCTTCAGGCGGCGGCGCCGGCCTCGAGCGGACGCAGCGTGAAGCCGAAGCGCTCGTCCTCGCCGGCACTGAGCAGCGCGCAGGACACGCTCACTTCGGTCACCTCGCCCGAGTTGCGGGTCAGGCGCGCGGCCACCTGCTGCAAAAAGCCATTGCGGCGGACGTCGGCGAGGATCGCCGGCCAGTCTGACAGCCACTCGCCGAGCGAGTGCTCGTCGGTCACGGCACCCAGATCGAGCCCCACCAGGGCGGTGAACGGCGCGTTGGTCATCAGCACGCGGCCGCTGGTGTCGGTGATGGCGATCGCCGGCGCGTGTGGATCGGCGGTGGTGGCGGCCGACGCGAGGGCGTCCTCGCGCTCGGACTGCGGTGAGCGGTCCTGCGCGGCACGCATCCGCACACGCAGCAGCGTCCGCTCACCGGACGGGAAGCGGGAGGCCACGACCTCGACCGGGTCACCGGACCCGGCCAACCGGACACGGACCTCGTCGCCGCGGCTGCCGGCGCGCGCGCGCTCGAACAGCGCTGCCAGCACCGGCCACGAGTCGGCCTCGAAGAGCAGCGCGACGCCACGCCCGGCCAGCGCTGCGGGCGTCTCGCCGAAGCGCTCGGCGGCCGCTGGGTTGATCTCGCTCACCGTCATCGACATGGCGTCGACGATCAGCACCGGATCGGTCGCGACCTGGAACAGCAGCCGGTAGCGCGACTCGGACTCGCGCCGCTTCCAGAGCTCGCGCTCCATCTGCTGCTGGCCCTGTACGAAGCGCTGCTGAAGGGCAGCGATCGCGCGCAGGTCGCGGCCGGCGGCGACCACCGGGCCCGTGGGGCCCAGCCGCACCGCGGAGTACGCGATCGGTACGCCGACACCCGAGGGCAGCAGGTGCGAGACCTCGCAGCGGCGCGCCACGCCGGTCACCGTCACCTCGTCGAGCATGCGGACGATCTTGCGGCGGGTCTGTTCGGTGACCGTGTCGACCCACGAGCGCCCGACCCAGGAGGGGGCCGCAGGGGTGGGCGAGTCCGCACCCACCGCGACGCTGCGGATCGTGCCGTCCAGGTCCACCACGAGCGCGATGTCGCTCGAGACCGTGACGAAGGCTTCGGCGAGCTCGGGCGCGAACGCGCCTAAGCTTCCGGAGGAGGTTTCACCGGGGCCGCGCTGGATCAAGGAGAGTCCTTCAGTGTGCGCGGGGCCCCGCGGCCGGTGAGGCGGGCGGGGTCTCGTGGGGAGGGAGAGGCCTGACGAGTTCGTCAAACAGGTGTCCAGGACACGCTGTCAAGTTCATTGTAGACCTTGTTCGCGCACAAGCAAGGGAAATCGGCGCAGGAGGGCCCGACGCCGTCTCGAAGGACGGATCCGACGGCCAGGCGGCAGCGGCTCAGCCGAGTGTCTCGACCGAATGTGTCTGGTTCGTGTAGATGCACAGGTCGCCGGCGATCGCCAGTGCCTTGCGGACGACCTGCTCGGGGGGCAGGTCCGAATTCTCGAGCAGCGCGCGGGCCGCCGCCTGAGCGTATGGCCCCCCCGAGCCGATCGAGATCAAGCCGAACTCGGGCTCGAGCACGTCGCCGTTGCCGGTGATGATCAGCGAGTGCTGGGTGTCGGCAACCGCGAGCATCGCCTCTAGGCGGCGCAACATCCGGTCGGTCCGCCAGTCCTTCGCGAGCTCGACCGCGGCACGCAGCAGGTGGCCGGAGTGCTTGTCGAGCTTGGCCTCGAAGCGCTCGAACAGCGTGAACGCGTCGGCCGTGCCGCCGGCGAATCCGGCGAGGACCTTGTTGTGGTGCAGGCGGCGGATCTTGCGCGCGCTGGACTTGACGACGATGTTGCCGAGGGTGACCTGGCCGTCGCCGCCGAGCGCGACCTGCGCGCCGCGGCGGACGGAGACGATGGTGGTGCCGTGGAACTGTTCCATCCGGCGATCGTAGCGCGAATCGGTGGGGGCCCGCCGGGCCGCGGACGGCTACTGCCGGCGCAGCCGGATCTCGGCGAGTTCAGGGATGCCCATCACGGCCAGCAGCGCGGCCACGACATGGTTCAGGTCCTTGAAGACGAGATACTTGCCGCCGGTGCGCAATCCGACGACCTCGTTCAGCAGTTCGCCGGCGGCCACGAAATCGACGCGCCGCAGCCGGCTGCAGTCAATGACCACCTCGGCCCGGTCGGCCGCGTACTCGCGCAGCGCACCGAGCGCGACCTGTGCACGACCGGTCAGCTCCCCGACCAGCGCGAAGCCCTCGGGGCCGGCGCTGAAGCCGCCGTCGCCCGCGGCGGCCCGCGACGCGGACGAGGCATCGGCCTCGGCGGTCGCGGTCCCCGTCGCGGCCGTGCGGATCGACGGCGGCATGGGCTCCCAGGCGGGCGGCGAGACCTCGTAGGTCACGCAGTAGTCGATTGACAGGTCGTCGAAGACCTGCTGGCGGCCGAGCAGCCGTAGCAGCGCCAGCTGCAGCAGCCAGCACGCCTCGGACACATCGCGGCGGCCGGGCTCGATGCAGGGGGCGAGCGCGTCGAGCAGTGACTCGGCCCCCTGGACGAGCAACTCGCGCTGGCCGCGCTCGAAGACCGTCAGCACGCGCAGCAGCAGGTCGGCGCCAAGCGCGTCGACGCTGCGGACCGATGCGGCGTCGAGCAGCACCGTGCGATGGCGCTGCGCGTTGCGCTGCAGCTGCTCGAGCTGCTTGAGCGACTGCGCGTCGAGCGTCGCGCCCAGGCTCACCGCCGCGGGCACGCCGCCGGCGGCCTCAGGCTCGGGCTCGGGCGGCGGGGCGGCCGTGTCGTCCCAGGTCGGCGGCGAGGTCTCGAAGCGGGCGCTGAAGTCGATCGCGAGGCTCTCGAAGTCCTCCTTACGGCCGGTCGCCTGGTACAGGTCGAAGAGGAGCGACCACCCCTGGCGCGCCTGGCCGGCGAGCGCATCGTCCTTGACGGCCTGCCAGAGCACGTTCGCGGCAGCCGTGGCCTGCCCGTTGGAATACAGGACGGCCGCCTCCTCGAAGGCGGGCGGCAGCGACGAGTCGCTGGCCATCACCTGGACTGCGGACCAGCCTGCCCCGGCGTCTCCGAGGATGATCGAGGTGTCGACGTCGAACGCGCTGCGGCCCGGCCTGACCACCGCCTTCTCCGGCGCCGCGCGCGAAGCCTTCCGGGCCGGGCCCTTGCCGTCCGGGCCGAGGTCGGTGCGCGACGCGGCGGCGGCTACGCCACCGGCGCGCGAGGGCACGTAGACCGTGCCGGCCAAGCCCGCCTGTGCGGGAGGCCGCGGCACCGTTGGACGCTGCGGCGCGATCATCTCGGATTCGATCTCGTCGATCTTGGCCGCTGTCAGGCGCGCGATCTCGCGCGGATCCGCGCTGCGGCTTCTCCCGGTCGACGCGAGCTCGGGATCACCGGGCCGAAGGCGGTCCGAGCCGCGATCCTCCTCCGGAGCGTTCGAGCGTTGCTGCTCGCCTCCGCGACCGCCCTTCTTGCCGAACAGGGAAAATTTCACTTTGTTAAATCAAAGGGTTACGAGCCAGTGTAGCACGCAGCCCCGTTGCATCCGCGACGCGTCAGGACCGTAGGTCGGCCGCCGCCCCCCTGTGGTCGCCGGGGTCGCGCCATCCTGGATCAGTTCCGACGTACACATCCTGAGCTGGCATTCATGCCACAATGTTGCATGTTCAACTGACGTGCATGAGGTCCGGATGACACTCAGATTCCTCGGCTGGCTCCTGCTCGCGACAAACTGCGTCGCGGCGCGGGCCGAATCGCTGCAGGACGTGACCGTGACCGCGACTCCGCTGGGCGACACGCCGCTGCAGTCCTCGCAGCCGGTGTCGGTGCTGCGCGGCGCGGAGCTCGACCGGCGCCGCGGCGGCTCGCTCGGCGACACGGTGGACCGCCTGCCGGGCGTCACGTCCAGCGGCTTCGGCACCGCTGCCGGGCGTCCGGTGGTGCGCGGCTTCGCGGGCCCGCGGGTCGGCGTTACCGAGAACGGACTGGACACCCTGGACGCCTCATCGCTGAGCCCCGACCACGCGGTTGTCGTCGACCCCCTGGGCACGACCCAGGTGGAGGTGCTGCGCGGGCCGGCGACCCTGCTCTACGGCAGCGGCGCGATCGGCGGTCTGGTCAACGCGGTCACCGACTTGATCCCGACCACGCCCGTGCGCGGGCTGCGCGGCGACGCGCTGTTCGCGGGCGACTCGGCCAGCCGCGAACGGCTGGGCGCGCTGCGCCTGCGCGGCGGCGTCGGCCCGGGCGCGACCGGCTCCGGCGCCCCCGCCAGCGGCGGCAGCTTGAACTGGACCCTGGGCGCCTTCGGGCGCGACGCCGGCGATTACCGGATTCCGGACACCGCCATCCGCGGCGACCCGACGAGCGCATCCGGCCGCCTGCCCAACAGCGCGTCCGAGGGCTCGGGTCAGTCGGGCGGCGTGTCCTGGATCGACCGCTGGGGCGTGGCTGGCCTGTCGCACTCGGCGCTCGACACCCGCTACGGCATCCCGGCCGAGGACGGCGTGTCCATCGACCTGCGCAACCGGCGTACCGAAGGCCTGCTCGAGCTCGACGCGCCGCTGCCTGGCCTCGACACGCTGCGGCTGCGCAGTGCCGACGTGCGCTACCGCCATGCGGAGATCGAGGGCGCCACCGGCGAGGTGGGCACGGCCTTCGAGAGCCGCGGCCGCGACACGCGGATCGAGGGCATCCACCAGCCGCTGCTCGGCGTTCGGGGCGCCCTCGGCGTGCACGTACGCACACGCGCGCTGACGGCGAGCGGCTCGGAGGCCTACCTGCCCTCGACCCGGGAGCGCGAGGACGCGGTGTTCTGGGTCGGGGAGCGCGCGTTCGGCAACGCCCGCCTGGAGGTGGGCGTGCGCCAGGGACGCGCCAGCCGCACGCCCGACGGCGACACGGGCCTTGGCGGCCGCAGGTTCACGCCCGGCTCGTGGTCGATCGGCGGGCTGCTGCCGGTGGCCGGCCCGATCGCGCTGTCGGCGGCGCTCACCGGCGCGCAGCGCGCGCCGGCGACCGAGGAGCTGTTCGCCGACGGCGCACATGCCGCGACCCGCACCTTCGAGCTCGGCGACGCCGGCCTCAGCACGGAGCGCTCGCGCGGGTTCGAGCTCGCGCTGCGCCAGACCGCCGGGCCGGTGCGCTGGAAGCTCGGTGGCTTCGAGCGGCGCTTCTCCAGCTACATCGGCGGCTTCGCCACCGACGAGAACGGCGACAGCGTATCCGATCGCGTCGACGAGACCGGCGGCATCGTCAACACGCCCGCCGACCCGGGGGCGGGGGCGTTCTCTCGGCTGGCGTATCAGCAGGCGGCGGCACGCTTTCGCGGCCTGGAGGCCGAGATCGCCTGGCAGCCGGTCGCCTCGCCATGGTCGCTGCGCGGCTTCGGCGACACCGTGCGCGGAACCGTCGAAGGCCTGGGGGCGGCACCGCGCACGCCGCCCGTGCGCGTCGGCGTGACCGTCGACTACGCGGCGGGGCCGTGGTCGGGCTTCGTGTCGGTGCTGCGGGCGGCGCGCCAGGAGCGCGTCGGCACCTTCGAGACCGAGACCCCGGGCTACACACGGGTCGATGCCGAGGTCTCGCATACCTGGTCGCTCGGCACCAACCGAGTGGCGACACTGTTCCTACAGGGCCGCAACTTGATGAACGAGGATATCCGGCTGTCGACCTCGTTCGTGAAGGACCTGGTCCCGATGCCCGGCCGCTCGCTCTACGCGGGGCTGCGCGTCAGGATGTGACGCTGACGTGAGGCGCGCCGCTCAGCGCAGGGCGACCGGTTCGCCGTCACTCAGGCGATAGTAGACGCCGAGCGGATCGTCGCGCAGCACTTCGAGGCGGCCGGCGATCACCACCGGGTCGAAGGTGACCCGCACCGGAGTCTTCGTCTTCACCTCGACAATGCCCTCGGGACCCGCGGGCACGCAGAACGCGCAGGTCTGAGAGGTGACTGTCAGCAGGAAGTGGCTCTGCCGCTCGCCGGTCTGCAGCGGCAGCATGAAGCCGACGATCTTCACGTCCTGGCGATCGAGCTTGCGCACCGCCGGCGGGAAGTCCGGCAGGAACTTGTCCTTCACCCGGACGGTCTTCACCTGGCCGAGCAGATCCCAGGGAACGGTGCCCGGCACGACGGGAAGCGGCGGGGACACCTGCGGCTGCGCTCCCGCTGCACTGCCAAAGGCAGGCAGCGGGTTGCCGCCGGTGACCACGCCCTTGCCCGAGTGCGCCGAGCCCGACTGCGCGGCGCCGGCCTGCGCGGGCGACGGTGCGGGCATCACCGGCTCGGCGCGGGCCGGGCCGCCCTGCGCGGCGGCGTCGGTCGCGGCCGTGCTCCAGACGCCGGCGAGCAGGGCTGCGGCAAGCCCGCGGCGCAGGGCCCCGCTGCGCTCCCTGCCTGATCGTGCGTGGTGTCGCTCCATCCCAGTTTCCTCCGCGGCGCCCTCGGCGCTCAGTGACTGTGCTTCATACCGCAGTATCGCCCGACCGCGATGCCTTCGCAGGCCCGGCGCAGGGCCTGTTGGCACTCGCTCTCCGTGCGCCCCGACTCGAGGCAGCGCGCCGCAGCGTCATGGGCGGCGGCGATCACGCGGTGCCTCGCGATGTCGTCGCGACGGTGCGCGTCGACCGGCGCCACAGCCTCCGCCCGGCCGACAGCGGGAGCGCTGCCAATGGCGGTGGCGCTCCCCGAATACGCGCCGCTGCCCCCGCCGGAGGGCCTGGGCGACTGGGCCGAGGCCGGCAGTGCGAGGCAAGCGGCGCTCAGCAGTGCAGCGACACGCGCCGCAAGAGGCAGGAGGACCGATGACGATCGGGACATGTGGGGGAACTCGTCGGGAGGGGTCGGGACCGGCGCGCCCTTCAATCGTCGGTGAGGGCGCCGGCCAGCGGCGTGCGGGCCGCGAGCCACGCGGGCACTGCCGCGGCGAGCCCGCCGAGCAGCAGCGCACCCGCCGCATAGGCGAGCTCGATCGTATCGAAGTCCGCTCCGTTCAGCGTCCATTCCCCGTGCCGGGAGAGGACACGGCCCGCTGCCTCGACCGCGCCGTGGCCGACCGCCATGCCGAGCACGATGCCGATTGCGGTAAGCGCGAGGCCCTCGCCGAGCAGGAGCGCAAACAGGCGCGCTGGCGAGGCACCTAGCAGCCGCATCAGAGCGAGCTCACGTCGGCGGTCGGAGAGCGCCTGGAACAGCGCAACGAACACCGACAGCGCAGCGGTCCCAAGCAGCAGTACGCCGAAGGCGCGCAGCCCGTCGACCCCAACGCCCGCCAGGCGGAACAGCCGCGCCGACTCGAAGGCCGGCGAGGCGGCCTGCAGCCGGTCCGATGCGTTGATCACACGCGGCAGCGTCGCGGCCGCCAGGGGCGACGCGTAGCGCACCAGCGCGAGCGTGATCTCGCGTGCCTCCTCGAGGATGCGGCGCTCGTCCTCGTCGGCCGGCGCCCCCTCGTGCGCGAGCCAGACCGACTCCAGCGGCGTGAGCACCAGCCGGTCGAGCACGCCCCCGGTGGGCGCGAGCACGCCGACCACCGTGAACGGGTCCTCGCCGTGCTCCGGTCCGCCGGGCGCGAGTCCGTGCGAGCCGACGAAGCGCGTGCCCGGAACCAGGCCGGTCTCGGCGGCGACGCGAGCACCGATCACCGCCTGCATCGGCGCCGCGAATGCTTCGCCCCGCGCCAGCTTCGCGCCGTACAGCGCTAGGAACGCGGGCTCGGTGCCGACGATGCGAAAGCCCCGGAAGCTGTCGCCGAGGGACAGCGGGATCGCCTGCGCGACGAGTCGGTTGGCGCGCAGCTCGGTGAGCGCGGCGACGGGCACGTTGCCCGGCGGCACGTCGAGGTGATAGACGCCGGCCAGCACCAGCTGCAGCGGCGAGCCCTTCGCGCCGACCACCAGGTCGATGCCGGCGGCGTCGCGCACGAGCCGCTCCTCGGCCTGGTTCGTCACGAGCGTGACGATCGTCGTGGTCGCCACGCCGAGCGCGACCAGCAGCACGGTGAGCAGCGTCGTCAGCGGCCGCGCACTCAGGTAGGCCCACAGCAGGCGCGCGGTGCTCATGCTGAAGCGGCTCCAGTGGCGCGTTCGGACCCGGAGGCGGGGGCCGAGGCGGACGCGGCGCGCGCGGGCAGCGCGAGCAGGACCTCGAAGCGCTCGCGCACGCGGGCATCGTGTGTAGCGATCAGCAGTGTCGCGCCGGCCTCGCGCGCGTGCACTGACAGCACGTCGAGCGCCTGCGCGGCGTTCGCGTCGTCGAGGTTGGCGGTCGGCTCGTCGGCGAGGATGAGCGCGGGGCGGTTGACGAGCGCACGCGCGAGCGCCACGCGCTGCTGCTGGCCGCGCGAGAGGTCGCGCGGGCGGCGGCGCTCGAGCCCCTCGAGGCCGAGCCGCGCGAGCAGCGCGAGCGCCGCGTCGCGCTCGGGCGGCAGGCCCGCGAAGTGGCGCGCCGCCAGCAGGTTATCGAGTACGCCGAGCACGCCGAACAGCATCGGCTGCTGGGGCACGAGGCCGACGCGGCGCGCGCGGAAGCGGTCCAGCGCATAGGCGCCGCGCACGGCGACCTCCTCGAGCGCAACGCCGTCGACGAGGATCCGGCCGGTCTGCGGCGCGAGGAGCCCAGCGAGCACCGCGAGCAGCGTGGTCTTGCCGCAGCCCGAAGGGCCGACGATCGCGCCCTGCGCGCCCGCGGGCACGTGCAGGGACGCCACCTCGAGCACGGTGGCGGCGCCGCGCACCACGCGCAGCGCGTCGATCGACACGCCGGCCGCGGATCCTATGACCGCTTGCCCGAGGCTCATCGGCGGCGACGCTCGCAAGAAACGAAAAAGGCGGGAAGACCCGCCTTCGTCACGAACCGGAGACCGCCGGCCGCCGATCGCATCGGGCTCATCGCCCGATCAGTCGCCGTAGAGCTTCTGGCGCAGCTCACGCCGCTGCTGGGCCTCGAGCGACAGCGTGGCGGTGGGCCGTGCGAGCAGCCGCGGAATCCCGATCGGGTCGCCGGTCTCCTCGCACCATCCGTAGTCGCCGGAGTCGATCCGCGTGAGCGACTGGTGGATTTTCTTGAGCAGCTTGCGTTCGCGGTCGCGGGTACGCAGTTCGAGGGCGTGCTCTTCCTCGATCGTGGCGCGGTCCGCCGGATCGGGGACGATCACCGTCTCGCGCAGGTGCTCGGTGGTCTCGCCCGCATTCGCGAGGAGATCGCGTTCCATCTGCTGCAGCCGCGCGCGGAAGAACGCCATCTGCGCGTCGCTCATGTAGGCCGACTCCGGCATCGCGAGCAGCTCGGCCTCGGTCAACGGCTTGGGAGTCTTGGTCACAGCCATGTTCTCGTCCTAAGTGGGGCGCACGGCGCGGGGAGGCGCCATCAGGCCAGGCACTGTTGTAGACCCTGGATGAACATGTCCTTCGGAAGTTTCCGCCCGATGAACACCATCTTGCTCGTCGGCTTTTCGCCCGGCTGCCAGCGGCGCCCGAGGTCGGCGCCCATCATCATGTGGACCCCCTGGAACACCATCTGCCGATCGGAGCCCTTCACGAAAAGGACGCCTTTATACCGCAACATGTCCGGCCCGTAAACTTGCACCAGACCACCGAGGAAATCCTCGAGCTTGGTGGCGTCGAACGGCTTGTCGGTCTTGTACACGAACGATGTGACAGCATCGTCATGCTCGTGCGCGTCGTTGGTGAGGAAGTCGGGCGTGATCTCCAGCACCGCGTTCAGGTTGAAGCCGCGGATGTCGAGCACCTCGCCGACCGGCACCTCGCCGAAGTGCACCGGCTTGATCGGGGCCCGCGGGTTGATCCGCTTGAGGCGGTCGCGAAGCGCGCCCTGCTCGGCCTCCGACACCAGGTCGACCTTCGACATCAGGATGCGGTCGGCGAAGCCCACCTGCTCGGCCGCCTCCTTGTGCTCGTCGAGGGTCTGGCCGCCATGCTTGGCGTCGACGACGGTGATCACTGCGTCGAGCAGGTAGTACTCGGCGATGTCGTCGTCAATGAAGAAGGTCTGCGCGACCGGGCCCGGATCGGCCAATCCAGTGGTCTCGATGATCACGCGGTCGAACTTCGACTCGCCGGACTCGCGCCGATCCTTGAGGTCGCCCAGGATGCGCACCAGGTCGCCGCGCACCGTGCAGCAGATGCAGCCGTTGTTCATCTCGACGATCTGCTCGTCGCGGCTCTGCAGCAGCAGGTCGTTGTCGA
>JBIPLJ010000059.1:0-26474 GCA_044368415.1 Burkholderiaceae bacterium
AGCAGGGCCTGATCTACCGCGGCAAGCGGCTGGTCAACTGGGATCCGACGCTGCAGACCGCGGTGTCCGACCTCGAGGTCGACAGCGAGGAGGAGGACGGCCGGATCTGGGAGATCCGCTATCCGCTCACCGGCGGCGCGGTCGAGGTCGCGCTGCCCGCGACCGACACCGAGCCGGCGCACACCGTGACCGTGGACTCGCTGGTGGTCGCAACCACCCGTCCCGAGACGATGCTCGGCGACACTGCGGTCGCGGTGAATCCAAACGATGCACGCTGGGCGCCACTGGTGGGCCGCAGGCTGCGCCTGCCGCTGTCTGCCGCCGATCCCGCCGTCTGGCGCGAGATCCCGATCGTCGCCGACGACTACGTCGACGCGGCCTTCGGCACCGGCTGCGTGAAGATCACGCCAGCTCACGACTTCAACGACTGGAAGCTGGGCGAGCGCCACGCGCTGCCGGTCATCAACATCCTCACCCGCACCGCGACCGTCTCGGACGACGCGCCAGAGCGCTATCGCGGCCTCGACCGCTACGACGCGCGCAAGCAGGTGCTCGAGGACCTCGCCGCGCTCGGTCTCCTGGTCTCCGAGAAGCCCCACACGCTCACCGTGCCACGCTCGGCGCGCACCGGCGTCGTCGTCGAGCCGATGCTCACCGACCAGTGGTTCGTCGCGATGAGCGAGCGCGGCCACGCCAACGGCTTTTTCCCCGGCCGGTCGATCGCCGACGTGTGCCTGCAGGTGGTTGCCGACGGCCAGGTGCGCTTCGTGCCCGAGCACTGGCGGACCACCTACGACCACTGGATGGAGAACATCCAGGACTGGTGCATCTCGCGTCAGCTCTGGTGGGGTCACCAGATCCCGGCCTGGTACAAGGCCGACGCCGAGGGCGCCGCAATCCACGACGGCACGGTGTTCGTCGCGCGCGACGAGGCCGCCGCGCATGCGCAGGCGCTGGCCGCCGGCTGGTCCGGCGCGCTGGTGCGCGACCCCGACGTCCTCGACACCTGGTTCTCGTCGGCGCTGGTGCCGTTCTCATCGCTCGGCTGGCCGCGAGCCACCGCCGACCTCGACCGCTACCTGCCTTCGGCGGTGCTGGTCACCGGCTTCGACATCATCTTCTTCTGGGTCGCCCGGATGGTGATGATGACCACCTTCTTCACCGGCCGGGTGCCGTTCCGCGACGTGTACATCAACGCGATCGTGCGGGACGCCGAAGGCCAGAAGATGTCTAAGTCGAAGGGCAACACCATCGACCCGCTCGACCTCATCGACGGCGTGACGCTCGAGACACTGGTCGAGAAATCCACCGTCGGCCTGCTGCGCGCGGACCACAAGGTGCGCATCGAGCGGCAGTTGCGGAAGTCGTATCCGGAGGGCATCCCCGCTTACGGCGCCGACGCAGTGCGCTTCACCTTCGCCTCGCTCGCGACCTTCGCGCGCACGCTGAACTTCGACCTGAACCGCTGCGAGGGCTACCGCAACTTCTGCAACAAGCTCTGGAACGCGACCCGATTCGTGCTGATGCAGACCGAGGGCCGCGACTGCGGCTTCGCGCCGCACACGGCGGATCAGTGTGTGCCCGGCGGCTACCTGCACTTCACGCCGGTCTCGCGCTGGATCACCTCGCAACTGCAGCGCACCGAGGCCTCGGTCGAGCAGGCACTCGTCGACTACCGCTTCGACGTCGCCGCGCGCGCGCTCTACGAGTTCGCCTGGAACGAGTATTGCGACTGGTACCTCGAGCTCGCCAAGGTCGACCTGGCCTCGCCCGACGAAGCGGTGCAGCGCGGGACGCGGCGCACGCTGCTGCGCACGCTCGAGACGATCCTGCGCCTGGCCCATCCGATGATCCCGTTCATCACCGAGGAACTCTGGCAGAAGGTCGCGCCGCTCGCGCACCGCTACGGCGAGCGCGGCGTGCAAACCCTTGAGGGCGAAGCGCTCGTGGTGGCGATCGCGGCGCAGCGCTTCTCGATCTCCACCCAGCGGTTTCCGGTCGCGGAGCTCGACAAGATCGACGCTTCCAGCGAGGCGGCGGTCGCCGAGCTGCGCACGATGGTCGACGCCTGCCGCGCGCTACGCGGCGAGATGAACGTCTCGCCCGCGCAGAAGCTGCCGCTTGCGGTCGCCGGCCCGCACGATCGCGCGGCCGCGCACGCGCCCTACCTGCAGGTGCTGGCGAAGCTGTCGGGCGTAGAGCTGCTCGACACCCTGCCCGCGGACTCGATCGCGCCGGTGCAGATCGTCGGCGACTTCCGGCTGATGCTGAAGGTCGAGATCGACGTCGCGGCCGAGCGCGAGCGCCTCGACCGCGAGATCGCGCGCATTGACGGCGAGGTGCACAAGGCGACGGGCAAGCTGTCGAACGCGAGCTTCGTCGACCGTGCGCCGGCCGCGGTGGTCGCGCAGGAGCGCGAGCGCTTGGCCGGCTTCGAGAGCACCGTCGCGCGGCTGCGCGAGCAGCGCTCGAAGCTGGGCTGAGCGGCGCGGGCGGGACAGGGCCCGCCCACTCAGGAGTCGGCGCCCGTCAGCGGCGCTGGAGGAAGAAGGTCCAGACCTTGTCGGCCTCGTACTGGCCGACCATCTGGTTGCCGGTCTGACGCGCGAAGGCCTGGAAATCGCGCAGCGAGCCCGGATCGGTCGAGATGATCTTGAGCACCTGGCCGCTGCCAAGCTCGGCCAGGGCCTTCTTGGCCTTGAGGATCGGCAGCGGGCAGTTCAGCCCGCGGGCGTCGACTTCGCGATCGAATGCGGTGGGCTCGGACATCGTCGGTATCGGCCGCCGGTGCGGGGCGGCCCGGTCGGGGCAGAGGGACGCTGATTCTACCCGCGCCGCCCCTGGCACCGACGGTGCCCCGCCGCCGCGACGGGACGCCGCCGTCGTCGGAAGCGGCGTCGCCCGGCGTCTCGCCGGACGCCCTCACACGCGCTCGGCCACCCAGCCCTGGACCGAGGCCAGCGCCTTCGGCAGCGCAGCAGCATCGGTGCCGCCGGCCATCGCCATGTCGGGTTTGCCGCCGCCCTTGCCGCCGACCTGCTGTGCGACGAAGTTGACCAGATCGCCGGCCTTGATGCGGCCGACCGCCTCGGGCGTGACGCCCGCTGCGAGCTGCACCTTGCCGTCGATCACCGCGGCCAGCACGATTGCGGCCGGCCGCAGCTTGTCCTTCAACTTGTCCATCGTCTCGCGCAGCGCGCGGGCATCGGCACCGTCGAGCGCGGCCACCAGCACCCGCACGCCCTTGACGTCGACTGCCTTCGACAGCAGCTCGTCGCCCTGGCTGGCCGCGAGCTTGGACTTGAGCCGCGCGAGCTCGCGCTCGGTGGCACGGGCCGACTCGAGGAGCTGCTCGATCTTGCCGCGCAGCTCGCCGACCGGCACCTTGAACGCGCCGGCGGCGTCATGCAGCACGGTCTCCACGCCCTGCACCCAGGCGAGCGCGACGTCGCCGGTGACGGCCTCGACGCGGCGGATGCCGGCGGCCACACCGCCCTCGGAGACGATCTTGAAGAAACCGATGTCGCCGGTGCGCACGACATGTGTGCCTCCGCAGAGCTCGCGCGAGCTGCCGATGTCGAGCACGCGCACGGTATCGCCGTATTTCTCGCCGAAGAGGGCCATCGCGCCGCCGGCGACCGCCTCGTCGAAGGACAGCAGCTGCGAGCGGGTCGCCTCGTTGGCGAGGATCTCGGCGTTGACCAGCGCCTCGACCTCGCCGAGCTGCGCGCTGGTCATCGGCGAATGGTGGGAGAAGTCGAAACGGGTCTTGTCGGCGTCGACCAGCGAGCCTTTCTGCTGGACGTGACCGCCCAGCACCTGGCGCAGCGCCTTGTGCATCAGGTGCGTGGCCGAGTGATGACGCTGGGTACGCGCGCGGCGCGCGACGTCCACGCGCGCGCGGACCCCTTCGCCCACCTGCAGCGTGCCCGACTCGAGCCGTCCGTGGTGGCCGAAGACCTCGGCCTGCACCTTGAGCGTGTCGTCGACCGCGAAGCGCGCGCCATGCGCGCCCTCGAGCAGGCCCTGGTCGCCGGCCTGGCCACCCGACTCGGCATAGAACGGCGTGCGGTCGAGCACGACCACCGCGGCCTGGCCGGCGGCGACCTTCTGCACCGGCGTGCCGTCGACGTAGAGCGCCGAGATCCGCGCACCGTCGACCTCGAGCTGCTCGTAGCCGTGGAAATGTGTGGCGATGCCCGAGTAGTCGAGCGAGCCGCCCATGCGGAACTTGCCGGCGGCGCGCGCGGTCTCGCGCTGGCGCGTCATCGCGCCGTCGAAGCCCGCCTCGTCGACCGCCACGTCGCGCTCGCGGCAGACGTCGGCAGTGAGGTCGAGCGGGAAGCCGTAGGTGTCGTAGAGCTTGAAGGCGGTCTCGCCATCGAGCGTCGTCGTACCCGAGGCCAGCGCCGTGTTCAGGATCTGCATGCCGTTCTCGAGCGTCTCGCCGAAGCGCTCCTCCTCCTGGCGCAGCACGTCGACAACGCGCGGCGCCGCCTCGACCAGTTCCGGATAGGCCTCCCCCATCGCAGCCACCAGGTCCGGCACCAGCTTGTGGAAAAACGGCTTCGTCTGGCCGAGCTTGTGGCCGTGGCGCAGCGCCCGGCGCGCGATGCGGCGCAGCACGTAGCCGCGGCCCTCGCTGCCCGGGATGATTCCATCGACGATCAGGAACGCGCAGGCGCGGATGTGGTCGGCGATCACACGCAGCGAGGGCGTGGCGAGGTCGGCGATGCCGGTCTCGCGCGCGGCCGCGGCGATCAGCGCCTGAAACAGGTCGATCTCGTAATTGCTGTGCACGTGCTGCAGCACCGCAGCGATTCGCTCCAGGCCCATGCCGGTGTCGACGCAGGGCTTGGGCAGCGGCGTGAGCGTGCCTGAGGCGTCCCGGTCGAACTGCATGAACACGAGATTCCAGATCTCGATGTAGCGGTCGCCGTCCTGTTCGGGGCTGCCGGGCGGGCCGCCCGCGACCTCTGGGCCGTGGTCGTAGAACAGCTCCGAGCACGGGCCACAGGGGCCGGTGTCCGCCATCTGCCAGAAGTTGTCCGAGGCGTAGCGGGCACCCTTGTTGTCGCCGATCCGCACGATCCGTTCGGCGGGCACGCCGATCTCGTTCGCCCAGATGCCGTAGGCCTCGTCGTCCTCGGTGTAGACGGTGACCCAGAGCCGCTCGGGCGGCAGCGCGTAGACCGTGGTCAGCAGGTCCCAGGCGAAGCGGATCGCATCGCGCTTAAAGTAATCGCCGAACGAGAAATTCCCGAGCATCTCGAAGAAGGTGTGGTGCCGGGCGGTGTAGCCCACATTCTCGAGGTCGTTGTGTTTACCACCGGCTCGCACGCTGCGCTGGGCGGTGGTGGCCCGGCGGTACGGGCGCGGGTCCTTGCCGAGGAACACGTCCTTGAACTGGACCATGCCGCTGTTGGTGAACAGCAGGGTCGGGTCGTTGGCCGGCACCAGTGACGAGGAGCGCACGATGGCGTGGCCCTGGGACTCGAAGTACTCGAGGAACTTCCTGCGGATGTCGGCCGACTTCATGTCTTTGATTCGACTAGGTTTTCAGGTCAATCTGAAAGGTTAACACAGGGCCCGCCCCCGTTCGAACCGCGCTGTCGCCTGCCGGCCGCGCCCAGCGGCCGCGCCGCGGGGTATCGGCGCTGGCCTCGAGCCGCGAAAAGCCGCGGTTGAAAGCGGCTACCATCGACGGATCGCGGTCCGGATTGCCGTGCGCCTTAGCCTCACGCCCCGTTCGGGCCTTGCGTCCAGCCCGCTCCGTCCACGTCCCGTCTCCGGTTCCCGCCCGATGCCCGCTGCCCTCGAAGGTATCCGTGTCCTCGACCTGTCCCGCGTGCTCGCCGGGCCCTGGTGTTCCCAGAACCTGGCGGACCTCGGGGCCGACGTGATCAAGGTCGAGCGGCCCGGCGCCGGCGACGACACCCGCGGCTGGGGCCCGCCCTTCCTCAAGGACCGCGACGGTGAGGACACCAGCGACGCCGCCTACTACCTCGCCGCCAACCGCAACAAGCGCTCGATCGAGGTCGACCTGTCGACAGACTCCGGCCGCGACGTCGTGCGATCGCTTGCGCGGGTCAGCGACGTCGTGGTCGAGAACTACAAGGTCGGCGCGCTGAAGAAGTACGGCCTCGACTACGAAGGCTTGAAGGCGATCAACCCGCGCCTCGTCTACTGCTCGATCACCGGCTTCGGCCAGACCGGCCCATGGGCGCATCGCGCCGGCTACGACTTCATCATCCAGGGCCTGGGCGGACTGATGTCCGTGACCGGCGAGGCCGACGATCGACCCGGCGGCGGTCCGCAGAAGGTCGGCGTCGCGGTGGCCGATCTGTTCACCGGCATGTACGCCTCGCAGGCCATCCTGGCGGCGCTCTTCCACCGCGAGCGGACCGGCGAGGGCCAACACCTCGACCTGGCGCTGCTGGATGTGCAGGTCGCGATGACCGCGAACATGTCCTCGAACTACCTGCACGGCGGCACGCCGCCCAAGCGCTGGGGCAACGCCCATCCGAACCTGGTGCCCTACCAGACCTTTAAGGCCTCGGACGGCTGGATCATCGTTGCGGTCGGCAACGACGGCCAGTTCCGGCGTTTCGTCGAGCTCGGCGGCGAGGCCGCGCTCGCCGACGATCCATGTTTCCTGCGCGTGCAGGACCGCATCCGCAACCGCGAGGCGCTGGTGCCGCGGCTGGCCGCGATGGTCGCGCGGCGCACCCAGGCCGCGTGGATCGACGGCATGGAGGCCGCGGGCGTGCCCTGCGGCCCCATCAACGACCTGCGGCAGGTCTTCGAGAATCCGCAGGTCCAGGCGCGCGGCATGCGCATCGCGATCGACCGGGCGGACGCCGGGCCCATCGCGCTGGTGGCCAATCCGGTCAAAGCCTCGCGCACCCCGCCGTCATACCGGCTGCCGCCGCCACGGCTCGGCGAGCATACCGATGCGGTGCTGTCCGAGGTGCTCGGCTGGGACGCCGGGCGCATCGCCGCCGCGCGCGCCGCCGGCGGGATCGGCCGCGGCGGCCCTCCGGACGCGGATGCCTGAGGCTCCTGATGGGGGACGCGCCGCCGGCGGCGATCGCGCGCAGGCCGCCCGGGCGCCGCGCCCGGGGGCATCGCCATGGCGCTCCTCCACCGTCGGCGCGCTGCTGGCGATCGCGCTGCTGGTGGCGACCACCGTCGGTGCCGCGATCTGGCTCTCCATCCTCGACCAGCAGCGCCAGGCCCAGGAGCAGCTGACCCGCCAGGCCCACGCCGCCGCGCTCCAGATCCGCGCCCGGCTGATCGAGACCGAGCAGTTGCTGCTTTTAGAGGGCTCGGCCTACGCGATCTCCACCGAGCGGTTCCGCCGCGACATGGACGAGTTGCTGGCGGCCAACCCGGCCCTGCTGCGGGTCGAGCTGCGTGGGCGTGCCGGGGAGCTGCACGCCGGCGCCGACGCCCAGCCGCCCCGTCCCGCCCTGCCCGCGACGATCCGCCTCGACCTCTCGCCAGAAGCCTCCGCAGCGTTCGACACCGCCTCGCGGCTGAATCGCCTGACCTACTCGCGACCGTACTTCGTCACCGTCGGCCCGACCGGCTTCGACCTGATGGAGCTGATCGTGCCGACCGGCGCGGTCGACGGCCCCCTGCTCGTCGCGGTCTACTCGCCGCAGCGCATCCTCGACCACTTCCTGCCCGGCGACCTCGGCGGTAACCACCTGTACTCGCTGGTCGAGTCCGACGGCACGATGGCCGCCCGCCAGGCCGCGATCGGCCAGACCCGCGGCGAGCGCTTCGCGATCAGCCCGCTGGCACGCACGGGCACCACGTTGCAGGTCCGGGCCGACGCGGTCCAGGCCCGGCCGCGGCTGATCCCGAACGTGCTGACCGGCCTGGTCGCGGCGACATCGGTCGGGCTGGGCCTGGCGATGTTCTTCCTCGTGCGCGACATCCGGCAGCGCGCGCAGGTCGAGCAGGCACTGCGCGAGCAGGTGCAGTTCAGGCGCGCCGTGGAGGACTCGATCCACCACGGCCTGATCGTCTTCGACCTCGAGCATCGGGTGGCCCATGTCAACGACGCCCTCGTGCGGATCCTGGGCTTTTCACGCGAGGCGCTCATCGGCCTGGTGCGGCCGCTGCCGTTCGCGCCCCCCGCGGCCGTCCACGACCGCCGCGCCTACATCGAACGGCTCGCCGCCCTGCCCGAGGCCCGGGCGGCGATCGAGCGGTCAAGCGGCTTCCACACCACCCTTCGAACCAAGGACGGATCGCAGGTGGATGCCCTGGTGGTCGAGGCGCCGCTGTTCGGTGCCGACGGGCAACCGATCGGCACGATCACGCTCGTCGCCGACATCACCGAGCAGCGGCGCGTCGAGGAGCTCGCCCGCCGGCAGCAGGAGGCGCTGCAGTCGCGCTCGCGCCTGGCGACGCTGGGCGAGATGGCCTCGACGCTGTCGCACGAGCTGAACCAGCCGCTCGCAGCGATCACCAGCTACGCGGCGGCCTGCGAGAACCTGGTCCGTGCGCAGCCCCCCCGGCCCGAGCGAGTCGCGCAGGCACTGCTCGGCATTCGCACGCAGGCCGAGCGCGCCGGACGGGTGATCCGCTCGGTGCAGGCGTTCCTGAGCCGGCGCGCGATCGACCGCAGCGAGGTCGATCTCGCCGCGCTGGTGCGCGGTCTCGAACCGCTGCTCAACATCCAGGCGATGCGCACCGGCTCGCGGATCCTCATCGACGTGCCCGTCGAGCTGCGCGCTCACGCCGACCGGGTCATGCTCGAGCAGGCGCTGCTGAACCTGACCCGCAACGGTTTCGACGCGATGCTCGACACGCCCTCGGCCGAACGGGTGCTCGAGCTTCGCGCACGATCGCTTGCCGACGACGAGCGCGGCCAGCGCGTCGTGGTCACGGTGAGCGACCGCGGCCCCGGGGTGCCGCCCAACTTGGTGCCCCAGCTGTTCAACGCGTTCTTCACGACCAAAGCCGACGGCATGGGACTCGGGCTGAGTTTATGCCGATCGGTCATCGAGCAGCACGGCGGCCACCTGCAGTACCGGCATCGTTCCGAGGGCGGAGCCACCTTCACCTTCGACCTGCCCTGCCATGACGAGGCGGTCCGTGCGCGCCCCGTCCCCACCACCGCCTCGGGAGCCAGCTGATGATCGAGCCTGGGAATCCCGGTACCGTGTATGTGGTCGAGGACGACAGCGTCCTGGCCGATGCACTGTGCCTGCTGCTGATGTCGAGGGGCCTGTCGGCCGTCTCGTTCCCGAGCGGCGAGGCCTTCCTGTCGGAGGTCGACGCGGCATGGCCGGCCGGCCCGGCCTGCGTGCTGATGGACGTCCGGATGAAGGCACTGTCCGGCATCGAGGCCTTCGAACGGCTGCGGGCACGCAAGCCGACGATGCCGGCACCGGTCATCTTCCTGACCGGCCACGGCGACATCTCGATGGCGGTCGACGCGGTCAAGAACGGCGCCTTCGACTTCCTCGAGAAGCCGTTCAACGATAACCGTCTCGTTGATCGCGTGATGCAGGCCCTGGCCGAATCGCACAGCCGCCTCGAGCACGACGGCAGCAGCGGTCGGATCCGCGGTCGGTTGGAACGGCTGACCTCACGTGAGCGCGACGTGATGGACCTGATCCTGAAGGGCCGACTCAACAAGATCATCGCCGACGAACTCGGGATCAGCATGCGCACTGTCGAGGTCCATCGCTCGAACGTGTTCAGCAAGCTTGGGGTGCGCAGCGCCGTCGAACTGTCGCGACTGCTCGAGAACCTCAAACACTGAACCGCGGGCGCCAGATCAACGCAACAGGGGTCGCGGACCGCGCCCGATCGTGGTTCCTGCGCACGACGGCCCTGTTGCGGCCGAGGATGGCTCGGGTAGACTGCCCGCTCCGCGCGGGGGGGGCACCTCCGGCCGGGTCATTCGAACAATCTGGGAGAGACACCGTCATGCGCATCCGCAACCACCGCGACTTCTGGTCGGGGGTGCTGTTCATCACAACCGGGCTGTTGTTCATGGTGCTGTCGCGCCAGTACACGCTTGGCACGGCCGCGAAGATGGGCCCGGGCTACTTCCCCACGATTCTCGGCGGCCTGATGGCCTTCCTCGGACTGTTGATCCTGCTGCCCTCGCTGTCCAAGCGCGGGCCCGAGGTCAGGGTCGACAAGATGGACTTCAAGTCCATCGTATTGGTTCTCGTCGCCGTCGCGGTCTACGCCGGGACCCTGCCCACCCTCGGCTTCATCGTGTCGCTGTTCCTGCTGATCGGGATCTCCTCGTTCGCGAGCCACGAGTTCAACGCGAAGACGACGGTGATCTCCGCGTTCGTGCTGCTGGCGTTCTCCTGGGGCGTGTTCGTCAAGGGTCTGGAGCTTCAGTTCCCGTTCCTGCCGACGTTCCTGACCCGCTGATCCGCGCGCGACCCGAGAGACCGATTCCATGGAACTCCTGAACAACCTGGCGCTCGGCTTCCAGACAGCCGGCACCGTCGACAACCTGCTGTACTGCCTGATCGGCGTGATCTTGGGCACGCTGATCGGGGTGCTGCCCGGCATCGGCCCGCTCGCGACCATCGCGATGCTGCTGCCGGCCACCTACAAGATGTCGGACCCGACCACGGCGCTGATCATGCTCGCCGGCATCTACTACGGCGCACAGTACGGCGGCTCGACGACAGCCATCCTGGTCAACCTGCCTGGCGAATCGTCCTCGGTGGTGACGACACTCGACGGCTACCAGATGGCGAGGAAGGGTCGGGCCGGGCCCGCGCTCGCGATCGCGGCGATCGGCTCGTTCTTCGCCGGCACGGTCGCGACCTTCCTGCTGGCCGCGTTCGCGCCGCCGCTGGCCGAGATCGCCTTCAAGTTCGGCCCCGCAGAGTACTTCGCGCTGATGGTGCTCGGCCTGATCGCCGCGGTCGTGCTCGCGCACGGCTCGGTGGTCAAGGCGCTGGCGATGGTGATCTTCGGGCTACTGCTCGGCATGATCGGCACCGACGTCAATTCGGGCGTGTCGCGCTTCTCGTTCGACGTGCCCGAGCTGTCCGACGGCATCGAGTTCGTCGCGGTCGCGATGGGCATGTTCGGCTTCGCCGAGATCATCCTGAATCTCGAGCAGAAGGAGAAGCGCGAGGTCTTCACCAGCAAGGTGACGAACCTGATGCCGCAGTGGGTCGACTTCAAGCGTGCGTTCCCGGCGATTCTGCGGGGCACGGCGCTCGGCTCGGTCCTCGGCATCCTGCCGGGCGGCGGCGCGGTGCTCGCGTCGTTCTCGGCCTATGCGATCGAGAAGAAGATCTCGAAGCACCCCGAGGAGTTCGGCCACGGCGCGATCGAGGGCGTGGCGGGTCCGGAGTCTGCCAACAATGCCGGCGCACAGACCTCGTTCATCCCGATGCTCACGCTCGGCATCCCGACCACGCCCGTCATGGCGCTGATGGTCGCGGCGATGATGATCCACAACATCCAGCCCGGCCCGCAGGTGATGACCAGCAACCCCAATCTGTTCTGGGGCCTGATCGTCTCGATGTGGATGGGCAACCTGTTCCTGGTGATCCTGAACCTGCCGCTGGTGGGCATGTGGGTCAAGCTGCTGTCGGTGCCGTACCGGATCATGTACCCGGCGATCCTGCTGTTCTGCTGCATCGGCGCGTACTCGATCAACAACAACGTCTTCGACGTGTTCATGACGATCCCGTTCGCGATCCTCGGCTACATCTTCAAGAAGCTCGACTGCGAGCCGGCGCCGATGCTACTCGGCTTCGTGCTCGGCAAGCTGATGGAGGAGTACCTGCGGCGGGCGATGACGATCTCGCGCGGCGACTGGACGGTGTTCATCACCCGGCCGCTGTCGGCGACGCTGCTGGCCTGCGCCGCCGTGCTGCTCATCATCGTGTTCCTGCCGGCGATCTCGAGGAAGCGCGAGGAGGCGTTCGCCGGCGACGACTGAGCCTCGCGACACTCCATGGAACAGGGCCTCTCTCGCGGCCCTGTTCCTTTTCGGTACGCCCCGGATCAGGCGAGCAGGCTGCGCAGCATCCACGCATTCTTTTCGTGGATGTCCATCCGCTGGGTCAGCAGGTCGCAGGTCGGCTGGTCGTTGCCCTCGTCGGCGAACTTGAACACCTCGCGCGCGGTGCGCGCCACGGTCTGCTGGCCTTCGACGAGGTTGCGGATCATCTCCTGCGCTGTCGGCACCGCGTCGTCGTCAGGGATCGACGACAGCGCGGCGAACTGAGCCGAGGTGCCCGGCGCAACCACGCCGAGGGCCCGGATCCGCTCTGCGATCAGGTCGAGCGCGGTCCACTCCTCGGTGTACTGCTGCATGAACATCACGTGCAGCGTCTGGAACATCGGGCCGGTGACGTTCCAGTGGTAGTTGTGAGTCTTCAGATAGAGCCGGAAGCTATCCGCGAGCAGCCGCGACAGGCCCTGCGCGATGTGCTCGCGCTGCACGTCGTCGATGCCGATATCGAAGCGGGGAGGCTGGACGGATGCCATGTTGAAGCTCCTTGTGAGGTGTTTGAGGGCGAGGATGTCATGCGGTGCCGATCTCGAATGTCGGTGCACACCGCGTCGGTCCAGGCAGAAGTCTGTCGCAGTGTCGACGCATCGTGCCAACCGATGTTGCCGATCGGCGAGATCGAGCACATCGATGACCCTCGGGGAGGCACGCGGGCGCGGTGCACCCTCGCGCACGCCGCCTCAGCAGTCGACAGGGAATCGGCTGCGCAGCACCTCGACCTCGTCGCAGCCGAGGCAGCGGCAGGCGCGTCCGTTGAGTGCCAGGAACAGGCGGGCGGTGGCCTCGAGCTCCTCGATCGCGTCGGTCGCGGCCTCGAGGCTGCTGCCGGCGACGACCGGGCCGTGGTTGGCGAGCAGCACTGCATGATGCCGGGTCGCGAAGCCCGCCACCGCGTCGGCCAGCGCCGGGTCGCCGGGCGGATGGTAGGGCACCAGCGGCAGCGTGCCGATTCGCATTACATAGTAGGCCGTCAGCGGAGGCAGCACGTCGGCAGGATCAATGTCCGCGAGCACCGACACCGCGACCGAATGTGTGGAATGCAAATGGACGACCGCGGCCGCGCGCGGACGCTCCCGGTACATCGCACGGTGGAGGAAGGTCTCCTTGGAGGGCGCATCGCCTGCCAGCAATGTGCCGGCCTCGTCGAGCAGACTGATGCGCGACGCATCGAGCGAGCCGAAGCTCGATCCGATGGGCGTCACCAGCCAGCGGCCGTCAGGCAAGCGCGCGCTGATGTTGCCAGTGCTGCCATGGGTCAGGCCGCGGTCGTGCAGCGAGCGGGCCACCTCGGCGATGCGATCGCGCAGAGCATCCTCGGTCATCGCTCCAGCATAGCATCGGCGCCCGGTACCGGATCAGGCCCTCTGCTAGACTCGTCTCGCCATGGAATCGCTCGGCATCCTGCACATCGGCGGGTTCGTGCTCGCTGGCCTGCTGCTGAACCTCACCCCCGGGCCGGACCTCGTCTATACGTCGACACAGGCCGGGCTGCAGGGCACACGCGCCGGCTGGGTCGCTGCACTCGGAATCGGTGCTGGCGGACTCGTCCACGTGACGCTGGGCGCGCTCGGCGTGTCCGCGCTACTGGCCACCTCTGCTGCCGCGTTCACCGTGCTCAAGCTCGTCGGCGCGGCGTGGCTGGTGTGGCTGGGCGTCCGGATGCTCGTCGCCCGCGACACGCCACAGCTGGGCGACTCGGCCAACGCCGCCGCACCCGTGCGACCCGCTGCGGTGCAGCGCCCCTACGCCGCGGTCTTTCGCGACGCGGTGCTGGTGTCGGTGCTCAACCCCAAGGTTGCGCTGTTCTTCCTCGCTTTCGTGCCGCAGTTCATCGACCCCTCGTCGGCGCGCCCTGCCTTTGCCTTCATCGCGCTGGGGGCAATCTTCGTCGCCAACGGCACGTTGGTCACCGGTGCCGTCGGCACGCTCGCTGCGGCCGCCACGGCCTCGTTCAGGTCACGTCCGACCGATCGGGGCTGGGGGCGCGGCGCGGCGATCGCCACCCGCTGGCTGCCTCGAGCGATCGGCGCGGCCTTCGTCGGACTCGGCCTGCGCCTGGCGCTCGCCGAGCGCTGAGGCCTCAGCCCTCCTCACGGATACCTCCGCCATGCGCGCTTTCGGCGACGTCCAGGTCCTCGCGTTCGACGTGTTCGGCACCGTCGTCGACTGGCGCGGCAGCATCGCCCGCGAGCTCGACGCACTCGGCCTGAGCGTCGACGCGGGCGCCTTCGCAGACGCCTGGCGAGCCCGCTACCAGCCCGCGATGCAGGCCGTGCGCAGCGGCACGCGCCCCTGGGTCAGGCTCGACGTGCTGCACCGCGAGAACCTCGACGCGACGCTCGCCGCCTTCGGCGTCGCCGAGCGGCTCGATGAAGCGGCCCGTGTTGCGCTGAACCTCGCCTGGCACCGGCTCGACCCCTGGCCGGAGGCCCGCGCGGGCCTGGCCCGGCTCAAGTCGCGCTTCGTGATCACGCCACTGTCGAACGGCAACGTGGGCCTGCTCACGCGGATGGCCAAGCGCGCCGCGCTGCCCTGGGACTGCGTGTTGTCCGCAGAGGTGTACCGTACCTACAAGCCCGAGCCGGGCGCCTACCTCGGCGTGGCCGATACCTTCGACATCGCCCCGGAGCAGCTCATGATGGTCGCCGCACATGCGTCGGACCTGCGCGCGGCAGCCGCCTGCGGGCTGCGCACCGCCTACGTCGACAGGCCGCTGGAGTTCGGCCCGAACACGCGCGGCGACGTCCCGCGCGAAAGCGACCGCTTCGACTTCATCTGCACCGGCTTCGACGATCTCGCCGAGCGCCTCGACTGCTGACCGCCCTCCTCTCCGGAACCCTCCCGATGACCACGAACTTCGACTGGAACAACGCCTACCCGACGGTTCGCACGCCGGTTTTCGCCCGCAACGTTGTCGCGACATCGCAGCCGCTCGCCGCGCAGGCCGGGCTGCGGATGCTGGCCGCCGGCGGCAACGCGATCGACGCGATCATCGCCGCGGCCTCGACGATCACGCTGACCGAACCCTGCTCGAACGGCCTGGGGTCGGACGCCTTTGCGATCGTCTGGGACGGTCAAAAGCTCCATGGCCTGAACGCCTCGGGCACGGCGCCCGCGGCCTGGGACGTCGACTACTTCAAGCGCAGGCATGGCGGCGTCTACCCGATGCGCGGCTGGGACACGGTGACCGTGCCCGGCTGCGTGGCCGGCTGGGCCGCGCTGCACGAGGCGTTCGGCCGACTGCCCTTCGAGCAGTGCCTGCAGCCGGCGATCGAGTACGCCGAGCGCGGCTACGCCGTGTCGACCATCGTCAAGCGCAAGTGGGACGCACACGTCGAGATCCTCAAGGACCAGCCGGGCTTCGCCGAACACTTCCTGCCGCGCGGCCGCGCGCCCGAGTACGGCGAGCGCTTCGTGCTGCAGGGCGCGGCCGGCACGCTGCGGCGCATCGCGGCGACCCAGGGGCGCGACTTCTACGAGGGCGAGACCGCTGCGAAGCTGGTCGCCCACGCGAAGGCGAACGGCGGCTCGATGAGCGCGTCCGACCTCGCCGGCTTCTCGGTCGACTGGGTCGATACCATCGGCATGGACTACCACGGCCACCGACTGCACGAAATCCCGCCGAACGGCCAGGGGATCGCCGCGCTGATCGCGCTCGGCATCCTCAAACACTTCGACATCGCCTCGCTCGACCCGGACTCCGCCGAGAGCCGGCACCTGCAGATCGAAGCGATGAAGGTCGCGTTCGCCGACGTCTACGCACACGTCGCCGACATCCGCCACATGAAGGTCACGCCCGCGCAGCTGCTCGACCCGGCCTACCTGGCCGAGCGCGCGAAGCTGATCCGACGCGACCGCGCGACCAGCTTCTCGCACGGCATGCCGCCTCCCGGCGGCACGATCTACCTGACTGCGGCCGATTCGGAAGGCCGGATGGTCAGCTTCATCCAGTCGAACTACATGGGCTTCGGCTCGGGCGTCGTGGTCCCGGGCACCGGCGTGTCGCTGCAGAACCGCGGCCACTGCTTCTCGCTCGACCCGTCCCACCCGAACGTCGTCGCGCCCGGCAAGCGCCCGTTCCAGACGATCATCCCCGCCTTCCTCACACAGGACGGCAAGCCGCAGATGAGCTTCGGCGTGATGGGCGGCAACATGCAGCCGCAGGGCCACATGCAGACGCTGTCCCGCATGCTCGACTCCGGCCAGAACCCGCAGGCGGCTTGCGACGCGCCGCGCTGGAAGGTCAACCGCGGCCTGGACCTCGACGTCGAGTCGACGATGGCGCCGCAGGTGGTCGAGGCACTGCGCGCGATGGGGCACAACCTCGCGCCGGTCGCCGACCCATACATGGACTTCGGCTCCGGGCAGTTCATCTGGCGGATGACCGACTCGATCGAGGACGGCTACGTCGCCGCCAGTGACAGCCGCCGCGACGGCCACGCCGCCGCGTTCTGATCCCGGCGGCGCGCCGGCGCGCCCCGACGGGACGCGGCGTTCGTTGCTGCGGGCCGGGCTGCTCGCTTCCGTGGCGGGGGCGGCGGGCTGCGCGTACCGGAGCATCCCCGGATTCGACTACGCCCCGCCCGCCTTCATGCTCGCGCGGCCCGGCCTGCCCGGGCGCATCGTGCTGCTGGCGACGGTGCATGCAGGCCTCTCCCGCTTCTATCCGCTGCCCGAGCCGATCGAGCGGGCCTTCGACGCGGCGACCCGCCTGATCGTCGAGATCGACACCGGCAGCCGCTCGGCCGAGATCCGGACGGCCGCCACCGCGCGCGCGCTGCTGCCCGACGGTTCGACCCTGGACACCGTGCTGCAGCCCGACACGCTGCGCGCGCTGCGCCGCGCGCTCCACCAGCGGCCCTGGGATCTGCATGCGCTGAGGCGGCTGCAGCCTTGGGCGCTGGCCCTGCTGCTGCCCGACCCCGACGATGAGCGCTTCGGAGCCGACCCGCGCGACGGCGTCGAGCTGCACCTGATTCGCCGGGCGCGGGCGCGCGGCCTGCCGATCGTCGAGATGGAGACGGCCGAGGTCCAGGTTGCGGCCTTCGCGGGCGGGCCGATCGACGAACAGGACGCGGCGCTCGCGCTACGGCTCGCGCACCGGGACGCGCAGTCGCGCACCTACGTACGGATCGTCGACGCCTGGCGGCGCGGGGATCTCGAGGCGCTGGCCGCGCTCAAGGACTTCGCCTATCCGCCGCAGGCGCCGCTGGCGGCGCTGCGCCGGCGGCTCTTCGCCGATCGCGACGAGGCGATGGCCGATGCGCTCGTCGCAGCGCTCACCGAGCCAGGCCCCGCGCTGGCTCTGGTCGGCGCGCTGCACCTCGTCGGGCCCGACGCGCTGCAGCATGCGCTCGAGCGCCGCGGTGTCCTGCCGCAGCGGTTCGGCTCAATGGCCCGTCCGGGCTGAGACACCCCGACCCGGCGCACGCACCATCCGGCGCCCCGCGCCGTCCGCCGGGAGCGCGCCGTGCGTTGCATCACTCCGGGAATGCGGCGGCGGGCCGATGCTCAGGGGGAAACACTCGATGGACCCCCCGCCCATGGCCGCCCTACCCGAGCTTGCCGTCGACTCCCTGCAGGCGCCCTGGCAGCCCCGGCTCGAGATGCTGAGCCTGCGCGCCCGCGCGCCCGCTCGGGCGCCGATCCTGATGGTGCACGGCGCCTACACGCACGCCGGCAGCTGGATGCGAACGTTCATGCCGTTCTTCGCCGCCCACGGCCACGACGTACACGCGCTGTCGCTGCGCGGCCACGGCGGCAGCGACGGCGGCCCGATGCTCGATGCCTTCGGGCTCGACGACTACGGCAGCGACGTGATGCGTGCCCTCGACGCGATCGGCCGCCCGGCCGTCGTCTTCGGCTCCTCGATGGGCGGCCTGGTGCTGCAGCGCCTGCTCGCCAAGGGCACGCGCCCGCGCGCCGCGGTGCTGCTCTCGAGCGTGCCGCCGGGCGGGTTGATGGCCGCGGTATCGCGGATGGCGCTGCGCCGCCCGCAAGCGCTCGGCTACCTGATGCAGGCCGCGCTCGGCTCGCGGGACGGCCGCGCGCTCCTCGACCTCCTGGCCCACGACCCGATGCCTGCGGACGGCGGCGAGGACGGTTCGGGCTCGCTCGCACGGCTGCTCGGGCGCGAGTCGGGTCGCGCGCTGTGGGAGATGACCTGGGCGCCGATGGGACACGCCAGCGGCCGCGCCGACGGTGTGCCGATGCTCGCCCTGCACGGCGAGCAGGACGGCATGATCCCGCCGACCGCGCTCGACGAGCTCGTCGCGCGCTGGGGCGCCGAGCCCATCCGCATCGCGGGTGTGGGCCACGTGCCGATGCTCGAGCGGCGCTGGCGCACGGTCGCGGGCACCATCGCGCGCTGGCTCGATCGAATCGACTGAATCGCGACGCGACCGGCTTCGGCAGCGCCTATCCGCGGGTCCCGTAGAATCGGGCCGAGGAGGATGTGATGACGAAGACTTACGAAGCGGTCACCCCGCACACGGTGGCGTTCCTGGGCATGGGCGTGATGGGCTACCCGATGGCGGGCCATCTGGCGCGCGCCGGGCACCACGTGACCGTCTACAACCGCAGCGCAGCGAAGGCACAGGCCTGGGTCGCCGAGTACGGCGGCACGTCCGCGGCCACGCCGCGCGAGGCGGCAGCTGGCGCGCAGATCGTGTTCGCCTGCGTGGGCAACGACAACGACCTGCGCAGCGTCGTGCTTGGCCCCGACGGCGCGTTCGCCGGCATGGCTAAGGGCGCGCTCTTCGTCGACCACACCACCGCATCGGCCGAGGTCGCGCGCGCGCTGCACGCCACCGCCCACGCCGCCGGTCTCGACTTCGTCGACGCCCCCGTCTCGGGCGGCCAGGCCGGCGCGGTCAACGGTCTGCTCACCGTGATGTGCGGCGGCGAGCCCGCGGCCTTCGAGCGCGCCAAGCCGGTCGGCATGGCATTCTCGCGGGCGTTCACGCTGATCGGTGCGCCGGGTACCGGACAGCTCGCCAAGATGGTCAACCAGATCTGCATCGCGGGGCTGGTGCAGGGTCTGTCGGAGGGCGTGAGCTTCGGGATGGCTGCCGGCCTGGACATGAAGCGCGTGCTCGACGTGATCGGCAAGGGTGCCGCGCAGTCCTGGCAGATGGACAACCGCGGCAAGACCATGGTCGACGACACCTTCGACTTCGGCTTCGCGGTCGACTGGATGCGCAAGGACCTCGGCCTGTGCCTGGACGAGGCCCAGCGCA
Organism: Burkholderiaceae bacterium; assembly: GCA_044368415.1. GTDB lineage: Bacteria > Pseudomonadota > Gammaproteobacteria > Burkholderiales > Burkholderiaceae_E > UBA4615. Next base: position 19,264 of record JBIPLJ010000059.1, read on the forward strand.
ACGGTGCATCGCTGCCGGCGACCGCGCTGGTCGACCAGTTCTACGGCGACGTGCAGCGCATGGGCGGCGGCCGCTGGGACACCTCCAGCCTGATTCGCCGGCTGCGGAAGGCCGAATGATCATCGCGCGGCGTCCTGGGCGCATCACCGGGCGCCGTCTCGCGCTTGGTGCGCTGGTGATCGTGGCCGCGGGGCCGCTCGCGGCCTGCGCCGGGCTGCTGTCCGGCACGCGACCGGCGCAGCGCGGGCCGGTCGACGGCCGGCTGCGCCCGGTGCGCGAGGACCGGTCCAACGCGGTGTCCAGCTACGCGACGACCGAGTACCACCGCATCGAACCGATCGCCGCCGGGCCCGACCCGAAGGCCGCGTTCGCGCGGCTGCGAAGCGTGGTCGCCTCGATGCCTGGCGCGGCCGTCGTCGAGGAACGCCCGGGCTACCTGTACGCCGAGTTCACGACGCCCTGGCTGCGCTTCGTCGACGATGTCGAGTTCCTGCTCCACGAGCCCGGCGCGATGATCCACGTGCGCTCGGCCTCCCGGCTCGGGCGCCGCGACTTCGGCGTTAACCGCGAGCGCATCGAGACGATCCGGGCGCGGATGGCCGTCTGAGGGCGCACACGCTGCACGGACCCGCAGCGAACTAGAGCTTGGTGCGCCATTCGGCGCCGCGCGCAAATGCGTTCACCAGCGCGGCCCGATCGCCGGCGGCGAGCGCCTGCTCGATCCGGTCCAGCTCGACTCGAAAGGCCGCCGCAGCCGCAAGCGATGCCTCCCGGTTGTCGAGCAGGATGCCTGCCCACAAGTCCGGCGGAGATCCGCCCACACGCGTGGTGTCTCGCAGCCCGGCGCCGTGGTAGCGGCGCGCATCGTCGGCGAGCGGGCCGCAGCCGACCGAGGCCGCCAGCGCGAAGGCCACCGCATGCGGCCAGTGCGAGACCTCGGCGAACAGCCGGTCGTGATGGGCGGCGTCCATCTGCGCGACCCGCCCGCCGAGCGCGGCCCAGGTCGATTCGACGGTGGCGAGCGCATCGGCATCGCAGTCGTCGGTGGGGCAGACGATGACATGCGCGCCCGCGATCAGGTCGGCACGCGCCGCTGCCGGGCCGGCGCGGTCGGAGCCGGCGATGGGGTGTGAGGCGACGAAGCGGCCGAGGCGCGCCCCCAGGCCGGCGCGGGCGGCGGCCACCACGCTCGCCTTGGTGCTCGAGACGTCGGTGAGCACGGCGCGAGGCCCGAGCGCCTCGCGCAGCGTGCCATCGGCCAGCATCGCGCGGTTCACCGGTACCGGCGCCGCGAGCACCACGAGTGCAGCACCGTCGAGCGCCTCGGCGAGGCTCGCCGCGACGCGGTCGATCGCACCCGCTGCTCGGGCCGCCTCGGCATTCGCCGGATCGAGGCCCCAGACCTCGATGGCGAGTCCGCGGGCCCGCAGGCCACCGCCGACCGATGCACCGACCGCGCCGGTGCCGACGATGGCGACCTTCTGAAACGGCGTCACGCCCGGCCGAGCGCGGCCCGCAGCGCCACCAGGAACGCCTCGTTCTCGGCGGGCAGGCCGACGCTGATGCGCAGCCACTGCGGCAGCCCGTAGTTGCCCACCGGCCGCACGATGACACCGGCCCGCAGCAGCGACTGGTTGATGCCGGCCGCGTCACCGACCTTGACCAGCACGAAGTTGCCGAATGACTTCACATAGGGCAGACCGAGCGCCTCGAAGGCCGACTGCAGGCGCGCCACGCCCTCGGTGTTCAGCGCACGACTGCGTTCGAGGAAGGCGGTGTCGCCGAGCGCCGCTACCGCCGCCGCCTGCGCAAGCGAGTTGACGTTGAACGGCTGGCGCACGCGGTTGAGCAGATCGGTCATCGCAGGCTGCGCAACCGAGTAGCCCACGCGCAGCCCCGCCAGGCCGTAGGCCTTCGAAAACGTGCGCGACAGCACCAGGTTCGGGAAGCGCCGGACCCAGGCCACCGCATCGAAGCGCAGCGCAGGCTCGAGGTACTCGTTGTACGCCTCGTCGAGCACCACCACGACCTGCGGCGGCACCGAGGAGAGGAAGGCCTCGACCTCGGCCGCCGGCAGGAAAGTACCGGTGGGGTTGTTCGGATTTGCGATGAACACGATCCGCGTGTCGGGGGCGATCGCGGCGCACATCGAGCCGAGGTCGTGCCCATGGTCCCGCGCCGGCACGACGATCGCGCGCGCGCCGGTCGCCTGCGTGGCCAGCGCGTACACCGCGAACGAGTACTGCGAGTAGACCGCCGAGGTGCCGGGCTGCAGCAGCGCGTGCGCAACCAGCTCGAGGATGTCGTTCGAGCCGTTGCCCAGCGTCAGCCAGTCCTGCGACACCTCGAGCCGATTCGACAGCGCTGCTTTGAGCTCGAAGCCGTTTGCATCCGGATAGCGGCCGAGCTCAGCCGCAGCGGCCATCATCGCGGCGCGCGCCGACTCGGGCATGCCGAGCGGATTCTCGTTCGAGGCGAGCTTGACGATCCTCGCCTCGTCGAGCCCGTACTCGCGCGCGACCTCAGAGATCGGCTTGCCCGCCTGGTAGGGGGCGATCGCGCGGACATGGGCGGGGGCGAGTTCGGCGGGAGCGGACGGGCTCATGGATGGGCGGCTCGTGACGTGGGAAGGTGCGTCATGGGCTCAGTCCCGCGCCGCGGTGCGCGACAGCGCGACCTCACGCGGATAGGAGCCCAGCGACTTGAAGAAGGCGGCGTGTGCGCGGATCTCGGCGAGCGCGGCGCAGACCTGCCGGTCCTGCTCGTGGCCGAGGAGGTCGATGTAGAAGTAGTACTGCCAGCCGCCCTGACGGGCCGGGCGCGACTCGAATCGCTTCATCGACACGCCATGGCGCGCGAGCGGCTCGATCAGCGCGTGGACGGCGCCGGCCTGATCGGCTACCGACAGGATCAGCGAGGTCTGGTCCTCGCCCGAGACACCGCAGACATGTTGGCCGACGATGGCGAAACGGGTCCGGTTCAGCGGGTCGTCCTGGATCGCCTCGGCGACGACGCGCACCGGGTAGCGGCCGAGCACGCCGTCGCCGGCGATGCCCGCGGTGTGCGGCTCGAGGGCGGCGAGCCGCGCGCCCTCGGCGTTGCTCGACACCGGCACCCGCTCGAGCGACGGATGGTTGCGGTTCAGCCATCCTGCACACTGCGCGAGCGCCTGCGCATGTGCGCAGATCCGCGTCACGCCGTCCATCGAACCCGAGGCAGTGAACAGGGTGTGCTTGATCGGTATCGAGACCTCGCCGCAGACGCGCAGCGGCGACTGCAAAAACAGGTCGAGGCTGCGGTTGACCGCACCCTCGGTCGAGTTCTCGACCGGCACCACGCCGAAGTCGACCGTGCCAGCCTCGGCGGCGCGGAACACCTCGTCGATGCTCGCGCACGGTACCGCGTCGACGCCGTGGCCGAACTGCGCGAACACCGCCTGCTCGGAGAACGTGCCCACCGGACCGAGGTAGCCGACGCGAAGGCGCCGCTCGAGCTCACGGCAGGCCGAGATCACCTCGCGCCAGATCGCGGTGATCGCGCCCGCAGCGAGCGGGCCGGGATTGTCCGCGGCCAGCCGCCGCAGGATCTGCGCCTCGCGCTCGGGTCTCAGCACCGGCGCGTTGTCGGCATGCTTGAGCGCGCCGACCTCGAGCACCAGGCGTCCGCGCTCGCCGAGCAGCGCCAGCATCCGGTGATCGACGTCGTCGATCAGGGTCCTCAGCTCGCTCAGGCGGTCACTCATGGATCGGTCGCGAAAAGGTCGTCGGGCGGTGCGCCGCCGGGGCGCGGCCGAATCGCGATGCTACCCGCGATCGGCGCGAACCGGGCCGCGCTCAGCCGTGCCGGCGTTCGAAATCCTGCATGTAGCCGACCAACGCGCGCACGCCCTCAACGGGCATCGCGTTGTAGATCGAGGCGCGCATCCCGCCCACCGACCGGTGCCCCTTGAGCTGCTCGAGCCCCGCCGCCTTCGCACCCGCGAGGAAGGCGTCGTCGAGCCGCTCGTCCTTCAGGAAGAAGGGTACGTTCATGCGCGAGCGCCAGCGTCGCTCGACACGGTTCTCGTAGAGCCCGCTCGCGTCGATCGCGCCGTACAGCAGCGCGGCCTTCTCCACGTTGCGCGCCTCGATGCCGGCCACGCCGCCCTGCGCGCGCAGCCACTGGAAGACCAGTCCGGCCAGGTAGATCGCGTAGGTGGGCGGGGTGTTGTACATCGAGTCGTTGTCGGCGACGAGCTTGTAGTCGAAGACGCTCGGCGTCATCGGATGCGCATGTCCGAGCAGGTCCTCGCGAATGATCACCAGCGTCAGGCCCGCCGGCCCGATGTTCTTCTGCGCGCCGCCGAACAGGCAGCCGTACCGGCTCACGTCGATTGCGCGCGACAGGATGTGCGAAGACACGTCGGCGACGATCGGTATGTGCGCGGGCACCTCGCCCAGGCCGTTTCCCTGCGCGGGCGGAGCGTCGAACTCGACGCCGTCGATGGTCTCGTTGGTGCAGACATGCAGGTAGGACGGGTCCTTCGACAGCGTCCACTCGGACTGCGGCGGCACGAAGGTATAGCCGCGACCGGCGCGGGCCGCATCGGCGACGACGTTGACGCGGCCGTAGCGTGCCGCCTCTTTCGCCGATTTCGCCGACCACTGTCCGGTCACGACGATGTCCGCGAGGCCGCGGGGCCCCATCAGGTTCATCGGCACGATCGCGTTCTCGCCGAGCCCGCCGCCCTGCAGGAAGAGGACCTTGTACTGCGGCGGGATCGCCATCAGCTCGCGCAGGTCGGCGAGCGCGCGCGCGTGGATCGACATGAACTCGCGGCCGCGATGGCTCATCTCCATCACCGACATTCCGGTGCCCTGCCAGTCGAGCATCTCCTCGGCGGCCTGGCGCAGCACCGGCTCGGGCAGCACCGCCGGACCGGCCGAAAAATTGAAGCCCCGGCGGGTCACGAGGCGTCCCCGTCCGCCGGTGTCTCCCCAGACGCCGGCGCCGGCCCGCCCTCCGGGCCTTCGGCCGCGGCATTGGTCGGCGCAGCGCCGTTCGGCGGCTCGCCGGCCTCGGCCGAGGGCAACTCGTCGGTGGCATCGGACTCCACCACGCGCTGCACGCCGGTCAGCGTCGTGCCCTCGCCCACCGCCATCAGCGTGACGCCCTGGGTGGCACGCCCCATCTCGCGGATCTCGGAGACCCGGGTGCGGACCAGCACGCCGCCGGTGGTGATCAGCATGATCTCGTCGCGCGGCTCGACCAGCACCGCGGCGACCACCCGGCCGTTGCGCTCGCTGGTCTGAATCGCGATCATGCCCTTTGTGCCGCGCCCGTGGCGCGTGTACTCGGTGATCGGCGTGCGCTTGCCGAAGCCGTTTTCCGTCGCTGTCAGGACCGACTGCGTCTCGCTCTCGGCGACCAGCATCGAGATCACCGCCTGACCCTCCTCGAGCGTCATGCCGCGCACGCCGCGCGCATCACGCCCGATCGGGCGCACGTCGTTCTCGTCAAAGCGCACCGCCTTACCGCCGTCTGAGAACAGCATCACGTCGTGCTGGCCGTCGGTGACCGCCGCGCCGATCAGGTAGTCGCCCTCGTCGAGCTTGACCGCGATGATGCCGCGCTTCATCGGGCGCGAGAACTCGGTGAGCGGCGTCTTCTTGACCGTACCCAGCGAGGTCGACATGAAGACGAAGTGCTCCTCGTCGAACGCCTTGACCGGCAGGATGACGGTGATCTTCTCGTTGTCCACCAGCGGGAACATGTTGACGATCGGCTTGCCGCGCGCGTTGCGCGAGCCCTGCGGCACCTCCCAGACCTTGAGCCAGTAGACGCGGCCGCGGTCCGAGAAACACAGGATGAAGTCGTGTGTGTTCGCGATGAAGAGCTGGGCGATCCAGTCGTCTTCCTTCATCTGCGTGGCCTGCTTGCCGCGACCGCCGCGCTTCTGCGCGCGGTACTCGGACACCGGCTGGCTCTTGATGTAGCCGGTGTTCGACAGCGTGACCACCATGTCGGTCGGCGCGATCAGGTCCTCGGTGTCGAGCTCGGTCGCGTTCAGCTCGATCGTCGAGCGGCGCTTGTCTTTCACCGGGTCGGAATACTCCGCCTGGATGGCCTTGAGCTCGTCCGCGATGATCGTGCTGGTGCGCTCGGGGCGCGCCAGGATGTCGAGCAGGTCGGCGATGGTCTCCATGACCTCGCGGTACTCCTGCACGATCTTGTCCTGTTCCAGCCCGGTCAGGCGCTGCAGGCGCATCTGCAGGATCTCCTGCGCCTGGATCTCGGAGAGCCGGTAACCGTCGGGCGCGAGGCCAACGCCCGGCTCCAGGCCGAACGGCCGGAACGCGGTCGCGTCGCCGCCCGCGCGCTCGACCATCTCGCGCGCCACGCCCGGATTCCAGATCCGGGCGAGCAGCCGCTCCTTGGCGACCGGCGGCGTCGGCGAGCCCTTGATCAGCTCGATCATCTCGTCGACGTTGGCGATCGCGACGGCCAGGCCCTCGAGCACATGGCCGCGGTCACGGGCCCGTCGCAGCTCGAACACCGTGCGCCGCGTGACCACCTCGCGGCGGTGAGACAGGAATGCCTCGAGCATCTGCTTGAGGTTCAGCAGGCGCGGCTGGCCGTCGACCAGCGCGACCATGTTCATGCCGAACGTGTCCTGCAGCTGAGTCTGCTTGTACAGGTTATTCAGCACCACCTCGGGCACCTCGCCGCGGCGCAGCTCGATCACCACGCGCATGCCCGACTTGTCGGACTCGTCGCGAATGTCGGAGATACCCTCGATTTTCTTGTCGTTGACCAGCTCGGCGATCTTCTCCTGCAACGTGCGCTTGTTCACCTGGAACGGCAGCTCGTCGACGATGATCGCCGTGCGTGCACCTCGGTCGAACTCCTCGAAGTGTGTGGTCGCGCGCATCACGATCCGGCCGCGACCGGTGCGGTAGCCCTCGCGCACGCCCTCGACGCCGTAGATGATGCCGGCGGTGGGGAAATCGGGCGCCGGGATCAGCTCGATCAGCTCGTCGATGCTCGCCTCGGGCCGGCGCAGCAGCAGCAGACAGCCCTCGACGACCTCGCGCAGGTTGTGCGGCGGGATGTTGGTGGCCATGCCCACCGCGATGCCCGAGCTGCCGTTGATCAGCAGGTTGGGGATCTTGGCCGGCAGCAGCAGCGGCTCCTTCTCCGAGCCGTCGTAGTTCGGCCCGAAGTCGACCGTC
>JBIPLJ010000133.1:0-26470 GCA_044368415.1 Burkholderiaceae bacterium
AGTTGGCAGAGCGCCTGGGCTTTGCCGCACTCGGGTTTCGGGACGTGCCGCTGCGCGACCCGCTGTTCGGCGACGTTGGCCAGGTTTTCGACCCCTGGGTCTACCTCGGCCACATCGCTGCGCTGACCCACAGCATCGCACTGCTGACCACCTCCATCGTGCTGCCGCTGCGGCATCCGCTGCACACCGCGAAGGCAGCAGCCAGCGTCGACCAGCTCAGCGGTGGGCGCCTGCTTTTGGGTGTGGCCTCCGGCGACCGTGCCTCGGAGTTCCCGGCGTTTGGCGTCGGCGCCCTGCAGCGTGGCGAGCTCCTGCGCGATCAGATACCGATGCTGCGGCGGCTGTGGGCCGAGTCCTTCCCGCCGCTGCGCTCGCAATGGGGCGAGCTGGCCGGTGTGGACCTGGTGCCCAAGCCGGCGCTTGGCAGCATCCCGCTGCTGGTGACCGGCCACAGCCAGTCCGAGCTGGGCTGGATCGCCGGGCACGCCGATGGCTGGATCATGTACCCGCGCAGTCTTCCCGCGCAGGCCGAGGTGGTAAAGCAGTGGCTCGCGGCGTTGCAACGCGAGGCCGGCGGCGCTTTCAAACCCTTCCTGCAGTCCTACTACATCGACTTGCTCGACCGGCCAGATGCGCCGGCGCAGCCCATCCATCTTGGTCATCGCCTTGGTCGGTACGCGTTGCTTGCCCAGCTCGAGCAGCTGCGCGAGATCGGCGTCAACCATGTGATGTTCAACCTCAAGTACGGCCGCCGGCCGGCGCTCGAGGTGGTGCAGGAACTGGGCGAGCTGGTGCTGCCGCGGGTGCAGGCGGCGCACTAAGCATACGGCCTCTGGTCAAGATGGGTTCCGGCAAAGGTCATTCGCGCGGGTACTTTGGTTGGCCAAACAGACCTGCACTTCCTCAGAGAAGCCTGTCCCGACTGTCTGTTTGTGGCCGGTAGCGAATCGCCGAGCAGAAACGCAGCAGTCGTTCGACGGCGCGTGGGTGGCGCGAACGGTTGGCTCAGTGGTAGTCGTCTTCGCGTTGGTGGCGTACGGCGACGACGGCAACAATCGACTCGTCTTCGATTTCAAACAGCGCGACGTAGCTCGATCGCCCGAATGGAATGATCAATTCTTTGAGGAAGGGACTGTTGCCCGCCTTGCGGCAGGTGAAGGGCGATGACTTCAGTGTGGCGATGCAGGCACGCAAGGAGGTCATTGCCGGCTCTGGGAGTTCCAGGTCGCCGCTATCCCGAGCCCACTCTCGTTCGACGAGGACCTCGAACAGTCGGTCGAGATCCGCCTCAGCGTGCCGCGTCAGCCGAACCTTGAATCTCACCTGCCCTTCGTCAGCAGGCGGACGCGCGCGGCGTCCAGCTTGTGTTGTAGGCCGTCAAGCACGACGTCGGCATCTACATAGTCGCCGGTTCGCCGCGCCTCGTCACGGGAGCGCAGACCGCGCGCGACGAACTCTCCCTGGACACGGCGCCGTTCGACGCCCGCGCGAACAGACGCTTAGACAAACTCGGAAAGGGTCTCGCCCTCCGCCAGCACAGCGCAGGGGGCTGTGCGCCGCGCCAACGCGCGGCGAGCAGGTCAACGAACCGCCGGGCCGCCCGCCGTAACCGCGGCTACCCGCAGGTTGTCCGCGTAGGCGGCGACCACAGCTTGCGACAGTGCCGCCAGCCCACAGGCCGCGTGGTCGTGCGTCAACCCGGCTGGCCCTGCAGACGGCTGCGCAAACGCAGGTGCATAGACGGGTTGCACCGGGTCGGCCGCCAATGCCACCCGCCGCGCGCTGGCTGGGATCGGGAACAACCGGCCCTCAAACACCGTGCCCCAGATCGGCACGTCCTTGAGCGCTTTCGGATTGACCTTGTACGGGTCTTGCTCCAGCACCGTGAAGTTGGCGATCTTGCCCGGCGCGATGCTGCCGATCTGCGCCTCCTTGCGCCATGAGTACGCGGCCTCGATAGTCACCGCACGCAACGCCTGATCGACCGTGATGCGCTGCTCGGGCCCGGCCACGCGGCCCGAGGTGGTGATGCGGTTGACGCCGGCCCAGGCTAGGTATGGCGGGTCGCTGGGGCCCATCGGCAGGTCGGAGTGAAACGACAGCGGCACACCGGCCCTGACCACTGAGCCGGCGCGCACCATCGCGTCGGCGCGCTTGGGGCCGAGGCCGAACTGACCGTACATGTCGGCAAAGCCACTCAAGTAGTACGGGTTGGCGCTCACGACCGCGCCGAGCTTCCTGATGCGCTGCACCTGGGCTTCGGTCGAGTTGGCAAAGTGCACGATCACGCTGCGGTGGTCTGGCTTCGGGTTCTCGCGCAAGCGCTTGGCCAGCACATCGAGCACCACCTCGAGACCGGCGTCACCGTTGACGTGTGTGTGCAGTTGGTAGCCAGCGTCCCAGAACAGCTTGGAGGCCTGCTCCAGAAGCTCGGGCTTCATGATCCATTCACCCTTGTGACCGTCGATGTAGCCGTCCTTCATCTGCATGGTCTGCGAAATGATGGCGCCGTCGGCGTAGAGCTTGACGCCGCCCGGGAAGAACATCAGTTTCTTGCCCGGTCCTTCGGGCGCCCAGGCGATCTGTGCCTCCACGGCGTCGAGCGCCTTGTCGAGGCCAACCCGGTCGACGATAGCGCGGCCATCGGCAAAGAAAGTGCTGTACATCGGCGTGTCCGGCGCGCCGAGGATCTGTTCGTAGAGCTTCCAGATTTCGGGCGTGGCAATCGCGCCCGGCTCGTTGTAGGCGGTCACACCGTTGGCATGTTCGTAAGCCACCATCTGCTTCAGGCCGAACGTGAGGCGCTCCGGTGTGGCAAGCACCTTGAGCATCGGCCCGATCATCAGGTTCATGCCGGTCTCGAAGAAGTGGCCTTTGGCCCAACTGGCCTGCTCGCTCGCCTGGCCCTTGCCCTGCATGGATGCCTCGGTCACGCCGAGCGCGTTGAGCGCGTTGAGCGCCGCAGTGTTGAGGATGAACTCGTGGCACGACCGATGCCACACCGCCATCGGCCGGGTCGGATTGATGGTATCGAGCGCCTGCCGATCGAGCTTGCCATGCCACAACGGGTGGTAGCCCCAGGTGATGAACCATTCCTTCGGGTCAGCGAGCTTGGCTTCAGCGGTCTTTACACGCGCCTGGTAGTCAGCGGCACCGATGGCCGCCTTGATCGTGCGGCCAGGCAGGTTCCATGCTTCGGGCGCGATCACCTCCACCGCCAGTGTCAGTGCGCCCAAGATCGGGTGCAGGTGCTGGTCGATGAAGCCCGGCATCACGACCTTGTTCCTGAAGGTGTCGTCGACGGTGTAGGGCCGCGTACCAAGCACCTTTTTCACTTCATCGAGCGAACCTGCTGCCACGATTCGCTTGCCGGCCACCGCCACCGCAGTGGCGTTCGGCTGGCCGCGCTCCATCGTGACGACCTTGGCCGCGGTGTAGACGGTGACCGGCACCGGTGTTGCCTCGGCGGCCGTCGAATGCAGGCCCTGACCCAGTTGTGAGCTGACGCTCCCATCGGCGAGCACCGACGCGGTGCCGATGGCCAGAATCAGCAGCAAGCCGATGCGGCCCGGCTGGATTCGAAAGTTCATAGTCATTTCGCCACAGTGCTTAACTGAAGACACAAGCATAGGCTCTTCGGTTCTGCCGGACTATTTGCGGGTGGACTTCAGCCATCCTGAGCCTTCGAGACGAGTTGCCCACCGCGTCGATCGGTCGGTTCGTCGCAAGGGCCGACCGCTCGCCGCCGTGGACAACTCTGCGGTGCTGACTGCGGTACTCGCATCGGGCGACCGATGCAATTGACGCGGCGCTCGGGCGGCGGACATTGCCTTACCCGGGTGTCTCGCCTGCAGCCGATTCGTGCCAGAAGCGATGGAGCTTGCGACAGGTGGCATCCAGCGAGTCCTGCTCCAGCTCCTTGATTCGCGGCCCCATCAGCGGCCCGCCATCGCCTTCGATGAGGTGTTGCAAGGCATCCCTGACGTCTTTGTGGGCCAGCGCTTCGTCGTCGTAGCGGCACCGGATGAGTTCACCGCCGAGCGTCCAGAGGTTGTCGCGATGGCGGCGTACGGTTGCCTTGGCCAAGCCCTGATGCAAGAGGTGCAACAGGAACGGTTTGAGCACTTCAACGAGCTGCTGGCCCACTGGGATATCCGCAGGATCGATGTGCCAGGATCGAGGCCAGTCATCGAGGTCCGGGCAGGCCTGGCGCAGGCGCTGCACATGCTGCGGATCCAGGCTGAGTACGTCTTCAACGCTGTCACCAGAGTTGGCCATGTTGCTCGCCCGCTTACTCAACGCCTGCCACCACTTCCCAGGCTTCGTCTACGCCGCCGTGCGGCTGGTCGAAGCCACGAGCACCATCGAGGTCGACGTGCGACCCCGCCGTGGCTCCAAGGCGCGATGCCCATGCTGCGGCAAGGCCGCTCCTGGATACGACGTGCTGCCGGTGCGGCGCTTCGAGTTCATCCCGATCTGGGGCTATGCCGTGATGTTGCTGTATGCCATGCGGCGCGTGCAGTGCGCGCGCTGCGGCGTCAAGGTCGAGCAGGTGCCCTGGGCCATCGGCAAACACAGCCTCACCAAGGCCTACATGTTGTACCTGGCACATTGGGCACGCAAGCTGTCGTGGAAGGAGACGGCCTCGAGCTTCGGCACGACCTGGGATCAGGTCTGCCATGCGGTGGAGTACGTCGTGCAGTGGGGGCTGGAGCACCGCCAACTCGGAACTCTGCGCGCCATCGGCGTCGATGAGATCCATATCGGCAAGAGCCACAAGTTCCTCACGCTCGTCTACCAGATCGAGGCCGACTGCGTGCGGCTGCTGTGGGTGGGCAAGGACCGCACCAAGCAAAGCTTCGAGAAGTTCTTTGCCCTCATCGGCGAACAGGCGGCAGGCAAGGTCGAGTTCGTGTGCTCGGATATGTGGCGGCCCTACCTGGAGGTCATCGCCCGGCATTGTCCGCGGGCGCTGAACATCCTGGATCGCTTCCACATCGTGGCTAAGCTCAACAAGGTACTGGACGAGGTACGCGCCGGCGAGGCAAGGCGCGTGGTCCGCGAGGGCTACGAGCCGGTGCTCAAGAACAAGCGCTGGTGCCTGCTCAAGCGACCGGAGAACCTGACCGACAAGCAAAACGTCAGTCTGCGCGAGCTGCTGGCCTACAACTTGAAGAGCGTACGGGCCCACCTGCTCAAGGAGGAGTTCCAATTGTTCTGGGAGTACGAGTCACCGGCCTGAGCGGCCAAGTTCCTCGACGCCTGGTGCAAGCGGGCGATGCGCTCGCGCATCGAGCCGGTCAAGAAGTTCGCTCGGACCGTGCGCAGCCACCGGGAGTTGCTGCTCAACTACTTCAGGGCGAAGAAGCAGTTCTCCAGCGGCGTCATCGAGGGCCTGAACAACAAGGCCAAAGTCACACTGAGAAAAGCGTACGGCTATCGGACGTTCAGAGTCGCCAACTCTCTCTGTATCACGTGCTCGGCCGGCTTCCGGAGCCAAAACTCGCCCACAGATTCTTCTGACGAAGCACTCTTTTTTGGACCTCAATGACGAGATGCTCCTTGCCGAGCTCGACCCGCAGCGTGTCGCGTTCTCGGATGAGTTGGGCGATCCGCAGCGCGTCGATGCGCGCGGGGTCGGCCTTGGGGCCGCGCTTCTGCGGCGCCAGGGCCGCCGGGTCAGCGGCCTCGCGCTGGCGTCGCCAGGTGCTCAGCGACGAGGAGTACACCCCCTCGCGGCGCATCAGCGCGCCGACCTCGCCGGGCTTGGTGCACAGCTCGGCGGCCTGCAGAATGCGGCGCTTGTCGGCGTTGGTGAACGTGCGGCGCCGAGCGCGTGACACCACCTCGGAGTCGCTGCCGGGCGCCACCGGCGACGGCGCCGATCCGGGCGCATCGTGTCCTTGGGCTGCTGGTTGATCGTCATGCCTACCTCGTTACTCACTGATCTCTCGGGGGCAGGTGACGCAGGTCATATAGGCACGGGGGCAATCGCATCCTGCCATAACCGGCCGCCCACACTCCTCTTCCTGTCGCCTCGTGAAAACCACCGACGCAACCTCAATGACCCTCGCAACGGGGGGTTTTGCAACTTCCTCAGCTATACTTTCCGCTTAGTACCATGGCAGCACTGGCTTAGAAGCAACGACGCGCAGGGTTTCCCAAAAGTTGATCAAGACACATGGGTAGGAGCGCACTTCGCGTTGCCGTGATGGGGGCTGGAGCCATCGGCTGCTTTTACGGCGGGATGCTCGCCCGCGCCGGTAACCCTGTGACTTTCATTGCGCGGCCAGTGCACGCAGCTGTAATGGCACGGCACGGTCTGCGCATCGAGACTGCAGCGTTTGATGCATCGACTCACGTGCCGGCCAGTAGCGACGCCCGGGTCGTTGCGGATGCTGATGTTGTGCTTCTCTGCGTCAAGTCGCCCGATACCGAGCAAGCTGTTGCTGCATTGCTGCCTCATTTGGCGCCTGCCACTTCGATCGTGTGCCTTCAGAACGGCGTCGATAATGCAGATCGTGTCCGCGCGCTTTTGCCGGGCACGGATACCACTGCGGCGGTGGTGTACGTCGCTTGCCAAATGGCCGGGCCTGGCCACGTCAGACACTATGGGGGCGGCGAGCTGATCATCGAGCCCTCAGGCGCGAGCAAAGCGTTGGCGGTGGCACTCCAGGCGGCCGGAGTTCCGGTCGTCGTCAGCGGAAATGTCCGGCGCGATCTTTGGCTCAAGCTCATCGTCAACTGCGTCTACAACGCCATTTCGGCGATTGGTCAATGCCCGTACGGCGTGTCGGTGGCCAGCCCCGGGATCCGGCGCGTCATGCAGGATGTTGTGGGTGAGTGCGTCGCCGTAGCTTCTGCGGAGGGCATCGACGTCGCCGCCGACGTCGATGACGCGGTGAGTAACATTGCGGCACGCATGCCGCAGCAGCTGTCCTCCACAGCCCAGGATCTGGCCCGCGGGAAACGGACTGAAATCGACTATCTCAACGGATACATCGTGCGCCGCGGCGAAGCACTCGGCATCCCCACGCCCGCCAACCGCGCGCTCTGTGCGTTGGTCAAGCTGCTCGAAGGAAGGCCGTCTGCACTGGCATGCGGTTGAGCCTGTTGGCTCCGAGTGTGCCTCAGGGACTTCTACAGTACGACCGCTGTTTGATCGAAGGCCGGGAGGCTATCGGCGATCCTTAGAGATTGAGCGTCACACAGGCATGGTCGCCGTGCGCATCCAAGGCGTGAATGGCGCTTGCGTGGAGAACGACGATGTGTAAGCGTCCAAACCGCGACGTTCTTCTCGGTCCTGTGACCCACCGATAAGGTGCATGGCTCTTGTGAAGTGAAAGGAGCCGTGGGATGAGGAAGGGAAACGCGCCGAGCGCGCCGGTCGTAGCGGTAAGGCGCAAGCACCGAACGGGGCAGCAGCGCCGTGAGATGGTCGAGGCGTACGAGCGCAGCGGCTTGAGCCAGGCGGCGTTCTGCGAACGCGAGGGCGTGAGCACGGGGTCGCTGGCGAACTGGCGCAGGGATCTGCGCGGGGATGCGTCGACGCCCGCGCCGCGTGTGGGCGTGATGCCGGCGGCGGCGTTCATCGAGTTGGGGTCGACGCGACCGCTGGATGTCGGCCTCAGGGTGCGCATCGAACTGGGTGCGGGTGTAGTGCTGGAACTGTTGCGGGGCTGATCCGATGCTGCCGCATGGCGTACGGGTGTACCTGTGTACGCAGCCCACCGACATGAGGAAGAGTTTCGCGGGGTTGGTCGCCGCGACTAAGGCGGTGATCGGTGCCGATCCGTTGTCGGGGCATCTGTTCGTGTTCGTGAATCGCCAGGCCAACTATGCGAAGGTTCTGTACTGGTCGCGAGGCGGGTATTGCCTGTGGGCCAAGCGGCTGGAGCGGTGTCGATGCGCAAACGATTGCAGAGTTCGAGAAGAAGCTCGGCGACAACCTGTACAAGCTTTGGAGTCGAATGGAATCCGGCAGCTACTTTCCGCCGCCGGTGAAGGCCGTACCGATTCCGAAGAAGAGCGGGGGCATGCGTATCCTGGGCGTGCCGACCGTCGCTGATCGAGTCGCACAAACGGTGGTCAAACAGGTTCTCGAGCCGATCCTGGAACCGGTCTTCGACGACAACTCCTACGGCTATCGTCCCGGGCGCTCAGCGCACGATGCGATCGCGGTGGTGCGGCGGCGGAGCTGGGAGTACGACTGGGTTGTCGAGTTCGATATCAAAGGCTTGTTCGATCACATCGACCACGACCTGCTGCTGCGAGCCGTGCGCAAGCACTGCAGCATTCCTTGGGTCCTGCTGTATGTCCAAAGATGGCTGCGGGCGCCCTTGGAAACCGAGATCGGAGAGCGCGTCGGGCGGGACCGTGGTACACCGCAAGGTGGCGTGGCCAGCCCGCTGCTGGCGAACCTATTCCTGCACTATGCGATAGACGCGTGGATACGCCGTGAGATGTCAAGCGTGCGACTCTGTCGCTATGCTGACGATGGCGTCATTCACTGTCGAAGCCAGGCGCAGGCAAGGCTTGCACTCGACCGACTGGGTGCGCGGTTGCGGGACTGTGGACTCGAACTGCATCCCGAGAAGACGCGGATCGTCTACTGCAAGGACGTCAACCGAACGGCAGACTATCCGGCAACGCAGTTCACGTTTTTGGGCTATACGTTTCGGCCGCGACGAGCGCTGGACAAGAACAGCTCGCCGCCAGGAATCCGAGGGCATTTGTGCATTGGGAGCAAGGTGTTTACACCGCGGCCCGCTGACGGGAGCCGGATGAGTCGAGAGGCTCACGTCCGGTTCTGCGAGGGGCTGGGGCTGCAATGCCCCGGCCTACTCACCCCAAGCTCAAGGGGCCGGCGAAGTGGACGTGCTTTCCCCTGTACGTGATCTTGAACATCTTCAGCCGCTTCGTTGTGGGCTGGCTCATCGCACCGCGCGAGTGCTCCGAACTCGCCCAGCAGCTCATCGCCGAGACCGTGGCGCGCCATGACGTCGCGCCCGGCTCGCTGACCCTGCACGCCGACCGAGGGGCGGCCATGCGCTCCAAGCCCGTGGCCAGCCTGCTCGTCGATCTGGACGTCGCCAAGAGCCATAGCCGGCCCCACGTCTCGGACGACAACCCCTACTCGGAGTGGCAGTTCAAGACCTTGAAGTACCGGCCCGACTTCCTCGCGCGCTTCGGCTGCAGGAGGATGCACGAGCCCATTGCCGCGCGTTCTTCCCTTGGTACAACTCCCAGCATCGCCACTCGGGCATCGGCTACATGACCCCGCAAAGCGTCCACTACTGCCTGGCCGCCGGCATGCGCGTCATCCGCCAGGACACCCTGGACGCAGCGTTCGCCGCCAACCCGAACGGCTTCAAGAACAAGCGCCCCGTCTTGTCAGCAATCCCCACAGCCGCCTGGATCAACCCGCCACCTAAGGAAACACCCCAGCCATTGAACCTGTCGATCGCACACTAAACTGAAGTCCATGAGTGTCGCAAAGTCATTGGCACGTTCCGCTCTGCGCCAAGGGCGAAGGCCAGGCTATCGAGTTCAAGCTCGACTTCCCGCCGCAGTCCCATGACATCGCGAAGTCAATCGCCGCCTTCGCTTCTTCAAACGAGGGACTGCTGATCTATGGCGTCAGCGACGATGGGCGCATCGTCGGACTTCCAGAGGCAGATGACTCCAAGTGGCGAGACCGGATGCTGCGGCGGCTGCTGAGCGCCGCCAAAGCGATCAAGCCGCCTGTACATGATGGCACTTACATAAGCCGCTGCGGGTCGAAGTATCGCGACCAAGTCGTTGAATGAGGAGGGCCGGCCAAGGATCGATAGCATGGGTGTTGACCACATCCAACTCTCTTTCCAAGGCAGGCCCTCAGATGGATCGTAATGCCCGAAGCCGGCGGCATCAACAACGCAAGGCCATCGAACGGCGAGAGCGCTCGGTCGAGGCGATGGAGTTCTTCAACGTGCTGGCCAGTCCGGCGATGGTGGAGACAGTGGATAGGTTGAGCCCGCCCCATCGGGAGCGGCTGTATCCGCCGACGGTAGCGTTGTCGATGTTCATGCAGCAGACGCTCGATGCCGACGGCTCGTGCCAGATGGTGGTCAACGGTTGGCCCGTGCAGCGTGCGGCCTGTGGGTTCAAGCCGGGCAGCACGCGCACGGGCGGATACTGCCGCGCACGCGGGCGGCTGCCGCTGGGGATGATCCGTGGCCTGGCGTGCGAGGTGGGTCGGCAACTGCACGGGCGGGCGCGCCGTGAATGGTCCTGGCGGGGCCGGTCGGTCAAGCTCGTGGACGGCACGGGCATCTCGATGCCTGATACCGATGAGAGCCAGGCGCGGTACCCCCAGCCGGGCACGCAGGCCGACGGCGTGGGCTTTCCGCTGGCGCGGGTTGTCGTCGTGATCTGTCTGGCCACCGGCGCAGTACTGGATGCGGCGATCGGTGCGCCCAGCGGCAAGGGTACCGGCGAGTTGAGCCTGTGGCGCGGCCTGGCGGACGTGTTCGAGCCAGGCGACGTGATGCTCGCGGACGCCTTGTACTGCAACTATTTCCTGATCGCGACGCTGGCTCGCGCCGGCGTGGACGTACTCCTCGAGCAGAACGGCTCGCGGATAACCGACTTTCGTCGCGGCAAGCGGCTGGGCCCTCGAGACCATGTCGTCGCCTGGCCCAAGCCCGTTCGCCCGCCCTGGATGACGTCCGAGGAGTACCGCACATTCCCCGAGGAACTCCAAGTGCGCGAGACCCAGACCGATCACCAGATCCCGGTCACGACCCTCACCGGGCGGCGCCAGGCCAGCAAAGATGACCTCGCGCAACTCTATGCGCGCCGCTGGAACGTCGAACTGGATCTGCGCAACATCAAGACCACGGTCGACATGCAGGTGCTGCACTGCCGGATCCCCGACATGAACGACAAAGAGCTGCGGGTCCATCTGCTGGCGTACAACCTGATCCGACTGCTGATGGCGCGGGCCGCCAACAATGCCGGTGTCGACCCGCGCAGCCTGAGTTTCAAGCACGCCTGCCAACTGTGGACCCAGTCGGTCTTGCGCGGAGCGCCTGTCGAGCCTGCGCTGTTCGACTTGTTCGCCCAGTCCAAGGTCGGGCATCGCCCCGATCGCATCGAGCCCAGGCAACGAAAGCGACGACCGAAACCCTACCCTTGGCTCAAGAAGCATCGCCTACCCGCTCGCGCCGACATCATTCTTTACGGCCGGCCTCAACGGCCAAAGTAAGTGCCATTCGCCTGTACTTCCCGTCGTCCGATGGGCCTGCGCCGACGGGCGAATCGCGTGCGTGGTCAAGGTCGAGAAGGGCTTGGAGCCGATCTACTACTCGAACCAGCGGCCGATTGTTCGCCGGGGTCCAAGCTCGCGGCCAGCCGAGCCAGGTGAGGTCGAACAGATCTTCCGAGAGCGGTACCTAGGCAACGCCACAACAGTGAGCATGCCGTAAACCAAACTCATCGGTCGACGAATGAAGCAGGTATTGGACTTGATGAACGCCGACCGAGGTGACCATCTCACCGTGGTCGACTTGGCGCGAGCAATGGGCCTGTTAACGCCGGCTGATCTGGAGGCCGTGATTGAAGGCCACGCGTCACCAACCTTCGCGATCCTCGACCAAGTCAGTGCCAGGTTCGCCATCGACAAGGAGTGGCTGGCAACCGGACGCGGGGTCAGACCGGTCATCGGTTCGATTCCTCTGTTTGGTTGAAGCGTCGCAACTCCACCCCTATCGGACGAACCGATAGCCCACGCAAGAGCCCGCCTTTAGTGCTAAGCTTCCAAGCCATGTCCGGGGACACCACCCCTGTCGGCATGCAGAGGGCGTTTGGACTTCCTATGCTCAGCGCCGCCCGTCAGAACACTTAGGTCGTGAATGCTCAGGCGACACTTAGGCTTGACGTCTAGCAACTAGGCCTAACCATCGCGAACCACCATGCAGAACACGCTGCTAAAGGCAAAGATTCACCGCGCCACCGTCACCCACTGCGAGCTGCACTACGAGGGCTCGTGTGCCATCGATGAAGACCTGCTCGATGAAGCAGGCATCGTGGAGAACGAGCAAATCCACATCTGGAACATCAACAACGGCGAGCGCTTCGTCACCTATGCAATCCGGGGGCCAAGGGGGAGCGGAATGATTTCGCTCAACGGCTCTGCCGCTCGACGCGCCACTGTTGGTGACCTAGTGATCGTTGCCGCCTTCTGTTCCGTTCCGCAGGAGCGCGCTCGGTCTCACCTCCCTAGGCTCGTTTTCGTTAACGCGGCCAATCGCGCCACGGAGTCCCGCTCGGACGTTCGGATGATCGTCTGAAAGTGATCCGGCTTCCGCGCTCGATGCCATAGGCGCCGAGCTGCATCCGTGTTTTGAGGAGACAACATGTTGGGAACGAATCCTGGTTCGAGTGCGCATGGGATAGGCGGTGGCGTCTACGGAGGGGTCATGGCTGCGCAGCCGCCTTCCCGCAAGCCGGTGACGCTCCCTCGGCTGGCGGACATGCGCGCCGAGGGCGAGAAGATCGCCATGCTGACCGCGTACGACGCCACGTTCGCGGCCGTGGCGGACGCTGCCGGGGTGGATTGCCTGCTGGTTGGAGATTCTCTGGGCATGGTCTGCCAAGGGATGACGAGCACGGTGGGCGTATCCCTCGAGTCCGTGCGCTACCACACCGAATGTGTCGCCCGGGGTCTCGCTCGAGCGCAGGGCGCGGCTTGGCTCATCTCCGACCTGCCGTTCGGCACCTACCAGGAATCCCGCGAGCAGGCCATTCGAAGCGCGATCGCACTGATGCAATCGGGTGCACAGATGGTGAAGCTGGAGGGCGGCGGGTGGACCATCGACATCGTGCGCTTCCTCGTCGAGCGCGGTGTTCCGGTATGTGCCCATCTCGGGCTGACGCCGCAGACCGTCAGCGCACTGGGCGGATACCGGGTGCAGGGACGCAGCGAAGAAGCTGCCGCCCAGCTGATCAAGGATTCGCTGGCGCTCGAAGAAGCAGGCGCAGCGCTGCTGGTCC
Organism: Burkholderiaceae bacterium; assembly: GCA_044368415.1. Classification (GTDB taxonomy): domain Bacteria; phylum Pseudomonadota; class Gammaproteobacteria; order Burkholderiales; family Burkholderiaceae_E; genus UBA4615. The sequence goes on from JBIPLJ010000133.1 coordinate 13,036, forward strand.
TAGAGATGGTGCCGGCCACGCTGGCGTCTGACCTTTCGGGTGGCTTGAGGAAGTGCGCCACGATCGGCATCGGAGCGGGGCAGGGCTTGGCCGGACAAGTCCTGGTGCTCCACGACATGCTGGGCATAAATCTCGGCAAGTCGCCCAAGTTTGTCCGGAACTTTATGGCCGGAAGCGACAGCGTGTTCTCGGCGCTGGCTGCCTACGTTCACGCCGTGAAGTCCAGAACTTTTCCGGACAAGACGCATGCCTGGTAGAGGTGAGACCAAGATGCGCGTCGCACACACAGTCGAGGATCTGGCGGCTTGCGTCAGTCGTCACGACCGTCCAGCGTTCGTGCCCACGATGGGCAACTTGCACCAGGGCCATATCGCCCTGGTCCGACAGGCGAAGAGCCTCGGTGATCTCACCGTTGCAAGCGTCTTCGTCAACCGCCTGCAATTCCTGCCGCACGAAGACTTCGATCAATACCCGCGCACCTGGGAGGCCGATCTCGCGGCCCTCCAGGCAGCGGGTTGCGATGTAGTGTTCGCACCGACCGAAAGCGATTTGTATCCCGAGCCGCAAACGTGCAAGGTCCAACCCTCAGGAGAGATCGCTGACATCCTCGAAGGGGAGTTCCGGCCGGGGTTCTTCGCGGGGGTGTGCACGGTTGTGGCGAAGCTGTTTGCGTGCGTGCAGCCCAGAGCCGCCGTTTTCGGCAAGAAGGACTACCAGCAGCTCGTCGTAATCCGCCACATGGTTCGGCAGCTCGCTCTTCCCGTCGAGGTTGCCGCAGGCGAAACGCAGCGGGCACACGACGGTCTGGCGCTCTCGTCGCGCAATGGCTATCTGAGCGAATCGCAGCGCGCCCAGGCCCCTCAGCTGTACCGGGTCCTGCGCGAGGTCGCGGAGCACCTGGAGCGCGGAAACCATCAGTACCGCGACCTGGAGGCGGACGCAATGGGCCGATTGAAGCGCAGCGGATGGGCGCCGGACTACGTCTCGATCCGGCGTAGCCACGACCTTCTGCCGGCCAAGCCAGGTGACCCGGTCGTGGTGCTCGCCGCTGCGCGCCTGGGCGCTACGCGATTGATCGACAATGTGGAAATCAGCCAGCCGTGAGCAGGAATAGGGATACCCGTTCAATGAACCACTCACCCGAAGTTACGCAGCCGCAACCGCTTACCTTCAAGCCTCGCCTCCTCAGCACCTGGGAAGAGTTGATCAGCTACGACTCCGAGAGCGAGCCATGGACGCGCCAGCTGGCCCGGCGGTACACCCATCACAGTCAGCTGCACGGGGTGCTCGACAACGTAGAAGACGTTCCGGAGAGCCTCTATGCTTTTTTCAACTTTAGGCTAACGCCCTACGTCGCGCAGCTCATGGATCGGCAGGATCCGAGCTGTCCGATCCGACGGCAGTATCTCCCGTCCGGCAACGAGGGGGTCGCGAGGTCCTACGAGACCCGCGACTCGCTCGCCGAAGAAGACCACTCCACTGCGGACTGCACCTCCATCGTTCACCGGTACCCGCAGCGGGTCTTGTTCCTGGTGCAGAACACCTGCGGCGCCTATTGCAGGTACTGCACCCGCAAGCGCATCGTCTCGGATGCGAATGCCTCCATTTCGAACGACGACGTCGACGCCGGCATCCGCTACATCGCAGCCCATCCCGAGGTGGAGGATGTTCTGCTGAGCGGCGGCGACCCGCTCATCCTCAGCGACGCGAAGCTGGACCACATCCTGAGCCGCATCCGCGCGGAAGCGCCCCACGTGCGCTTCCTTCGCATCGGTTCGCGACTGCCGGCACAGCTCCCGACCAGAATCACGGAGGAGCTATGCGCCGTGCTGCGCCGCCACAGCGTGCAGATGGTGAATCTTCACATCAACCATCCCAAGGAAATCACGCCGCTCCTGGCCTCTCGCATCGCGATTCTTCGGCACTCCGGCGTCATGCTCGGCAACCAGGCCGTGCTGCTGCGCGGGGTAAACGACTCGGTGCAGGTTCAGCGTGAACTGTGCATGAGGCTGGTGGAGATCGGCGTGCGTCCCTACTACGTCTACTCCAACGACAGCGCCGAGGGCAACTGGCAGTTCACGGTTCCGCTTGAAGAAATGATTCGCATCGCCGAAGGCCTGCGGGGCTGGATCAGCGGGCCTGCGGTGCCGACGTTCGTGGTCGATGGTACCGGCGGCCTCGGAAAGATGCCCGTGGCCGCGGCTTACCTTGCCGAGGATCGCGATACCGGCGAAGTGTGGGCGCGCAACTACCAGGGAAAGCGCGCGAGGCAGCAGGGCCTGGAGCGAGGTACGAACCGCTAAAGAACGTTCCGTCCGCCCATTTCGAGAATTTTCTTCAGCCACCTTAGGGAGCACTTCAATGTCCGTCAATTGGATCACCCACGACCGCTACGAAGAGGCGATCGCGCTGTCTGCGGCCACCGACAAGCCGATCCTCATCTACTTCCACAGCCAATCCTGTCCCGGTTGCCAGTGTCTCGCCGATGAAGTGCTGGCGGCAGACGCCGTGCAGCGGGCCATCGCGAAGTCGGTGATCCCTGTTTGGGTGGAGGTGGAAGGTGATCGCGCCAACCAGCGGATCTCAGCCTTGGTGGGTAGCCACATCTTCATCATGTCGCCCGTCGTTCAAATCATCTCGAGCACCGGCGACATCTTCCACAAGTTCCTCGGGGCGCCGCTGCACACGCGTTTGGACCTACGCTATACCCGCGTGCATCAGGACGTCAGCGGCTCGATCAATGAGGCGCAGTTCCTCAATCAGTTGGCGCTGGGGCTCGGCAAGCGCGAGCTGTTCTGCGGCCACGTCGCGCGCGCTGAACAGCGGTTCGCGGCGTTGAGCGCCCAAGACCTGGATCCGATCTCGACCCAAGAGGTCGGCTACTGGCTGCCAGTGGCACAACAAGGTGGACGGTATCAGGAAGACAGCCTGCCCCAAGCCGATCTACCGGCACTTTTCGAAGTCGCAAACGAGGTTCGCCGCTTTTGCGCCCTGCTGTGCATGATTCCCGATGCCGAACTGATGGCGGACTGGCCCGGCAAGCCAGGCAAGGGCGGTTGGGCCCACTACACGGACTGCTTGCGCGAGGTCTGTCTCGGGGTCTACCAGATGCTGCTGGATGTGGGCAACCATGCAACCCATCGACGTATCGTGGAAGGGCGATCGATGTCGCAGGCGCAGCTCATCCTGTCCGAGTGGCAGAAGTCGTACCGGGCACTGCAGGGCACGCTGTGCGGTCTGGGCATGCAGGAGTGGGATCGCCAGCACCTTCACGAGAACTACTCGCTCGGAAAGCAGCGGACCATCCGCAACAACCTCGTGCATTGCGTGATGGCGGAGTTCTGGGCCCACGGATCGGCGATCCGCGCGACGCGCAATGCCTACGCCGGCGCCACCAACGACGGCTCGCAACCCGTAGCTGCTACCTGGCAGCGGTTCGGGCCGCCGCCCGCAAACTTCGGTTCGCGCGCGGACCTGCTCAACACCTGGGAGCAACGGCACCAGGCGCTGGTGGAAGAATTTTCGACCGTCTCGGATGAAGAGCTGGACTTCGAGCGCAGCTGGTGGGAGGGTTCATCCGTCAGCATCCGCTTTCGGCTCAACCGGTTGGGGTGGCACTTCCAGGACCATGCGGCGGTCATCGAAACCATCTGCGAGCGTGTCGGGCGCGTGCGGTCCGAGACCGAGCGGCTGGCAGTGCGCATCTATGCCGCACTTGGCTCGGCGGAAGGAGCGATGATCGGCCTGCCGGCCGAAGAAAGGCGCGCGCTCTTTGCCGATGCCACTGCGCTGCTTCGCAGCAAGAGCGACGAGTTGGTGGCCTGCTACGGCCTTGCCGGCAACGGCCAAGGCGCTGGTGAGCCTGTGCGTCCACGTGCGGTCGCGGAAGCATGAAAGGCGCTGGCGCATCCATGAATCTACTTGAACAATTCTATGGCGCGGCGGGAGCGCAGGAATTCCTGAGCGACAGCTGGCCCGGTGAGGTGCGAGTTCAAGACGGCGATCTCGACCGCCTCGGAGCGCTTGCCACCGTGCCGGAGTTTCACGACATCGAGCTCTTGCTGCAGAACATGCCCAGTCCCGTCGACTTGGTGCATCCCGATGGCAAGCGCGTGATTGTCCAGAACCCGCAGGAAGCTCTTCCGAGTTACCGGAGCGGCGCAGCGATGCTCTATCTCAAGGACCTAGAGGCGTTTCCCGCCGTCTCAAAGGCCTGCGACGAACTCGCTAGCCTGCTTTCGATCCCGCGGCAGTATGTTTCCTGCGAAGGGTTTGCTGCCGTCGGTGCAGTGAACGTGCCGCTGCACTTTGACCATGAGACAAACTTCATGGTGCAAATACGCGGCGACAAGACCTGGATGTACGCGAAGAACACGGAACTGCCGGACCCAGTATTCCCGTACTTTCCGTCGAACCCAAACCGCTTCTACGACAACGGCCGCAATCCGTTCACGCGTGCGCAGCTCCCGCGCGAATGGCCTGACGGACACGTCGAGCGGGTGGTGCATGCAGGGACGGTCACGTTCATGCCGCGCGGCTTCTGGCACCAGACGCGTACGCACGCCGAGTCGTTCGCCATCGGTTTTGTGATCGACCCGCCTACGATCGCGGAACTTGTGGTCGCCTCAGTGCTGGCGAAGCTCCATTCCGACCAGGAGTTTCGTTCGCATCCGTTGACGGTCAACACGCCCGAGGGTCGTGCACAGGTCATGGACCGCATCGAGCGGTTGCAGCGCGCGGCAGCAGGAAGTGTCGGTGCGCTGAAGCCCGCGGCATTGCTCGACGATTACTTCACACCGCGCTTGGTCAACAAGCGCATGCTCCTCCATCCTCGGTGAAGGCTTCGAGCGGTATCCGATGAGCCCAGCCTCTTCTCGTGCACCAATGACGAATGGCACTGACGTTATCGTCGATCTCGGCGAGTCGCTCAAGGACTATCCTGCCAGCTTGCTTGATCATCTCGATAGGTGGTCGGAGCACGCCGGACGCCGGCATTTCCTGCGCGAACGGCGGCAGGACGACACATGGGATGCCCTCACGTACGGCGAGGCGAAAGCTTGGGTCGACGCCGTTGGCCAGGATCTGGTCGACCGCGGCGTGCTTCCAGGCACTCACCTGCTGATTCTCGACAGGAACTCGTTTGCTCACGCCGTTGTCAGCTTGGCGGCCATGCGCATCGGGGCCGTCGCGACGCCGGTCTCGGCTGCCTACCCGGAGACGGAGTTCGGGAGAGCCCGACTGTCCCACATCATCGGGATGCTACCGCCGAGCACCTTGATCTATGCCGGGCGCCACGGCTCGGGCGCGCAGATCTCCACCGCGTGCTTGCCGCCGGGCCGGACGTTCACGGAAGCCGATGTCCGTGGGCGACGGACCGGCGCAGGCCGCGCGAACGCGGTGCCGGCCGCCGATTGGCGAACAGTTGATCCGGAACGCATCGCGAAGCTGATGTTCACCTCCGGTTCGACGGGCCGCCCGAAAGCCGTGCCGCATACCTACCGGATGCTCTGCGCACAACAGCAGCAGATGGCCCAGGCATGGCCATTTCTCGAGGCGCATCCGCCGGTCCTGTGCGACTGGCTTCCCTGGCACCATACCTCTGGCGGCAACAACAGCTTCAACATGACCTTGCGCAACGGAGGAACGCTGTACATCGACGATGGCAGTCCCACGGTTCAAGGGCTCGTCCGCTCCTGCCGGAACCTGATAGACGCCCGTCCTACCTGGTACACCAATGTTCCGTTGGCGTATTCGTCGCTGGCGAAGGCCATGCAGGCCGATCCCCTGCTGGCGCGGGCCTTCTTCTCCCGCATCGACATGCTGGTGTACGGAGGCGCTCCGCTGGCCGCCGATGTCTGGTCCGCGCTTTCGTCGCTGCACGAGCGCGCGACCGGGCGGGCCGCTCCTTGGGGGTCGGGCTGGGGGCTGACGGAAACGACCTCGACTTCGGCCGTCACGAGGCAGCCATCGTCTGCATGCGGCTTCATCGGCCAGCCGCTGCCGGGCCTCACCATCCTGCTCAAGCCTTCGGGCAAGCACTTCCGGGCTTTCGTGAAGGGTCCCAACGTTTTTCCGGGGTACTGGGAGCAAGGTGGCCTTGCCCGCGATGCCACGATGATCGACGGCTACTTCGACACGGGGGACTTGCTTGACCTGCGGGACCGGGAGCGCCCAGAACTGGGCTTGAACTATGTGGGACGGGCTAGCGAGATCTTCAAGGTGAATACCGGCGTGTGGGTCGTTCCCTCCCTGGTCAAGGCAAGCCTGATTCAGGAACTCGGCAACGTCTGCAAAGAAGTGGTGCCTTTTGCCGACTCGCATGGGCAACTGGTGGCGGCCGTGTGGCTGCACGACACGGCTGCCTGTACTGACGAAGGAGGGTCCCTATGGCCCTCGCTGGAGGCGGGCCTGCAGCGCTACAACGTCCTTCGGCCGCATTCCAGCGAACACGTCAAGGCGCTCGTCGTGCTGGGCAGACCACCGGACGGCGGCAGCGGCGAACTGACCGACAAGGGATCCATCAACCGGGCTTACCTGATCGCAAATCGGCGCCTTTCATCTTTCGACGTCGAAACGCTTCCGGATCATGTGAAGGTGGTCCCGGAAGCGCACATCCTTGCAGTTACTCAATGACCAGAAGATCGACTGAAGCACCGCCCGCAGGATTGAGATCCCTGATCGCGATCCGCGGCATCACCCATCTGCATGAGCAACCCTCTTGCGAGTCCACCATTGAAACCCAGGTGCTCTTCGGCGAGCGGCTGGTGGCACACGGCTGCGTCGGCGATTGGATCGACGCCAGCGTCGACTTCGCGGGCTACTGGCATCGCGGGTTCGTCCACAGCAGGGACGTTGCCGATCCTCCTTGCTCACCCATGCACAAGGTCCGCGCCGCCTGGACGCCCCTGCGTCCGCTGCTGCGCCATCGCGGCGCGCTCATCGACACGCTGGGACGCGGGAGCCTGCTGATCGTCACCGAGGAAACCGAGGACCACCTGCGCGTCTGGCCGTCCGGATGGGTGTTCCGGAACCACGTCTGTTCCGCGGGTAGTTACGAATCGGATCCGCTGGCGGTGATGACGTCGATGATAGGCACGCCCTTCGTCTGGGGTGGTCGATCCGCTTTCGGGGTCGACTGTGCTGGCCTCATCCAATCGGCGTTCGGACAATGTGGCATCCCGACTCCCCGGGCATCGACGGACCTAGCGATGGATTTCGGCGTCGAGCTTGCGCGCGACGAGCCCAGCTTGCCCGGGGATTTCATCTTCTACTCGGAGCACTGTGGCGTGTTGCTGAGCGAGAACGAAGTCCTCCATAGCAACGGCAAGGTGGGGCACGTCCTCGTGGAGGACCGAGGGCAACTGCATCGGCGCATGACGGAGAAGTTCGGATACGTCGAAATGCCTCGAAGGCGGCATCCCCGGATGCGGTCCAGCGCCTGAACGGTGGCCATGGAGACTGTCTTGCCCAAGAGCCTGTTTCCGGCCGTTGCCGGAAGGCCGTTCCTCAACATTGCCGCCGGTGGGCTGCCTCCGACGGTAACGGCCGGTGCTGCCCAAAAATGGCTGCAGCATCTGCCAGGCATCGATTCGCACCGGTTCGCCCCCCGTCGTGGAGAATGCCAGAGCCAAACACGTGACGTGTCCGGCTTCCTGACCGCGTATTCACAACGTCGCCGCTAAGGTCCATCCTGTGCACACTGGCCGCATGATTCGCAACAACCAGGCAAGCGAACGCCGCGTTACGCTGGCCGTGTGCGTGGCCGTGTACGCAGCGTTTTTTGGCGTCATGGTGGTCACCGCATTGCTCCCTGCGATCCAGCAGTTCTATGGCGCTGCTGCACAGTCGGGCGCGACGCTCCTGACCTCGAGCCTGTTCGGGATCGCGGTGGGCTATCTGTGTGGTGGGCCGATGTCGGATCGGTATGGACGGCGTAACGTGCTCCTGACCGCATTGGCGTTGTACAGCATCTTTGCGCTTTGTTCGGCGGTTGCGGCTACCTGGATGGCACTCCAATGGCTGCGATTCGCCCAGTCCGTCGCGGCGGGCGCCGCGGTCATCGTCGCCGCCCCCGTGTTCAAGGACATGTTCAAGGACGATGTCAAGCGTGCGACACGCGCCAACATCCTGGTGCTGATCGCCGTCGCGACAGGATCGACGACCGGCGTTCTGGCGGGGGCCTGGCTCGACGCGTGGATCGACTGGCGCCTGGGCTTCGTTGCCGTGGCCTTGCTCAGCGCTATGGCGGCAATCCTGAGCTTCCTGTTCGTACCCGAAAGCCTGCCGGCGTCGGCACGCTCGGTCGCCTACTCAGCGAGCACCCCGCGCATCCTGTCCGGCGGCTCCATCTTGCTTGCCGCGCTCATCGGAGGCGTCGCGAATGCGAGCAGCTATGTCTTCGTAGGGGCTGCACCGCTTCTCGTCATCAACGCATGGGGATTGGAACCCACGACCTTCGCACTCATCAATCTCGTTCCCACCATCACGATGGTGTCGGTGGCGCTCGCGGTGCGTTGGCGCCTTCTAGCAGTTCGCATCAAGGTCCTGGCGATCTGCGGAAGCGCTTCGCAAACCATCGCAGGTCTCTTGCTGCTCTATGCCTGGAGCGCTGGTCAGGCAACGATCTGGACCTTCTACCTCGCCGCGTGTCTCAGTTATGCAGGCAATGCTATGCTGTCCAGCTACTCAACCAGTTCCGCACTCGCCAAGGCGTCGGGGAACTCGGGTGCGGTGGGCGCGTTCGTGGGATGCCTGCATGTTTCCTGTGCTGCGCTCGGTACGCTGGTTCCCGGCTTCGGTGCAGGCGAGAGCGGCGCCCACGTTCCGCTTGCATTGATCGGGATCGGAGCGGCCTCTGGCGTGCTGTGTTACTGGATGTGGTACGCAGACCGGGTTGCATTGGCAGGGCCGACTGCGGCTTGAGCGCACGCCTCGACGTTCAACTTCCATTACGGTGGCGGCTTTGCACGAAGCAGAAGATTTCACGGCGTTGGGCCTGAAAAGGACGGTTCGGGCGTTGCTCAGCCGGATTCCCGAACGACCCACTCACGCGCAACTCGAAGCCGTTGCACATGCGCTGGCTCAATCCGTGGGCCGCGACTGGACGAATCTTGCGGGGTCCGCGCCCATCGATCCCGCTCGCCCGTGGATGCGAGAAGTGCATGCGGGGGAGGACGGCGGGGCGTCTCTGTATCTGAATTCTGAACCTCCCGGGGCGACGGACGTCCCCCATGAGCACGGCACATGGAGCGTGCTCATCGGACTGGAAGGATCGGGATGCAACACGGTGTATGAATTGCTAGATACCGGCCATCGCCTAGTCCGAGAAGTGGCGCGGGGGAGCGTCGCGCCTGGCGACGTTGTCGTTCTGGACGCAGACGCCATTCACGCATTGGATGCGCACGGCGACCTTCCCTGTGTGACCCTCAACCTCTATGGGTCGCCGATTGCTTCCAGGCCTTCGTTCGAACAGCGCTCGTACCGTCGAAGCCCCTAAAAGCCACCCAGGATTCAACGGGCTCAGGCGCTCCCCGGAGCCCCCCGTTTGATTGCGATTCGCCTGACCGACCCTGACAGTGCGCGGAGGCCGACGTGGAATCCCTAGCGCATGGCTGCGTCGGGCCCTTGGCCGATCCCCGACAGCACTACCATTCTGTTCCGAGCCAGCGTTGTCGTAGCATCCGAGGTTTCTGTTTGCCGATTGACGCACGCCCAAGTCCTTCAAGGGTAAGCGCCCGGGCATCACACCTTTCAATCGGGCGTGATTCTGATCAGGGTGTGGAGCCGGCCAGCGTCCAGCGATGCGGCAGCAGTTCGTCGATGCGGCTGTTCGGCTGCGTGGGCAGCCGCTCGAGCACGTCGCGCAGGTAGGCGTACGGGTCGTGCCCGTTGACCTCCGCCGACTGCACCAGGCGCATCACCGCCGCCGCGCGCTGCCCATCGCGCAGCGAGCCGGCGAACAGCAAGTTCGAGCGCCCGACGGCGATCGGGCGGATCCGGTTCTCCATCCAGTTGTTGTCGATGGGCACCGCGCCGTCCTTCAGGAAGCAAGTGAGCGCGCCCCAGCGCTTGAGGCTGTAGTCGATCGCGCGTGCCATCGCCGTGCCGTCGGTCGACCGCTGCCGATGCAGCACCAGCCACTCGTGCAGCGTGTCGGTGATCGGCTTCGATCGCAGGGGGGACCGCGTACTCGCAATGACGAGTTCCTCGGCGCGCCCTTACACTGAAGCTCTCGGCCATTTGGCGCAGCAGCTGGGCTTCCGACCCGGCGCGAGCGCACCTCACATTTTGTCGCCGTCTAGCTTCACTTCTGCCAAGGAACGACCATGACCAGTCCAATGTATACCTTCGCCGTTCCCGTCTTCAAGCAAATGCTGACGGCGCTTAGAGCCGAATTGGTGCAGGCCAGTACGCACGCCACGACCCACTCGATTGAGCCAGACGCCTTGCTGCAGGCGCGCCTGTATCCGGACATGTTTGCATTGACCAAGCAGGTGCAAATCGCAGCCGATTTTGCGCGTGGCGTATCTGCTCGCCTGGCGGGTGTCGAGGCCCCCGCCCAGGAGGGACTAGAGAAGAGCTTTGCTGATCTTGACGTCCTATTGGCCCAGACGGTTAGCTTTCTGGATGGCCTGAGCGCGTCGCAGTTCGAAGGCAGCGAAAGCAGAGAGATCATCTTGCGTCCCGGTACACCGAAGGAGAAGCGGCTGACCGGTCAAACCTATCTGGCCAACTACGGCCTGCCGCAGTTCTTCTTTCATGTCACCACCGCATATGCCATCCTGCGCCACAACGGGATCGCCATCGGCAAGCGTGACTACATGGGCGTGTACTGACTGACGTTCGAGGCTGCAAGCCCCGGGCGAGCGTGCCGTCATTCGACCATTCAGTTGCCGTAGCTGATTGACAAGCGGGTCGCGAGCGATTGCTTTGGAGCGATCTAATCAGACTGCACGCACACGCCGGCCTCCTGCGCAGCCATCGCGCCGCGCATCAACTGCAGCGTGTTGACCGGAAAGTGCGGGCTCATGCGGAATGCCGAGAGGCCGTGGTGCTCGATGAAGCGCTGCAACTAGCGGCGCTCGTAGGCGGGTTTGTTCTTGATCCCAGAGAAGGCGACCGCCGGCGACTGGTTACCGGTGAGCTTGAAGATGCCGCCGAGCAGCACCGGGACGTAGTCGAAGGAGGCACCGCTGCGCGCCTGGATGGCCGGGATGACCTTGTGGCTGAGGTAGGCGTTGGAGCTGCCGAAGACGAAGTGGAACCGGATGGGTTGCATCGGGACTTCCTGATGGGCGGGCGCTGACGAGGACAGCATTAGATCCTTCGCGACGGCTCCACGAAAGCGTGCGGGGCCGGTCGCCCCCGAGGCCATGTGCGTCGCCGAAGCACCCGCAGGCCGCGGCTGGACGTTCCCGCGGGAACGCCCCACCGCGACGTATCCTCCCGGCCATCGCGAACCCGGGCGGCCGAGCACCCACCGCATCGCGCGCCCGACGCGCCGTGGACACCGACCATGACCGACACCCCGCATCTGCGCACGCCCGACGATCGCTTCGCCGACCTGCCGGGCTACCCCTGGACGCCGCGCTACACGAGCGCGCTGCCCGAGCTCTGCGGCCTGCGGCTGCACTACCTGGACGAAGGCCCGCGCGACGCACCGGTTACCTGGCTGTGCTTGCACGGCAACCCGGCCTGGAGCTACCTGTACCGGCTGATGACCCCCGAGTTCCTCGCGGTCGGGCATCGTGTGGTGGCCCCCGACATGCCGGGCTTCGGCCGCAGCGACAAACCGCTCGACGTGGCGTGGCACACCTTCGAGCGGCACCGTCGGGTGCTGCTGGCCTTCGTCGAGTCGCTGGCGCTCGAACGCGTGAACCTGGTGGTGCAGGACTGGGGCGGGCTGATCGGGCTCACGCTGCCGATGGCGGCACCGGCACGCTGGTTCGGGCTGCTGGTGATGAACACCTGCCTGGCCACCGCCGAGACGCCGCTGCCCGAGGGTTTCCTGCAGTGGCGCGCGATGTGCCGCGGCAAGCCCGAGTTCGCGATCTCGCGGCTCTTCTCGCGCGGCAATCCGCAGATGAGCGAGGCAGCCTGCGCGGCCTACGACGCGCCGTTTCCGGGGCCGGACTTCCGCGCAGCGACCCGCGCCTTCCCGGACCTCGTGCCGGAACACCCGCATGACGACGGCGCGGCCGTCTCGCGCGAGGCGGCCGCCTTCTGGGCCGAGGCCTGGACGGGCCGCTCGATGATGGCGATCGGCATGCAGGATCCGGTGTTTACGCCAGCCGTGATGGAGCGTCTTCGGGCGGGCATCCGCGGCTGTCCCGCGCCGATGCAGGTGGCCGAGGGCGGGCACTTCGTGCAGGAGCACGGCCGGGCCATCGCGATCGAGGCGGTGCGGCGGCTGGGCTGAGCGGGCCGATAGGCAACGCCCGCGGGAAGGCGTTTATGCAAAGCTTAGCAACCTTATCGTTCCAGGATAAGGTCGCTAAACTCGCAATAAACGAGAAGCGCGATGGCTGAACCGGACGCCACGCGTGACGACTCGAAGGGCGGCCCTCTTCGGCCAAGAGCCCGAGCCGACGTCCGATCACATTAGGGTCGTGGCAACGCAACCACAGCGCTTCACAGCGCGCCCGCCGCCCCATCGCTGCGCGGATCGCTGCCCGCGTCCATCGCCCCGTCGACCCCGATTCGGATCACGCCCGCATGCCCCATGTAGTCGGACCACTCGTCGAACCACTCGACGTCGTGGCCGAGCGCGCGCAGGCCCACGGCGCTGGCCTCGGGGAAGCGGCGCTCGAGCTTGAGAGTGGTCGGCGACTGGTCGCCCCACGCGCGCCCCAACACCCAGCGGGGCGCTGCGAGCGCTTCGGCCAGCGGCATGCCGAGGTCCAGCGCGCGGGTGAGCACGGCGGCGGAGATCTGCGGCTGGGCCTCGCCGCCCATGGTGCCGAACACGATGCGCGAGCCATCGTCGCCGAACCAGGTGGGCGCGTTCAGCGTGTGCGACGGACGCTTGCCCGGAGCCAGCGTGTTGGCGCGGCCGGGCTCGAAGGTGTAGCCGTGGCCGCGGTTGTGCCAGACGATGCCGGTGTCGCCGGCCATCACGCCGCTGCCGTACTCCCAGCACAGGCTTTGGATGGCGCTGACCGAGCGTCCTTGGGCGTCGGCGACGCCGAACCACACGGTGTCGCCGGGGAGCGGGCCGTCGTTGAAGGGGGCGGCGCGCGTGCGGTCGATACGCGCGGCGAGCGCATCCAGCGTGGCGGGTGCGAGCATGCGCTGCACGGGGACATCGACGAAGTCGTCGCCCCTGTTAATTCCATAACTCATTGATTGAGAACGACATTTAGGCGTTGTTCTGATAGCATTTCCCCCAGTTTCCTGCCTGTTTTCTGCAGTTTTCTGGGAGTTGTCCGATGAGCGA
>JBIPLJ010000100.1:0-8298 GCA_044368415.1 Burkholderiaceae bacterium
GCCGGCTTCCGCGAGATGGTGGAGCGGATGCAGGCCGAGTACGCGGCCTCGCTGCCGCCCGAGCGTCGGCTGCTGTTCGACCGCTTCCGCCTCGCCGACGTGGCGATCAAGGTGGTGGGCGTAGGCAGCGTAGGCACCTACTGCGGGATCGCGCTGATGGTCTCGGGCACCGGCGACCCGCTGTTCCTGCAGTACAAGGAGGCGCGCCCGTCGGTGCTCGAGCCGTACTGCGGGCGGCTGCCCTTCGCGCACGACGGCGAGCGCGTGGTCTTCGGCCAGCGGCTGCTGCAGGCGGGCGGCGATATCTTCCTCGGCTGGACCACGGGCGGCTTCACCGGCCGCAACTTCTACATCCGGCAGCTGCGCGATGCGAAGATCAAGCCGACGGTGGAGATCATGAAACCAGCCAACCTGCGCACCTATGCCACCGCCTGCGGCTGGGCGCTGGCCCGCGCACACAAGCGCACCGCCGACGCGGTGATGCTCACCGGATACCTCGGCACCAGCACGGCCTTCGAGGACGCGATGACTGCCTTCGCGGCACGCTACGCGGATCGCAACGAGCGCGACCACGCGGCGCTGGTGGCCGCGGTCCGGGCCGGACGGCTGGACGCACTCGGCGAGACCTGAAGTGATCGAGCCGATGCGTTCGGCGCGCCAAGCGCTGATCGCCAGGCGGCAGCGAGCCAACGTCGATTGTGGCGAGCCGTCCCGTGCCGATCAAGCCCATGACCCTCTGCCTGATGCTCGCGACTGTCAACACGGCGTTGCGTGAACCGTAGCGCGTCGAGACCCGCCCGGTGACGAGACGTCAGGTCAGCATCGCGTCATCTCGCCGGGATCGACCGAGGCCCCTGCGCGACCCCTGCCTGAACCAACAGCGTCGGACGCGGCTGGCAGCGCCTGCTGCGCGCCGAGCCCCCCGCGCCACCGCGCCCAGTGCCCGTCGACCCAGTCACCGAACCTTCGGTCGAAGGCCTCGCGCGAGAAGCGGCGGGCGCGGGCGACGCAGGCGGCCGGATCGATGCGTGCACCCGCCTGCTCGAAGCGCCCGATCGCCTCGACGATCGCCTGCGGCGTCTGGTCATCGAAGAACACGCCCGTCGGCGCCGCATCATCCAGCCCGGCCACCGTCTCCACCGCGCCGCCGCGCCGCAGCGCGATCACCGGCGTGCCCAGGCCCATCGCCTCCACCGGCGAGATGCCGAAGTCCTCGATCGCCGCAAACAGGAAGGCGCGTGCGCGCGCCACCGTCTCGCGCATCGCATCGAGCGGCAGGTGGCCATCGAAGCGGACGTTGGAGGGCGCGCCCGCGCGCAGGCGGCCCGCGTCCGGCCCGGTGCCGATGACCACCAGCCTGCGATCGGGCATCAGGCGAAACGCCTCGAGCAGCAGGTCGACGCGCTTGTAGTTGATGAGCCGCGAGACGGTCACATAGGTCTGCGGATCGCGGGGCAGCCCGAGTGCCGGCTGCAGGTCGACCGGCGGCGCGATGACCTCGGCCTCGCGGCGGTACGCCTTCAGGATGCGGCGCGCAACGAACGCCGAATTCGCCGCGAACGCATCGACACCGGCCGCGCTGCGATGGTCCCAGAGCCGCATGCGGTGCAGCATCACACGCGCAGCCAGCCCCTTGAGGCCGCGGTCCAGCCCCTCGGTACGCAGGTAGGTCGGCTGCAGGTCCCAGGCGTAGCGCATCGGTGAGTGGCAGTAACACAGGTGCAGCGCGTCGGGTGGGACGATCACACCCTTGGCCACCGTGTGGCTGCTGGAGATCACCAGGTCGAAGTCCGACAGGTCGAACTGCTCGATGGCCAGCGGCATCAGCGGCACCGCGTACTTGAGCGTGCCCGGCAGGCCGGGCAGGCGCTGCAGGAAGCTGGTGCGCGGCGTGCGGCCGCCGAGCATAGGGCGGTCCGCCTCGGGGAGCCGGTCGATCAGCGTGAACAGCTCGGCCTGCGGATAGCGCTGCAGGATCGCCTCGGTCACGCGTTCCGAGCCGGCCCGCTCGAGCAGCCACTCGTGGACGACCGCAACGCGGCGCGGCGCGTCGGGCAGCGGTCCGTGGGCAGTGCGGGCATGGAACGGGGTCATCGCCCAACCGAGGCTACAGGCAGTCGCCCGATCCCCAGCACTCGATCGGGACAGCCTCCGCGCGAAGCCGACGGGCGGCGCCGCGCGTCGCCGACAGGCGACGCCGCCCACTGCGGGCGGAACCGCCCTCAGCAATCGGCGCTCAGGCCGCCGCGGTCTTGCGCCGGCGGCGAAGCGCCCCGGCGAGCGCGAGGCCCGCGCCGAGGATCGCCCAGGTCTCGGGCTCGGGCACCGGCTGGGCCTCGACCACGGCCAGGTCCAGCGCCCAGTCGCCGGGGATGGACCCCGTGGCCACCGGCACGGTGAAGCCGTCGGTGAAGAGCGCGCCGGCCGGCGCGTTCGGCGATGCCGAGATCACCAGTCGGTAGGCACCGGGTGCGAGGTCGGTGACCGCGATGCCGGCGTCGAGCGCGGACTGGCCGAGGGCGACCTGCGGGAATGGATTGTCGACGTCGTCACTCAACGTGAGCAGCGCGCCGCTGTCGCGGCTGAAGAGGGACAGCAGCGTATCGAACGAGACCGAGGCCGAACTCGTCCACGCCAGCATGTCTGAGACGGTGCTGAGGGTGAAGTCGACGTATTCGATGCTGGCGTCGGAGGCCAGGTTGCCGGTGCGGGCGAGGCTGAAGGTGTCCGCATGGGCAGCGAGACTCGCCGTCGCGAACGCGACGGCGGCGGCGAGGCGGGCAAGCGGGGCGAGGGTCGAGATCATGGTGCGTTCACCGTGTCGGAAAGGAAGGTGGGATCGATCGACAGCGAGCGGCGTTCAGGGCGCCAGCGGCGCCGCGCCCGGGCGCGAGGGCGTCTGCGAGGCCGGCACGAGCCGGTTGGTGCCCGTCTCCACCTGCAGGGCCGTCGCGAAGGCTTCATTCGCGCTCGGCGCCGTGACCGTGTCGACGAACCACCACTCACCCACGACCCGGTTGGGGTTCACGTCGATCAGCATGTACCCGCGGCGGGTGAGGTTCACGTACTTGAAGTGCGGGTTGTAGAAGCGGATCGCACCCGCGATCTGGCCGGTGGTGTCGGTGTCGATGCCCGGCGAGGTCACCGAGGTGCCGACGAACTCGACGGCGAGTGAGCCCTGGCCGGTGGCCTTGTCGTAGCCGCCACTGGAGACCGCCGGGTTGTACGGATTCGGATTCAGGTCCGCGGCCCAGCTGCTGTGGATGTCGCCGGTGAGCACCACGACGTCGTTGACGCTCGGCTGGCCGGGTCCGCCGCGCAGTGCATCGTAGATCCGGTTACGGGCCGGCTCGTAGCCGTCCCACTGGTCGCTGTTGATGTAGTAGAGGCCGGGGTCGGTCGCCTGGCTGGCTCCGGGCGCCTTCAATTGCGCGAACATCACGCCCTGGCCGATCAGCTTCCAGCGGGCCGGCGTCGTGCGCAGGCGGTCGAGCAGCCACGCCTCCTGCGTGTCGCCGAGCAGCGTGCGCGACGGGTCGGCGTAGCTCGAATCGGTGGTCGCGAAGCCGGCACCGAAGATCGTCGGATGCGGCGCGTCGGTGAGCTGCTCGGAGCGCGCGCTGACCCGCTCTTCCAGCATCAGCACCTCGGCGAGATCGCCATATGAGAATCGGCGATGGTTGTCGCGCGGATTCGCCAGGTCAGGCTGGCGCACCGGCATCCACTCGTAGTAGGCCTGAAGTGCGGCCGCGACGCGGGCACTCCAGAGACCTTCAGTGCCCGGCGTGTGGTTCGCCGCGCCGTTTTTCCACGCATTGTCCGCGGTCTCATGGTCATCCCAGATCGCGACCAGCGGGTGTTGGCGGTGCATCGCCTGAGAGTCCGGATCGCGCTTGTACTGCGCGTGGCGCGTGCGGTAGTCGGAGAGCGTGACGATCTCCACCGACGGCTCGGGCGCGCGGGCACTGCCGTACTGCGCGGCGCCGTATTCGTAGAGGTAGTCGCCGAGGTGCATCACCAGGTCGAGGTCGGCGCGCGCGGCGATGCGGGCGTAGGCGTTGAAATAGCCGTACGCATGGTTGCTGCAGCTCACCACCGCGAAGCGCAGGGTGCCGACGGACCCGAGCGGCAGGGTCTTCGTACGGCCGATCGGGCTGAGTTGCCCGCCTGCGGTGAACTGGTAGTAATAGGTCGTGTTCGGACGCAGCACCGCGAGGACCGCGCCGGCGTCGACCTTCACCGTGTAGTCCGCCTCGGGGCCGGTGCGAGCGCTGCCGCGCACGATGACGTTGCGCAGTCCCGGGTCGGTCGCGACGACATAGCTCACCAGCGTCGGCTTCGTGCTCGGTGCAACCGTGACGCGCGTCCACAGGATCACGCGGTCGTGCAGCGGGTCGCCGCTGGCCACCCCGTGCTGGAACACCGGACCCGCAGCATGGGCGCCGCCGGCGAGCGCGCCGGTGGCAGCGGCTGCGGCGGCCGAACCGGTGGCCTTGAAGAAGTCGCGGCGCGAGGTCCCGGGAACGACGGGCTTGATCTGGAAGGGACGACCCATGGCGGTCTCGATCTGAGGTCTGGGAAGGCCTCAGGGTGATCGTGGGGCGTGAGCGGTCGGTGACCGGCAGAGTGCCGTTCGGATCAGGCGGCGCGGGCGCGCTGGAGCGGGTTGGCGCTGCGCGACGGTGATCGGGCGTGACGGGGCGCGATGCTGGGGCGCTCGTGGTCGCTGGGAGTCGAAGGGAGGCGGCGCCCGATCGCCCGTAGAGCGACCGAATGGATGGGTTGGGACTGCGCTTCGAAAAGTCGACTCCATGACCCCGCAAGGCAAGACCCGCCTGCGCGGGGAACACCGCAACGCGCCCCGCATCACGTCTCCCTCGATCGGTCCATCCCCCCCTGCGCGGGGAACACGATAACGTCGATCATTGTCATTCGATGGCGTGCGGTCCATCCCCGCCTGCGCGGGGAACACTCCGAGTCGCTCGCGGCCCGCTCGCTTGGTGGCGGTCCATCCCCGCCTGCGCGGGGAACACGACACCTCGGGCGGCGGAAACGAGGCGACGACCGGTCCATCCCCGCCTGCGCGGGGAACACCACGGGCGGGGTGGTGGAGTCGGTCATGGCAGCGGTCCATCCCCGCCTGCGCGGGGAACACCAGCGACAGGACGCGCGAGGCTTTCGCGATCGCGGTCCATCCCCGCCTGCGCGGGGAACACGGCTGGTAGGCCAGCGGCAGGGGCCCGGTGCCCGGTCCATCCCCGCCTGCGCGGGGAACACATCGCCGCAGGGCATGACGCGATGTCGTGCGACGGTCCATCCCCGCCTGCGCGGGGAACACGACACGGCGCTAGAGTCGGCCGTCTACGGCGGCGGTCCATCCCCGCCTGCGCGGGGAACACGAGACCAGCGTGTCGGCCTCGCCAAGCGCCGCCGGTCCATCCCCGCCTGCGCGGGGAACACTCAAGCGGCTGCGTGAGGCCGCGCAGATAGAACGGTCCATCCCCGCCTGCGCGGGGAACACTTGTCGTCCGAGTTCGTTCCCGCATCAAGAATCGGTCCATCCCCGCCTGCGCGGGGAACACGCTAGCGATTGGCGCTATGGATTCGTCACGGACGGTCCATCCCCGCCTGCGCGGGGAACACCGCTGCCAGATCGAGAAGTCACCGTTGATGAGCGGTCCATCCCCGCCTGCGCGGGGAACACTGGATCTGTGAAACAAGCCCGCCGCGCGCGTCCGGTCCATCCCCGCCTGCGCGGGGAACACTTCATCGCCTCAATCTCAACCTGAGCTTGCAACGGTCCATCCCCGCCTGCGCGGGGAACACGATTTGCGATGCGTCCCAGATCGCCTGATTTTCCGGTCCATCCCCGCCTGCGCGGGGAACACCCGCAAACCCGCCCGCGCAGGTACTCCAAGCGCGGTCCATCCCCGCCTGCGCGGGGAACACAACGATGGGCCAGCCTCGACCACGAGGTCGTACGGTCCATCCCCGCCTGCGCGGGGAACACGTCGAGCGCATCATTCCCCCGCGTTCCCTGAGCGGTCCATCCCCGCCTGCGCGGGGAACACCCCACCGCGTATGCCACCGTGTCTCGGGCAATCGGTCCATCCCCGCCTGCGCGGGGAACACACCAGCCAGCTACCGCGCGTCAGAGTTGTCCGCGGTCCATCCCCGCCTGCGCGGGGAACACCGGAGAAGATCAGTTCCGTCGTCGTTTGCAATCGGTCCATCCCCGCCTGCGCGGGGAACACCGGGCCGCCGGGCAGCAACGCAAAAGGAGCCGCGGTCCATCCCCGCCTGCGCGGGGAACACCGATGTCCAGTCGTGCAGCGGACCAAGCGACACGGTCCATCCCCGCCTGCGCGGGGAACACTGGTAGACGGTTGATCGTCAGGCACGGGCGGCCGGTCCATCCCCGCCTGCGCGGGGAACACAGGATGAATTGGCATCCAATGCGTAACCTCTCCGGTCCATCCCCGCCTGCGCGGGGAACACTCTAGCTCAAGCGACGCCTGCGCTTCTTGTGCCGGTCCATCCCCGCCTGCGCGGGGAACACTTGGCCGCAGGCAGTGTCGCGCTCATGAGGACCACGGAGCAGCCCAGTTGCCTGAGCCAGACCAGCAGTGACTCGATCAGGCCGCCGGTATAGGTGTCGTAGGCGTGGACTTCGTCCAGCACGACCACGCGGTTCGACAATCCCCACAGGCGGACGAAGTGGTGTTTGACGTTCAGAGTTGCGAACAGCGCCTGGTCGATCGTGCCCACGCCATAGGGGGACAGCAGTGCACGACGGCGCTGGCTGAACCAGGCGGAGGACGCGACGCTTTCGGAGCCGTCCGCGGATGGGGTTCGTGTGCCTGCGGGGTCTCCTACTCCGCGGAGCTCGACCAGTCGTTCGTCCAGCATTGCTCCGCCATGGGCGAGTTGAAGGTCGAGGGGCTGGCCAGTACCGAGAGCACGCATGAACGTCAAGACGCGATCGAACATCGCGTTGCTGGTGGCCTGGGTCGGCAACCCGACGTAGAAACCCCGGTGGCCGAATTGAGCCTGGAGGCTGGCGAATGCGACGAATGCAGCCTCGGTCTTCCCCTCGCCCATTGGGGCTTCGATGATCAACAGCGCGGGGCTGTCGAGATCCGCGAGGAGACGCTCGGTCACCTGCTGCAGCGGCCGGGCCGTGACGCTTGGGTCACCCAATGCGGCCGATACGATCCAGTCGGCTGAATGCCCGAGCTTGGAGAGGCTTCTATGCGCCGGCCAGCCCACGAAGTCGAGCGCCGCATCGGCCAGCTCGAGGGACTGCGCGTGATGGTCTGCGAGCGACGGGGCCCGCTCGACGAGACTGAACCACTCAGGGTTCGACGCGATCCAGTCGGCCGTGGAGGTGAGGCCCGCGAGCCAGTTCGCTGCGAACGTCGGAAGCGGCTCGTCGGTGCGGCGAATCCGAGGCCGCAGCACGCTCCAGTAGGAAGCGAAGATCTCGCGCCTTGCGTCGATCCATTTCGGTGGCTCGTTGATGCGTCGCGCGCCGGCGATGTCGCCGCGGGAGAAGAAGCGGCCGTGGTGCGCGGCCACGGCAACCGCGAGCGAGGCCGATACGCGTCCCAATAGCGGATTCAGAATCGCGGGAAGGTCGACGGCTGTCGCGAGGTCGTGCTGGTCGACCCCGAGCAGACGCGGCATGAACGGCAGGCCTCCACCTTCGCACGCACGGCGTCCCTCGGGCCACTTGTTCTGGAAGCCCGCGATCGACTTCCCGAGGTCGTGCAGGCCGACGAAGGCTGCGATCGTACGAGCGGGGTTCGCGGACGCCGTGACGTCGATCGGAAGGGACGAAGCCATCCGAGCCAGCGACTCATGGGGCTCGCGGTTCAGAAGGCGCTCCGCTACGGCAGCGACATCGAGAATGTGTGCGAGGAGTCCGTGTCCGGCGGGAACGCCGCTCTTGGCCCAGATCGCGCGGGCCGCGGGAGTGAGTTCAGCGAAGCTCGAGACGGCGCCGTCTCCGTATTCGGCGGAAGACTGGTTCGATGCAGTCGCGGGGACGTCTTCAGTCACGCCGACCCACGCTTGAACTGACTCGTTCGTCTGAGTGGCTGTATCGGCATGTCACTTGGAGGGATGGGAGCTGTCCGCATCGTTCGTCGCTCGGTTGACGTGAGTCGGCGCCCCCGAGTTCGACAGATTTCAGCCGAATTCGCTCGATTCCGGAGCCATGTATCCTTGCAGATCAATGAGTTGACTCTTGCGGCGCGGAAGTCCGTGTAGTGACACGCAGTTCTTGCTGAGTCATTG
>JBIPLJ010000060.1:0-26339 GCA_044368415.1 Burkholderiaceae bacterium
CTCGCCAGGGGGAGGGGCGCACGGGGCAGGTCGGGCAAGCCGTCAGTCCCGTGGCACCCTACGGACGGCCCGATTCTTTCCAGATCCGCAGGCTCGCGCCGCTTTACCGCCTTTTCCTCAGCGACCGGAGGGACGGCTACCTCGTCGAGGTCGGCGCCTACGAAGTCATCTCGTTCAGTGACAGTTCGTGGCTCGCCGGGACCGACTGTTTCGGACTGCTGATCAAACCCGTCCAACCTCCGCGCGTGCCTGCCGTGTACGGTCCGCCAACAGTTCGCGCGTGCGCGGCGTCGAGTGCGTCGTCGGTGCCGAAGCGTCGCGCATCGACATTACGGTCGCCGACTCGCTCACCACACCACGACTGCGCATCTTCGCTTCGTACGGCCAGATCACCTCAACAAGTCCGATTTCACTCTCATTCGTGCTCGCGAGTCCATCGACGCCGTCTTTGTCGCCACCGAAGGCATTGAGGCGGCGGCGTTCGCTGGCTTCTCTCTTGAGCTTTGGAGGCCCCCGGTGCTGATCGCTGAGCTTGTAACGATGCATCTAGACGTGCACGCTTTATCCGCCTCGGACGAAAGCTGCCTGGTCTCGATAAACGCTGTCTTCGTCCGCGATCGCTGATGGCGGCACCCGGCTCCTCCGGAACGCTACGCCTTCGCCGGAACGTACTGGCGAACTATGTCTCCGCGGCGTCGATCGGCCTCTTGACCCTTGCGACGACTCCGCTGTACCTGCGAGCGCTCGGGGCTGAACAGTGGGGGCTCCTGGCTGCCTGCATGACAGTTCAGGGTTTGCTTGCGATGGCCGACATCGGCATGGGCCAAACGATGCCTCGCTCAATCGCGCGAGTGGCCGGTGACCCCGCGGCGCTGCGCCAATCGTGGCGGGCACATGTGGCGCTCTACGGTGCGATTGCGGGTTTGGTGTTCTCTGTAGGTCAGGCTGCGGTCGGACCGCTGGTACGTATGTGGCTCGTCCCCGCTGGCATCGAGTCGGCTGCCGGGGAGATCGCGTTGCGGGTGCTGCTGGTGCAGTTTGCTTTCCAGTTCGTCAACAACGCGCATATCGGCTACTGGCTTGGCACCGAGCAGCAGGTCCGTGCAAGCGTGTGGCAGGCGGTCTTTGCCGGCACGCGGCACGCGAGTGTCCTCGCTGCGCTGCTTGCCGGCGCGGAGGGGGCGCTCGCCTTCCTCATCCCGTTTGCCGCCTGGTCCGCCTTCGAATGTCTCGCGAACCACGCCGCAGTTAGAAGATCGCTGCGGGGAAGCGAGATCCAGCCGCTGCGCATGACCGATCTCTGCGCGGTTGTGCGTGATGCGTCGATGCTCACCCTTGGCATCGCCCTCGGGGCGAGTGCGTTTCAACTAGACCGATGGGTGGTCGCGAGCGCCCTGCCGATCGAGGGTTTTGGCCGGTACGTTGCGGTGGCTGGCTTCGGGTTGGCATTTCTGCAGCTGCAGACGCCCTTGGCCCGGGCGTTCTTGCCGCGGCTGGTCGCACAGCGTGAGGTCGATCCCACTGCACTTCCGTCTGTGATCGGACCGCTCGTCGCCGCGATCGCTCTCTGCTGCGTATTGCCAAGTGCCGTGGCGATGGCTGCGGCCGAGCCACTACTACAAGTATGGCTGGGCGATCCGGTCGCGGCAGCCGAAGGCATTCTGCCGCTCCGTCTGATTCTGGGGGCGACGATGCTTAATGCCGCGTACAGCGTGGTTTACTTGCTGATCCTCGCCGCCCGCGCCGATCGGGTCGTGGTCGCCATCAATATCTTCGTCATCGTGGCGATGATCGCAGTGATTGCGCTTGCGGGCCGGCCCTGGAGCGCGACTACCGGCGGCGCGGTCTGGCTCGCCGGTTCGACTGCCCAGTGCATCGGCGGGGCGGTCTGGTGGTGGTACACGGCGCGCGGCGCGCCTGAGCCACGCCGGCGGAGCTCCGAGAATGCTTAGCCCTTTCCTACGTTGCTCGGGCGTGCGTGTCTCGCGGGCGGTCGGGCGCGCTGTCGACGCCGTCCATGCCGCCGGCGCCAAGCGCTGGTTACGCGCCCACGGCGCGCGGCAGCTCCCGCTCGCCGCTTCCGACCGCAAGGTCATGCTCGGAGACGTTTCGGGCAAGATCGGCTTCGATTGCAAGGACCTGTTCCAGACCGCGTGGGCGGCAAGGGTCCTGGCGCGTACTCGGCCCAAGGAACACGTCGGCCTCGGCGGCTACGGTGAGCCGGTCGACTACGACGGCAACCTGCTCGCTGCCGCCAAACTGGCCCGCGTCTTCGCCCCTGGTGTGTGTATGCCGATGCTCGTGCCGCTAGGCGGCGTCGCCCACATCCAGTTCTATACCCACCAGACCGACAGTCACGAGCGTGTCGTCCGGATGTTCCCCGAGTTGCGCCTCGACGCGTTCGCAGTGATCCCCGAGTCCGCGGGCGACGGCGACCTGGTCGTCGATTCGCCGGCATCTCTGCTCGAGCGCGAACGCTCCGGCCGCGGCTGCTTCGAGTTCGAACGGCCTGCCGACCGATGATCGCGGTCTTCGCCCAGGGCGGGCTGGGCAACCAGTTGTTCCAGTATGCGACCGCGCGTGCCGTGGCCTTGCGCCATGGCACCACGCTGGTAATCGACCCCAGCTGGTACCAGGAACACGTGCCCAAGCGCACTCCTCGATCGCTCGGCCTGACCGGCTGCCGGATCGTCGCGCGGATGGCAATGCCGGACGAGGCGATCCGCTTCGCGGGGCTGCGAGGTCCGCTGCGCTCGCGACTGCCCGTCGGTCGTCCCTGGCACCCCCTTCGTGAACGTCAGTTGAATTTCCAGCGCCGCGTACTCGATGCGCCCGAGGGCAGCTATCTGATCGGCTATTGGCAATCGTGGCGATACTTTGATTCAATACGGTCGGTGCTGCTGCAGGAGACACTCCCCGTGGCGCCCTTGGATGGGCCAGACGCCGAGCTCGGCGCGATGATGGCGGGTACGGACTCGATAGCGGTGCACGTACGACGAGGAGACTACGTCGCTGTCGCGGCGACCGCCGCCTATCATGGCATCTGTGCGCCCAGCTATTACGGCCAGGCCGTGGGAGCGCTGGCCTCAGGGTTGCGGGATCCGGTCGCCTTCGTATTCACCGACGACCCTTCATGGGTCCGAGAACACCTACGTCTGCCGATCCGGTACGAAATCGTAGAGCGTCACGGACCCGATGCGGCCCTGGCCGATCTGGCGCTGATGCGCCAATGCCGCCATTTTGCCATTGCCAACAGCAGCTACAGCTGGTGGGGCGCGTGGCTCGGCACACACCCGAGAAAGCGGGTCGCTGCGCCCGCCCGCTGGTATGCGGATGGCCGCGCGACGCCGGATCTGCTGCCGCCCGACTGGCGCCGCCTTGAGTGAGTCCGTCCTGAGTAACGCCGCAACCGATCAGCCGTGAGCAAGCGCAGGCGGAGTGAGTCTTACCGCGGCGAGCAACGTCGCGATCCGTCAAAAAAAGAAAGCCGCAGCACCCGCAGCAGCAGCTTCACGTTGAGACCCCGCGCCGCACGGCACAGGCATGCCGCGCTTCGCCCAGCGCCCGTTTGAGCCCGTTCCGTCCGAGGCGTCTGTCGGTCTTCAGGTGTCCGATCGTCGGTTCGATTGCGCTCCTTCGCTTGATCATCGCGTGCAGCGTTCGCGTAATGCCGCGCTTCTGGCCCGAGCGCAGGCATCTGGATGCCGTCGAGCTCCACGCCCCGATAACAGCGGTCCAAGGTCACCGTCTTCGGCGTTCGGTCCGCGAGGATGCTCACCTGATCGATCGTCTCGGCCAGAGTGTTCCCGTCGTGCGGATTGCCCGGCATCGAGCGCATCCTGACCACGAAGCGACGAACTGCAGGAGCGAAGCCCCGAACACCGCCACAACGGCGTCGTGTCTCCGTCGCGATGGGCACAGCGCTCGTCGTCAAACTTCGGCGCTGTTTACGATGACAGAGACCGAACTCAGCCTGCAATTGGCCCGCATGGGCTCCGGTGTCGCCGCCGGACCCCAGCCACTCGGCGTGTTCGACGGTCCGGTCGTCGGGTCGGGGCCGCTGCGAAGGCTGCGGTCGGACAGACTCTCGGCCGTCGAGAGGGCAAATTCATGGGTGAGGTAGAACTAGAGTCGGTTGTGAAAGCGCGCAGCCGAGTCGCACCCGCGCTGCACGAACCCGTCGTTCCGACGTTGTCAGTGGTGATGCCCTGCCTGAACGAGGCCCGCACCGTCGCGACCTGCGTCGCGAAGGCGCTCGGCTGGTTCGAGCGGTATGGCATCGCGGGCGAGGTGATCGTCGCCGACAACGGCTCGACCGACGGCTCGCGCGAGCTCGCGGCCTCGGCCGGGGCGCGCGTCGTGCACGTCGCGGAACGCGGCTACGGCGCGGCGATCACCGGTGGCATTGCTGCGGCCCGCGGCCGCTGGGTGGTGATAGGCGACGCCGACGACAGCTACGATTTTGCATCGCTCGACGGCTTTATCGGGCGCCTGCGTGCCGGAGCGCACCTGGTGATGGGCAACCGGTTCGCCGGCGGGATCGAGCCGGGCGCGATGCCCGCACTCCACCGCTGGCTTGGCAACCCGGTCCTCTCCTTCATTGGCCGACTGCTGTTCCCGACCGACATCGGCGATTTCCACTGCGGCCTGCGTGCGTTCGACCGCGAGGCGATCCTCGCGCTCGGGCTCACCTCGCCCGGCATGGAGTTCGCGAGCGAGATGGTGATGCGTGCGAGCCTCGCCGGCCTGCGCATCGACGAGGTGCCCACGACGCTCTCTAAGGACGGCCGCGATCGCGCGCCGCACCTGCGCAGCTGGCGCGACGGCTGGCGGCATCTTCGGTTGCTGCTGATGTTCAGCCCCCGCTGGCTGCTGCTGTACCCGGGCCTCGCGCTGCTGTTCGTCGGGTCGGTCGCTTCGGCGGTGCTCACCGTTGGGCCTGTGCGCATCGGCGGCGTGGGCCTCGACATCCACACGCTGCTCTATTCGGCCACGGCATCGGTGCTCGGCATGCAGATGTGCTTGCTCGCGGCCATCACGAAGGCGGCTGGCGTGGCTGCTGGTCACCTGCCCCGAGGCGCTGGATACCGGGCGTTGATGACTTGGTTCACGCTCGAGCGCGGACTGCTCGCCGGCCTCGCGCTAATGTCCTTGGGCGCGGGCGCGGGTCTGCTGTCAGTGTTCGAGTGGACGAGCTCCGGCCTCGCGGGCCTCGATCCGTCGGTGACGATGCGGACTGCGATTCCGGCCGCGGTGTTGATGCTCGCCGGCGCGGAATGTCTGGCGGCGAGCTTCGTGCTGAGCTTCATCAACCAGCCGCGTGCGGCTGCTATGGCTCCCGCCTTCGTCGCTCCGCTGCGCGCGAGGGTGCGGGGTCATTGAGCCCGCTGTCGTGTCCGCGCGCTGCGCGCGGGCCGGTCGAGACCGCGCGGCCGGCCGTTCGTCGGGGCGCTCCAGCCGGGCTGCGACGCGATCCTAGAATCGTTTTTCCGTAACCCCTCCCGACGCATCGACCATCATGCTCCGCCGAGTCGTCATCGATCGCAGCGACGAACCGTCCCAAGCCCCGCATACGCGCCCAATGATGTCCGGGCTGTCCCTGCCGCAGCCGCCGGTTGTGGTCGCGGGTGGCGGCTTTCAGGAGCGACTGCGCGCCGCGGCGCTGCACCTGCTCGCGTGCATCGCCGTCGTCGCGCTGCTGTCAGTAGTGGTTTTCGGCGCATGGTATCCATCCCCGATGCCGCAGCTGCTTGGCGTGGGCGCGATCCTGTGGATTGTCGTCGGCGTCGACGTGGTGGTCGGCCCGCTGTTTACGCTGATCGTCTTTGATCGGCGCAAGCCGCGTCTGAAGTGGGACCTTACGATGATCTTTGCGCTGCAGCTGGTGGCGCTGGCCTACGGCGTGTTCACGGTCTACCAGGGCCGCCCCGGCTTCGTCGTCTTCGCCAAGGACCGCTTCGAGGTCGTCTCGCCGTCGGACCTCAAACCCGAGGACTGGTCGGCGGCCGCCTCCAATCAGCAAGCCCGTCTCGATCCGCTGCGGCCGCGCTGGGTCGCCGCCCGTCAGCCTGAGTCGGCGAGCGAGCAGTCGACGATCATGATGGAAGCTCTCTCCAGCGGGCGCGACATTCAGCACCTCCCGCGGCTTTACGTCGACTACGCGGCCGAGCGGGCCGTTGCTCTCGAGCGCGCACTGCCCATCTCGCGCCTGCGCACGCTAAACCCGGACCGAGGCGCACAGATCGACGCCCTGGTCGCGGCGAGTGGCCGCTCCGACGAGGCGTTGCGCTATCTGCCGCTGCGCGGCCCGGCCGGCGACGGCGCGGTGCTAATCGACGCGAAGGACGCCGCGGTTGTCTCGGTCGCCGCGCTCGTGCCCTGGTGAGTCCGCTCAGCGGCGCGCGTCGTCGCGCCGCGCGAGCGCCTCGTGCACGATCCGCCGCAGCACGCGCGCAGAATCCGCCGGATCCCCGGAACCGAACAGGTCGGTGATCACCGCAACCGCGTCCGCACCCGCCTCGATCGGCAGATGCGCGTTGCCTCGGTCGATGCCGCCGATCGCGACCGTCGACAGTCCCGTCGCGCGCGCCGCGGCGAACAGCGCCAGCGGCGCGCGCACCGCCTGCGGCTTGGTCGGCGAGGCGAAGACGCTGCCGAATCCCACGTGGTCGGCGATGCCCTGCATCGCGCGAGCGCGCGTCATGTCGTCATAGCAAGACACGCCGAGCAGGCGATGCGGGCCGATCCGCGCCCGGATGGCAGCCGGATCTCCGTCGTCGCGACCGATGTGCACGCCGGCGGCGCCGATCACCAGCGCGAGCGCCACATCATCGTTGACGACTATCGGCACGCCGGCCGCGTCGGCAAGCGCCTTCACCATGCGCGCGAGGTCCTCGCGTTGCGCGGGCGACCCGCCCTTGACCCGGAACTGCAGCGCGTCGATGCCCCCCTCGAGGGCGCGCGCCACCAGCCCCGCGAGGCGTACGGCGTCGGTATTGTCCGGGGTGATCGCGTAGAGGCCGCGGATCCGCGACACGGGCGTCGCGGCGGCCTGAGAGGGGGAGGGGGGGGCGGGCGGCGGAGGAGGAGGAGGCATCTCGGGTCCCAGGCACGGCGCGGCAGCGTATCCTATCCCGCCCGTCGGCCCCCCACCGGGTCCCGTCGGCGCGAGCGGGTAACATTCCACCTTTAGCCCTCTAATGCTTCGACAACGGACAGTGCATGAGCGAGCAAGCGACCCGGACTTTCATGTGCCTCATCTGCGGCTGGATCTACGACGAAGCCGCCGGCGTGCCCGACGAGGGCATCGCGCCGGGCACACGCTGGGAAGACGTTCCGATGAACTGGACCTGTCCGGAGTGCGGGGCTCGTAAGGAAGACTTCGAGATGGTCGAGCTTTGAGCGCCAAGTCTCTATTCCGAAAGAACAATCTTTGACCGCAGCGCAGCGGTTTGGCTACACTTCGTAGCTTCCGATGATGGTGCAGGTCGCGAGGATCTGAATGAGCGCGATGGAATCGATCGTCGGCCTGAAGGTCATGGTCATCGACGACAGCAACACGATCCGGCGAAGCGCCGAGATTTTCCTTTCTCAGGCGCGTTGTCGGGTGATCCTCGCCGACGATGGGTTCGACGCGCTCGCCAAGGTCTCCGACCATGAGCCGGACCTTGTGTTCTGCGACGTGCTGATGCCCCGGCTCGATGGCTACCAGACCTGCGCGCTCATCAAGAAGAGTCCGCGCTTCCATGCGACGCCGGTGGTGATGCTGTCCAGCAAGGACGGTCTGTTCGATCGGGCCCGCGGCCGGATGGTCGGCTGCGAGGAGTACCTGACCAAGCCCTTCACCAAGGACAGCCTCCTGAAGTGTGTCGCCCAGCATGCCCGTCGAGCGATCGGGGCCTGAAGGGGGCGAGTCGATGGGCCCGCAAAAGATCCTCATCGTCGACGACTCGCCCACCGAGCGGTTCTTCCTCGCCGACCTGCTGGCCAAGCGCGGCTATGTGGTGGTGACCGCGGAGAGCGGCGCCGAGGCGCTGGTCATGATCCGCACCGAGCGGCCCTCGCTGGTCGTGATGGACGTGGTGATGCCCGGTGCGAGCGGCTTCCAGGTCACGCGGCTGATGTCGCGCGATCCCGAGACGCAGGCGATCCCGGTGATCCTGTGCACCAGCAAGGGCGCCGAGACTGACCGCATCTGGGGGCTGCGCCAGGGCGCTCGGTGTTATCTGACTAAGCCGATCGACGCCGAAGAGCTGCTGGCGAAGATCGCCGACCTGGTCCATTGAAGAGCCGCCGATGACGCTTTCCCAGTCGACGCAACTCAAGGACTTCCAGTCCCGCCTGAACGAGCGCCTGCGCGAGGCCGGCACGACGCCGGACTTAGCCGCGCGGCTCGGGTTGATGATCGGTGGGCAGCGCTGGCTGGTCGACCTGTCCGAAGCCGGCGAGATCGTCCCGGTTCCCGACACCATTGCGCCCGTGCCGCTGACACGGGACTGGCTGCTCGGCTTGGTGAACCTGCGCGGTGCGCTCTATACGGTGATCGACCTGCAGCGCTTCGCGCATCTCGGCCGCACCGAGGTCAGCAAGGAGTCGCGGCTGCTCGCGCTCGCCGCCCGGCTCGAGTTCAATGCGGCGATCCTGGTGACGCGCATGCTCGGGCTGCGCAACGTCGCCTCGATGCGCATCGAAGAGTCAAGCCCCTCGCCCGAGGAAGGTGGGTTCGGTCCTTCCGGCCGGCCTGACTGGGTCGGGCGCACGCTCATCGACGCCGACGGCCATCGCTGGCACGAGCTCGACCTGGCCCGCCTGGCCGCCGGCAGCACCTTCCTGCTGGCCGGCCGCTGAACCCCGACCCCGGTCACATACCGCGATGGCATTCAAGGTTCCCCGTTCGCTGTTTCCGTTCGCCGGTGGCGCCCGCAGCGTCGATTCCGAGACCGTGATCGTGGACGACACCGGCATGCCGACCCGCCCGGGCGACACCGTCGCCGCGCCCTCGGGGCGGCCCGCGGGCCGCGCGCCGGCGCGGCGCCGCATCAGGCTGCCGCTGCTCGGGCGCCTGCCCAAGCGCGGCCAGCTCGCCGTCCTGTTCCCGGTGCTGGGCTTGTCGCTGCTGCTCGCCTTCGTGTTCATGTGGCTCGATTTGCGCCAGTCGGGTGCGGTGGCGATCCAGGCCCGTCTCGTCGGCGACTCGCTGATGCATTCTCAGCGCATGGCCAAGGCCGCACCGATGGCGGTGCGCGGTGGCGGCGATGCGTTCCGCCAGCTCGGCGAGAGCCGTGCCAGGCTGTCCGAGGCGGTGGCGGCGCTGCAGTCGGGGGGCGTGGTCCGCGAGCGGCACGTCGAGCCGGTCAACGGTGCGCTCCAGCCCGCGCTCGCGCGTGCGGCCGAACCCTGGAAGCGTTCCGACCAGGCCGCGGCGACGCTCACGCAGCTGCAGCCGACCCTGTCCTCGATCGCACAGTCCGCGCGTGTCGTGCTCGATGCGCAGCCCCGGATCGTCGCCTTCGCCGAGCAGGTCACCACGCTCAAGGCCGCGGTGCCGGCGCCCGCGCCCGAGATCACGGCCGCCGCACAACTGCAGGTGCTGGCCCACAGGATCGCCCGCCAGGTCACCCAGCTGACCGGCGGCGAAGCGGTCGACCTGGAGCTGTCGGCGTTGCTGGTTCGCGATACCGCGGCGCTGCGCGAGACGATCGATGCGCTGCTCTCAGGCAGCGAGGCCCGACGGCTCGCGCCGGCCCGCGACGGTGAGCAGCGCGCCCGGCTGGGCGAGCTCAAGGCCGCCTATGCCGACCTGGATACGCCGATCGCCACGCTGATCGCCGACCTGCCGCGCATGCCCGGCGCCCGCGCCGCCGAGGCCCGCATTGCGGCCGACAGCGAGCCGCTGCGGGCGGGCCTGCTCGAGCTGCAGTCGCGGCTGTCCGAGGCGAGCGCCGGCCGCGGACTGCAGCAGGGCTTGGCGGTCGCCTTTCTGCTCCTCGCGCTGCTCGCGGCGCTGGGGCTGGGCCTGGTGCGCTACCAGGATGTCGACCGACGGGCCGCCGACGCCGACGCGCAGCGGGCCGAGGCCGAGCGCCTCGAGCAGGAGGCCAAGCGCACCAACGACCAGAACCAGGCGGCGATCCTGCGGCTCATGAACGAGCTCCAGGAAGTGGCCGACGGCGACCTGACGATCCAGGCGACCGTCACCGAGGACATTACCGGCGCGATCGCCGACTCGGTCAACTACACCGTCGAGGAGCTGCGCAATCTGGTGGCGCGCATCAACGTCACCGCCGAGCTGGTCGCCGATGCGTCCTCGAAGGCGCAGACCGTCTCCGCGGGCCTGACCAACGCCTCCGAGCAACAGTCTCGCGAGATCCGCGAGACCGGTGAGGCGGTGCTGCGAATGGCCTCGCAGATCAACGAGGTGTCGGCGAGCGCGTCCGAGTCGGCGCAGGTCGCCCGTCAGTCGCTGGGCGCGGCCGAGCAGGGCCGGCGCGCGGTGCAGAACGCCATCGCCGGCATGAACGGCATCCGCGACCAAATCCAGGAGACCGCCAAGCGCATCAAGCGGCTGGGCGAGTCCTCGCAGGAGATCGGCGAGATCGTCGAGCTGATCTCTGACATCACCGAGCAGACCAACGTCCTGGCACTGAACGCCGCGATCCAGGCAGCGTCGGCCGGAGAGGCCGGCCGCGGGTTCACGGTCGTCGCCGAAGAGGTCCAGGGGCTCGCCGAGCGCAGCGCCGAGGCGACCCGGCAGATCTCGGCGCTGATCCGCACGATCCAGGTCGACACGCAGGACGCGGTCGCCGCGATGGAGCGCAGCACCCAGGGCGTGGTGACCGGGACGCGGCTGTCCGATGACGCCGGCAACGCGCTAGCCGAGATTGGGCGAGTCGCCACGCAGCTCGCCGAGCTGATCGAGGACATCTCCCGCACGACCTCCGACCAGGCCTCGTCGGCCGGCACGGTCGCCCACAGCATCCAGCGCATCCTGCTGGTCACCGAGCAGACCAGCGAGGGCACTCAGCAGACCGCAGGCTCGATCCTGCAACTTGCCGAGTTGGCGCGCGAGCTGAAGAACTCGGTGTCGCGATTCAGAGTGCAATAATGGCCGGCCCCACCATCGATCCGACCGCGCTGTCCTGGTGTCTCGCCGAGATCCGCGAGTCGCTCGCGCGCGCCGAGACGACGCTCGAGCAGCAGCTGCAGGCCGACGGGCAGGAGGAAGGCCGCCTGCGTGCAGCGCGGGCCTGGGTGCATCAGGCGCACGGGGCGCTTCATGTGGTCGACCTCGAGGGCGTGGCCGTCGTCACCCAGGAGGCCGAGACGCTGCTCGAGCGGTGCGACCGCGGCGAGCTGCCGTTCGATGCTGGTGTCGTGCGAGCGATCTCGCGCGCGTTCGCCGCAGTCGTCGAGCACCTCGAAGGTGTGGTCGCCGGCTCGTCGGATTCGCCGGTGTCGCTGTTCCCCAACTACCGAGAGCTGCTCGCGCTGCGCGGCGCCGAGCGCACCGAGCCGTCGGACCTGTACTCGGTCGACCTGACGGTGCGCCCGCCGCGCCTCGCCCGGAGCGAGCCGCTGTCGAGGCATGAGGCCGCGCGCCTGCGCGCCACCTTCGAGCAGAGGCTGCTGCGCTTCCTGCGCGACCCGCGTGATGTCGAGGCGCTGGGCGCGATGCACGGCGTGCTGTCGCGGCTGCACGAGGCCCACGGTGCTTCGGGCCAGCGCACCTTCTGGTGGCTGTCGACAGCGTTCCTCGACGCGCTGCGTGTGCAGGCGCTGCCGGTCGACGTTTTTGCGAAGCGGCTGGTCGGCCGCATCAACCTGCAGCTCTCGCGCACGCTCGAGAGCGGCGCACCAATCGCCGACCGGCTGCTGCGCGACCTGCTGTTCATGCTCGCCCGCACGGGCGGCGGCTCGTCGCTCGCCGACGAGGCGCGCCGCCTGTACCGGCTGGGCGGCACAGTGCCTTCGGACTTCGAGACGCCCCGCTACGCGATGGTCGATCCGCGCACGCTGCATGCCGCGCGCGAGGCGAACGCCGCGTCAATGGCCGCCTGGGAGAAATACGTGCGCGGCAGCGCACAGGACCTGCCGGCGTTCGCGCAGGCCGCGCAGCAGCTCGACGCCGCGGTCGCCCGGCTGCCGTGGCCGGGTCTGCAGCAGCTGTCGGGGGTGCTCGTCGGCCTGCGGCGCGCGCTCGCGGCGGCCGGTTCCTCGCTCGCCGAGGTGCTGTCGCTCGAAGTGGCCACCGCGCTGCTGTTCGTCGAGCATGCGCTCGAGCGTGGCGCGCGTGCCGTCGCCCAGCACGATCGGCGCGCCGGCGAGATGGCCGATCGGCTCGACCGGCTCTGCGAGCGCCAAGAGACCGACGGCGCGGCCGCACCCGAATGGCTGAGCGAGCTGTCGCGCGCGGCGCAGGAGCGGCTGACGACGGCGGCCTTCGTCGGCGAGCTGCAGGTCAATCTGCGTGCCTGCGAGAAGGTGCTCGACAGCTATTTCCGCGAGCCGGGCGCGCTGCGTGCCGAGTTGCCGCCGCTCGCGCCGCTGCTCTTGCAGGTCGCCGGTGCGCTGCGCCTGCTCGGCCACGATGAGGCCGCCGACGGCGCCGACATCGTGAGCCGCCAGGTCGCCGCGCTTGCCGGGACCGACAAGCCGCCGCCGGCCGACTGCGAGCGCGTCGCCGCCAGCCTCGGTGCGATCGGATTCTTCGTCGAGTCGCTGCGCCAGGCCGACGGCCGCCACGGTGGCGGCTTCGAATTCAGCCGCGACGACGATGCCTTCGTCGCGCGCCTCGGCGAACGTCCCCGAACGCATGACGCCGACAGCCTGGAGCCGCAGGACTTCGATCTGCTCGAACCGCCCGAAGCGCAGGTTCCGGCCCCGAATCTGGACCTCAACCCGCCGATACTCGGCGCGCTCGAGCCTCCCGAGCTCGAGCCGAGCGCGGGCGGTGCCCTGACGGCCGGCACCGAGCCCGCGCCGGCCGACGACGGAAACTCGATCGACTTGGGCGATGTCGTGGACGGCGCGCGCCTGGAGCCTCTGGAGCCGCCGGAGGAGCTCGAGTTCCCCGAGGCGCTCGAGGCCGAAACCGGCGTCGCCGAGGTCGACCTCGATGCAGACCGCTCGCTCGAGCAGCTCTTGCTCGAGCGTCGCGCCCAGGTCCAGCCGCTGCTGGCCGCGCTCGGCGCGGACCCGACCGACCGGATGCCGCATGCTGCCCTGCACGAGGTGCTCGGCGCGATCCGCGACGAGGCGATGCTCCTCGACGACGGCGAGCTGAGGGCCGCGGCCATCGAGGCGCTCGCGCGGCTCGACGCCGGTGACGCGCCCGACACGGCGGCGCTCGCCGGTGCCGTGGCGCGGGTGGCCGGTCTGCCGAACGGCCCGGCGATCGCGCCGGTGGTGCTGCCGGCCGAAGATGCGATCGACGCCGAGCTGCTGGGCATCTTCTTCGACGAGGCCGACGAGGTGCTCGCCGCGATCGTCGAGGCGCGTGCCGAGTCGATGGCGTCGCCCACCGATGCCGGTCCGCTGACTACACTGCGCCGGAGCTTCCATACGCTGAAGGGCTCGAGCCGCATGGTCGACCTGCCGGCGTTTGGCGAGGCCGCCTGGGCGATCGAGCAGCTGATCAGCGGCTGGGTCGGCGACGAGCGTCCGGGCACGCCCGCGCTGTACGCGCTGGTCGCCGAGGCGCACGAGGCGATGCTCGGCTGGGTCGGGCGGCTGCGCGAGGATCCGCTCGCCTCGATCGACCCGACGGTGATCATCACCCGGGCGCTACGACTGCGCGGCGAGACCGAGACCGAGACCGAGACCGAGACCGAGACCGAGACCGAGACCGAGACCGAGACCGAGACCGAGACCGAGACCGAGACCGGCCTGTCCCTGGACGGCCCGCCGCCGGTGCTGCTCGAGAGCCTGTTGCCGGCCGGCCCGTCCGAGGCGGCCGGCCCCACCGAGGCGCTTTCCGATCTCGGCATCGATCTCGACTTCGATTTCGAGCTCACGGATCGGGGTGTGGACCCGCTCGAGGACCCGGCCCTCGCCGACATCGGCGTCGAGCTCGGCGACCCCGCCGACCCCGGCGATCCGGAGCAGGCCGATCGGGCGCCGCTCCCGCTCGCGGCGCACTCCGACGACGACGCGCTGATCGAGCTGTCCGACCGGCTCGAGCCGTTCGATCTGCTCGAGGGCGAGGTGCCGACGCTGTCGCCGCACGACGAGATCGAGTCGATGGCGGTCGGGGCGCCCGCGGGCGCGGAGACGCTGGAGCTCATCGGGCTGGAATCGTTCGGCGAAGAGTACGGGGACGGGGACGAAGGCCCCGGCGAGGACCCGGTCCCGGACCAGCACGTGCTCGCCGACGGCATGGGCCGCGTCGGCCGTCCCCTCCTCAACCCCCAGCTCTTCCGGATCTTCCTCGACGAGGCCGAGGAGCTGCTTGCGGCGCTCGATGCTTGCATCGCCGGCTGGCGCACCGACCCGTCCCGGCCGCTCGCCGAGCCCACGCTGCGCGCGATGCATTCGCTGCGCGGCGCCTCGCGCATCGTCGGCCTGAGGACCGTCCACGAGACCGCCGACGCCCTCGAGAGGGGCCTGCTCGGGCTGGCCGGCTCGAGACGGGCGCCGTCGGCCGACGACCTCGACGACCTCGAATGGATCGCCGCACGGCTGCGCGGCACGCTCAAGCGCTTCGCCGACCGCGACGATCCCGAACCCGACCCGGCGCTGCTCGCGCGTGCCGAGGCATTCGCCGCGCGCACTTGCGCGTCGGCGCCGCCGCCCGGCGAGCGCACCGACGACGACGCCTTCGACCTCGCGGACGTCAACGCCGCCCTCGACCTCGCGGACGTCGACGCCGCGCTCGGCGTGTCCGACGAGGCACCGCCCGAGCCCCCGCGGTTGGTGCAGGCCGTGCCGCGTCAGATCCCCGAGCCGTCGATCGAATCGCTGGCCGCGGTCGTCGACGACATCGACGCCGAGCTCGCGCAGGACTTCGTCGAGGAGGGCGACGAGCTGCTCCCCCGGGTCGGCGACGTGCTGCGCGACTGGACCGCTGCCCCCGACGATCCGGAGCACCCGGCCGCCCTGATGCGGCTGCTGCATACGGTCAAGGGAAGCGCGCGGATGGCCGGTGCGATGCGGCTCGGCCATCTCGTGCACGAGATGGAGACCCGCATCGAGTCGTCGAGCGCGCTCAGCCGCGTCCCGCCGCCGCTGATCGAGGACCTGAACGCGCGTCTCGACCAGGTGCTCGCGTTGTTCGAAGCCGTCCGCGATCCGCAGTCCGAGTCGGTGCAGGCGGCCGCCCGTGCGGTGATCGAGAGCCTCGTGCCGACCGCCGCCGAGCCCACTCTCGACGGAGCGGACGCACCCGCGCAGGCCCCCGCGGAGGACGGCGTGTCGCCGCGTGTCGCGCCATCCGGCGCCGCCGGCCAGCCGCCCTCGCTGATCCGGGTCCGAGCCGACCTGCTCGACCGGCTGGTCAACGAGGCCGGCGAGGTCTCCATCGCCCGAGCACGCCTCGAGAACGAGCTGGGTTCGCTGCGCACCTCGCTCGGCGAGCTGACCGAGAACGTCAACCGGCTGCGCACGCAGCTGCGAGAGATCGAGCTCGCAGCCGACTCCCAGATCGACGCGCGCCGCGAACGCAGCCTGGAGCGCGACGCGCAGTTCGACCCGCTGGAGTTCGACCGCTACACGCGCTTTCAGGAGCTCACGCGGATGCTGGCCGAGTCCGTCAGCGACGTGGCCACTGTCCAGCAGAACGCGTTGCGCAACCTCGACGAGGCCCACCGCGACCTCGCGCGTCAGTCGCAGGTCACGCGCGACCTCCAGCAGGATCTGATGCGGATCCGGATGGTGCAGTTCGGCTCGATCGCCGACCGCCTCTACCGTGTCGTGCGCCAAGCCGCGAAGGAACTCGACAAGCGGGTGTACCTCGACCTCAAGGGCGTGGCCTCCGAGCTCGACCGCGGCGTGCTCGAGCGGATGGCCGGACCCATCGAGCATCTGCTGCGCAACGCCGTCGCCCATGGCATCGAGCCGCGCGCCGAGCGCCTCGCCGCCGGCAAGTCCGAGACCGGCGAGATCACGCTCGAGGTGCGCCAGGAGGGCAGCGAGGTGATCCTCGCGTTCGCCGACGACGGCGCGGGGCTGAACTACTCGCGGATCCGCGCCCGCGCTGTCGAGCGCGGGCTGATCTCGGCCGACGCGCATCCCGGCGAGCGCGAGCTCGGCGACATGATCTTCATGCCCGGCTTCTCGACGGCGACCGAGGTCACCGCGATCGCCGGCCGCGGCGTCGGCATGGACGTGGTCCGCGCCGAGGTCGCCGCGATGGGCGGACGCATCGACCTCGAGTCGGTGCCCGGGCGTGGCACCCGATTCAGCGTGCACCTGCCGGTGTCGCTTGCGGTCGCTCAGGTCGTGCTGCTCACCGTCGGGTCGATGCGCATCTCGGTCACCTCGGCGCTGATCGAGCAGGTCATGCAGCTCAAGCCCGAGCAGCTCGCCTCGGCCTATGCGCAGCATGCGGTCGACTGGCATGGCCAGCCGGTGCCGTTGTACTTCCTGGGCAGCCTGCTCGAGCTGCCCGGCTGCACGCCGCTGGCGCAGCGCTACTCGCCGGTGGTGATCGTGCGCTCGGGTGCCCAACGCATCGCGCTGCACGTCGACCATGTGGCGCCGAGCCAGGAGGTGGTCGTCAAGCACGTCGGGCCGCAGCTCGCGCGCCTGACCGGCATGGCCGGCGCGACCGTGCTCGGCAACGGCGACATCGTGCTCATCCTGAATCCGGTTCAGATCGCGGCCACCGGCCGCGGCGCGCAGGCGGGCGAGGGCGACACCGCGAGCTTCGCGCCGACGGTCATCGAGATCGCGCCGACGGTGATGGTGGTCGACGATTCGGTCACGGTGCGCAAGGTCACGCAGCGGCTGCTGGCCCGCGAGGGCTACCAGGTGATGCTGGCCAAGGACGGCATCGACGCGTTGCGCCAGCTCCAGGACACCGTACCCGACGTGATGTTGGTCGACATCGAGATGCCGCGGATGGATGGCTTCGACCTGACGAAGAACCTGCGCGGCGACGATCGCTGGAAGCACCTGCCGATCGTGATGATCACGTCGCGCACCGCCGACAAACACCGCAGCCATGCAATGTCTCTCGGTGTCGATGCCTTCCTCGGCAAGCCGTACGACGAGGACGAACTGCTGCGGCTGGTGGCCGCGTTTGCGAAGCGCCGGCAGTCGGCCGTCTGATCCGGGCTGCCAGCGCCGCTGCGTTCAGGCGCCGGCCTTCACCACGGCGTAGCGTTCGAGCGTCCGGGCCCGGGCGAGCGCATGGTCGACCACCGGCGCGGGGTAGTCGCGGCCGACCGTGCAGCCGGCCCGCGCCTGCTCGGCGGGCGAGGCCAGCCACGGCGCATGGATCTGTGTGTCGCCCAGACCCGCCAGCGCCGGCAGGTAGCGTCGAATGAATGCGCCCTTCGGATCGAACTTCTGCGACTGCGTCACCGGGTTGAAGATGCGGAAGTAGGGCTGCGCGTCGCAGCCGCTCGACGAGGCCCACTGCCAGCCGCCGTTGTTCGCCGCGAGGTCGTAGTCATTCAGGTGCCGGGCGAAGAAGCGCTCGCCGCGCCGCCAGTCGACGCCGAGGTCCTTGCACAGGAACGAGGCGACGACCATCCGCAGCCGGTTGTGCATGTAGCCGCTCGTCAGCAGCTGACGCATCGCCGCGTCCACCAGCGGGTAGCCGGTCCGCGCCTCGCACCACGCGGCGAAGTGTGCCTCGCCCAGCTCGCCGGTCTCCCATTCGATGCGGTCGTACTCGGGTCTGAACGAGCGCTCGGCCACCCGCGGATGGTGGTGCAGGACCTGGAAGTAGAAGTCGCGCCAGACCAGCTCGGACAGCCAGGTGCGCGCGCCCTCGGCATCGGCGGGCTCGGCGCGCAGCGCGTGCAGCGCCTCGCGCACGAGCGCGCGGACCGAGACCGTGCCGAAGCGAAGGTGGGCCGACAGGTAGGACGGCCCGCGCACGGCGGGGAAGTCGCGCGCCTCGCGGTAGCGGCCGATGCGCCCGACGAAGTCCGCGAGGAGCCGCGCGCCGCCGCTCGCGCCGGTGGGCAGCGCCAGCGAGGCGAGGTCGGTCGGCTCGAAGCCAATTGCGGCGAGCTCCGGCACGCCGTCGAGCGGCGCGGTGCCGGCCTCGGTCACCGCCGAGGTGGCGCGCAGTCCCGCCGGCGGCGGAACCAGGCGCGCCGCGGCGAGCGCGTCCAGCGGGCGGGGCGCGACCGGGCCGAGCTCGGCGCCTTCGGCCTCCAGGCGCCTCATCCAGGCGTTGCGATAGGGCGTGAACACCGAAAAGGGCCGGCCCTGGCCGGTCAGCACCTCATCGGTCTCGTAGACGACCTGGTCCTTCACGAGCACGAGCCGCCGGCCGTCGGCGCGCAGCCGCGCCTCGACCTCGGTATCGCGCCGCACCGCGTCGGGCTCGTAGTCGCGGGCGGCGACGACCGTGGCCGCGCCGAGCCGGGCCGCGAGTGCGGCGATCGCGTCGGCGGCGCGGTCGTGCACGACGATCAGCCCGCCGCCGAGCGCGCGCAGCGAGGCGTCGAGTTCCCGCAGCGCATCGCGGATGAACTCGACGCGGCGGTCCGCGCGCGTGGGCAGGGCGTCGAGGATCTCGCGGTCGTAGACGAACGCGCAGTGCACGCGTGAGCAGCCGGCGAGTGCAAGCGAGAGCGCGGCGTGGTCGTCGACGCGCAGGTCGCGCCGGAACCAGACCAGGCCGGTGTCGGAGGAAAGCATGGGCATGGGCAGCTCCGGAGGGCGCGCGATTGTGCCGTCCGGACCGCCCCTTTACAATGATTTCATGGCCGCACCCGACATCGCGACGAACCTGACGAACCACTTCCTGCTCGCGATGCCGAACATGGCGGACCCCAACTTCGGTGGGGCCGTGGTGTTCATCGCCGAGCACAGCGCGAAGGGCGCGCTCGGTCTGGTCATCAACCGGCCGATGGAGCTCGACCTGCAGTCGCTGTTCGAGCGCATCGACCTCAAGCTCGAGATCGCTCCGCTCGCGGGGAGCCCGGTGTTCTTCGGCGGCCCCGTCCAGACCGATCGCGGTTTCGTCCTGCACCAGCCGTTGGGCACCTGGAACTCGACCGTGTCGATCGGCGACTCGCTCGGCCTGACCTCGTCGAAGGACGTGCTCGAGGCCGTTGCCGTGGGCGAGGGACCGAGCCGCCTGCTGGTCACGCTCGGCTACGCTGGCTGGGGCCCCGGCCAGCTCGAGGACGAGATCGCGCACAATGCTTGGCTGACCGTCGAGGCCCATCCCGACGTCATCTTCGAGACGCCGGTCGCGCAGCGGCTGTCGCGCGCCTACGGGCTGCTGGGTATCGACCCGGTGTTCCTGTCCTCGTCCGCAGGGCATGCCTGAGCCCCGGGGCGGCGCAGCCGCCCCAGACACGATGTTCGGCCGCGCCGCCCCTGAGACACTGTTCGGCTTCGACTTCGGCATGCGGCGCATCGGGGTGGCGATCGGCAACACCCTGACCGGCGACGCGCGCCCGCTCGCGATCGTCGAGGCGGTGCCGGTCGATCGCCGCTTCGAGCGGATCGCGGCGCTGCTGCGCGACTGGCAGCCGCAGCGCCTGGTCGTCGGCCGGCCGCTCGACGAGGACGGCTCTGCAACCGAGACCACCCGCCTGTCCGATCGCTTCGCCAACCAGTTGAACGGGCGCTTCGGCCTGCCGGTCGAGCGCGTCGACGAGCGGTTTTCCAGCCGGGAGGCTCAGGCTATCATCGCGTCCGCCGGAGGCCGTGCCAGCGACGACGACGACGGCGTGGCCGCGGCGGTCATCCTGTTGCAGTACCTGGACGGGCTGCGCCGCCGCCCTGATGCCGACCCCGCCCACGAGACCCCGACCCGATGACCGATCCCGCTGCCGCCGGCGCGAGCCCGCGAACGCTCGACGCCGAGGCGATCTACGCCGAGCTCGAGGCCTCGGTGGCCGCGCGTATCGCCGCCGCGGGCGGGCAGGGCCCCGCGATCGTCGGCATCCACAGCGGCGGCGCCTGGGTCGCGCGGCGTCTGCACGAGGCGCTGTGCCCCGAGGCGCCGCTCGGCTTCCTCTCGAGCGCGTTCCACCGCGACGACTTCTCCGAGCGCGGCCTGCGCGCGGTGGGCGGCGCCGGCACCACCCGGATCGATTTCCCGGTCGACGGCGCGGACATCGTGCTCGTCGACGACATCCTCTACACCGGGCGCACCGTACGCGCCGCGCTCAACGAGCTCTTCGACTACGGCCGCCCTGCGCGGGTCGCGCTCGCCGTGCTGCTCGATCGCGGCGGCCGCGAACTGCCGGTCGAGGCCGACCATGTCGGCGCCACGCTGCGGCTCCCTCCGGGCCAGGGCTTCGTGCTCGGGCGCACCGACGACGGCCG
Source organism: Burkholderiaceae bacterium (assembly GCA_044368415.1). GTDB lineage: Bacteria > Pseudomonadota > Gammaproteobacteria > Burkholderiales > Burkholderiaceae_E > UBA4615. The sequence continues at coordinate 20,458 of JBIPLJ010000060.1, forward strand.
CTTCACGCTCGCGGTGGAGCCCGCCTGATGCGACATCCGCAACTCAACGAGCACGGCGAGCTGCGCCACCTGCTGACCATCGAGGGCCTGCCGCGTGACATCGTCACGCACGTGCTCGACACCGCGTCCTCGTTCCTCGAGGTCAGCGACCGGCAGGTGAAGAAGGTGCCGCTGCTGCGCGGCAAGTCGGTCTTCAACCTGTTCTTCGAGAACAGCACGCGCACCCGCACCACCTTCGAGATCGCGGCCACGCGGCTGTCGGCCGACGTGGTGAACCTCGACGTGCGCACGTCCTCGGCCTCGAAGGGCGAGTCGCTGCTCGACACCATCGACAACCTGGCCGCGATGCACGCAGACGTGTTCGTCGTGCGACACGCGCAGAGCGGCGCCCCGTACATGATCGCGCAGCATGTCGGCCCCGGCCTGCATGTGATCAACGCCGGCGACGGCCGGCATGCGCACCCCACGCAGGGGCTGCTCGACATGTACACCATCCGCCACTTCAAGAAGGACTTCACCAACCTGACGGTGGCGGTGGTGGGCGACGTGCTGCACTCGCGCGTGGCCCGCAGCGACATCCATGCGCTGACCACGCTCGGCGTGCCCGAGGTTCGGGTGATCGCGCCGCTCACGCTGCTGCCGCCCGGCATCGAGCAGATGGGCGTGCGCACCTTTACCGACATGCGTGCGGGCCTGAAGGACGTCGACGTGGTGATCATGCTGCGCCTGCAGAACGAGCGCATGCGTGGCGCGCTACTGCCCTCGGCGCAGGAGTACTTCAAGCATTACGGCCTGACCGCCGAGAAGCTCGCCCTCGCCCGGCCCGACGCAATCGTGATGCACCCGGGTCCGATGAACCGCGGCGTCGAGATCGAGTCGGCGGTGGCCGACGGCGTGCAGTCGGTGATCCTCGAGCAGGTGACCTTCGGCATCGCAGTGCGCATGGCGGTGATGAGCATCCTCGCGGGCAACCGCTGACCGGCCCCGACGAGCCCGACACGATGAGACTGACGATCACCGGCGCCCGCGTCGTCGACCCTGCGAGCGGGCTCGACGCGACCACCGATCTGCATCTGGCCGACGGGCGCGTGGCCGCCGTCGGTACCGCGCCCGACGGCTTCGAGGCGGACCGCCGCATCGAGGCGCGCGGGTGGGTGGCCTGCCCGGGCTTCGTCGACCTGTCGGCGAGGCTGCGCGAGCCGGGCTTCGAGTACAAGGCCACGCTCGAGTCCGAGATGCAGGCCGCGCTCGTCGGTGGCGTGGCGCGGCTGGTCTGTCCGCCCGACACCGATCCGCCGCTCGACGAGCCGGGCCTGGTCGAGATGCTCAAGCACCGCGCACGCAGCCTGGCGCGCACGCACCTCTATCCGCTGGGCGCGCTCACCGTCGGCCTCAAGGGCGAGGTGATCACCGAGATGGCCGAGCTTGCCGAGGCCGGCTGCGTGGGGTTCTCGCAGGCCAGCGTGCCGCTGGTCGACACCCAGGTGCTCGCGCGCGCGATGCAGTATGCGAGAAGCTTCGGCTTCACCGTCTGGCTGCAGCCGCAGGATGCGTTCCTGTCGCGCGGCGGCGTCGCGCACAGCGGGCCGGTCTCCGGGCGGCTCGGGCTGCCCGGCGTGCCGGTCACCGCCGAGACGGTCGCGCTGCACACCCTCTTCGAGCTGATGCGCGGCAACGGCTGCCGCGTCCACCTGTGCCGCATCTCGTCGGCGGCCGGTGTCGAGCTGGTCCGCACGGCCAAGCGAGAGGGGCTGCCGGTCACCGCCGACGTCGCCGTGCACCATCTGCATGTGACCGACGTCGACATCGGTTACTTCGACAGCGCCTGCCGCGTGGACCCGCCGTTCCGTGCGCAGCGCGACCGCGACGCACTGTGCGCCGCGCTCGCCGACGGCACGATCGATGCCGTCTGCTCCGACCACACGCCGGTCGACGACGACGCCAAGCTGGTGCCCTTCGGCGAGGCCGAGCCGGGCGTGACCGCGCTCGAGCTGCTGCTGCCGCTGGTGCTGTCCTGGGCCGCCCGCAGCCGCGTGCCGCTGTCGACCGCGCTGTCCCGCCTCACCTGCGATCCGGAGCGCATCGCCCGCTGCGGCGGCGGCTCGCTTGCGCCGGGCGCACCGGCCGACGTCGTGCTGTTCGATCCCGCCGAGCCCTGGGTGGTGTCGCCCGCGACGCTGGTCAGCCAGGGCCACCACACGCCGTTCGCCGGCCGCGAGCTGGTCGGGCGCGTCCGCACGACACTGGTCGGCGGACGTCCGGCGTTCGAGCGCTGAGTCCCGGGCGGCCGCAGGCTGCCGCCCCGTGGACGTCATGCGGCAGCGGGGCGCCGCCCGTGGACATGACACGGCTGCAGCCGCCGCCCTGTAGACCTCAGGCGGCTGCGAGCCGCCTCACGTAGGCCTCGACGTCGCCGCGCCAGTCGGGCATCACATACCCGAAGGTGCGGGCGATGCGCGAGCAGTCGAGCAGCGAGTTCTGCGGCCGCCGTGCCGGCACCGGATAGGCCGACGACGGGATCGGCTCGATCTGGGGGGCGAGCACTTGCAGGCGGCCCGCCCACGGCGGCAAGTCCTGCGCCACCGACAGCACGCAGCGCGCGTACTCGGTCCAGTTTGTCTCGCCGGCCGCCGATGCGTGATAGATGCCGCGCCGCTCGCCCAACCAGCCGACCGCATCGCCGTTCGCAAGCGCCTGCCGGGCGATCGACTCGCTCACCTCGGCCAGGCGCCCCGCCCAGGTCGGCGTGCCGTGCTGGTCCGATACCACCCGGAGTGTGTCGCGCTCGGTCGCCAGCCGCAGCATCGTCTTGGCGAAGTTCGCGCCGTGGTCGCCGTAGACCCAGCTGGTGCGCAGCACGACCGAGGCGCAGGGCGAGGCCGCGAGCGCCTGCTCGCCGGCGAGCTTGGACTCGCCGTAGACGCTGAGCGGGCCGGTGGGGTCGGTCTCGACCCAGCGTCCGGCCTTGCTGCCGTCGAACACATAGTCGGTCGAGTAATGGACGAGGATCGCGCCGACGCGGACGCAGGCCGCCGCGAGCGCCTCGGGCGCGCGCGCGTTCACCGAGAACGCGGCGTCCCGATCGGTCTCGGCGCGGTCGACCGCGGTGTACGCGGCGGCGTTGAAGACGACCTGCGGTCGCGCCGACTCGACCGCCGCGGCGACGGCGCCCGCGTCGGCGAGATCGAGCTCCGCGCGTCCGAGGGCGACCAGGCCGGGTTCACTGTGCAGGCGGCGCTCGAGCGCCCATCCGAGCTGGCCGTTGCGGCCGAGGATCATCGCTTTCATCAGATTGGCAGGTAGGGGGGGGGCGGGGACGGCACGGCTCGGTCGCCGCCAATTGTGCCCGATGTGCCGTACGCCGGCCTGCTGGGCGGATCGGCGGGGTGCTGCGGGTACAATCTGCGCCCATGACAAAGATTCTCGTGACCGGTGCAGCCGGTTTCATCGGCTCCAATTTCGTGCATCAGTGGCTGGCTGCCGAGGCCGATCCGGTGGTCAGCCTCGACGCGCTGACCTACGCCGGCAACCTCGCGAACCTGGAACCCGTCGAGGGTGATCCGAGGCACACCTTCGTGCACGGCGATATCTGCGATGCCGAACTGGTCGGCGCCCTGATGGCCGAGCACCGGCCGCGCGCGATCGTCCACTTTGCCGCCGAATCGCACGTGGACCGATCCATCCACGGTCCGGCCGAGTTCGTCCGCACGAACGTCACCGGGACGTTCACGCTGCTGCAGGCCGCGCTGGCGCACTGGCGCGGGCTGACGGGTGCCGAGCGCGACGGATTCCGCTTCCTGCACGTCTCGACCGACGAGGTCTACGGCTCTCTCGGGCCGCAGGATCCGCCCTTCGTCGAGACCCGCGCCTACGAGCCGAACAGCCCGTACTCCGCGAGCAAGGCCGCATCCGACCACCTCGTGCGCGCGTGGCACCACACGTACGGCATGCCGGTGCTCACCACCAACTGCTCGAACAACTACGGGCCGTACCAGTTCCCGGAGAAGCTGATCCCGCTGGTGATCCACAACGCGCTCGCGGGCCGGCCGCTGCCGATCTACGGCGACGGCTCGAACGTGCGCGACTGGCTCTACGTCGGCGACCACTGCAGCGCCGTGCGCGCGGTGCTGGCCGGTGGCGAGCCCGGGCGGGTCTACAACGTCGGCGGCTGGAACGAGAAGACCAACCTCGAGGTGGTCCACACCATCTGTGGGCTGCTCGACGAGATGCGACCCGACCCGGCGGGGCCGCACGGCCGGCTGATCACCTACGTCACCGACCGCCCCGGCCATGACCGCCGCTATGCGATCGATGCGCGCCGCATCGCCGCCGAGCTCGGCTGGAGACCGGCACAGACCTTCGAGACCGGTATCCGCGAGACGGTCCGCTGGTACCTGGACCATCCGCAGTGGGTCGCCGACATCGTGAGCGGCGATTACCGCAGCTGGGTGTCCCGAAACTACGCCGCGCGCTGAGCGACGGCCCCAAGGGATCCTTAGATGGCACGCAAGGGCATCATCCTCGCAGGCGGCTCCGGCACGCGCCTGTATCCGGTCACCAAGGCGGTCTCCAAGCAACTGCTGCCGGTGTACGACAAGCCGATGGTGTATTACCCGCTGTCGGTGCTGATGCTCGCCGGTATCCGCGACATCCTCATCATCTCCACGCCGACCGACACGCCGCGCTTCGCCGACCTGCTGGGCGACGGCAGCGCCTGGGGCCTGAACCTGAGCTACTGTGTGCAGCCCACGCCAGATGGCCTGGCGCAGGCGTTTGTCCTGGGGCGCGACTTCGTCGGCGCGGATCCGTCGGCGCTGATCCTGGGCGACAACCTGTTCTACGGCCACGACCTCGCGGCGATGGTCCGGCGCGCGGCCGAACGCGAGACCGGCGCGACGGTGTTCGCCTATCACGTCAACGACCCTGAGCGCTACGGCGTGGTCGAATTCGATGCGCAGAACCGCGCGATCAGCCTCGAGGAGAAGCCTTCGAAGCCGCGCTCGCGCTATGCGGTCACCGGCCTGTACTTCTACGACCGGCGCGTCTGCGACATCGCCGCCGCTGTCCGGCCCTCGGCCCGCGGCGAGCTCGAGATCACCGACGTCAACCAGCGTTACCTCGAACTCGGCGCGCTCGACGTCGAGCTGATGGGCCGCGGCTACGCGTGGCTGGACACCGGTACCCACGAGTCGCTGCTGCAGGCGTCCTCGTTCATCGAGACGATCGAATCGCGTCAGGGCCTGAAGGTCGCCTGCCCCGAGGAGATCGCCTTCCGGGCGGGCTGGATCGACGCCGAGCAGCTCGGGCGGCTCGCCCGCCCGCTGGCCAAAAACGGCTACGGGCAGTACCTGCTGCGTGTGCTGGACGAGAAGGTCCTCTGAGGTCACTGCGATGAAGATCGTCGAGACGACGCTGCCCGGCGTGCTGCTGATCGAGCCGAAGGTCTTCGGCGACGCGCGCGGGTTCTTCTTCGAGAGCTGGAACGAGCGCACGTTTCGCGAAGCCACCGGGGTCGCGCTGCCGTTTGTGCAGGACAACCACTCGCGCTCGGTGCGCGGCGTGCTGCGCGGCCTGCACTACCAGCTCGTCAAGCCCCAGGGCAAGCTCGTGCGCTGCACCTCGGGCGAGGTGTTCGACGTCGCCGTCGACCTGCGGCGCTCGTCGCCGCAGTTCGGCAAGTGGTTCGGCGCGCGACTCGACGCAGTCTCGCACCGCCAGCTATGGATCCCTCCGGGCTTCGGCCACGGCTTCGTGGTGCTGAGCGAGTCGGCCGACTTCCTCTACAAGACCACCGAGTACTGGTACCCCGAGCACGACCGCAGCCTCGCCTGGAACGATGCCGAGGTCGGCATCGACTGGCCGCTCGACGGTGCCACGCCCAC
>JBIPLJ010000101.1:0-8166 GCA_044368415.1 Burkholderiaceae bacterium
GCTGAACGACATACGGGCGCCCGTTCACTTCGCGCTGCCACGCACCGACGTGGAAGTCGACGCCATCGAGCCGCACGACGCCGAAGAAATCCCGTTGCTGTCCGACGGACAGCTGGGGCAGCAACGACGCGCCGCCCGGCTCGGAACTCGCCACGACGCGCCCGAGCGAATCGAGCACGCGGTACTTGAGGTTGGCGTGGAACGCGTCGAATCCGAAGGCTTCGGCGCCTGCGAGCGCCACCCCGACCACCTCGCCGGACGCATCGAACTGCAGCCCATCGACAAAATCCTCGGTCTGGCCTTCCATGCTCATGCGCGTGACGAAACCGCCGAAGCGCTCGACGAGCATCAGCTGGAGACCGGCATAGATCGTGGCGACCGAGATGAAGGCTGCCGCGAATCCCATGGCCAGCCGCGTCGCGAGGCTAGGCGTCCTCCGTCCGTTCCACCAGCGCATGCCCGATCCCCTTGGTGTTCCTGATCTGCAGGCGGCTGCCGAGCGCGACGAGCTTGCGCCGGACACGATGCAGCGCAACGTCGAGCGCATTCGGCGTCACCGGTTCGCTCAGTCCCCAGGCCGCGGCTTCCAGGGCGGCCCGACGGACCACAGCACCCTGCGCTCGAATCAGCGCGAGCATGAGCTGGAGTTCCGCAGCCGAGAGGGTCACTGAAGCGAGACCGCAGCGCAGCATCGCCGAGGCCGGCTCGATCGTGACATCCCCATAGGCTGCGGCCAACCCGACCCAGCTTGCCTGCCGCCGCATCAGCGCACGCGTCCGGGCAACCAGCTCCGGCATTTCGAAGGGCTTGGGCAGGTAATCGTCGGCGCCGGCCTCGAGGCCGTCGATCCGATCGTGAAGCGCGTCGCGGGCGGTGAGGATCAGGCATGGCACGGCGATGCGCTCGGCCCGCAGGCGCCGCAGCCACACCACGCCATCCCCGTCGGGCAGCCCACGATCCAGGACGATCGCGGCGTACCGGACCGTCGCGATGCACGCGCTCGCTTCGGCTGCGGTTCGCGCGACGTCCGATGCGATGCCCGCTTGCGCGAGGCCCCTGACGATCAGGTCCCGGAGACCGGCGTGATCCTCGATGATCAGCAGTCGGCTCATCAGTGAGAACGTACCTTCGCAGGGCGGGTCAGAACCGATATCCGACGCTGGCCGACGCTGTGAACGCGCGGTATCTCAGGTCGAGCGATTGCCCGCCGACGGCCCCCGAGCCCGCCATGTCGATTCGACCGGCGTCGGTGTAGCGCAGCCCCGCGCCGGCGAACCAGCGCGACCCGTAGTCCCAGTTGGCGCCCAGCCCCAGCTGCCAGGCGGCCCGCGAGCCGGAGAACTGGCCGGCCGCACCCCGTGCCTGCAGATCGGCATCCACTTCCTGGGCGAATCCCACACCGAGGCCGACGTACGGCCTGAAACGAGCGAGGCCGGTCTGAATCGGCGCGAAGTCGTAGTAGACGTTGGCCATCACGAAAAGCGCTGCGAGATCGCCGTCCGGCTGCGACGTGTCGATGCCCCGAACGCTCGCGCCCTTCAGGGTGTTTCTGCGGAAGCTCATCTCCAGTTCGCCACGCAGCGATTCTCCGAAGCGCCGGCCGACCGCACCGCCGAATGTCGTACCCGACCCGAGGTCGAGCCGCCCGGTTGCGCCGCCGAGGGTCACGGTGGGGTCGCTGACGATCGAGGCGCCTCCAGTCAGCATCACGTACCAGGGCGCATCGGCGGCGGTCGGCGTACGCTGGGCGAACGCTGCGGACGGCGCGAGCGATGCGCACAGCAGTGCGGCCAGGAGGCCGACGGTGGAGAAGGGCGAGGTGCGAGGCAGATTCATGACGGACCCTCTGGGAGGTAGATGAGTCGTCACCTTGACCGCAGCAGACTTACCGGCGACTTACCGTGGCTGTTGTCCGACGGACCGTTTCGGGGGTGGCTGGGCGACACGAGACGCACGGGCGCCACAGGCTCGGGCCACGCCTGCGCCGCAGCTTCCTCAGTCGTCCGCCGCGGCCGTCCCCGGCGGCGGCGCGTCCAGCCCGTCGACCTCGCGCCGCAGCATCCACAGCAGCACCAGCCCGGGCAGGGCCGCGACCACCGTGACCAGGAAGAAGGTCGGCCAGCCGAAGGCCTCGACCATCACCCCCGAGGCCGGCCCGACATAGACGCGGCCGACGGCGGCCAGCGCCGACAGCAGCGCGTACTGCGCGGCGGTGAAGCGCTTGTCGGTCAGCGCCATCAGGAAGGCCACGAAGGCGGCGGTGCCGAGCCCGCCGCACAGGTTCTCGACGCCGATCGCGGCGGTCATCAGCGTGTAGCTCTTGGGGCTGACCGCCAGCAGCCAGTAGCCGAAGTTCGACACCGCCTGCAGCACGCCGAACCACAGCAGCGCCCGCCACAGGCTGATCTTCGCGAGCAGCGCGCCGCCGGCGAGCGCACCGACGATGGTCGCGATCAGGCCCAGCACCTTGTTGACCGCGCCGACCTCGGTCGCGGTGAAGCCCGCGCCGCGGATCAGGAAAGCGGTCGACAGGCTGCCGGCGAAGGCATCGCCGAGCTTGTAGAGCACGATCAGCGCCAGCAGCCCGATGGCGCGGCGGCGCGTGAAAAACGCGTCCCAGGGCTCGACGAAGGACGGGAAACCGGCGCGGCGCGCCGCCCACAGCGCGGCGCCGAACGCGCCCATCAGCGCGACCGAGTCGGCGCCGAGCTTCACGAATCGGTCGGGCTTCGCCGGCAGCAGCGACCTGGTTCCGGCATCGAGCAGCCACCACATGAGCGCGCCCGCCGTGACCATCGCCACAAAGCCGATCCACTCGCGGCGGGCGTCGCTGCGCAGGCGCGCATCGTCGGTCGGCGTGCGCGGCGCCAGCAGCGTGATGCCCGCCATCACGACGAACAGCACGCCCATCAGCCGGTAAGTGTTCGGCCAGCCGAGCCACTGGTCGGCGAGGATCAGCGCCAGCCCGCCCGAGACCAACATCGCCAGCCGATAGCCGAGCACCGACACCGCAGCGCCCGCCCCCCGCTCGGCCGGCTCGAGCAGGTCGGCGCGGTAGGCGTCGAACACCACGTCCTGCGAGGCCGACAGGAAGGCGATCGCGACCGCGAGCACACCCAACATGCCGATCGAGGTCTTCGGGTCGAAGGTGGCCATGCCGAAACAGGCCAGCGCCAGCAGCAGCTGGGTGATCAGCAGCCAGGCCCGCCGACGGCCGAGGTAGGGCGGCTCGAACCGGTCGAGGAGGGGCGCCCAGACGAACTTGAAGGTGTAGGGCAACCCCGCGAGCGCAAAGACACCGATCGTCTTGATGTCGATGCCCTCGATGGTGAGCCAGGCCTGCAGCGTGCCCGAGGACAGTGCGAGCGGCAGTCCGCTCGCGAAGCCGAGACCGAGCATCGCCGCGATCCGCTGCGAAGCGAACACCTGAGCGAGCGGGGCAAGGGAAGCGCGGGCGGCGGACATGTCGGCGAGGCAGTGTAGCAGCGCGTCCCGTGCGCCGAGCCGGCAGGCTGACCCGCGGCCGGGACTGTCCGCCTCGCGCGTTGGCGGGTCGCGATGGCGTCGGGGAACGGGGGCTCACTTCGAGGTCGTCGCCGAAGAAGAACGCATCGGGGAAGCGCAGGACCTGCGCAAGCTCTGTTCGAGCGGCCCGTCGCCGCGTTGCCGGTTGCAAAGGTCAGCGCGACCGTGCCGCCCGGGTGGATCACACGAGGCCAGTTTTGGCTGATGCTGCTGCGCCAGCCGGCGATGACGAGGCTGTCCCGCAGCGAGCGGATGGCATCGCTTCAGCTCACGAAGGGCGCATGCATCGGCGGGTGGTTGGCGGTCGAGTTCGCCTCCGCGAGTTAGCCTGCCCTGACCGCGGTCAGGAGCGTGTCCTCGTCCGGGCCGAGGCGGAGCAGGGCGGCGCCTCTGGCGCTCGAGTCGGCATGCAGGAACGTCTTCAAGCGGCCCTGGGGCCGACCGCGAACGCCTGATCGACTGCAGCCACGATGGCCTGCCAGATGTCGAGGTCGTCGAGGATCGGCATCTCGCGGGCCAGCACGCCGCTCAGCCGCCCCTGGTTGGCTTCGACCGAACGGATCACCCGATCGATCTGCACATCGGGCATCTCCACGATGTCCTTGATCGCGGCGCGGGCCTGGGCATGGCTGCGCAGGTAGCGCGACTCCTCGAGCATGTCTTCGCGGATCGTGCGTTGCACGAGGTCGGCCATGTAGGTGACGTGCTGGCTGAGATCGAGATAACGCCAGACGGGACGGGCCAGCTCGGCGCCTTCGAAGAGAAAGTTCGAGCTGATGCCGTCGGGGTATTCGATCGGGGTCGGGACGAAGCGATAGCTGCCCGCCAGCCTGCGCATCAGGGGCTGCGAGACGACATCCAGGATCCGGTCGTAGGCACGGCGCTCGGCCGTATCGCCGGAGATCAGGGAGGAGACGGGCAGGATCATCGGGTCCTGGACCACACCGTCCCGCCGCAGGACATCATTGATGAGGAATCGATGCAGGCGGCCGTTCCCGTCGGCGAGCGGATGGATGTAGACGAAGCCGAAGGCGGCGACTGCGCTGCGCATCAGCGGCGATTGACCGCGTGTCCGGTCGAGGAAGACCTGCAGACCCTTCAGCATCGCGGCCAGGTCTACCTGGGGCGGCGCGACGTAGTGGACGATCTCCTGATAGCGGACCGACTCGCCGACGAAGACCGGTGACTGTCGCAGGCCGAACCGCTGGATCGTCGTTCGCTGACCGAGGATCTCGCGCTGCAGCCCCGCCAAGGCAGGTTCGTCGAGCGGTGCATCCGCGCCCTGCCCGGTGCGGCGCGCAAGAACGTCCGCGAAGCGCTGGATCCGGTCGGTCTTGTCGGCCTCGCCTTCGATCTCGAAGCTGGACCGGCTTTCTCGCAGTGTCATCCAGACTGCGGAGCGCATGAGCAGCTCGGTGCCGAACTCGACCTCGAGGTCGTGGATCAGGGCCCGGACGTCGAGGCCGAGCGCGGGCTCGCCGGCCACCGAGCGCACGACCATCGGGCAGAAGGCCGCGGACCCCGGCATGTTGTCGCGGACGCGCCAGCGCTTGTTGAAGACGACCTGCGCAGTGCTTGCGGCGACCAGGTCACGGGGGTCGATGGCATCGTGATAGCTGCCGCCAAGGCCCGGAGGGACTGGAAGCTCCCGCTCGGAGAAGAACTCGTAGAGGAAGGCGGCACGCCGCGCATACTGGCCCGTCGGCTCGTCGGCGACCCAGGACGCGAGTTCGGCCGGATCGCAGCGGGTGAAGAGTCGGGACATCAGCTCGAAGTGCGGGACCTCGTGCTTCAGGTGGAAGGTCAGGTGTCCGCGAAGCGTCGCGGGCGGACGCATGGCCTCAACATAGCGCTCGGTCGTTGTGGGGCGTCCGACATGCGTGGAGCGCCGCCCAGCGATCCGACTCTCGACCACGAGCGGCATGACTGGCTCGATCCCGTACTGGCGGGCCAGCCAGGCGGCACCGATGACGTCGTTGAGTTCCTGCATGGGCGAATTATGCGCAAGAACGATTCTGCCGGCACCAGAACGATGTTGGATCGTCGTCCGCGCTCGAAAACGGTTTTTGGCTTGACCGATAGAGCACTCCAGTGGGCGAGCGGCGCGGCGGCTGGCCTGGCCAAAGAGCTGCGGACGCCGACGCGAGGCTTTGACGCGAAGCCGAACGTCCGCTCAGGCATGTCACATGCCGCCCGGTCGTAAATCGCACGCCCGATCAGTCTTACTATCGTGCGTGCACAGGCTGGAGCCGCGCAGACTCGGCCCGAGCTTCGGCCAGCAGCGCGCTCCAGCTGTCCGGGGGCTGCCCTGCCCCCAGCATCCGGCGGAACACCCGGTACGCGTCGTCGGTGCTCACTTACGCCCGCTTGACTCGGGCCGGCCAGGATCCTGGGGAATCATGTCGACGGCGAGCTTCGTGATCGCGGCGAGTCGCTTGGTCGCAGTCTTCCGGGTAAAGCCCCTGGGGTCGCGAGCCTTGAGCGCCTCGACCTGGCTGGCCAGCACCTCAACCTGGGCGAGCCACAGCGGGGGCGCGTAGAGCGTCCAGCCGCTAGCCATGGTTGGCTTTGTGTAGATATGGAGGACCGGTTGTTACGCTGCGGACATGGGCAGCTCGCTTCGAAGCGGGAGGGACGGTGCGCGAGGGACAGGCCGAGACCCGCAAGCGCGAGGCGCTGTCGCAGGACGAAGGTATCGCGCTGCCCAAGCGCAGCGCCCTCGCGCCGCCGGACTACCCGCCGCTGTTGCGCCTCAAGGCGATCGCCGACCGGCTCGTGCCCTACACGCGGCGTTTCAGCGAACGGGCGGACGCGTGGCGCTGGGAGCTCAACCTGCTCGGCTCCAAACAGGTCAACGCCTTCGTGATGCCCGGCGGCAAGATCGCGTTCTACACCGGCATCATCGACTGGCTCAGGCTCACCGACGACGAGATCGCGATGATCATGGGCCACGAGATGGCGCATGCGCTGCTCGAGCACGGCCGGGAACGCGAGGGGCAGGCGCGGCTCGCGCAGATCGCGACGGTCGGCGCGTCGGTGTTCTCGCAGATCCTCGGCTACGGCGACCTCGGCGGGCAACTCGCCTCGGGCGCCTCGCAGCTCACGCTGCTGAAGTTCAGCCGCGGCGACGAAGCCGAGGCCGATCTCGTCGGCATGGACATCGCGTCGCGCGCCGGCTACGACCCGCGTGCCGCGATCAAGCTGTGGCAGAAGATGTCGGCGCTCGCCGGCGGCCCGGGGCAGCCGCCGCAGTTCCTCTCGACCCACCCGGCACACGCCACGCGCATCGAGACGATCCGCGCTGCGCTGCCGAAGGTGATGCCGCTGTATGCCCGAGCCCGCGGCGTCGCACCGGACGACATGCCGTCCTACACGTCGAACCAGGGCGAGCCGATCAGGTAGTCAGCGACGCATGCGGGATCAACTCGCCCATTGGATTGGCACTGACGAGCCGGCGAGTTCCTCGGGTCGAGTCTCGGCAAATTTGGTTTGGCACCTTATGGTATGGTGCCTTCATGAAGCCACTCGAACAAAAGTATCTGGCCCTGCTGAGGGAGGCCGAGCTGCGGAAGCTGCCGGACGTGCCGGGCATACGACTGTGCTTCCAGATCCTCTCCCTCGCATCGGCGATCGACCAGGACTGCGCCGACCAACTCAAGCCCCATGGATTGTCCGAAGGTCGCTTCATCATGTTGTTCCTGCTCGAATCCGCGCGGGAGGGGGTCTCGCCTCATGTCCTCGCGGAGCGTGCTGGCGTGCGCCGGGCGACCGTCACCGGACTGCTCGATGGCCTGGAGCGTGATGGCTTCGTGGAACGTCAGCTTCTGCCGCACGATCGGCGCGGGCGTCTGATCCAACTGACGCACAAGGGCAAGTCGACCGCGAAGCGACTGTTCTCCCAGCATGGTCGATGGATCGGCGGGCTCCTCGCGGACCTGTCCGAGGCCGAGCGGCAACTGCTGTCGACCCTGTTGGCCAAAGTGAGGGCAAGGCTGTCGCAGCAGACGCAGGCCACGGCCGATGAGGAGGCTGGCGCATGAAAAGCCAGGTGGCAGCCGCGGAATGGACACCGAAACGCCGGTCCGTCGATCGCGAGTCGCTCGACCAAGGCACCGCCGAGAGCCGCACGTTGGCCGATTGCCTGGCCGTGGATCACGCCCGGCTGGTTCGCTCAGTGCTGCCGGATGCGGGCGGACCTGCGTTGCGCGCGGTGGATGCAGCCGCCGGCTCCGGCATCCTGCGCCGAATGCAGGTGATTGGGGCCGTTCTGTCCGTTCGATACGGGCTCGACGAAGGGCTCGAACGCTGCCGCGGACACACATCCGACACCGTGCGCGGATGGGCCTGCTTCATCGTGGGGACGAGCCCCGACCTCGATCTGCCCACTCGCCTGGCGCGAATCGCGCCCCTCGCCGACGACGCGCACTTCGGGGTCAGGGAATGGGCGTGGCTGGCGCTACGAGAGCACCTTGCCAAGGACGTCGAGCAAGCCATCCCACTGCTGGTCCCATGGACCGCAGCCGCTTCGGAGCGGCTGCGCCGGTTCGGGTCCGAAGCCCTGCGCCCGCGCGGCGTCTGGTGCCCCCACATTGCGTCGCTGAAGAAGGACCCGTCGCCCGGTCTCGCACTGCTGCAGCCGCT
>JBIPLJ010000061.1:0-25828 GCA_044368415.1 Burkholderiaceae bacterium
GTATCCAGTGGGGCCGACAGGTGCAGGCGTAGCGTATAGGTGTGGCCGTGGACTCGGCGTAGCGGGCTGCCGTCGGGCGCGCGCCGGAGCTGCAGTGAGCTGTCGAGCGTGAGTTCCTTCCAGATCCGATAGGTCTCACCGTCATAGTTCGCGCCACAGGAGGCGGTCTCGTAGACGGTGACCCATGACAACTCGGGCAGCCGTGGCTTGAGGCGGTGCCAGATCCAGCTCGACAACACCTCGCTGGTAGGGTTCTGCAGTCCGGGCAGATCGTTCAAGCACGCGTGGTCGAGCTCCAGGTGAAGGGGTGCCCACAGCACGTCGAGATCGTCGTAGTCGATACTCAGATCGCGTTGCCCGACTTCCTGGCTCGCGTGGACAATGACCTCGAAGCCATGGCCGTGCATGCGGCCGCATTTGTGGCCGGGCACGACGTTCGGTAGCCGGTGCGCCGACTGGAACCCGTAGCGACGCCACACGTGCGCATGCCCCCGCCCATCGAGTACCACGCCTTCGTGCGGCGTGCTCTGGATGCCGACCTGCTCGATGCCGGGCATATCCAGGTGCGCACGGACCCAGCGGGCGAGGTTCTCGTCGGTCGGCTGCTGCACGTGCTCGTTCAGAAAGCGATAGTCGAGTTGCGCAACGCACGTGACGAGCGTCTCGCGCAGCCGATCGACTTCGCCACCCGGAAAGCGAGCCCATCCAACTGGCACGTCACAGCGAACCTGCGCCATGAAGCTGTGACCGTGCAAGCGCCGCGAGCGGTGACCCACGGGCAGGATGTCGACCTGTCGGGCGGCTTCGAATCCGGCGGCTGCCGCAAAAAGTGTCTTGGCGGTGTTCATCACGACATCCCGAAACGGATGGACAGAGGATCGGGCACGCCGGCTTCAGCGAAGCCCTTGGCCCGCAGCAGGCAGGAGTCGCAGGCGCCACAGGGTTGGCCGTCCTCGCCCGGGTCGTAACAGCTGCTGGTCAGCCCGTAATCGACACCGAGCCTCAGCCCTTCTCGGACGATCTGCGCCTTGGTCAAACTGATGAGCGGCGTGTGGATCTGAAGCGTCTGGGTGCCTTCGACGCCTGCCTTCGTCGCCAGGTTCGCCATGCTCGTGAATGCAGCAATGTACTCGGGACGGCAGTCTGGGTAGCCAGAGTAATCCAGCGCGTTGACGCCGACAAAAATGTCCGATGACCCCAGTGTTTCTGCCCACGCCAGTGCAAAGCTAAGGAAGACCGTGTTGCGGGCCGGCACGTATGTGATGGGAATGCCCTGCGATAGGGCCGTCGGAGAGCGCCCCTTGGGGACGGCGATGTCAGCCGTTAGCGCGGAACCGCCGAACTCTCGCAGATCGATTTGCGCGACCACATGCTTGGCAGCCCCTTGGGCAGCAACAACGGACTCAGCCGCCTTCAATTCGTGGATGTGGCGCTGCCCGTAGTCGAAACTCAGCGCATAGGGCGTGAACCCCTGTCGCTTTGCAATCGCGAGTACCGTGGTCGAGTCGAGGCCACCGCTGAGGAGCACTACCGCGGGGCGAGACGGGGATGTCGGGCTCATTCGACGCTCCTGAGCGGGATGACAGTAACGTTGACGGGCATTGGTAACAGGCCTGACGCACACACGATCGGACGGCCGCCCCAAGGTGTGGGCTACCAGCGCTCCATCGCGTTGTGGTCGATCAGTGTACAGAGCCGCTCATACCTGCTCGCCCGCGATCCCCAACGCCGCCGCGAACGGTGGCCGCAAGCCCACGACCTCCATCAGCTGGTTCAGGAACGCCGTGCAAGTGATCGAGCACGACCCTGTCTGGGGTTGGAGATCCGACCGATGCCTGATTTCGGGCGGCCCGCGCCTCCACCAGCGCCGGCCGATCGATGAACCGCCCGCGTAGCTCGAGATCCGAGCTGCCCACCCCGACTTGCGCGAAGCGCGGCCACCAGCGCCGGTCTCGGCGCGGGCAGCACGTTCACGCTGTGCTTGCCGATGTCGGACGAGCCTGCGGCCGTCTTCGTCGAAGGGGTACCTCTGCCTGCCTCGGGGGCCTCCGACACGAAATTGCACGTGCTGATGGTCGACGACAGCGTCGACGCAGCGCAGACGCTGGCCGCCCTGTTGTCGCTGCCCGGGCCTGAGATTCGACAGCCGACGAAACGATATCGTCGATCGCTGATCGCCGGACATCCCCACTCCGGCCGAATACGTCGCTGCGCTAGGCCGGATGCGGTTGGGCTATCGCACCAACACCCCCACCAGCCACAGACTCACCCCCGGGAAGAGCAGCAGCATCGTCGTCCTGATCACGTCGCTGATGAGGAACGGCACCACCCCCCGGTAGCTCTCGCCGATCGGCACGTTCTTCGCGAGCCCGTTGATCACGTAGACGTTCAGACCCACGGGCGGCGCGATCAGGCCGATCTCCACGACCATCAACACCAGGATGCCGAACCAGATCAGCTTGAGGTCGGTCGGCAGTCCGAACAGGTTCAGGCCGATGACGGTGGGCAGGAAGATCGGCAGCGTCAGCAGGATCATCGACAGCTCGTCCATCACGCAGCCGAGGACGATGTAGAACACGAGGATGGCCGCGATCACCGCGAGCGGCGGCAGGCCCAGGCCCTGGACGATCGCCGACAGCGCGGCCGGGAACTGCGACAGCGCGAGCGTCGAGTTCATGATGTCGGCGCCGAGGAAGATCATGAAGATCATCCCAGTGGTGACGGCCGTGTCGTAGAAGCACTCGAAGACTCGCGCCCGCGTGAGTTCGCCGCGCAGCAGCGCCGCGAGGAACGTGGCGGAGGCGCCTATCGAGGCGGCCTCGGTGGGCGTGAACCAGCCGCCGTAGATGCCGCCGAACACGACGAAGAAGATGGCGGCGATCGGCCAGACGTCACGCAGCGCGACCCGCAGCTGGCGGCGGCTCGCCCGCTCGGTGGCCGGGCCGTGGCCGGGGAAAAGCCGCACGTAGATGCCGATGGCGACGATGTAGCCGACGGTTGCGATCAGCCCGGGCAGGATCGCTGCGGCGAACAGCTTGGCGATGTTCTGCTCGGCGAGGATGCCGTAGATCACCAGCACCACCGAGGGCGGGATCATGATGCCGAGCGTGCCGCCAGCGGCCAGGGTGGCGGTGGCGAGCCGGCCTGAGTAGTGGTGCCGCATCATCTCGGGCAGCGCGACCTTGGCCATCGTCGCGGCGGTGGCCACCGAGGAGCCGCACACCGAACCGAAGGCCGCGCAGGCGATGACGGCGGCCATCGCGAGGCCGCCGCGCAGGTGGCCGATCATCGCACTCGCCGCGGCGAACAGGCTGCGTGACAGCCCACCCTGGGTCGCGAACGCGCCCATCAGCAGGAACAGCGGGATCACGGTCAGGTCGTAGTTCGCGAGCCGCGCCCACGCCAGGCCCTTCAGATAGGCCGAGAACGGCATCCAGCCGGCGAGCAACACGTAGCCGACGGCGCCCGGGATCAGCATCGCGAGCGCGATCGGCACGCGCGCCGCCATCAGCACAAGCATGCCGGCGAACAGCGCCAGTGCGATCCCGGTGCCGCCCATCAGGAACGCTCCTCGGACTCGGCCACGTCCCGCAGCGCCCAGTGGCGCCACGCGCTGTAGAACGCAGCCAGTGCCGCGACCGCGAACGAGGGCGTCATCAGCATGTAGCCGTACCAGATCGGCAGGCCCATGATCATCGTCGTCTCGTCGTTGCGCAGCGCGTCCAGGCCGCCCGCACCGGTACGCCATGCGATCAGCGCGAGCGCGACACCCACAGCCAACGCACCGAAGCCATCGAGCACGGCCTTGGTACGCGCCGAGGCCCGCTGCGTGAAGAAGTCGACGAAGATGTTGCCGCGGCGCAGCTGGGTGAACGGCAGGAACGCGGCCACCGACACCGCGCAGCCCATCTGTGCGAGCTCGAAGTCGCCCTGGATCGGGGAACCGACGAGGTTGCGCATCACGACGCTGTAGAGCGACATCAGCGCGACGCCGGTCAGCGTAATGCCGCCTAGGATCGCCAGTCCCTGGGCCAGCCGCTCGAGCAGACGGCCGACTGGATCGGAGAAGGTCATGAGGTCGGTCGGGCCCGCCGCACGGGCGGGCCCGTCGGGGTCACTTCGTGTGCTTCTGGATCAGGCCGCGAGCGCACTCCATGAGCTGCTTGCCGTTGAAGCCGCGCTTGTCCATGTCCTTCATCCAGTCGTCGTCGACCAGGTCGGCGGCCTTGCGGAAGGCGTCGACGTCGGCACCGGCGATGGTGAAGATGGTGTTCTTGCGCTCGTCGGCAGAGACCTTGCGGGCGGGCGCGTCGCCGGCCTGCTGGGCACGGCCGAGCGCGGCCGACGCATCGATGCCCGAGTTCTGGTCGATGATCTTCTTGAGGTCGGCGGGCAGCCCGTCGTACTTCGCCTTGTTCATCGCGACGACGAACGCAGTGGTGTACAGGCCGCCGACCTTGGGCTCGAACTCGGTGTGGAACTTGGTGAGCTCGTCGACCTTCACCGCGGTGGTGACCTCCCAGGGCACGACCGCGGCGTCGATGACGCCCTTGGACAGCGCATCGGGAATCTGCGGCAGCGGCATGCCGACGGGGGTGGCACCGAGCGCGCCGAGCAGACGCGTGACCGCACGGGTCGGGCCGCGCACCTTCATGCCCTTGAGGTCGCCGACGTTGCGGATCGCCTTCTCGCGCGAATGGAACACGCCGGGGCCGTGCACGTTGACCGCGATCAGCTGCGTGTCCTTGAACTCACCGGCGGCGCAGGTCTGGGTGTACTCCCAGTAGGCACGCGAGGTCGACTCGGCGTTGGTCATCATGAACGGCAACTCGAAGACGTCGACGCGCGGGAAGCGGCCGGGCGTGTTGCCGGCGAGCGTCCAGACCACGTCGACGACGCCGTCGCGAGCCTGGTCGTAGAGCTGCAGCGGTGTGCCGCCGAGCTGCATCGCCGGGTACTTCTCGAACTGGATGCGCCCGCCGGAGTCGCGCTCGACCTTCTCCATCCACGGCAGCAGCATCGACTTCCAGACGTTGGACTGGGGCGCCATGAAGGTATGGAACTTCAGGGTCACCGTCTGCTGGGCGTGTGCACCGGCCACCAGGCCGAAGGTCAGCGCCGCGGCGGTCGCGATCGAGCGGAGGGTCATGGGGTGTCTCTTCGTTGAGGTCGCGCGCCACGCGGGGCGCGCCCGGGGGCAGTGCCCCTCGAAGGACCGGAAGCCTACACCGAAAGCTTTGCTTGGAATACGCCTGCCGGGCGCGGCGCGGCGTGTGACGACGCGAGGCTCAGGCCGCGGGCGGGATCTCGACGCGCAGTCCGTCGAGGGACGCATCCATCTGGATCTGGCAGGCCAGACGGCTGCCCGCGCGGCGCGGCGCGGCCGCGAATCCGAGCAGGTCGTCCTCGACCTCGTCGACGGGTGTCAGCCGCGCGGCCCAGGCGGCGTCAACGTACACATGACAGGTCGCGCAGGACGCGCAGCCGCCGCATTCGCCGACGATGCCGGGCAGGTCGTGCCCGACTGCGGCGAGCATCACGCTGGTGCCGGCGACGACGTCGATGCGGCGTTCGCTGCCGTCGGGCAGCACGAAGGTCACGGTGGGCATGGGGATCCGATTCAGAAGAGGTCGATCGCGCGGTCTCGGGTGGCGAGGTGCTCGCGGGTGCGGTCCTGGATCGGGTCCTGCGACTCGATCGAGTTCATCGCGCAGCGCGACCGGTTGCCAAGCGTGCCGCTGCAGCGAAAACGCCGGCGTTCCGGGGCCGGTGAGCGTGATGCGGCGTGCTGTTCGGCGCTGATCATCGTGGCGTCTCCCGGGGCACGGCGTGCCGCTCGGGAATTCTAGCGTGCGCGGGCTTGCGCGCCGCGGCGCGCCGGGGCGATGATTCGGCGCCTCGCGGGCCGTCCCGCACTTCCTTGCCCGGACGACATGAGCGACACCCTGCGCGGCCTCTTCGCGAGCGACCCCGTCTCGCGGCACTTCGACGACGCCGCGCTGCTCGCGGCGATGGCCCGCTTCGAGGCGGCACTCGCCGCCGCGCAGGCCGACGTCGGCCTCGTGCCGCACACCGCCGCCGCGCGCATCGAGGCGGTCTGCGCGGCCCGCTTCGGGCCGGCCGCGTCGGTGGCGGGCGTAGGGGCCGGGGCCGATTCGCACGCCGACGGCAGCACACACGGCTCGCAGCCCGCAGGCACGGCGGCGCCAGCCGACGCCGTCGCGCCCGACACCTTCGCGCCCGGCACACTGGCCGCCGCCGCCCGCCACGCCGGCACGCTAGCGATTCCGTTCGTGCGGGCGCTGACCGAGGCGGTCAGCCGCGAGGACGCCGAAGCCGCGCGCTGGGTGCACTGGGGTGCGACCAGCCAGGACGTCGCCGACACGGCGCTGGCACTCGCGGCCGCGGCGGCAGGAACCGAGCTGCAGGCGCAGCTCGCCCGCGCGGGCGATGCGCTGGCCCGCCTGGCCGACGCACACCGTGCGACGGTGATCACCGGCCGCACGCTGCTGCAGCCGGCCACGCCGATACCCTTCGGCTGGAAGCTGGCCTGCTGGCTGTCGCCGCTGGTGCGCTCGCGCGCGGGCCTGGCGAGGGCGCTCGAGGCCGCGCGGGTGCTGCAGCTCGGCGGCGCGAGCGGCATCCGCGCCGCGCTCGGCGGACGCGGCGACGCGGTGGCCGACGTGCTCGCCGCCCGGCTCGGGCTGACCGCACCGGAGATCTCCTGGCACGGCAGCCGCGACCGCGTCGCGCGCCTGGGCGCCGAGCTCGGATTGCTCGCCGGCGCGATGGCACGGATCGGCCGCGATGTGTCGCTGCTGATGCAGAGCGAGGTCGCCGAGGTGTTCGAGCCCGGCGGCACCGGCCGCGGCGGCTCCTCGGCGATGCCGCACAAGCGCAACCCGGTCGCCTCGATGCTGGCCCTTCAGGCGGGTCTGCGCGCCCCCGGCCTGGTATCGACCCTGCTCGCGCAGCTGCCCGGCGAGCACGAGCGCGGGCTCGGCACCTGGCAGGCCGACTGGTGGACGATCGGCGCGCTCTTCGAGTGCGCCGGCAGCGCGACCGAGGCCATCGGAGAGGCCCTCGAGGACCTGCATGTCGATGCCGACGCGATGCACGCGAACCTCGAGCGCACCGGCGGCTTCGTGTACGCCGAGGCCGTCATGCTCGCGCTGTCCGGTGCGCTCGGGCGGCCCGCCGCGCGGGCGCAGATGGAGCACCTGTGCCACGACGCGATCGAGCGCGGCGAGCCGCTGCGAGAGGCGATCTCGCGGGCCCGCGTGGCGAGCCCGGTGCTGGCAGGCGCGCTGCCCGACGGGGTGCTCGACGCGCTCTTCGACCCGCAGGCCCAGCGCGGCGACGCCGACGCGATGATCGACCGCACGCTCGCCGAATGGCGCGCTGCCTGACCCGGCCGCGCCCCGCGCCGACCCTGAGATAATCGTCGCGCCCTTTCCAGCACGACCCGAGACACCATGCCTTTCGTCACCCATGCCGGCGCCCGCCTCTACTGGCGCGCCGACGGCGACCCCGCGCTGCCGCCACTGGTGCTCGTCAACTCGCTCGGCACCGACCACTGCCTGTGGGATCCGGTGATGCCGCGCCTGGCCGACTTCTTCCGCGTGATCCGCATGGACATGCGCGGCCACGGCGCCTCCGACGCGCCGGCGGGCGACTACACGGTGGCGCTGCTCGCGCGCGACGTGCTCGCGGTCGCTGACGCCGCCGGCCTCGAGACCTTCGACTGCTGCGGTATCTCGCTCGGCGGCATGATCGGACAGTGGATCGGCCTCCATGCGGGGGCGCGGCTGCGCCGCCTCGTGCTGTGCAACACCACCGGGCGCGCCGATCCGGCGCCGCAGGTCGCGCGCATCGCGACGGTGAAAGCACAGGGCATGGCGGCAGTGATCGACACCGTGCTCGGGCGCTTCTTCACCGCGCGCTTTCGCGCGCGCGGCACCGCGCACCTGCACTCGGTCGCGCAGACCGTGCTCGCGCTCGACCCCGCCGGCTACGCCGGCTGTTGCGCCGCAGTCCGCGACCACGACCTGCTCGCGATGCTGTCCGCGATCACCGTGCCCACCACGGTCGTCGTCGGCCGCCACGACCTGTCGACGCCGCCGGCGATGGGCGAGGCGATCGCCGCCGCGATCCCCGGCGCGCGGCTGGTCGAACTCGACTGCGCGCACATCCCGCACTCCGAGGATCCGCCGGCCTTCATCGCGATGCTGATGACCGCGCTCGCGCCGCAGCGCGCGCAGGGCGAGCCCGTCGCCGGCTCGCACCTCGCGAGCGGCGCGCTGCCCACGGGTGCGGCGCCGGTGACCGGCGTGGCCGCCGACGCGACGCTCGTCGAGCAGTACCAGCGCGGCATCGCGCGCCGCAAGCAGGCACTCGGCGAGGCCTACGTGAACGCGCGCATCGAGCAGGCGGACCCGTTCACCGCCGAGTTCCAGAACATGATCACCCGCTGGGCCTGGCAGGACGTCTGGACGCGCCCGGTCTTCGACGACCGCACGCGCCGGCTGATCGTGCTGTCGATCACGGCCTCGCTCGCGCGCTGGGAGGAGTTCAAGCTACACGCCAAGGCCGGCCTCGAGCGCGAGCTGTCGCCGACCGAGCTCAAGGAGCTTCTGCAGCAGGCCGCCATCTACGCCGGCGTGCCGACCGCGGTCAGCGGGTTCAAGATAGCGTCCGAGTTGCTCGCCGAGCGCGAGGCCGCCCGCAAGGCGTGAGCCGGACATGTAGGAGACCGGGATGGACACGAAGGACGACGGCATCGAGACGATCGACGTGGCGATCGTGGGCGGCGGCATCGGCGGCCTCGCGACCGCACTATCGCTGCACGCCCACGGCATCGCCTGCACGGTGTTCGAGGCGGTCGAACAGGTGCGCCCGCTCGGCGTTGGCATCAACCTGCTGCCACACTCGGTGCGGGTGCTGGCCGGGCTCGGGCTGTTGCCGCGGCTGGCCACGACCGCGGTCGAGACCGCCGAGCTCGCCTTCCACAACAAGCACGGCCAGCTCATCTGGTCCGAGCCGCGCGGCCTGGCCGGCGGCTACGCGTTCCCGCAGTTCTCGATCCATCGCGGTGCGCTGCAGATGATCCTCTTCGAGACGGCGCGCGAACGGCTGCCCGAGGGCGCGATCCGCACCGCACACGCGCTCGCACGCTTCGAGGACCGCGGCGACCACGTGCTGCTGCACTTCGCCGACCGCGCCGGCACGCCGCGCCCGGCGGTGCGCGCGCGCGCGGTGATCGGCGCCGACGGCATCCACTCGGTGGTCCGACGCACGTTTTTCCCGGCCGAAGGCCCGGCACGCTTCTCGGGCCGGATGCTGTGGCGCGCCACCACCCGAGCGAGGCCGTTCCTCAGCGGGCGTTCGATGATCCAGGCTGGCCACCAGGACCAGAAGTTCGTCTGCTACCCGATCCAGCGCGAGCCGGACGCCGACGGCCTGAAGACCGTCAACTGGATCGCCGAGCTGACCGTGCCCGCAGACACGATGCCGTCGCGGGAAGACTGGAACAAGAAGGTCGACAAGTCGGTGTTCCGCGAGCCGTTCGCGGGCTGGTGCTTCGATTGGCTCGACATCCCCGCGCTGATCGACGGCGCGGAGTCGATCTTCGAGTTTCCGATGGTCGACCGCGACCCGCTGCCGCGCTGGACACACGGCCGCGTCACCCTGCTCGGCGACGCCGCGCATCCGATGTACCCGATCGGCAGCAACGGCGCCTCACAAGGCATCCTCGACGCCGAGGCGATGGCACGGGCGATGCTCGAGGCCGGCTTCCCCGCGCGCGGCCCCGACCCGACAGACGCGTTCGCGCGCTACGAGGCCGCCCGCCGCGAGGCCACCGGGAAGATCGTGCTGTCGAACCGCCAGAACGGCCCCGACCAGGTCATGCAGATGGCCGAGGAGCGTGCGCCGCACGGCTTCGCGCACA
The DNA here is from genome assembly GCA_044368415.1 of Burkholderiaceae bacterium. Classification (GTDB taxonomy): domain Bacteria; phylum Pseudomonadota; class Gammaproteobacteria; order Burkholderiales; family Burkholderiaceae_E; genus UBA4615. The sequence goes on from JBIPLJ010000061.1 coordinate 9,950, forward strand.
TCCACGACGTCATCCCCCGCGCAGAGCTCGAGGCGATCTCCGCGCGCTACAAACAGCTGGCCGGCTTCTCCCGCGAGCAGGTGAACCGATGAGCGACATCCAGGCCGTCATCTGGGACTTCGGCGGCGTCATCTCGTCGAGCCCCTTCGAGGCGTTCGCGCGCTACGAGGTTGCGCGCGGCCTGCCCGCGAACTTCCTGCGCACCGTCAATGCGACCCACCCGCACGACAACGCATGGGCGAGGCTCGAGCGCAGCGAGTTCGGCGTCGAGGCCTTCGACGAGGCCTTCGCCGCCGAGAGCCGCGCGCTCGGCCACGAGGTCCGCGGCGCCGAGGTGCTGCCGCTGCTGGCCGGCGAGATCAGGCCCGAGATGGTCGAGGCGCTGCGCCGCATCGGCGCCCGCATGAAGACCGGCTGCATCACCAACACCTTCACGGCGATGGAGATCAGCCCGATGGGCGGGCTCTACAAGGCCGAGATCATGCGGCTCTTCCACCATGTGATCGAGAGCGCGCGGGCAGGCGTGCGCAAGCCCGACCCCCGGATCTACACTATGATGACCGACGCGCTCGGCGTAGAACCCGCGCACTGCGTGTATCTCGACGACCTGGGCATCAACCTCAAGCCGGCGCGCGACCTGGGCATGCGTACCATCAAGGTCGGCGACGCGGCGCCCGCGCTCGCCGAGCTCGAGCGGCACGTGGGCTTTGCGCTCGGCGGGCCGTCGGCATGAAGCACCTGGATCCTGAGGAGGCATATGCCTTCCTGTGCGCCCGTCCGGACGCCGTCTTCATCGATTGCCGCAGCGAGGCCGAGTACTTCCTCGTCGGCCATCCGATCGTCGAGCGCGACGGCGCCGAGCCGGTGCGCCCGCATCACGTCTGGTGGGCGGACGACCTGAAGGGCGAGATGAACGAGCGCTTCGTCGAGGACGTGGCGCAGGTGAGCGGTGCGCGAGACCGGCCGCTCATGCTGATCTGCCGCTCGGGCCGCCGCTCGGTCAGCGCCGGCGAGGCGCTCGAGGCGGCCGGCTGGCGTGAGGTCTACAGCGTGCAGGAGGGTTTCGAGGGTCCACTCGATGAGCGCGACCGGCGCAGCACCCTGGGCGGATGGCGCCTGGTCGGGCTGCCCTGGGAGCAGCTCTAGGCGGGCCGGCTCGGGCGGGCGGCGGGGGCGTTCAGTGCAACACCAGCGGTTGCTGCATCAGCCCTCCGAAGCCACTCAGAAAATCGTCGACCTCCTCGATCGACGGCTCGGTCGAAATGAGCTGCGTGACGTCGAAGCGGAACTTCTCGGCGAGCACGCCGCCCAGGAAGATCTCGCGCTTGGCGGTCTTATCCATGATCTCGTAGCCGCCCCCGAAAGGCTCTCCTTCCGCGGACTTGAACTCCACGACGCAGTAGTTGGGACTGTTGTAGATCATGTTCATCGAGCGGGACCTCGCTGGGGACGACACAAGGTTGGACGAGCCCGTGGCATGGGCGAAGCGCCCACAGACAGTCGTGCGGCCCCGACCGACAGGCGTCGACGGTTCCTCACCTTCCGTCGGGTCCGTGCCACTCATCCTTTCGAGGTGCCCGCCTGAAGCGCGATATCGACCACTTGTGGGTCGATCGACCCGTTTGCAAGCAGCTCGACGCGACTGTCGGCGCGCCAGACACTCTCCTGCCAGTCGACGCGGCCGTCGACCCACTGCCAGCCGTACCAGGCCCGCTCGGTCCTGAAGACTCCTTTGCCGCGCAGCAGCCCGCAGCCCCGCAGCGGCCCGTCGGGGGCAACCATCGCCTCGAGCGCGGCCTGCAGCGTGGGGCGGTCGAAGACGGTGTCGGGCGGCCAGCGGCGCGCGGTGGAACGGACCGGGGCAGCGGCCGCAGGCCGGGTCCGCGGAGCAAAGACACCCGGGCCGCGCAAGACGCCAGCCAAGGGCACGACGTCGTCCGACGCTGCCGCGGACGGCTGCGGCACGGTCGCTGCCGCCTCCGCGCCCTGCATCGCGTCCGCGTCCTCCAGCGCCGCCAGCACCTGCGCCAGCGGCACCCGCCCGGTCACGGTCGGCAGCACCGGCCGCGGCCAGGGCGGCAGCCCGCCCAGCGAGCCGGCGAGCGCGGCGAGTCTGTCGGCGTCGAGCCCAGCCGTCCGATTCAGCACCAGCAGCCGGGCCAGCGCCACTTGGTCGGCGGCGATCACATGGCCCGGTCGCGACGGGTCAGCGTAGAGCGCCGCCCGGCTCGCGTCGACCACCGCGACCGGCGGCCGCAGCCTCAGCCGTCCGGCCGGGCCGCTGGCCGCGGCCGACATCGCGCGCAGCTGGTCGACCAACTCGGCCGGATGCCCGAGGCCGGTGGTCTCGACGATCAGCCGGTCCCAGGGGCCGCGGCGCAGCAGCCGGGTCAGCGTGGCGCCGAACGCGATGCGCGCCGCGCAGCAGGCGCAGCCGCCAGCGATCTCGGCGACAGCGACCCGTGCATCGGGTCCGTCACCGCCGAGGAGGGCGCGGTCGATACCGAGCGCACCGGTCTCGTTGACCAGCACGGCCCAGCGCTCGTGCGGCGGGCGCTCTGCCAGCCAGCCGGACAGCAGGGTGGTCTTGCCGGCGCCCAGAAAGCCCGTGACGAGCAGCGTGTCGACGGGCGCCACGGGCGCCTTCAGCGCCGCCAGAAGGCGGGCGTCAGCAGCACGAACACCGTGAGCAGCTCGAGCCGCCCGACCAGCATCGCGAACGTGCAGACCCAGGTCTGGAAGTCGGTCAGTCCCTGGTAGTTCTGCGCCGGACCGAGCTTGGCCAGCCCCGGGCCAGTGTTGTTCAGGCAGGCAACGATACCGGTGACCGCCGAGGTGAAATCGAGGCCGGTGGCGACCAGCAGCAGCGTGAGCCCGACCAGCGTGGCGCCATACAGCAGCATGAAGCCGAGCACCGCCTGAATCACCTGCGGCGAGACGATCTGGCCCGACAGCACCAGCGGCCGCACCGCGCGCGGATGGCTGGTGCGCAGCATCTCGCGGGTGGCCTGGCGGAACAGAATCAGCGTGCGGACCATCTTGATGCCGCCACCGGTCGACCCCGACGACGACGAGACCACACACAGCAGCAACATCCAGAGTCCGGCGAACAGCGGCCACGCGTCGTAGTCGATGCTCGCGAAGCCAGTGGTGGTGGCGATCGACACGGTGTTGAACATTGCATGACGCAGCGCCGTGGCGGGCTGCGGGATGGCGCCCTGCCAGACGAGGTAGGAGGCGATCGCGATGCCGCTGCCGACGATGATGCCCAGGGCCCAGCGCGCCTCGGGGTCGCGCCGGTAGGGCTGGAAGGATCGGTCGCGCAACGCGGCGAAGTGGGTGACGAAGTTCAGCACGGCCAGCAACATGAAGACAACGAGGACCGCCTCGATGGCCGGGGAGTTCCAGGCAGCGATGCTGGCGTCACGCGTGGAGAAGCCCCCGAGCGACAGCGTGGCGAACCCGTGACAGACCGCCTCGTACCAGTCCATGCCGGCCATCCGCAGCGCGACGATGCACAGCGCGGTCAGGGCGGTGTAGACGAACCACAGGTACTTCGCGCTCTGGGTGATCCGCGGCGTGAGCTTGGACTCCTTCATCGGCCCCGGCGTCTCGGCCTTGAAGAGCTGCATGCCGCCCACGCCCAGCAGCGGCAGGATCGCGACCGCCAGCACGATGAGCCCCATGCCGCCAAACCACTGCAGCGCGCAGCGCCAGACGTTCAGGCTCTGCGGCAGCGTGTCCAGACCGACCAGCACGGTTCCGCCCGTCGTGGTCACCGCAGAGATGGTCTCGAAGAAGGCGTCGGTGAAGCTCAGGCCCTCGATCTCGAGCCGCAACGGCACGGTGGCCGCACCCGCCATCGAGACCCAGGCCAGCACGACGAGCAGGCAGCCGTCGCGCGACTGCAGCTCGCGCCGCCAGCGGCGGGTCGGCGCCCACAGCGCCAGACCGCACACGGCAGTGCCGATCGCGGCCTTGATGAAGCTGTCATAAGTGCCGTCGCGCACGACGATCGACCAGCCGATCGGCAGCAGGTAGGTCGCCGCCATCACCATCAGCATGCCGCCGAGGACGTGGGCGATCTCTAAGATGCGCTGCACCGAGGGGATGCTCCAAGACAAACGCGCATTCTACCGGCGACGACCGATGCCAGCGCTCCCCCGACACACAGCGGCGCATCGGCTCGCGTGCGGGCGTGAATCGCTCGCTGCGCCAGGCTTTCGCCGCAGGCCGCTAGGCGCGGCCGCGGCGCACCGCACGCTCGACGCCGCCGACGTGGCGCGCGACCTCGAGGGCGAAGGGTACGACGTCGCCCTGCGCTACTTCCGGCACGACCGCGCGCCCCGCGGTCTGAAGCTGCTGCACGACGAGCAACTCATGCCGGTGATGAGCCCGCTGCTGGCCGCGCGCATCGGGCCGATCCGGCGTGCCGCGGATCTGGGGCGCGCGACGCTGCTGCTCGAGGACGCGCCGACCGGGCGTGAAGGCCGGGTGGCGCGCCGGGCAGCAGCGGGCGCGTCGGCACGTGCTGCGGGCGACGTCTCAGCGCCTGGGCGCGCGGCAGCTCGCGCCGATCGCGCCCGAACCGGCCATCAGGTTGCGGCCCGAGAGTGCAACCACCTGGCAGTCGCAACCGAGGTCCGCGCGGCAGGCGTCGAGCGCCTTGCGCCGCGCCGCGCCGGGGTCCGAGTCGCAGGCCACCCAGCCGGCCTCGACGCCGGGCAACCCGACGAGCGCGGACACCTGCCCCACCGGACAACCGCCGACGCTGCGACAGGCGGCGGGGTTACGCCCAGCACGCTCGCGGCATGCCTCGAGCGCGGCATCGCGCGCCGCCGGCTGTGGGCACAGGTTGCCCGACCGCGGGGCCATCGCCTCGAAGCGGCGCGTGTCCATCGCGAGCCAGTCGCCGAACACGCGCGGCGAGGGGACGGCTGCGCGCGGCCTTGCGCGAGCCGGCAGGCAGGTCGCACCAGGCGCGCTGCCGTGCAGCGCGACCGGCAGCGCGCTGCGCTCGGTGCGACCGGAGGCCTCGGGCTGGGCGCGTCCGCTAGCGAGCTCGACGATAGAGGGCGCCTGCCGGGCTTCGATCTCGTCGAGCATGGCGCGCGCGACGTCCTGGCTCCAGCCCGCGCCTGCCACCATGGCGAGCGCGGGCAGCGGCTCGCACGATAGCGCCAGCCGGTCGGGCTCGCCGTCGGACGCCGGTGCAGCCCCTCCGATGCAGAAGGCCGCGAACGCATCGCCCACCATGGCCAGCCGCAGCCGCCCGTCGTCGATCCGCCAGGCCGCGTACGACCCGGAGAGCGACTCCGGCCGGCCGGCGCCCGAGGCGATACGCAGCACGTCGGCCGTACCGTCGGCATGGAAGCGCACGGCCGCCTGCGTCGTGCCGGACGCCGCGGGCGCGGGCGCCGGGCGCCAGGGCGAGCCGCGCAGCAGCGCGGCCGGCGCCAGGGGACCGGACGCCGCCACGCCGGATGCCGAGGCACTTCGAGCCGCCGCGCCGGACGCCGAAGTACCTCGGGCCGCCGCGCCGGACGCCGCAGTACCTCGGGCCGCCACGCTGGGTGACGCAGCACTTCGAGCTGCCGCCCCGGACGCCGAGGCGCTTCGGGCCGCCGCGCCGGACGCCGCCGGGCGCGCGCCGGCCTGCGGGCCGCCCGGCGCCGCCGACACAGGCACGGCCGGTGCGTCCGCTCCGGCACCGAGCCATGCGGCGAAGGCGGGCTGTGCGGCGACGGAAGCGCGCGTCACCGGCACGTCCTCGAGCAGAGCGCGCAGCTCGGGCGAACCGCGCGTCTCCGCATAGTTGCGCGCATCGCGCCCGTAGCGGTCACGGCGGGCCGGATCTGCGCCGGCCTCGCGCAGCGCTGAAACCAGCTCGGCGCGGGCCTGCGAGGGCGCGTCGACAATCGCCCGGATCAGCGGCGTGGTGGCATCCGGGTCGAGGGGCGCGTCGGGGTCGGCCGTACGGACAAAGTGACGCGTCGCCTCGAGCTGGCCGCCGCGGATCGCGAGGTCGAGGGCGCGCCGCACGTCCACCTCCTGTGGCCGCGCCGCGATCAGCGCATCGGCGCCCGCGATGTCGCCAGCCGCGATCAGCGCGCGCAGCCGCTCCACCGGGGACGGTCCCAGCGGCGTCGCACAGGCGAAGAGGATGGCGAGGACGGCGGCAACGGCGCTGCCCCGCAAGGCGCGCCGGGTCGGGAGAAGTCGTTCAAAGTACATCGGCATCGGTGCATTGCAGGCCGTCGTCTCGACGGCCACTGACGCGGCGGGTTCGCGCGCGACGATGTGTCCACGATGGCGATCCCCCCGCCGAACCGCAAGCGTCGCCTTGGCCAAACGATGACTTAGTGCCCGCCTCGAGCGCCGCCGCCCGGGTCCAAGGGGTCGTGCTGCGCGAAGTTTGGGAACCGTCGCACCGACAGGCAGGCCACCGCGAGCGCGCCGAGACCCTCCAACGAGTGCAGCAGCCCGAGCCCCCAGGGCCGGTGAGCAAGATGTGATGCGCGTAGATCGGCAGCAAGTCGAGCGCGCTGTCCGTCAGCCCGTAGATCTACCCGCCGACGGCGACCACCTGGATCTGCTCGGCCAGGGTCGCGGCGAGGCGCGACAGCCCATCGATGCGGTACGCCGGCAGCGACAGCGGGCCCAGGGGCAGGGGCAGGGGCGGCCGCTCGGACGAGGCGCACGCCGATGATGCGCGGCGACCTGCCTCGGTTCAGGCCACCGATGGGGCCGTGCCCGCCGCGTCGTCCGACGCCTCGAACGCCTCGCGCGCCGCGTCGCCCACCGCGCGCCGCAGCCAGGCGTGGGCCGGCCGGGCGGCACTGCGCCGGTGCCACAGCTGGTCTACATGGACGATCGGCAGGTCCATCGGCAGCGCCCGCATCACCAGCCGTGGCGAGATGCCGGCGGTCGGCACGAAGCGCTCGGGCAGCACGGTCAGCAGATCGGTCGACGCGACCACCTGGCCGGCGGTGAAGAACTGGTTCACCGTCAGCACCACCCGCCTTCGCCGGCCGATCGCGGCGAGCGACTCGTCGACGAAGCCGAACGGGCGGCCCGAGAAGCTGACGAGCAGGTGGCGCGCGGCGCAGTACCGGTCGAGATCGAGTGGCGCGGTGGCCAGCGGATGGCCGGCCCGCATCACGCAGACGTAGCGGCTGTCGTACAGGCGCCCGTGCTCGATCGGCTCCGGCCCACTCTCCTGCATCGATGCCATGTCGATCGCCGCGACGGCGGCAGGGAAGTACCCGATCGCCATGTCAAGCTCCCCGGAGGACAGCAGGCTACGAGGGTCGCGGGTGAGGAGCGGCCGCACCCGCAGCGACAGTCCGGGCGCGTCGGCCTCGAGCCGCCGTACCAGCGGGGGCATCAGCAACGCGGCCGTGGCGTCGGCCATGGCCAACACGAAGCTCTCGCGCGAGCCGGCAGCGTCGAACTCGTCGGTCTGCATCGCCGAGCGCAGGGTCTCCAGCGCGGCGCGCACCGCCGGCCACAGCTCGAGCGCCCGCGGCGTGGGCTGCACGCCATAGCCGGCGCGCACCACCAACTCGTCGTGCAGGGCGTCGCGCAGCCGCCTGAGCGCATTGCTGACCGCCGGCTGCGTCATCGCCAGGTGGGCACCGGCGCGGGTCAGGTTGCGCTCGACCATCACCTCGTCAAAGACGCGCAGCAGGTTCAGGTCGAGCGTCCGGAAGTTCACCGGGACCGGCGGCCGGTTGTTGGGGACGGACGGTCGACCAGCAGGGATGAATGGCTTCTCCATACAACCATTATGATGGCGAATGGTATGGATTCCGAACATCCATTGGAAAAGATTGCTGCGCCGCCGCATCTTCTGTGCTCGGTCACCCGATTGCGGGCGACCCGACCCAGGAGCACCGAACATGACGACGATTCAGATGGCCCCCGGCGCGAACGTGATCACCGGCAGCACCCATGGCGGCATCGACCGGATGACGACCGGCATCGCTCAGTTGTCCCGGCTGGTCGCGGCCGGCATCCACGGCCTCGACGCTTGGCGTGAAGCGCGCATCGCCGCGCACAACGCGGCATCGTTGGTCGAGCTGGCCGCACACGACCCACGCGTGCTCGCCGAGCTGCGCGCCGCCCAGGACCGCACAGACGATTGATCGGATCACCAGCCCGGGCTCGGCCGGCACTGGGATACCCGGTAGGCTCGGCCGCGGCGGCTGGCCTCCCGAAAGACCCCGACTCCCCGCTCGGCGCGACCGCAGCGATAAGCGCCCCGGGATGAATACCTTCACTCGGCAGTCCATGCAGCGATAGCAAGCGCTCGCATATCGATTACCTGCCCGATACAGAAGGTGTCGGCCGAACCCTCCGCGTATGCCGCCCGGCGGCGGCCGGATGGCGGGGCCGACCGGGACGGCGGTCGAGGGGCCTGCGGCCGGCATGCTCCGGAAACGGCGGCGCGACACACGCATCCAGGTCTGCGACCCTAACGGTCCGACCCATTCCGCGCAGATCTTGTCGCGCGTTGGTCATACAATTGCAAAATGGCCAAGACCCCTTCCCGCAGCGCGCTACTTGCCCGCGACCTCCTAGGACGCATCGCCCGGCGAGAGCTGCGTCCCGGCGACCCCATTGATGTTCCGGGGCTCGGCCGACGCCACGGCGTCAGCCGCACGGTGGTGCGCGAAGCGTTGGCCGATCTGGGCGGCAAGGGGCTGGTTGTCGCACGGCCCAAGGTCGGGACGACGGTCGCCCCCGAGGCGGCCTGGAACCTGCTCGACCCGGTGCTGATCGCGGTAGCGATCACCGAGCCCGGGCCGGATTCGATGCTGGCCGAAGCGACTGCGCTGCGGCGCATCATCGAGCCGGCGCTCGCTGCCGATGCCGCGCATGAAGCCGGTCGCGCCCAGCACGCCGCGATCCTGCAATCGGTGCGGGCGCTCGCCGGCGCGGTCGGCTCCGTCGATGCCGCTGGCTGGGCCGCGGCCGACGCCGCACTCTACGCGGCGCTCGCCGACGCTTGCGGCAACCGCTTGCTGCGCTCGGTCGACCATGCGCTCGAACCGGTCCGCGCCGCACACCGGCAGCGGCTGGCCACGACACAGCTCGCCCGCGGCAGCGCGGGCCCCGACTTGGTCCGCACGCTGACGCTGCAGAGCGCGCTCGGACTGGCGGTGGTGCGGCGCGACGCCGAGGCGGCCGCGGCCCACGCTCTCGCGCTTGCCGAGCTCGTGCCGACCATCGCACAGATGCCGACCCGCGTCGCCCCCGAGACGGCACGGCATCCCGAGGAAGCGCAGCCCCAGTCGTCCCGCGCCGAGCCGCCGCAGGCCGGCGATGCCGCGACGGTGTCGGCCTGTGCGCCCGCCGCTCGACCCGAGCCGGTCGAGCCGCCGGTCTTCGTTCCCAAGGTCGCCGGCAACGACGAATGGCCCGAAACGGCCATGCTCGTGTGCGACGCCGGCCCGCTGGGTCCGCTGCGCCGCGGCCGGCTCGAGCCCGACGACGCGGCCCCGTTTGCCGTGCCGGCCCTGATGATCGAGCCCGCGCGCGACGCCGTCCGGCGGGCTGCGCTGCGCTGAGCGCCTCCCGGGGCGCCACGACCGGTCGGCTGATCGCCGTCCTGGCGGCGATCACCGCCGTCTCCCAGTTCCACCGCTCCTCGCTGGGCGTCATTGCGCCAGAACTGGTCCGCGAGCTGTCGATCGGGCCGCAGGCCCTCGGCCTGGCCGGGGGAATGTTCTTCGTCGTGCTGATCGCGGTGCAGCTTCCGATCGGCGTGCTGCTCGACTGGATCGGGCCGCGGCGGCTGGTGGCCGGCCTGAGCGTGCTCGCGGTGGCGGGCTCACTGATGACCGCCGCCGCCAGCAGCGAGGCCTCGCTGATCGCGGCGCGTGCCGTCGTGGGCCTGGGCTGCGCAGCCTATTTCATGGCGGCCGTGCTGATGTGCTCGCGATGGTTCTCGGGCGAGCGGCTGGGCACCGCGCTGTCGCGCGTGTTCGCGCTGAGCCAGCTCGGCAACCTGCTCGCGGGCTGGCCGCTCGCCGCCCTCACCGCAGCAGCCGGCTGGCGGACCGCCTTCGTGTTGGCGGCCGCGACGACCGCGGCGGCCGGCGCGGCGTTCTGGTTCGGCATCCGGCAGGACCGGCCGGACGCCGACGGCCCCCCGCCGCCGGCGCCGGAGTCGCTTGGCGTTGTGCTGCGCGGCATCGGCGAGGTGCTGCGCGCGCCCGGCTTGGCCTCCGTGGTGGCGATCCAGACCGTGGCCTATGCCGTCGTCTCGACGGTGCTCGGCCTGTGGGCGGGCCCCTACTTGCATGACGTGCACGCACTCGACGCCAGCAAGCGCGGGCAGGTGCTGGCGGCGATGACGGTCGCGCAAGTGATCGGCGTGCTCGTCTGCGGACCACTCGATGCGCGCTTCAACACACGCAAGCGCATCGTACTGACCGGCGGCTCGCTGACGCTCGCGACGCTCGCCCTGCTGGCGCTCTGGCCGAGGCCGCCCTTGGCGGTCGCGATCGGGCTGCTGGTCGCGCTCTGCGGCGTCGCCAGCTACGGCGTGACCGTCGTCGCGCACGGCCGCAGCCTCTTCCCCGACCGGCTGCTGGGCCGCGGGATGACAACGCTGAACCTTGCCCAGGTGGTCGGCGCCTCGGTGATGCCGGTGGCGACGGGCGCGGTGGCCGCAGCCTTCGCCGGCGACACCGCGGACGGCTATCCGGAGCCCGCCTACCGCGCGATGTTCGCGGTCATCGGCGCGAGCCTAGCGGTGGGCCTGCTGCTGTACTCGCGCGGGCCGGACGCCCCGCCCCGGCCGAGCTGACGCGTAGCCGCAGGGCCGCCTTAGTTCCCGACCGGCCGCGTCGGGGTCGGGGTAGATGTCGACGCACCGGCCGGCCGTCACCATCGCTGCGCCCGTCAGGTGGGTGGACGTCGTCGGGCTCCCCGAGGACATCCGGACGCCCACAACCGTCGAGCAGTACAAAGCTCTCGCAACAGCAGGACGGCGACGGCCGTCACTTGTAGAGCACTGCCGGCAGCCAGAGCCCGATCTCGGGGAACACGTACAGCATCGCCAGCGCGATGATCTGGATCAGCATGAACGGGATCATGCCGGCGAAGATCTGGTTGAGCGTCACATGCGGCGGCGCCACGCCCTTCAGGTAGAAGGCGGCCATCGCCACCGGCGGCGACAAGAACGCAGTCTGCAGGTTCAGCGCCACGAGCAGGCCGAAGAACAGCGGATCGACGCCGAAGTTATCGAGCAGCGGGATGAAGATCGGCATGAAGATGACGATGATCTCCGTCCACTCCAGCGGCCAGCCGAGCAGGAAGATGATCGCCTGCGAGAGCAGTAGGAACTGCACCTTCGACAGCCCGAGCGACATCACCCAGTTCTCGATCAACTCCTGGCCGCCCAGCAGCGCGAATGCTGCCGAGAAGATCGAGGAGCCGACGAACAGCCAGCAGACCATCGCGCTGGTCTTGGCGGTCAGGAACACCGACTCCTTGACCACCCTCATGTTGAGCTGGCGGTAGGCGCCCGCGAGCAGCACGCCGCCCAATGACCCCACCGCGGCCGCCTCGGTCGGCGTGGCCAGCCCGAAGACGATCGTGCCGAGCACCGCCAGGATCATGAAGGCCAGCGGGAAGAACGACGACAGCAGCATCTTGAAGACTTCGAGCCGCGTGAACGTCAGCACCGCGTAGTAGCCGATCACGACGGCCGACAGCACGCCGGCGACGATCCAGAACCATAGCGGCGCGGGCTTGCGCTCGGCTGCAGCCGCCTCGGTTGCCGGACTCGATGCCGACGCGGCAGCCGAGGCCGGCACGGACGCCGCGCCCGAAGGCTGCGCGGCGGACGCGGCGACGGACGACGGCGCCTCCGCGGCAGCCGGTGCCTCTACACCTTCGGTGGCCTTGGGCGTGTCCTCCGACGGCGGCTCGGCCAGCCCGCCCTCGGCCTTCTCGCCCTCGCCTCCCGGCGGCTCGGCCAGCCCGCCCCCCTGCGGGGCAGCGTCGGATCCGCCGGCCCCCATCTCGACCAGGCCCGCGGTGTCGACCACAACGTCCGGCGCGGTGGCGCTGCGCCACATCACCGTCAGCAGCACCGCGAGGAAGATCGCCGGCAGCGCGGCGATCAGGGCCTGGCGCATCACCTCGAGGAACGGCACGCCGGCGTTGCGCGAGCCTTTGAGCGCACCGACCAGGCCGGGTAGCACCTTCGGGCTGACGCGATCCTGCAGGGTCTGCGCGGTCGGCGTCAGCGGCACGTGGCGCTCGGCCGCGGACAGCGGCGGCATCAGGTTCGGCCGCAGCTTGGCGAGCACGATGACGTACACCACGTACAGCCCAGCCAGCATGATCCCGGGGAAGAACGCGCCCGCGTACAGCTGCACGACCGATACGCCGGCGGTGGCGCCGTAGACGATCAGCATCACCGACGGCGGGATCAGGATGCCCAGGCAGCCGCCAGCAGTGATCACGCCCGCCGACACCTGCACCGAGTAGCCGGCACGCAGCATCGCCGGCAGCGCGAGCAGACCCATCAGCGTCACCACTGCGCCCACGATGCCGGTGGCCGTCGCGAACACCGCGCAGGTGAACAGCGTGGCGACCGCGAGCGAGCCCGGCACGCGGGCGAGCGACAGGTGCAGGCTGCGGAACAGCTTCTCGATCAGGTTCGCGCGCTCGACCAGGTAGCCCATGAAGACGAACAGCGGGATCGAGATCAGGACGTCGTTGCCCATCACCGCGTACGCGCGTTGGACCATCAGGTCGAGCGTCTGACCGAGCGCGAGCTCAGGTGAGCGCGTTCGGTACGCGATGAACGCGAAGATCATCCCCATGCCCATCAGCGTGAACGCCGTCGGGAAGCCGAGCATGATCGCGACGACGACCAGGCCGAGCATCAGCAGGCCGAGGTGGCCACTGGTGAGGTTGCCCCAGGGCATCAGGAAGAGCACGCCCGCGACGATCATCCCCATGATCGCCAGACCGAAATACATTTCGCGACGCATGGCTCAGCGCTCCCCGGCGGCACTGACGGGGCCGACGGCATGGGTCGCCTCGCCGTCGCGCGTCACCATCGCCTTGAGCTTCTCGACGTCGACCTCCTCGACGTCCTGCTCGCGCGAGGGCCACTCGCCATCGCGCAGGCAGACGATGCAGCGCAGGATCTCGACGATGCCCTGCATCAGCAGCAGGCCGCCGGCGACCGGGATGACCGACTTGAAGAAGTACAGGGGCGGCCCGTCGGCACTGATCGACGAATGCTCCTTGATGGCCCAGGACTCGCCCGCGAACGAGTAGCCTGCCCAGGCGAGCGCACACACACCGGGCAGGAAGAAGACAATGTAGAGCAGCAGGTCGAAGAAGGCCTGGGTGCGGGGCTGGAAGAAGCCGTACAGGATGTCGCCGCGGACATGCCCGTTCTTCGACAGCGTGTAGGCGCCTGCCATCATGAACAGCGCGCCGTACATCTGGATCTGCACGTCGAAGGCCCAAGCGTGCGGACTGTTCATCACGTAGCGGGAGAACACCTCCCAGCAGATGAGACCGGTCAGTGCAACGATCAGCCAGGCGAACGCTTGTCCCGCGTACGTGGAGACGCGGTCGACGGCGAGAAAGAATTTCTGCATGGATGGAGCCCCGAGGCGACCGGCCCGCACCCGCGGACGTCGCCCGAACAACTGATTGCCGGTGAAGGCACCGGCACCTGCCGCGGACCGCCCCGTCGCATGCGCGCCGGGGGGTCTGTATCCGCGCCACCGCGCAGCGGCTTTCGGGCCGAGCGCGGCAGTGTCGCGAGCGGCGCGTGCGCGCCGCTCGCGAGGCCGTCAGCCCTTCTTGCCGAAGTAGTGCGTGAACGCCATCCGGCGGTTGACGTTGGTGTCCATGTCCCAGCGCACGACGCGCTCGGCGAACTCACGCTGCGACTCGAGGATCTCGGCGAACAGCGGATCGCTCGACTTGGCCTTGACGACCTCGTCGTAGGTCTTGAGCTGCTGCTGCAGGATCGCGTCGGGCGTCTTGTAGAACTTCACGCCTTGCTTCTGCTGCATCTCCGCGTAGTCCTTGGAGTAACGGTCGGCAGCCTTCCAGGACATGTCGGCCGAGGCAGCCTCGACGGCATTGTCGATGATCGCCTTCATCTTGGGCGGCAGCGATTCGAGCTTGGCCTTGTTGAACATGATTTCGAACTGCTCGGCGTTCTGGTGGAAGCTCTGCAACATGCAGACCTTGGCCACGTCGGGGAAGCCGAGCAGGCGGTCGGACGACGCGTTGTTGAACTCGGCCGCGTCGAGCAGGCCGCGGTCCATCGCCGGGATGATCTCGCCGCCAGGCAGCGCGTTGACCGAGGCGCCCATCTTGGTGAACACGTCGATCGAGATGCCGACGGTCCGGTACTTCAGGCCCTTGATGTCCTCGACCTTGGCGATCGGCTTCTTGAACCAGCCCAGCGGCTGGGTCGGCATCGGGCCGTATACGTACGAGTACACGCTGGCACCAACCGCGGTGTAGAGCTTGTTCAGGAGCTCCTTGCCGCCACCGTACTTGTGCCAGGACAGCAGCATGTTCGCGTCCATGCCGAAGGCCGGGCCCGAGCCCCAGAGCGCAAGCGCGTTGTTCTTGCCGTAGTGGTAGGCGAGCACGCCGTGGCCGCCGTCTAGCGTGCCCTTGGAGACTGCATCGAGCAAGCCGAAGGCCGGCACGACGGAACCGGCCGGCAGCACCTCGATCTTGAGCTCGCCGCCGGTCATGTCATTGACCTTCTTGGCGAAGTCGTTCGCGTACTCGTGGAAGATGTCCTTCGCCGGCCAGGTGCTCTGGAAGCGAAGCGAAGTGGTCTGCGCCTTGACGATGGCGGGGAAGCCGAGGGCGGCAGCGCCGCTCGCGGCGCCTGCGGTCGCGATGAATCTCCGACGCATGCCAGTCTGCTGGGTCATGGAACTGTCTCCGTGTTGGGGTGGAGGATGGTAGGCGCAGGCGGTCTGACTGTCACGCAGATCCCGAGCGCGCTGTCGGGCCATCGCCGCCCGAACCGCCCCCGTCCGGGCTCGAGGGGCGCTCAGAAGAACCCCACGCCCACCTGGAAAAGCTTCTCGACGCGCGGGATCATCCGCTTGTTGGCCACGAAGACAATAACGTGATCCTCGGGCTCGATCACCGTGTCGTGGTGGGCGATGATCACCTCGGAGCGGTTGCCCAGCGCCTGCCGGACGATCGCCCCGATGGTGGTGCCCGGGGGCAGATCGAGCTGCTCGATGCGCCGCCCGACCACCTTGCTCGAGCGCGGGTCGCCGTGCGCGATCGCCTCGAGCGCCTCGGCCGCGCCTCGCCGCAGCGAATGCACGGCCGCCACGTCGCCGCGCCGCACGTGCGCGAGCAGCTCGCCGATCGTCGCCTGCGCCGGCACGATCGCGATGTCGATCTTGCCGCCCTCCACCAGGTCGGCGTAGGCACGCCGGTTGATCAGCGCGATCACGCGGCGCGCGCCCATCTTCTTGGCGAGCAGCGAGGACATGATGTTGTCCTCGTCGTCCGAGGTCAGCGCGCAGAACAGGTCCATCTCGCCGACGCTCTCCTCCTCGAGGAGGTCCTCGTCGGTCGCGTCGCCGTTGAGCACCAGCACATTCGAGGGCAGCAGCGCGGCGAGCTGCTCGCAGCGCTTGACGTCGGGCTCGATGATCCGCACGTCGATACGGCCCGCCAGGCGCAGCGCCAGCCGCATGCCGATGCGCCCGCCGCCGGCAAGCATCACCCGGCGCACCGGCTTGTCCATCTTGCGCAGCTCGGTCATCACCGTGCGGATGTGCTCGGTCGCGGCCAGCACGAACACCTCGTCGCCCGGCTCGATCATCGTGTCGCCGTCGGGGTAGA
>JBIPLJ010000015.1:0-74692 GCA_044368415.1 Burkholderiaceae bacterium
CACGATGGGCTCGCTCTACTACCTGATCCCGCGCATCTTCGGCAAGGCGACGATGTACAGCATCCGCGCGATCGAGGTGCACTTCTGGGTGGCCACCATCGGCATCGTGCTCTACGCGGTCTCGATGTGGATCAGCGGCGTGACCCAGGGCCTGATGTGGCGCGCGGTCGAGCCCGACGGCACGCTGACCTACTCGTTCGTCGAGTCGGTCAAGGCCAGCTACCCGTACTACTACATCCGGCTCGCAGGTGGCCTGCTCTACCTGGGCGGCATGCTGATCATGGCCTGGAATGTCGCCAAGACCATCGCCGGTGCGCAACCGGTCGACGTCCCCGTGCTCGGCGCCGCGCCGGCTCACGCCTGACGCGCCGAGGAGAGAAGAAGATGGCCCTGTCCCACGAGAAGATCGAGACCAACAGCTTCCTGCTGATCGTGCTGACCCTGCTGACGGTTGCGATCGGCGGGCTGGTGGAGATCGTCCCGCTCTATTTCCAGAAGTCCACCACCGAACCGGTGCAGGGGTTGCAGCCGTACGACGCCCTGCGCCTCGCCGGGCGCGACATCTACCAGCGCGAGGGCTGCTACAACTGCCACTCGCAGATGATCCGCCCGTTCCGCGCCGAGACCCTGCGCTACGGTCCGTACTCGGTCGCCGGCGAGTTCGTCTGGGACCATCCGTTCCAGTGGGGCAGCAAGCGCACGGGGCCAGACCTGGCCCGCGTCGGCGGTCGCTACAACGACGAGTGGCATCGCGCGCACCTGATCAATCCGCGCGACCTGGTGCCCGAGTCGAACATGCCCGGCTACCCTTGGCTCGCGAAGAACGCGGTCAATCACTCGACCATCGCGGCGCACATGTCGGCGCTGCGCAAGGTGGGGGTCCCGTATTCCGATGAGGACATCGCGAACGCGCCCGAGGTCGTGCGCGGCAAGACCGAGATGGAGGCGCTGATCGCCTACCTCCAGGGTCTGGGCACTGTCATCAAGTAAGGGGCACCGACATGGACGTCAACCTGCTGCGCGGTGTCATCACCGCGATCTCGCTCGCATGCTTCGTCGGCATCGTCGTCTGGGCCTACTCGCCGCGCAACAAGTCGCGCTTCGAGCAGGACGGGCACATCCCGCTCGACGACTGAAGACCGGAAGGAATCCGATCATGGCTGATTTCACGAGTGGGTTCTGGTCGTTGTTCATCGCGATCTCGACCATCGTCTCCATCGTCTTCTGCCTGCTGCTGCTGCTGCTCAACAGCAGGAAGCCCGCACCGACGGCGGACAACACCACCGGTCACGTCTGGGACGGCGACCTGCGCGAAGCGAACAACCCCCTGCCGCGCTGGTGGAGCGGGCTATTCGTCATCACCATCGTGTTTGCGGCGGTCTACCTGTGGCTGTACCCCGGGCTCGGCTCGAACGCGGGCGCGGCCAAGTGGAGCGCGCACGGGCAGTACGATGCCGAGCGGGCGGCGCTCGACGCCGAGATGGCGCCGCTCTACGCGAAGTTCCAGCAGCAGCCGATCCCTTCGCTGGTCGGCGACCCGCAGGCGCGGGCGATCGGCGAGCGGTTGTTCCTCGCGAACTGCTCGCAGTGCCACGGCTCGGATGCACGCGGCGCCAAGGGCTTCCCGAACCTGACCGACGGCGACTGGTTGTACGGCAACGCGCCCGAGCAGATCGTCCAGACACTCGCGCGCGGCCGCAACGGCATGATGCCGGCGCTCGGCGCCGCGGTCGGCTCGGCGCAGGAGGTCGAGCAGCTCGCGCAGTACGTGCTGTCGCTGTCGGGCAGCGCCACCGATCCGGTCAAGGCCGAGCTCGGCAAGCCCAAGTTCGCGGTCTGCGCGGCCTGCCACGGGTCGGACGGCAAGGGCAACCAGGCGCTGGGCGCACCCAACCTGACCGACCGCATCTGGCTGCACGGTGGCGGGCTGCAGCAGGTGGTCGCGATGATCAATCTCGGCAAGAACAACATGATGCCCGCCTGGGACACCAAGCTGACCGAGGGTCAGATCCACGTACTCGCCTCGTACGTGCTCGGCCTGTCGCAGCGCTCGCCGGACGGCTCGGCCGCCAAGTGACGCTCGCCCACTCCTGTCACTGCCCTGTTTCCGTTCCCGTTCCGAGCAGTCGATGAGCGATGTCCGCAAGGTGATCCCGATCCAGCCCGCCGCCGCCGACGACGGCGGTGGGCTGTTCTCGATCTACCAGGCACATCAAAAGATCTACCCGCGTGCGGTCACAGGCCTCTTCGCCAGGCTGCGCTGGGCGGCGGTGATCTTCACCCAGCTGATCTTCTACGGACTGCCCTGGCTGAGCTGGAACGAGCGACAGGCGGTGCTCTTCGACCTCGGCGCCCGCAAGTTCTACCTGTTCGGCGTGGTGCTATGGCCGCAGGACTTCATCTACCTCGCCGGCCTGCTGGTCGTGGCGGCACTGTCGCTGTTCTTCTTCACCGCGGTGGCGGGCCGGCTGTGGTGCGGCTACGCCTGCCCGCAGACGGTCTACACCGAGCTCTTCATGTGGATCGAGCGCCGGGTCGAGGGCGACCGGGGCGCGCGCATGAAGCTCGACGCCTCGCCGATGTCGCCCGCCAAACTAGGCCGCAAGGCCACCAAGCACGCGCTGTGGCTCGCGCTCGCGCTGGCGACAGGCTTCACCTTCATCGGCTACTTCGCGCCGATCCGCGAGCTCGGCGGCCAAGTGCTCGCGTTCTCGCTCGGACCGTGGCAGTGGTTCTGGATGCTGTTCTATTCGTTCGCGACCTGGGGCAACGCCGGTTTCATGCGCGAGCAGGTCTGCAAGTACATGTGTCCGTACGCGCGCTTCCAGGGCGCGATGTTCGACAAGGACACGATGATCGTGACCTACGACGCCGAGCGCGGCGAGCCGCGCGGCTCGCGCTCGAAGAAGGTCGATCCGAAGGCTGCGGGGCTCGGCAGCTGCGTCGACTGCACGCTGTGTGTGCAGGTCTGCCCCACCGGCATCGACATCCGCCAGGGCCTGCAGTACGAATGCATCGGCTGCGCGGCCTGCATCGACGTGTGTGACACGGTGATGGACAAGATGGGCTATGAGCGCGGCCTGGTGCGCTATGCGACGCAGAACGGCCTCGAGCGTCATCTCGGGCGCTTCGGGATGCTGCGCAACGTGCTGCGACCGCGGGTGCTGGTCTATGGCACGCTGCTGGGCGTGCTGGTGGTCGCGCTGTTCGGCTCGCTCGCGGTGCGCAATCCGCTGCGGGTCGACGTGATCCGGGACCGTAACGCGCTCGCGCGCATCGCTGATACCGGCCACGTCGAGAACACTTACCGGCTGCACTTCATGAACGCGTCCGAGGCGCCCCATCGGCTGCGGGTGACGGTCGAAGGTCTCGAGGGCATCCGCCTCGCGAGCCCGCAGGTCTACGAGGTCGAGCCCGCCTCCAACCGCGCGGTGCCGATCAATGTCCAGATCCCGCCCGGCGTCGGTGCGCTGGGTTCCAATCCGATCCGCTTCGTCGTGGAGGCGATCGACGATCCGTCGCTCGCCCGCAGCGAGCGGGCGGCGTTCATGGTCCCGCGCTGAGCACGCGGGCCGACCCAGGAGAGTCCCTCATGTCCGCAGCCCCGATCGTCCCGGTGCGCCCCGCTTGGCGCGAGCCGCTGGTGTGGCTGGTCGTCGGCATCCCCGCCGCGACCGTCGTCGCGGGCGTATTCACCTGGTGGATCGCCGCGCAGCGGGCCGACAGCAACGTCGCCGACGACTACTACAAGCGCGGCCTGTCCATCAACCGCTCGCTCGAGCGCGAGTCGCGCGCGAAGGTGCTCGGTCTGCGCGCCGAACTGACGCTCGCCGGCGAGAACGACCTGCGATTGCGGCTGACCGGCGGCGCGACCCTGCCGCCCACGGTCACCGTCGTCCTCACACATCCGGTGCGCGCCGACCAGGACCGCAGGCTCTCGCTCGACCGGCAGGCTGACGGCGGCTACCGGACGGTCGCGCCGCAGGTTGGCGCCGGCAACTGGGACGTCTCGATCGAGGCCCAGGACTGGCGAGTCGCCGCCCGGCATGTCGCGCTGCGCGAGGGTGCCATCGTGCGCCTGGCCGCCGACGGGCGCGTCGACTGAACCGAGCGCCCGCCGTGCCCCGCAACACGCGCGAATGGATCGCGGTCCTGTGGCCGGCGTTCGTATCGGCCTGTCTGCTCGAGATGGTGGTCTTCGCCGCCTTCGATCCGCACGACCTCAGCCTCTTCGGCTGGCAGATCGATGCAACGCAGCGCGATGCCGTCTACTCGCTGGCCTTCTTCGCGTTCTGGGCGATCGCCTGCGCCACCGGCATGGTCACCTGGTCGCTGTCGCGCTCGTCCGAGGAGATCAACCGCTGGCAGCGTCCGATGCCACTGACCGTGCCGCTGCCGGGTAACCCGCCGAATCCCGACTCCCGGGGCCCGAACCCGCCGCCAAACGACCCGCCGGGGGCCGCGTGAACGCCGAACCCGCCCGCCCGCGGGGAGTCCGCACGCCTTCATGAGCCTGTTCGTGCTGATCGCCACCGCCGCCGCGCTCGGGCTACTCGGCGGGCTGCACTGCGTGGCAATGTGCTCGGCCCTGCAGCGGGTCGCCGTCCATGGGCTGGGCGGGCCGCGCACGGCCCCCGCGGCCACGGTATCGCCTGCGGCCGCCCTGTCGCTTGGCCGCAGCATTCCGTTGTTTCCGGTCGACGCGCTCACCGGCCGGACGCTCGCATCCAAGCTGCCCCGCCGCGACGACCTCGCCTTCCACGCGTCCCGCCTGCTGGGCTACGCGGCGCTGGGTGCCGCGGTCGGCAGCGGCTCGTGGCTGCTGCGCTGGGGGGCGGAGGCGATGCCGCTGATGCGCCCCCTGTGGGGCGCCCTGAACCTCGTCCTGCTCGCGCTCGGTCTGGCGCTGCTGGTGCTGGGCCGGCAACCAGCCTGGATCGACCAGCTCGGCGCTCGCGCCTGGCGTGCCGGCGGCGCGCGACTCGGCGCCACGGTGGGCCGCGGCCGCCCCTGGGTCGCCGGCGCCGCCTGGGCCCTGGTGCCCTGCGGACTGCTGTACTCGGCGCTGGCCACCGCGGCGCTCGCAAGCGACCCGCTGCGCGGCGCGCTCGCGATGCTGGCCTTCGGTGCCGGCACGGCGGCCCACCTGATCGGGGCGCGGTGGCTGCTGGACAGGCTCGCACGTCGCTCGGCCGCACGCGCGGCGCGGGTAGAGAACCTCGGGATGCGCATCGGGGGGGCTCTGCTCGCCGGCATGGCGGTCGCGGCACTCCTGGCGCTAGCGCTCGGGCAGCCCCATCCGTTCTGCGCGGACTGATTCGGGTCGAGCTCGCGGGCGGGGGCCCGGCGGCGTCAGCTCACTCGAGCGTGCAGGTCGCGCGGGCGATGTCGCGCAGGCGCGCGGCCTCGTCGATCCGCAGGCGCTTCTGCTCGACGGTGATCACACCGTCGTCCTGCAGCTTCGAGAACGTGCGGCTGACCGTCTCGAGCTTGAGCCCGAGATAGTTGCCGATCTCCTCGCGGGTCATCCGCAGGATGAACTCGCGCGGCGAGAAGCCGCGCTGCGCGAAGCGCTGCGACAGGTTCAGCAGGAAGGTCGCGATGCGCTGCTCGGCGCGCATGGTACCCAACAGCATCATCACGCCCTGGTCGCGGACGATCTCGCGCGAGAGTACGCGGTGCAGCTGCCGCTGCAGGCCGTTGAACTCACGGGTCAGCGATTCGAGCTTCTCGAACGGCACGACGCAGACCTCGGCGTCCTCGAGCGCGATCGCATCGCACTGGAAGACCCCCACACTGATCGCATCGAAGCCGAGGATGTCACCCGGCATCGGGAAGCCGTTGACCTGTTCGCGACCGTCGTCGGAGACGACCCGGGTCTTGAAAAAGCCGAGCCGGATCGGATAAATCGCATCGAAGTGGTCGCCCGCGCGGAACAGCGGCTCGCCGCGCTTGATGCGCCGGCGGGTCGAGACCATGCCGGTGAGCCGGTCGAGCTCGGTCGGGCTCAGGCCCTCGACGAGGCAGATGTCCTGCAGGCCGCAATCGCCGCAGTTGACGCCGTGCGTGACCGCAGCGGCCGCGGTCTTGATCGGCGGAATCGGATGGGCTGACACCATTCTCTTCTCCCCGTTGTCGGTGGATTCTAGTCGAACTTGACGAGAATCAACTGCCCCCATACAGCCGGGTGCAAGCGTCTGTGCGTTACGTACGCTCGCACGGTCGACGTCGCACGGCTTCGCGAGCACGGCTTCGCGAGCTCGGCTTCGATCGCGCGTGCTCCAGGCGGCGCCGGGGGCCGCCCCGCGACGACTCAGGCGCGCGCCTCGAGCGCGGCCACCGCCGGCAACGTACGACCCTCCAGAAACTCGAGGAAGGCGCCGCCCCCGGTGGAGATGTAGTCGACGTCGTCGGTGATCCCGAACTTGGAGATCGCCGCGAGCGTGTCGCCGCCGCCCGCGATCGAGTAGCCGGGCGAGGCCGCGATCGCGCGGGCCAGCGCCTCGGTGCCGCCGGCGAAGGCGTCGAACTCGAACACACCGACCGGACCGTTCCAGACGATCGTCCCCGCGGCCTGCAGCTGTGCGGCGAGTCGCCCGGCGGTCTGCGGGCCGATATCGAGGATCAGGTCGTCGTCGGCGACGTCGGCGGCCGCCTTGACCGTGGCCTTCGCATCGGCGGCGAAGGTCTTCGCGACGACGACGTCGGTGGGGATCGGCACCTCGGCACCACGCGCCTTCATCAAGTCGATGATCACGCGGGCCTCTGCGAGCAGGTCGGGCTCGGCCAGCGACCGGCCGATCGGCAGGCCGACCGCGGCCATGAAGGTGTTCGCGATGCCGCCGCCGACGATGAGTCCGTCGACCTTGGCCGCGAGCGACTTCAGGATTGTGAGTTTGGTCGAGACCTTGGAGCCGGCGACGATGGCCACCAGCGGACGCTTCGGCGAGCCGAGCGCCCGGCCGAGCGCGTCGAGCTCGGCCGCCATCAGCGGGCCGGCGCAAGCGACCGGCGCGAAGCGGGCGATGCCGTGCGTGCTCGCCTCGGCACGATGCGCGGTGCCGAAGGCGTCGTTGACGTAGACATCGCAGAGCGCGGCCATGCGGCGCGACAGGCCCTCGTCGTCCTGCTTCTCGCCCTTGTTCGTGCGGCAGTTCTCCAGCAGCACCACCTCGCCCGGTTCGACGGTGAAGCCGCCGTCGACCCAGTCACGCTGCAGGCGGACCGGACGGCCGAGCTTCTCCGACAGGCGCTGCGCGATCGGTGCGAGCGAGTCCTCGGGGCGCAGCACGCCCTCGGTGGGACGGCCGAGGTGGGAGGTGACCATCACCGCCGCGCCCGCGCGCAGGCAGTACTCGATGGCGGGCACCGAGGCGCGGATCCGCGTGTCGTCGGTGATGGTGCCGGCGTCGTCCTGGGGCACGTTGAGGTCGGCGCGGATGAACACGCGCTTGCCGGCCAGGTCCAGGTCGCTCAGTCGCTTGAATTGGATCATGGAGTGGGTCGCGAGGTGGGGAGGAGAGCGGTCGCGCGCGCGGGGCGGCCCGGCGCGCCGTTTGCGACGATTCTAGCCGCTCGCGGATGGACCGCCGGTCGGCGACGGCGGTCGTTCGTCGCAGCATCGTGATGCAACACACGCTCCGGCACGATCCTGAGCTCAAGCTTGGCATCGCGCTGCCGAAGACCTAAAGGGCGGTTCCTTGGCCCGGAGAGAGGAAGTACCCCAGATGGAAGTGGTGATCGTCGACGACAACCCGATCAACCTGACCGTGATGGAGCATCTGGTGGGCCGCGTCGACGGGGCCGCGCCGCGCATGTTCCGTCGCAGCGAGGACGGCTTGTCGTGGTGCCGCGAGCACGATCCGGACCTAGTGATCGTCGACTACCGGATGCCCGACATCGACGGGCTGACCTTCATCGAACGGATGCGCGCGCTGCCCGGCCGCAGCGAACTGCCGCTGCTGATGGTCACCGCCAACATCGACCGCGACCTTCGTCGGCAGGCGCTCGAGGCCGGAGCGACCGATTTCCTGCACAAGCCGGTGGACCGCGCCGAGTTCACTGCTCGGGTGCGCAACATGCTGCGACTGCGCGGCCTGACGCGGCGGCTGACCGACCGCACAATCGAGCTCGAGCACGCGGTGGCCAAGGCCACGCGGGCGATCGCGACGACCGAGCGCGACACGCTGCTGTGCCTGGCGCGGGCGGCCGAGTTCCGTGACCCCGAGACCGGCGCCCACGTGGTGCGGATGGCGGAGTACTCGAAGACCATCGCGGGCGCGATGGGCGGCGACCTCGAGTTCCAGACGCTGATCCGCAAGGCAGCGCCACTGCACGACGTGGGCAAGCTCGGCACGCCCGACCAGATCCTCCTCAAGCCCTCGCGCCTGAGCGCCGAGGAGATGGACGTGATGAAGCTGCACACGACCATCGGCTGGCAGATCCTGCGCGAGCACCGCTCGCCGGTGTTGCAGATGGGCGCGACGATCGCCTGGACCCATCACGAGAAGTGGGACGGCTCGGGCTATCCGCGCGGCCTGTCCGGCGAGTCGATCCCGCTGGAGGGCCGCATCGTCGCGGTCGCCGACGTGCTGGACGCGCTGATCTCGGTGCGGCCGTACAAGCAGGCCTGGGAGCCGGACGCCGCGCGTGCATTCATCGAGAAGAGCTCGGGCAAGCACTTCGACCCGTCCTGCGTCGCCGCCCTGCGCACGGTGTGGCAGGACGTGCTGGCGATTCGCGACGAGTACATCGACTGATCGCACCCGGCTGCGGGCTGACCGCTGATCCGGCCTCCACGCCCGCCCGATGCACATGGAAACCCGTCCCACCCGCTGCGAGACGATCATCGGGTCCAGCCGGATGCTCGCTGCAGGCCACGCCCCGGTTTGAAGGACCCCTGAACGATGACCCCGCTCGCCGCCCACGCCGTCACCGATCTCCAGACGCCCACTCCGTTCGACGGCCGCCCGCCCGAGCCCGCTCGAACGCGGGCCGACGCCATGGCGCGCTTCGAAGGCGACTCGATCTTCTACGAGCGCATCGTGCCCCTGTTCTGCGCGGCCGCGGCCGAGCAGGCCTGTGCCCTCGTCGAGGCCAGCACCGCAGGCGACCTCGACCAGATCCAGCACTGGGCGCACACGCTCAAGGGTTCCCTGCTGACCGTGGGCGCGACTGGAAGCGCCGATCTCGCAGAGCGCATCGAACAAGCCGGACGCGAGCACCGCCTCGATGGACTGCCGGCACTGGTACGCTGCCTCGTCGCCGAGACGACAATCATCGCCGCCCACCTGAGCGCGACGGACCGCTGAGCCCCCCCCCCCCCTCGCCCCGCCGCGCGCGGCGGGGCAGTGCGGATCACTTCGCCGACATCAGCGCGACGGTGGTGTCGAGCATGCGGTTGCTGAAGCCCCACTCGTTGTCGTACCAACTCGAGACCTTCACGAGGCGGCCCGACACCTTGGTCAGCGTCGCGTCGAAGATCGACGAGCGTGGATCGTGGTTGAAGTCGCTGGAGACCAGCGGCGCGGTGTTGTAGCCGAGGATGCCCTTCAGTTCACCCTCGGACGCCGCCTGCATGATCGCGTTGACCTCGTCGGCAGTCGTGTCGCGCGCGGCGATGAACGACAGGTCGACGATCGACACGTTGAGGGTCGGGACACGGATCGCGTAGCCGTCGAGCTTGCCGGCCAGCTCGGGCAGCACGAGGCCGACCGCGGCGGCGGCACCGGTCTTGGTCGGGATCATGTTGTGCGCGGCGGCGCGCGCCCGGCGCAGGTCCTCGTGATAGACGTCGGACAAGCGCTGGTCGTTGGTGAATGCGTGCACCGTGGTCATCAGCCCGTTGACGATGCCAATCTTGTCGTTCAGCGGCTTGACGACCGGTGCCAGGCAGTTGGTCGTGCACGAGGCGTTCGAGATCACCGTGTGCGAGGCCTTGAGCACGCCCTGGTTGACGCCGAAGACGACGGTCGCATCCACGTCCTTGCCGCCAGGCTGCGAGATCACGACCTTCTTGGCGCCGCCCTTCAGGTGGGCCGAAGCCTGCTCTTTCGTCGTGAAGTAGCCGGTGCACTCGAGGACCACGTCGATCTTCTCGTCGCCCCAGGGAAGCTTGGCCGGGTCGCGCTGCGCGAAGACCTTGATCCGGTCGCCGTTGACGACCATCGAGTCGCCATCGACCGCCACCGTGCCGCTGAAGCGGCCGTGGGTGGTGTCGTATTGCGTGAGGTGCGCGTTGGTGTTCGGATCCCCCAGATCGTTGATCGCCACGATCTGCAGGTCGTGGGTCTTGCCGCCCTCGTAGTGGGCACGCAGGATGTTCCGGCCGATTCGGCCGTAGCCGTTGATGGCGACTCGCAGGGTCATGACAGCTCCTCAGGTTGAATGTTTGGCGAGCACGGCCCGGACGGTGTCCGCGACGTTCTCGGGCGTGAATCCGAAATGCTCGAACAGCGCGCCGGCCGGGGCGGACTCGCCGTAGCGGTCCAGGCCGATCACCGCGTCGCACCGGTACTTCCACCAGCCGTCGGTGACACCGGCCTCGACCGCGATCCGCGGCAAAGTCTCGGGCAACACGCGTGCCTTGTATGTGAGGTCCTGCCGATCGAAGACGGAGGTCGAAGGCAGCGACACGATCCGGACCTCGATCCCGTCGGCGGCGAGCAGTTCGCGCGCGGCCATGGCCAGGCCGAGCTCGGAGCCGGTGGCGATGATCGCGCAGCGCGGCTCGGCGGCATCCCGGAGCACATAGCCGCCGTGGCGCACGGCCTCGATCTGGGCGTCCGAGCGGCTCATGAAGGGCACGGCCTGGCGCGACAGCAGCAGCGCACTCGGGCCGTCGTCGCGCTCGATCGCCATCGCCCAGGCGACCGCCGACTCGACCGGATCCGCCGGGCGCCAGACGTCGAGGCCGGGGATCAGGCGCAGGCTCGCGGCGTGCTCGACAGACTGGTGGGTCGGGCCATCTTCCCCGAGGCCGATCGAGTCATGGGTAAAGACGTGGATGACGCGCTGCTTCATCAGCGCCGCCATCCGGATCGCGTTGCGCGAGTAGTCGCTGAAGGTGAGGAAGGTGCCCCCGAACGGCAGGTGGCCGCCGTGCAGCGCGATCCCGTTCATCAGAGCGGCCATGCCGAACTCGCGCACGCCGTAGTTGACGTGGCGCCCGGCGACGAACGACTGCCCGTCGGGCCCGCCGAAGCTGCGGAACGCGCCGGCGCCCTTCCAGTCGGTGAGGTTCGAGCCGGTCAGGTCGGCCGAGCCGCCGAGCAGCTCGGGCAGCGCCGGGCCGAAGTGGTTCAGCGCGTTCTGCGAGGCCTTGCGCGTGGCGATGGTCTCGCCGCGGGCGACGGCCTCGTCGATCGCGTGCTGCACGGTGAACTCCCAGGTCGCGGGCAGCACGCCGCGCATGCGGCGCTCCAACTCGCCGGCCTCGCGCGGGAAACGCTCGGCATACGCCGCGAACAGGTCGTCCCAGGCGGCCTGACGCTGCGCGCCGGAGCCGGTGGCGTCCCAGGCCGCATAGACGTCGGCCGGGATCTCGAAGGGGCCGTGGTTCCAGCCCATCCAGCGGCGCACGCCGGCAATCTCCTCGGCGCCCAGCGGCTCGCCGTGCGACTTCGCCTTGCCTGCCCGCGTGGGCGCGCCCTTGCCGATGACGGTCCGGCACTGGATCAGGGTCGGCGCGAAGCGCTGCCCGCCGGGCATCTCGCGGCCGTTGGTGCCCCATTCCCGGGCGATCTCGATCGCGGCATCGACCGCGTCGACATCGTGCCCGTCGACATCGGCGATCACGTTCCACCCGTAGGCCTCGAAACGGCGGAGGGTGTCGTCGCGGAACCAGGCGCCGACCTCGCCGTCGATGGAGATGCCATTGTCGTCGTACAGCACGACGAGCTTGGACAGGCCCCAGGTGCCCGCCAGCGAGCAGACCTCGTGCGAGATGCCCTCCATCAGGCAGCCATCGCCGGCGAACACCCAGGTGAAGTGGTCGACGACGGGGAAGCCGTCCCGGTTGAACTCCGCGGCCAGCATCCGCTCGGAGAGCGCCATGCCGACCGCGTTCGCCAAGCCCTGGCCGAGCGGGCCGGTGGTGGTCTCCACACCCGGGGTGATGCCGACCTCGGGATGCCCGGGTGTCTTCGAGTGCAGCTTGCGGAAGTTCCGCAATTCGTCGATCGGCAGGTCGTAGCCGGTCAGGTGCAGCAGCGCGTACAGCAGCATCGAGCCGTGCCCGTTCGAAAGCACGAACCGGTCGCGGTCGAACCAGGTCGGGCGCGCGGGGTTGTGCTTGAGGTGCCGCCCCCAGAGCGCCACCGCGATGTCGGCCATGCCCATCGGCATGCCCGGATGCCCCGAGGCGGCCTGCTCGACCGCGTCCATCGCGAGGGCACGAATGGCGGCGGCCATGCGTGCCGGCTCGCTACGGTCGCGGGCGGCATCGGCGGGCGCGCCGGTCGGGTCGGCGAAAGAGGGGGTCTGCATAGGGCGCCTTGGGGGCCGTCGGGCCCGACCTGAGGGAGGAAAGCGTCGATTTTATCAAACGAGGGTGACCCGTCGGACGGCGCGATACACTGCGCCGCGATGGCCGCCCCCTCGGTATTCCGCCTGTTCCACGTCGGCCCGCTCGTCGCGCGCGCCACGCTGCGGCTCGACGCGGAGTCCAGCCATCATGCGCTTCGTGTGCTGCGGCTGTCCGTCGGCGACGCGCTCGAGTTGTTCGACGGACAGGGCCGGCGCTGCACGGCCACCCTGCTCGACGCCGATCCGCGCGGCGCCTCGCTGCTCGCCGGCGATCCGATCGATGCGCGCACCGAGAGTCCGCTCGCCCTCGGCCTGGCCCAGGCGCTGCCCGCCGGCGACAAGATGGACTGGGTGGTCGAGAAGGCGATCGAGCTGGGGGCGGGCGCCATCCAGCCGCTGTTCTCGCGGCGCTCCGTGCTGAAGCTGGACGAGGCGCGCGCCGCCAAGCGGCTCGGGCATTGGCGCCGTATCGCGGTCGCCGCATGCATGCAGTGCGGCCGCGACGTGCTGCCCGAGATTGCCGAGCCGATGCCGCTCGCCCGCTGGCTCGCCCGGCCCGGCGGCCCGGGTCGACCGGCGCCTGGGGGCGCGCTGCGGCCCGATGCGGACGGACGCGGGCCGCTGCGGCTGCTGCTCTCGCCACACGACGGCGGCGGGATCGCGGCGCTGCCAAAGCCGCTTGCCGGGGCCTGGCTGCTCGCCGGACCCGAGAGCGGGCTGGACGACGACGAGACGGCGCAGGCGATCGCCGCGGGCTGGCGGCCGCTGCAGCTGGGGCCGCGCACGCTGCGCACCGAGACCGCGGGGCTGGCCGCGCTGGCCGCACTGCAGGCGCGCTTCGGCGACTTCTGACGCCATCCCCCGGACGGAATGTGGCGGATGGTGACTGACCGATGCACCGGCTCTGGCGGCGCCGGCCTGCGCTAAGCTGCGCGCACGGGCGCCGTGTTGTGCGCCCCCACCCACCGGACACAAGGACCTCGACATGAGCTTGATGGACTCACTCCTCGGCAGCCTGGGCGGCGCGATGGGCGGCCAGGCCCCGCAGGGCAACCCGATGATGCAGGCGGCGATGGCGCTCCTGGCCGGCGGCCAGCAAGGCGGCGCGGGCGGGCTCGCCGACCTCGTCTCGTCCTTGACCAAAGGCGGGCTGGGCGATGTCGTCCAGTCGTGGATCGGCACCGGCCAGAACCTACCGATCTCGCCCGATCAGCTGCAGCAGGTGCTCGGCAGCGACACCCTGGCCGGCCTGGCCAAGCAGCTCGGGGTGTCGCCCCAGGACGCCAGCCAGGGGCTCGCCGGGCTGCTGCCCCAGCTCGTCGACAAGCTGACGCCGCAGGGTCAGATGCCGCAGAACGGGCTGGGCGACATCGCCTCGATCATGGAGGCGCTGGGCGGGCGCCGCGGCTGACCGACCAGAAGGTCCGGAACGCGACGCCGCGCTCACCGAAGGTCTCGGCGGCGTCGCGAAAGACGTCCAGCAGCGCATCGCGCGCATCGTCCTCGAAGCCCGGGGGGCCGGGGAGGCGCTCGACGACCACTACCAGCCCCGGGGCAGAGACACCGGGCTGCGGCTCGAGCTCGGTCAGGCAGTCGTAGAGCGCGTCGAGGTTCGAGCCGAAATGCGAGGGCAGCGCGAAGCCGCGCGCCAGCGCGGCCATCACGCCGGCCTTGTCGCGGGCCTCGGTGCAGTCGGCATGCAGGAAGCGCTGGCAGGCGGCGTGCGCCTGACTGCGCAGCATCGCGGGTCGGCGGTCGGCCAGCCGTTCGACCGCGTTCGGCGGCAGGCTCTCGAGCGGGGTCATCGGCTCACTCCCGGATCCGGCTGAACGACGCGTAGTGGTCGTCGGTGTACCAGTACTCGCCCGATACGCGCGGACCGCCGCCCGCCACGATGCGGCGCGCGCCGCGATCGCGCGAGCCCGGCGTCCTGACGGTGTACTCGGTGTAGTAGCCGCGGGGCTGCCGGGGCAGCAGGCGCTCGCGGTTGCCGAACACGGTGCCGTCCTTGGCGTGCGGGAACGGGCCACCCGCACGGATCAGGTCCAGCGTCTCGCGGGCCTCGCGCGGCAGCTCGCGCAGCGCGATCTCGCTCCCAGAGCCCGGGAACCGCTCGTCGCGCGCAACAGCCAGCGCTCCCGCGAGCAGCGCGAGCAGCGCGAGCACGACCAGCACACCACCCCACCACCGGCGCATGGACATCATGCCGTGGATGCTACGTGAGTCGGCTCAGACGAGCGACAGCGGCGGGCGCTCGGGCTCGGGTTGTTTGTCCGCGGGGGGCGCAGCGCGATGGTCGGCGCCGGTCCCGGAGGCGGCTGGTTCACCGCCGGTGACCGAACCGATCGCCCGGTCGAAGGTCGAATCGTCCGGCGCGATCCGCGCCCGCCCGCGCTGGAGCATGAAGGCGAACTCGGCACCCTGCACGGTCAGGCTCTCCTCGGGTTGCCGGGTCAGGATGAAGAGCTTGCGGGCGGGGCTGATCCAGGCGAGCTTGAAGACTCGCACCCCGGCATCGTCCTCGATCTCGATGCGCTGGCCGCGGTGCATTGCCGACAGCACCTGGTCGGACGCGGACACGGTCGGGGTACGCTCGGCCTCCTCCGTACGCGGCTCGAAGCGCACGGTGCCGTCGGGCTGCATGCGCACCGAGACCGGCGTGCTAGCCGCCGGTGCAGCAACCCGCGCCGGTGCCGGCGCGGACTGCGAGCGCCGCTTGGCGGCGGAGATCTCGACCGTATGGGCGCGCAGCAGCTCGTCGAAGAACGCGGCCCGCTCGGACTCGGGTATCTCGACCCGCGCCATGCCGCCCTTCATGCTGCGGATCAACTTGGGCAGCACCGTCGCCAGCCGGATGATCTCGTCTGACTTCTTGGGGGCCACACTCCAGACGAGGTAGTCAGCGACGCGCATCGCCGCGTCCCAGGCCTTGACTGCGGCTTCGCCCTCGTGGTCGGCGCGCTGCCCGGCGAGCACCTGCGTCCACCAGCGATGCAAGAACTCGCGCACGAACAGCGGCGTGTCCTTGTCCAGACGCCGGTCGAGCTCGGTGCGCGCCTCGTCCTGGGCGATCGCGTATGTCTCGCGCCTCGCGGCCTCGCGGGCCACCGCCCCGAGGCTGGCCGCACGGCGCTCGGACTCGTCGCGCGCGAGCACCTCGATCTCCTCGAGGCAGCGCTCGAAGATCGACAGGTCCGTGTCGAACTCGGCGATGACGCGGTCCACGACACGGACCAGCCCCTCGCACATCGGCGAGCCGTGCCCGAGGTCGGCGTCCGGGTCGGCGCCGACGTCCGAGATGCCGTCGATCAGCCGGCGCATCGGATGCTGGCGACGCGCGAAGAAGCTGCGGTCGAGCAGCGCCGCTTTGACCGCGACCACCTGCAGCCGCAGCAGCAGCTGCTTGATCGAGTCCGGCAGGCGCCGATCGGAATAGATGTAATCGAACACCATCGAGACGATCTCGACGGTAATCTGGTCCAAGGGCGAGCCTTGCTCGCGCACCCGCTGGGCGATCGCCGGCAGCATGCCCGCGACGTCAGTCTGCTCCGAATCGCGCTGGATCGCGGTCAGCGAGGCAACCAGGGGCGGCTGCACCGGCGCCACGGGGATGTCCTCGACGCCGAACATCTCGGGGTTGGACAGCATCCGCGCGACCTGCGTCCGGCCGGCCGGCCGGCCGGCCGTCGCGTCGGCCATCGCCGCCTGCAGCGCCTCCATCGGATCGAGGATCGCGCCGTAGCCGTCGCCCGCCGCGTCCGCCGTCGCGCCGTTCTGCGGCGAGCCGCGGTGATCCGGGCCGCCGTGCTGCGCCCCCCCCGGGTGCGGACCGCCCTGCTGGGGGGCTGCGCCGGCCGCATCGGGCCCGTTCGCGGCAGACCCGCCAGGGCGCCGGGTCGACGGGAAGGTCTGCACCTGAGGTCGAATCGTCGGCAGCACGTCGTTCGATCGCAGCCGCTCGTTGACCGCGGCGTACAAGACATTGAGGTTCTGCGATACGTGAGGCTCGAAGGCATCGAGCAGCGCGACCTTCACGTCGGCGCGGGGCGACAGCTCGGCCAGCGCGTTCTTGAGCGCCTCGAACACCGCCTCGGGCGAGACCGGGTGCTTGCCTTCCTCGAACCAGTCCCGATCGAGCAGCGCACCGAGCCGCGCCCGGATGCCCAGCACCTCTTCATGGTCCAGGCGGCTCTTGGCGCGTCCGATCAGGCGATCGACGCTCATCTTGTCGCTGATCACGTCTTCCGAGACCAACTGCAGCGGCGCGTCCTCGGCCGCCGTCGAATCATCGGCGGCCGATGGCGTGTCTATCGCGTACAGCCGGCGCTCGAAGATGTCGCCGAAGTTGCGGCGAAAGCGGGTCTCGATCTCGGTGCGATTCTCGCGCACCAGCATTCCCGCATCGAGCAGCGCCTGCTGCTGGTCGGAGCGAAACGAGCGCATTGCCTCGGCCATCAGCTCTTCGCTCATCGAGTTGAGGGCGTCGGCGACAACCTCGCCCATCCGCTCGAGAACGAGCTCCCGGCACCCCTCGAGAAGCTCGAAGTGCTTGGGTGAACGCCTGGGCACACCGACAGCGCCCTCGGTGTCCGGTTGAGCTCCCACGCTGTCTATCGGATGTTCGCTGATCGCCATGGCCTCGGGGCCGCGAGCACTGCGGCCGACAGCGGGTGGAATCACCTGCCCCGACGGAGGGTAGCCACGCAGCGGGCTCCACGCAGACGGCGAGGGCTCGACGCGCATCCGCACCCGACGAACGGTGCACGGCCGCGGCGCTCGCCTGCCCGCCGGTCGGCCGCAACCGACCGCGAGACTCACTCAGCCGTCCGCCCGTGACGCTCAGCGCGTCGCGTTGATGTCCACGATGGTCCAGGCGGTCATGTTGACCAGCCGGCGCACCGTCGAGGACGCCGTCAGCACATGCACCGGCCGGGCCGCACCGAGCAGCACCGGACCGATCGAGATGTTGTTGCCGGCCGCCGCTTTCAAGAGGTTGTACGAGATGTTGGCCGCGTCGATGTTCGGCATCACCAGCAGGTTCGCCTCGCCCGACAGCGTGGTCCGCGGCAGCAGCCGGCGGCGGTAGTCGCTGTCGAGCGCCGCGTCGCCGTGCATCTCGCCATCGATCTCGAGCTCGGGCGCCCGCTCGCGCAGGATCGCCAGCGCATCGCGCATCTTCACCGCGGACGCCCGGTTCGAGGAGCCGAAGTTCGAATGCGACAGCAGCGCCACCGAGGGCTTGATCCCGAAGCGGCGCAGCTCGTCGGCGGCCATCAGCGTGATCTCGGCGAGCTCGGTGGCGGAGGGGTCGGCATTGACGTGCGTATCGACCAGCGTGACCTGGCGGCCCGGCAGCATCAGCGTGCTCATCGCCGCATAGACGCTCGCCCCAGGCTTGCGGCCGATGACCTCGTCGATGAACTGCAGGTGCTGGGAGTACGGGCCGAACGAGCCACACAGCATCCCGTCGGCCTCGCCGCGGTGGACCATCAGTGCGCCGATCAGCGTGTTGCGCCGACGGACCTCGATCTGCGCGTACTCGGGCGTGACGCCCTTCCTCTCGACCAGCGCGTGGTACGTCTGCCAGTAGTCGCGGAAGCGCTCGTCCCACTCGGGATTGATGATGCCGAAATCGCGCCCCGCACGGATCCGCAGGCCGAAGCGCTCGATGCGGCGCTCGATCACCGCCGGCCGCCCGACGAGGATCGGCTGGGCGAGCCGGTCGTCGACGACCTGCTGGACCGCGCGCAGCACACGTTCGTCCTCGCCCTCGGCGTAGACGATCCGCCGTGTCTCGCCGCGCCGCGCGGCCGAGAAGATCGGCTTCATGAAGTTGCCCGAGTGATAGACGAACTGCTCGAGCTGCGAGCGGTACGCCTCGAAATCGGCGATCGGACGCATGGCGACACCCGAGTCCATCGCGGCGCGAGCAACCGCCGGGGCGATCTTCACGATCAGCCGCGGATCGAAGGGCCGCGGGATCAGGAACTCGGGGCCGAACGCCTGGCCCGGCCCGCCGTAGGCGGCGGTCACGACGTCGGACTGCTCGGCGCGGGCGAGCTCGGCGACCGCGCGGACTGCGGCGATCTCCATCTCGCGGTTGATCGTGGTCGCGCCGACGTCGAGCGCGCCGCGGAACAGAAACGGGAACACCAGGACGTTGTTGACCTGGTTCGGATAGTCACTGCGGCCGGTCGCGATGATCGCATCGTCGCGGACCTGGCGCACGAGCTCGGGCAGGATCTCCGGCGTCGGGTTCGCGAGCGCGAGGATGATCGGCTTGGCCGCCATCTTCGCGACCATCTCGGGCTTGAGCACGCCGCCGGCGGACAGGCCGAGGAAGACGTCGGCACCGCCGATCACGTCGGCGAGCGTGCGGGCGTCGGTCGGCTGAGCGAACCGCGCCTTCTCGTCGTCCATCAGTACGGTGCGGCCGGTGTAGACGACGCCTTCGATGTCGGTCACCCAGATCTGCTCCAGTGCGAACCCCAGGTCGAGCAGCAGGTCCAGGCAGGCGAGCGCGGCGGCGCCGGCGCCGCTGACCACCAGCTTGCAGTCGGTGACGCGCTTGCCGACCACCTCCAGGCCGTTGAGGATCGCCGCGCCGACGACCACGGCGGTGCCGTGCTGGTCGTCGTGGAAGACGGGGATCTTCATCCGCTCGCGCAGCCGGCGCTCGACGTGGAAACACTCGGGCGCCTTGATGTCCTCGAGGTTGATGCCGCCAAAGGTCGGCTCGAGCGACGCAATGATGTCGACCAGTTTGTCCGGATCGGTCTCGTCGATCTCGATGTCGAAGACATCGATACCGGCGAACTTCTTGAACAGCACGCCCTTGCCTTCCATCACGGGCTTGGCGGCCAGCGGCCCGATCGCGCCGAGTCCGAGCACCGCGGTGCCGTTGGTGATGACCGCGACCAGGTTGCCCCGCGCGGTATAGCGGAAGGCGTTGGCCGGATCCTCGACGATCATCTCGCAGGCGGCGGCCACGCCGGGCGAGTAGGCCAGCGCCAGGTCGCGCTGGTTGACCAGGCTCTTGGTCGGGGTGACCGAGATCTTTCCGGGGCGGCCCTGTTCGTGGTACTCGAGCGCCGCACGGCGAAGGTCGGGATTCATCGGCTGGGCCATCGCGAGGCGCCTCGTATCGTCTTGTTCGGGAAGCTGCGATTATCACCCGGCGGGCGAACGCCTTCCGCCCGCCTCGGGACACACCGGCCCGGTGCGAGCCCGACTCAGGCGAGCGCGCGCTCCAGCACGCGGGCGACGTGCAGCGCCTCGCGGGACGTGCCATCGGCGATCTGGTGGCGGCAGCTGGTGCCGTCGGCGACGATCAGGGTGTCCTCGCCTGCGGCGCGCACCGCAGGCAGCAGCGCGGCTTCGGCCATCTTCATCGACACCTCCAGGTGCGCGGCCTCGTAGCCGAAACTGCCGGCCATGCCGCAGCAGCCCGACTCGATCGGCTCGACGGCCAGGCCGGGGATGAGCCTCAGCACGGCGAGCGTCGGCGCGAAGGCGTCGAACGCCTTCTGGTGGCAATGACCGTGCACCTTCGCGCGCGACTGGGGCAGCGCCTCAAGCGCGAGCGAGAGCCGGCCCGCGGCATGTTCGGCGGCGAGGAACTCCTCGAAGAGCATCGCCTTCGAGGCCAGTAGACGGGCCGCGCCCGGGCGGCCGACCGCCTCGTCGAGCCGCAGCGCGAGGAACTCGTCGCGCAGCGTCAGCAAGCACGAGGGCTCCAGCCCGACGATCGCCACGCCCCGCTCGGCATAGGGCAGCAGCGCCGCCAGCGTGCGCGTGGCCTCGTGCCGGGCCTCGTCGACCAGGCCGGCGGACAGGAAGCTGCGGCCACAGCACAGCGGCCGCTCGCCCTCGGCGATGCCCGAGCCGCGCGCGCCGGCGACCTGCACCCGGTAGCCCGCGGCGCGCAGCACGCGCAGCGCGGCATGTGCGTTCTCGGGCTCGAAGTGCTCGTCGAAGGTGTCGACCCAGAGCACCACCTCGGTGGCGTCCGCGGACGGTGCCGCACCCGTACCGACGCCGCCCGCGGCCTCGAACCGGGCGAGCGTGTGCAAGAAGCCGTCGCGCCGGAAGCGGGGCAACCTGCGCCGGGCGCTCAGCCCGAGCCAGCGCTCGGTGAGCGCAGCCAGGCCGGGCACGGTGTCGCGCAGGTTGGCGATCGGCGCGAGCCGCGCGGCCTTCGAGGCCCAGCGCGGCAGGTAGGCGATCAGCCGGGCCCGAACCGACAGCCCGTGTTTCGCCTGCCAGTGGTACAGGAACTCGGTCTTCATGCGCGCCATGTCGACGCCGGTCGGACACTCTCGCCGGCAGCCCTTGCACTGCACGCAGAGGTCCATCGCGTCGCGCACCGCCGGCGAGGCGAGCCCGTCGGGGCCGAGCTGCCCGCTGACCGCCAGGCGCAGCGTGTTCGCGCGGCCGCGGGTGACGTGCGCCTCGTCGCGGGTGGCCCGGTACGAGGGGCACATCGTGCCGGCGTCGAACTTGCGGCAGTGCCCGTTGTTGTTACACATCTCGACGGCCTTGCCGAAGCCGCCCGCCGGATCCCCGCCGGTGCCCGGGGGCGAGACCGCGACGCCGTTGCCCTCGCGCACCCAGTCCGCGCGGGTGCCGTCGGCGTCGGACGGATCGTTGGCACGGTTCCAGTCCGACCAGTCGAGCGCAGTCGCCAGCGGGCGAATTGCATAGCCCGGCGCGAATCGGAAGAGGCTCGTGTCATCCATCCGCGTGGGTCGGACGATCTTGCCCGGGTTCATCCGGTCCTCCGGATCGAACAGGCCCTTGATCTCCTCGAAGGCGCGCACCAGCCGCGGCCCGAACTGCCAGGCGACCCACTCGCTGCGAACCAGCCCGTCGCCGTGCTCGCCGGAGAACGCGCCCTTGTACTCGCGCACCATCGCGGCGGCCTCCTCGGCGATCGCGCGCATCTTGCTTGCGCCGCCGCCGTGCTCGCGCAGGTCGAGGATCGGGCGCACGTGCAGCGTGCCGACCGAGGCGTGTGCATACCAGGTGCCCTGTGTGCCGTGCCGGCGAAACACCTCGGTGAGCCGCGCGGTGTAGTCGGCCAGATACTCGAGCGGCACCGCGCAGTCCTCGATGAAGGACACCGGCTTGCCGTCGCCCTTCATCGACATCATGATGTTCAGGCCCGCCTTGCGGACCTCCCAGAGCGCCTTCTGCCGGGGCTCGTCGACCAGGTCGACGACGCTGCCCGGCAGCCCCAGGTCCGCCATCAGCTCGTGCAGGCGCGCGAGCTTCGCGAGCTGCGCGTCGCGCGTCTCGCCGGCGAACTCCACCAGAAGCACCGCCTTCGGCTCACCGACCAGCGCCGAGTCGATGGTCGGGCGGAACGACGGGTTCGCACGCGACAGCTCGATCATCGTGCGGTCGACCAGCTCCACCGCGACCGGCCCGAGCCGCACGATGTGCTGGGCCGATTCCATCGACTGCTGGAAGCTCGGGAACGACACCACGCCGAGCACCTTCGCGCCGGGCAGCGGCGCAAGTTTGAGCGTGAGCCGGCGCGTCCAGGCGAGCGTGCCCTCGGAGCCGACCAGCAGGTGGGCGAGGTTCAGCGAGCCGTCGGCGGTGTAGGGCCGCTCCGAGCGCGGCTCGAAGACGTCGAGGTTGTAGCCCCCAACCCGGCGCATCACCGTCGGCCAAACCCGCCGAATCTCGTCGCGTTCGCGGTCGGCGATCGCGTGCAGGCCGCTGACGATCTCGCGGATCCGCTGGTTCGACAGGCTCATGTCGCCCGCCGAGCCGTCGCCGCGGGTGAACGTGCCCCAATATCCCTGCGTGCCGTCGGCGAGGATCGCGTCGATGCCCGCGACGTTGTGCACCATGTTGCCGTAGGCGATCGAGCGCGAGCCGCAGGAGTTGTTGCCGGCCATGCCACCCAGCGTCGCCTGCGCCGAGGTGGAGACGTCGACCGGGAACCATAGCCCATGCGGCTTGAGCCGCGCGTTCAAAGCATCGAGCGCGAGTCCCGGCTGCACGGTGACCGTCGCGTTCTCGGGGTCGGCCTTCGCCGCCCGCTCGTCGAAGCCGACCACCTCGTTGAGCCACTTCGAGTGGTCGATCACCAGGGCCGCGCCGATCGCCTGCCCGCATTGCGAAGTGCCGCCGCCGCGCGCCAGCACCGGCACCTTCAGGTCGCGCGCGACGTCCAGCGCGATCGCCAAGTCGGCCTCGGTGCGCGGCACCGCGACGCCGATCGGCTCGACCTGGTAGACCGAGGCATCGGTCGAATAGCGGCCGCGCGAGCCGGCGTCGAACAGCACATCGCCCTGCATCTCACGGCGCAGGCGGGTGGCGAGGTCGCTGCGGGCCAGCCGCGGCGACAGGAACACGCGGCGCGCGCCGTCGATGCGTTCGGGGGCATTCATCGGAGGTCCTCCGCAAGGCCGCCGTCGGCGCCGCACACGGCCGGCGGCGGGGTCGCCCCGGCTTCGAGCTGCGCGAGCACGGTCGCGCGCTTGTGGTGCAGGTGCCCGCGCAGCACCGCGGCGAGACGCTCGCCGTCGCCCGCGTCGAGCGCATCGATCATGGCCGCGTGCTCGGCAACCGCCGTGTCCCACTTGTCGCGGTTCAGGTTCGAGCGAAAGCGCAGCGACTGAAGACGCGCGTTCAGGCGCGCATAGGTGTCGGCCAGCACCGGGTTGCGCGCGCAGGCGACCAGGCGGCGGTGGATACTGCTGTTGAGCCGATAGTAGGACGGCAGGTCGCGGCGGGCGTGTGCGGCGAGCATCTCGAAGTGCAGCGCGCGCAGCTCGTCGCGCTCGGCGGCGGTTGCGCGCTCGGCCGCGAGCCCGCCGGCGAGCGATTCGAGTGCGGCCATCAGCTCGAACGCATGCTCGACGTCTTGGCGCGACAACGCCGCGACCACCGCGCCCCGGTTCGGCCTCAGCTCGACGATGCCTTCGCCCGCGAGCGTGCGGAAGGCCTCCCGCAGCGGTGTGCGCGAGACGCCGAGCTGCTCGCAGAGCACACGCTCGTTCAGGTGCTCGCCCGGCGCGAGCACGCCCTCGACGATCAGCCCGCGCAGCCGCTCGGCGACCGCTTCGTGCAGAACCCGGCGATCGGGTGCGGTCGGTGGCGCGCGCGCGGGCACTGTGGCTTCGGAGGTGAGGATGTCGAGTTGCATGCGATGTCGGAGCACGGCCTGTTGCAGACGCCCCGGCTCGGCAACCGGGAAATTGCCTTAAAAAGCAGTAACAATGGCCTGCCTCGGCCACGGGCCGCGTTGCACGCTCTGGGCGTTTCGCCTAGTGTATGCAAAATGGAGGCGACATGCTCGACCTGAACTCACACCCCGCGGGGCGCCACTTCCTGCAGATTCCCGGCCCCACCAACGTCCCTGACAACGTGCTGCGGGCGATCGACCATCCGACCATCGACCATCGCGGCCCAGAGTTCCAGAAGCTTGGTCTTAAGATCCTCGCCGACATCCGGTCGGTCTTCCAGACGACCCGGCCGGTGATCATCTATCCGGCCTCCGGCACCGGCGCCTGGGAAGCAGCCCTGGTCAACACGCTGTCGCCCGGCGATGCCGTGCTGATGGCCGAGACCGGCCACTTCGCGGCGCTCTGGAAGCGGCTCGCCGAGCGCCTGGGCCTCGCCCCCGAGTTCATCCCGGGCGACTGGCGCAGTGGCGTGGACGCCGCGCGTATCCACGAGCGGCTGTCGGCCGACCCGCAGCACCGGATCAAGGCGGTCTGCGTGGTGCACAACGAGACCTCGACCGGCGTCACCTCCGACATCGCGGCCGTGCGGCGCGCGATCGACGCGGCGACGCATCCGGCGCTGCTGATGGTCGACACCATCTCGTCGATGGGCTCGGTCGACTTCCGGCACGACGAGTGGGGGGTGGATGTGACCGTCGCGGGCTCGCAGAAGGGCATGATGCTGCCTCCCGGGCTGTCGTTCAACGCGGTGTCGGCCAAGGCAATGGACGCCTCGCGCCGCGCCCGCCTGCCGCGTGCCTATTGGGACTGGGAAGAGATCGTCACCGCCAACGAGAAGGGCTTCTGGCCGACCACGCCGTCGACCAACCTCCTGTATGGCCTGGCCGTCGCGCTCGACCGCCTGCATGCCGAGGGCCTGCCGAACGTCTTCGCCCGCCACGAGCGCCATGCCGAGGC
Source organism: Burkholderiaceae bacterium (assembly GCA_044368415.1). Lineage (GTDB taxonomy): Bacteria > Pseudomonadota > Gammaproteobacteria > Burkholderiales > Burkholderiaceae_E > UBA4615. Next base: position 24,684 of record JBIPLJ010000015.1, read on the forward strand.
GACCCGCCGCGCGGTGCGCGGCTGGGGGCTCGAGATCCTGTGCCGCAACCCGGCCGAGTACAGCCCGGCACTGACCGCAGTGCTGATGCCGGTCGACGCCAGTGGCGCGAGCCACGACGCCGACGCCTTCCGGCGCATCGTGCTGGAGCGTTTCAACATGTCGCTGGGCACCGGACTGTCGAAGCTCGCCGGCCGGGTGTTTCGCATCGGCCACCTCGGCGACTTCAACGACCTGACGCTGCTCGGCACCCTCGGCGGCGTCGAGATGGGCCTGCAGGCCGCTGGCGTGCCGCACCGCAAGGGTGGCGTACAGGCCGCGATCGACTCTCTCGCCGAGGCTGGCACCGCCCGCGCCGAGCTGAAGGCCGCCTGACCCGCTGCTCGCCGACGTGCCGCCCTTCGAGGAGGAGGGCATCGAGGGCTTCGACGTCACCGACGGGTACTCGGTGATCGGCCCGAAGGCGCTGCCGCGCGAGATCGTCGTGAAGCTCGACGAGGCGATGCAGAAGGCGTTGGCCGACCCCGAGATCGGGGTGAAGGGCGATCCGCAGGGCGTGCAATTCGGCGGACCGCAGACGCCCGAGGCCTTCGGCGCGTTCATCCGCGCTGAGCGGCGAGCCGACCGCGACCCCAGGCCGTTCGGCGGGATGCGGCGTCCGTCGGTCCGGCCCATCCGAGAGGGCGACGCGTCCGACTTAGGATTGATCTGGACCGCTCCCGACGACGCACCATGCCCGCCGTTTCCCTCCTGCCCGCCATCGCACCGGACCATGCGTCACGCATCGGCCATTGGTGCGACGCGCTCGCCCGGGCCTGCGCCGCGACCGAGTCCTGGCGGCTACACGGCTGGTCCCGTGGAGCGGCGACCGCCGTCGGTGCGCTGTCGGCGCGGCGCATCGAGCGCAGCCTGGTGCTCGACGGCGCACCGGCCGAAGGACGGGTCGAGGCGGGCTCGGTCGGCGAGCTGCCGGTGCACCGCGCCTGGCTGCGCAGTCGACCGGTCTCCTATGGCCGGGCCGGCACTTCCACGGTTGCGGCCGACGCCGCCACTGCGTGCCGCAGCCTGCACCGCGGACTGCTCGATGACCCGTCGCGCGCCGCGCCGCGGCTGGCCGGGCTGGTACTCGCCTCGCTGCGGGTGCGTGACGTGCAGGCTGCCGGTCCGGACGTCGAGCTGGTGCTGCTCGGACCGCGGGCCCCGCTCGAGCCGTTCGCCGAGACGGTCGTGCGCGGCGAAGCACTGAACGACGCGCTCCGCGCACTGGCCGCGCTGGCTGGCGTCGTCAGCGCGCAACTGTCGGCCGACATGCGGACGCCCTGGGCGGACCTCGACCGGATCGGGCGGGTCTGCGCCGCCGCCGGCCACGGCGAGGCGTTCGTCGAGCTGGCTTGGCATCTGCTCGACGACCTCCTCGGTCCGCCCTGGCCGCAGGCCGAGCCGAGCGTTCCGGATAGCGAGCGGCACCGCCTGCTGCGCGCCGATGCGGAGCTGCCAGACGATGCACGGCTCGAGCTGCCGGTGGCCCTGGCCGCAATCCTGCCGGAGCCCGCCCGCCGCGACGTCGCGCCGCGGCTCGAAGCCGCGCCGCAGAGCGACGGGGCGCCACCCGGCGAGGCCGCGCCACCCGATGCAAGCCCCGTACCCGACGGATTGCGGACACATGACGAACCACCGTCATCCCTGGCGCCGGGCGACGACGGGCACGAGGAGCGCGACGCGTTTCACGACCACTGCGACCCGTTGCGGGACCTTCACCTTGCGGCACTGTCGATCCCGTTCCAAGTCGATCCTGCCGCGGCTGCCGGCGCCGAGCTGGATGCCACCGAGGTCGAGCGTCTCGCTCGCTTCGGCACGTGGTACGAGCGGCTCGCCGACGGGCGGTTGATGCCCGACAGCGCCGCGCAGCATCATTTTGTCCTCGCCGCCAAGGGACGCGCCGACCCGGTCGGCGAGCACGAGCGACTGTGGCGCAAGTACCGGACGGCGGTCCGCAGGCTGGCGATGTCGGCGGTGACGGCAACTGCGACCGCCACGACGACTGCAACGGCGACGCCCGCGGCGACCGCGCCCCCGCCCTCCCCGCCCTCCCCGGCCTTCCCGCCCTCCCCGGCGGACCAGCCGGCCGATGCCGCCGGCCCGCCGACGTTGCCGATGCCGACGTCCGCGCCGCCGAGCGCATCGGCTCGAGCCACCGGTCCGAGCCTCTCGAGTCGTATGCTGTTCGAGACCTTCGAGCGCGCTACCGCCGAAGAGCTGCTGGAGCTGACCCGCGCGCTTGACGGCCAGGAGAGCGCCTCGGTGCCGCTGGCCGCGTCGCTTCTGATGGAGCGGATCGGCCTCGCCGGTCGTAGCGGCCTCACAACCTCGGCGACACTGGGCTGCGCGACCTATCTCGAGATGCTTCGCGACGCGGCCGAGGCGCTCGGCGTGGACCGGATCTGGTGGACCGCGCGGACAGGTCCGACCGGCATCGACCTTGCGTCGATCGACTCGACTCGAGGAACCTCCTTGCGCGATCCAATCCAGCGCGATCCGACCCAGCGCGACGCCGCCGCAGCGCTCCAGGCGTGGGTGGACGAGCTCGAGACCGAGGTGCTGCGCAGCATCGTGGGCACGCTGCAGCGCAGGCTCGAGCCTGCGCAGCGCACGCGGCTCGCTCAGGCCGTTCTGCTGCGGGCCGGTCGCCACGGCGTCGACCTGTCCGACTCGGTCACGCCCGGCGGCGAGCTCTCGGTGCTGCACCTCGGCGGCTTCGCCATCTACACCACACTGTCGACCGCGCTCGGCTTCGTCGCCGCCGCGCTGCCCGCGCTGTCCGGCTACACGCTGGCCTCGTCGCTGCTTGGGGCGATCCTCGGTCCGGCGGGACGACCGGTGCTCGGCGACGAGCCCGCCGGGCGCACGATTGGCCCGAATGCCCGGCGCGTGCTGCGCCTCGTCGCCACCGTAGCGATGATCCGCCAGGGCGCTGTGGCCAGCACTCCGCCCGGCGATCCGCGCCGGGTGCGGGCCTCGACGCCCGCCTGATCAGGCGCGCGTGAGGTCCGCGAGCGACGCCGTCCAGCCGATGATCCCGCCCTGCGCGCGGATCATTTCGATCGTGGCATCACGGAACTCGGGAAAGTAGCTGCCGGTGGCCTCCTCGACCAGCAAACACTCGTAGCCGCGGTCGTTGGCCTCGCGCATCGTCGTCTGCACACACACTTCGGTGGTCACTCCGCCGAAGATCAGGTGCGTGATGCCCCGCGAGACGAGCACGTTCGTGAGATGCGTGTTGTAGAACGCGCCCTTGCCCGGCTTGACGATTTCGACCTCGCCGGGCAACGGAACCAGACCGGGCACGAAGTCGGCTCCGGCCTCGCCGTCGATCAGGATGCGTCCCATCGGGCCGGGATCACCGATCCGCGTGGACGGCGCGCCGCGCAGTCGCTTGGCCGGCGGACAATCCGAGAGGTCCGGACGGTGGCATTCACGCGTGTGCACGAGCAGCAGGCCGCGCTTGCGCGCCCAGGCGATCAGTGCCTTCGCGGGTGCGACGACCTGCGCGAGATGCCCGACGTCGTTGCCCAGCGACTCGCCGAAGCCACCGGGCTCGATGAAGTCGCGCTGCATGTCGATCATCACCAGTGCGGTGGTGTACGGATCGAACGAAAAATCGGAGGGCAGCGCACGGACCGTGCGCGGTGCGCCGTTGCCAGGGGACGGGGCGTTCATGCGGCACCTTCGGCCACGGCGGGCTCGGCGCGACCCGCGGTCGTGTCGGGCGTCTCGTGTGCGCCGCCCATGCGCCGGCCGATCTCGGCCCGATCGGCGGCGCCGCTCGAGGTCTCGTAGACCAGCGAACCTTCGGACATCACAAGGACGCGGTCGGACAGCTCGATCAACTCGTCGAGGTCCTCGCTCACCAGCAGCACCGCCGCGCCGCAGTTGCGCGCCTCGAGCAGGCGGCGGTGGATCTCGTCGACCGCCGCGAAGTCCAGGCCGAACACCGGGTTCATCACGACGAGCACACGACAGCCGCGCGAGAGCTCACGCGCGAGCACCGTGCGCTGCACGTTGCCGCCCGACAGCGTGCCGATCGGCGAGTCCGGCCCGCGGGTCTTGACGCCGAAGGCCTCGATACGCGGCCGCGCAGCCGCCACCAGCCGAGCCGGGCTCAGCCAGCCGGCGCGCGCCAGGGGCGCCACGTCGAACTCGCGCAGACCCAGGTTCTCGGCGACCGACATCGCCGCCACGCAGGCGTTCCGGAGCGGCTCCTCCGGCAGGCTGCCCACGCCGTGCCGTGCGATCTCGGCACGCCGCCCGCGATAGCGCTCGCCACCGATCCGGATCGCTCCCGAGGCAGCCTCGCGTTGCCCGAGCAGCGTCTCGACCAGCTCGCGCTGGCCGTTGCCCGAGACGCCTGCAATGCCGAGGATCTCGCCGGCGCGTACCGCAAGCGTCGCCTCGCGCACCACGCGCCGGCCGGCGTCGTCAATGACGGTCAGCCTCTCTACCGCGAGCACCGGCGCCGCAGCCTGCGCGACCGGGCTGCGCTCGGGCAGCTCCCGGCGCCGCGCCGCCCCGATCATCGCGTCGGCCAGCCGCACCGCATCGAAGTTGCCGACCGGGCCGGCCGCGACCCGCTTGCCGCGGCGCAGCACGGTGACGTCGTCGGCGAAGGCCGAGACCTCGCGGAATTTGTGGGTGATCATCACCACCGTCAGCCGGCCCGCGTGCGCCAGGCCGCGGATCGCGCCGAGCACCTCGTCGGCCTCGTCGGGCGCAAGCACCGAGGTCGGCTCATCGAGGATCAGCAGCCGGTTGTCGGCGTAGAGCTGCTTGAGGATCTCGGCCTTCTGCCTCTGGCCTGCCGCCAGGTTCGAGACCGGCACCTCGAGCGGCAGCGTGAACGGCGTACCGTCCATGAATGCGCGCATCTCGGCGAGCTTCGCCGACCAGTCGATCACCGCGCCGAGCCCGCCGCGCGCGAGCGCGAAGTTCTCGGCCACCGTCATCGAGGGCACCAGCGTGAAGTGCTGGTAGACCATGCCGACGCCGAGCGCGCGTGCCGCCTGCGGCGAGCCGATGTCGCGCTCGCGGCCGTCGAGCAGCACCGAGCCCGCGTCGGCCCGCTGGAAGCCGACGAGGCACTTGACCAGCGTCGACTTGCCGGCGCCGTTCTCGCCAAGCAGCGCATGCACCGTGCCGGGCCGCACGTCGAGGTCGACCGTATCGAGCGCGACGAAGTCGCCGAAGCACTTGGTGAGCCCGATCGTCTGCAGCGACGGCGCCTTCATGCGGCACCGCCACCGAGCGCGTCGATCACCTGCGCGGATCGACCGACCGCGCCGAACACGCCGCCCTGCATGGTCACCATCTTGATCGCGGCCTGGTGGTTGCCAAGATCGGTCGCGCCGCAGCAGTCCTCGAGAATCAGGCACTCGAAGCCGCGGTCGTTGGCCTCGCGCAGGGTCGTGTGCACACACACGTCGGTGGTGATGCCGGTCAGCAGCAGGTTGCGGATGCCCCGCACGTGCAGCATCAGCTCGAGATCGGTCGCGCAGAACGAGCCCTTGCCGGGCTTGTCGACGATCGGCTCGCCGGCGAGGGGCGCGAGCTCGGGGATGATCTCCCAGCCTGGCTCGCCGCGAACGAGGATGCGGCCGCAGGGGCCCGCATCGCCGATGCCCGCACCGATGCGCCGCGAGCGCCAGCGCTTGTTGGCAGGCAGATCGGCGAGGTCGGGGCGGTGTCCCTCGCGGGTGTGGATCACGGCGAGGCCGCGGGCGCGGGCCGCCGTCAGCAGGCGCGAGATCGGGGCGATCGGGGCCCGCGTCATCGACAGGTCGTAGCCCATGCGGTCGACGTAGCCGCCGATGCCGCAGAAGTCGGTCTGCATGTCGATGATCACCAGCGCCGTCTCGGCCGCGAACCAGCGGCCGTCATACGGCCAGGGGTAAGGGTCGGCGGCGATCTGGGCGAAGTCGATCATCGCGGTCTCCTCCGCCGGCTCAGGCGGCGCGCACGCCGGGCGCGGAACCGGGCACGGAAACAGGCACCGCAATCGGCGCAGAAACCGGCACGCCGTCGAGGCCCGCCGGCTGCGGACCGGCGTATGCGCGCGTCGGCGCGGCGAAGCCGCAGGATGCGCCATCGACGTGGACGACGTCCGCCTCCCAGGGCAGCCGGTAGCGCCCACCCACCATGTCGTGCATGAAGGTGTAAGGGCAGTCCTGCGCGCCGCCCTTGACCGCCACGTAGCCGCGGTGCCAGAGCTGGTAGGGGTTGTTCTCCACGCCCCAGTGCTGACGGGCCTCGCGGACCAGGTCGGGCCGCAGCTCGCAGGTGACGATCTCGTCGGGACGGTTGCCGCCCTCGACCAGGACCGTGCCGTCGAAGCTGCAGACCATGCCCTCGCCCATCGAGTCGAAGCTGCCGTCGCTGCCGCACAGGCAGACGCTGGCGGTGATCATCAGGTTCTGGAAGGCGTTCGCTTGGTTGGTGAGCTTCCAGGCGTGGCGGATCGGCGCGGTGTAGCCGGCGGTGCGCAGCATGATCTCGGCGCCCTTGTACGCGCACTCGCGCGCCATCTCCGGGAACATGCCGTCGTGGCAGATGATCAGCGCGAGCCTGCAGCCCTTCGGGCCGTCGATGACGGGGATGCCGAGGTTGCCCGGCTCCCAGGCCTCGACCGGCACCCAGGGGTGCAGCTTGCGGTAGTAGAGCGCGAGCCGCCCGGTGTCGTCGAACATGATCCCGGTGTTGTAGGGGTTGCCGCCGGGGTTGGCCTCCATGATCGAGAAGCAGCCCCAGATCCGGTGCTCGATGCAGGCCTGCCGGAAGGCTGCAACCTCGGGCCCATCCATCGACACCATCAGCTCGCGCGCGGTGCTCATCGACAGCCCGTGCAGCGCGTACTCGGGGAACACCACCAGGTCCATGCCCGGGCTGTTGCGGCGCGCCTTGCCGACCATCGCAACGATGCGCGCGGTCTGCGCGGCGAGCTGCGCCGGTGTCTCGACCACCGGCAGCTGCAATTGCACCAGCCCCACGACCACGCCATTCGGCGACTTGTTCAATCCGCCCAGTCCGCTCATCGAAACGCCTCGTTCGTGTGATGCGCGCGTCTTCAGCGCGTCATGGAGAGTTCGCCCGGCGCACCGATCGACGCGCTGGCCCTGGAGGTACTGGCCAGCATGATCGCCAGCGTCAGCACGTACGGCGCGGCATTCCAGAGGTGGTAACCCGCCTGGATGCCGACCGCCTGCAGCGCCGGGCCGATCGAGCCGGCGCCGCCGAAGATCAGTGCCGCGCGGAAACAGCCGAGCGGCCGCCAGCGCGCGAAGATCACCAGCGCGACCGCCATCACGCCCTGCCCGCTCGACAGCGCCTCGTTCCAGCTGCCCGGGTAGTAGAGCGACAGGTAGGCCCCCGCCACGCCGCCGAAGAAGCCGCCCATCGCGGTCGCCATCACGCGGGTGCGTGCCACCGACAGGCCGAGCGCGCGCGCCGCATCGGCCGAGTCGCCGACGGTACGCAACTGCAGCCCCCAGCGGGTGTTGGCGAACGCCCAGTGCAGCACGAACGCGAGCACCGCACCGACGATGAACAGCACGTTGACCTGCAGCGCCGCGCGCAGTGCCGGCCGGTCGCTCCAGGCGCCGAGGTCCAGCGAGGGCAGTCGCGGCGCGGTCGGCTGGATGTAGGCCTTGCCGAAGAAGTACGCGAGACCCAGCCCCAGCACGATCAGCGAGATGCCGATCGCCGTGTCGTTGACGCGCGGCAGGCTGCACAGCAGGCCGTGCACGGCGCCGAAGGCCACCCCGGAGCAGCCGGCCGCGAGCACGCCGAGCCACGGTGAGCCGGTGTGGTACGAGACCGCGTAGCCGAACATCGCGCCAAACACCATCGTGCCTTCGAGCCCGAGGTTGATGCGACCCGACTTCTCGGTGATACATTCGCCGAGCGACACGAAGAGGAAGGGCGTGGACACCCGGATCGCGCCGCCCATGACGGCGATCAGCACCGTCAGCACCGCGTCGAAGCTCATCGACGCTCCTTAGGGCTGAATGCCTCGCCGGCCAGGATGGCGACGAACAGCAGCCCCTGCAGCACCAGCGTCGTCGCGTCGGGCAGGTCCAGGCGACGCTGCAGCAGGCTGCCCGCCGCGGAGATCCCGCCCATCAGAATCGCCACCGGCACGATCGCCAGCGGCTGCTGGCGCGCCATGAAGGCGACCAGGATGCCGGTGGTGCCGTAGCCGGCGAGCACCGACGCGCTGGCCGCGCTGTGCACCGCCATCACCTCGATCGCACCCGCCAGCCCCGCGGCCGCGCCGCCGAATGCACAGGCCGCGACGATCAGCGCACCTACCGGCAAGCCCACCAGCATCGCGGCGCGCGGATTGCCGCCCGCCACACGCAGCGCAAACCCCTGGGTGCTGCGCGAGAGGGCCAGCTGCGCGATCACGCAGGCGACCACGCCGATCACCAGCCCCCAGTGCACGTCGAGCCAGGGGATCTGCCCGATCATGGCACTGTCGACCAGTGGCAGCGTCGACGGCTTGTTCAGGCTGGCCGGATCGCGCAGCGGACCCTCGACCAGGTGGTTGAACACTGCGATCGCGATGTAGGACAGCAGCAGGCTGCTGATCGTCTCATTGAGCCCGCGATAGGCGCGGAAGAACCCCGCGAGCGCGAACCACGCACCGCCCGCCGCGGCACCCGCGATCGAACCGGCGACCAACGCCATGGCCCCGAGCGAAGGAACCAGCGGCACCGCCACCGCCGCCGCGGCCAGTGCCCCGAGCGCCAGCGCCCCCTCGCCGCCGATCACCACCAGCCCGGCCTGCGCGGGGATCGCGACCGCCAGCCCGGTGAGGATCAGCGGCGCAGCCCGCAGCAGCGTGTTGTTCCACGAGAAGCCGCTGGCAAAGCCGCCCTCGAAGAGGGTCGCGTACACCTCGAGCGGATTGCGCCCGAGGAGCGACACGAACACGCCGAAGGCCAGCAGCCCCACGACGATCGACCCGATCGGCACCAGCCATGCGCGCACCGCCGGCGAGGCGTTCACCGGACGGAGCGCGGCGGCTAGGACCGACTGGACGGTGGACACCGTCTTGGCCGAGGAGCAGGCGTCCCGATCAGGCCGGGATCGAGCCGAGCACGCCCTCCACCAGGTAGTTCATCTTCTCGAGCTCGAGGTTGGTCATCTCCAGCACCGTGCCCGCCGGGATCACCGTGCCGCCCTTGTTGTCCTTGAGCGGGCCCTTGAAGATGGCGAAGCTGCCGGTGGTGAGCGCCATGCGCGCGGCGTCGCCCGCGGCCTTGGCGGCCGGCGTCACCGACGGGCCGTAGGCCGACATCTTCACGAAGCCTTCCTTCAGGCCGCCGCGCAGGAAGTTCAGGTGCGGCTTGTTCGTGCGGGCCGCGTCGACCAGCATGCCGTAAGGCGTCGACCAGTCCCATTCGGCGCCGGTCAAGTAACCCTTGGGTGCGAGCGCGGCCTGGCTGGCGTGGTAGCCGCAGGTCATGATGCCGCGCTTCTCGGCGGTCTCGATCATGACCTTCGGGCCGTCGACGTGGCAGGTGACCACGTCCACGCCCTGATCCACCAGGCTGTTGGTCGCCTCGGCTTCCTTGACCGCCATCGACCAGTCGCCGGTGAAGATCACACGGGTGGTGATCGACGGATCCACCGAGCGCGCGCCCATCGTGAACGCGTTGATATTGCGCAGCACCTGCGGGATCGGCTTGGCAGCGACGAAGCCGAGCTTCTTCGATTTGCTCATGTGACCGGCGACAACGCCCGCGACGTACTGCGCGCCGTCGATGTAGCCGAAGTACGAGCCCGCGTTCCTCGGATGCTTGCCTTCGGTCCACATGCCGCCGCCGTGGGCGAAGCGCACGTTGGGGTACTTCTCGGCCATGCGCAGCATGTGCGGGTCGAAGTAGCCGAACGAGGTGGCGAAGATCAGCGACGCCTTGTCCTGAGTGATCATCGCTTCCATCGTCTTCTGGACGGCGATGGTCTCGGGCACCTTCTCCTCCTCGACGACCTTCACGCCCGGCAGCTTCTTGAGCGCCGCGGCGGCCTGCGCCTGCGCCTGGTTGTAGCCGAAGTCATCGCGCGGGCCGACGTAGATCACGCCGACGGTGATCGGCGACTGGGCCGAGGCGCGCAGCGGCAGGCCGGCGGCACAGACCAGGCCGGCGGCGCTGGCGGCTTGGAGCAAGGAGCGACGCGAGGGGATCATGGGGGGACTCCTTGGATACGGGGCAATGGGGCGACAGCGAGTGCGGTCAGCGGGTGGGGCAGCGGGGCGTGCCCGGGCGGTGGCGCTGGGTACACCACCATGAATACAAGATCGCCCGCAAAGCTCCGCAAGATGTGTGCCGGGGTGCCGGGGGGGGCTTCGCACGCGGGGCGGGCGGGCTCGGCGCCAACGCGGTGCGGGTCGTCGCGACGGGCCGCCCGGTGGGCCCCGCGCGCCGCACGCCGCACCGTTTGCGGGCAGCCCGACGCGGCGCCCGGCTCAGTCGCCGGCGCGCTCGCGCGCCTCGTACAGCCTATGCAGCGTGATTTTGCGGACCTCGGCCTTGCTCGCCTCGATATGCGTGCGCAGCAGCATCACCGACTGCTCGGCGCGGCGCTGCACGATGGCGCGCAGGATCTTCCCGTGTTCCTGGTAAGTCGCGTCGATGCGTGGCGCCTTGGTGAAGTCGAGCCGCCGGATGATGCGGATGCGCTCGGTGACCTCGGCGTGCACGCGAGACATCTCGCGGTTGCCGGCGCTCGCCACCAGCGTCGCGTGGAAGGCCTCGTCGAGCGTCGCCACCACCCGCATCTCGGTCTCGCGCTCGTCGCAGGGGCCGGTCCAGGTGCGGCGCAGCGCTTCGAGCTCGGGGCGCCTCTCGGTCTCGCACAGCCGGCGCACCGCAGTGCTCTCGAGCACGATGCGCAGGTCGTAGAGCTCCTCGAACTGCACGAAGTCGAAGGGCTTGACGCGCCAGCCCGCCCGGAACATGACCTCGAGGTAGCCCTCGTGCTCGAGCCGGTAGAGCGCCTCGCGGACCGGCGTTCGCGAGGCCTGGGTGCGCTCGGAGATCTCGGTCTCGGTGAACCGGTCGCCCGGGAGCAGCCGAAAGTCGAAGATGTCCTGCTTGACCCGCTCGTAGATCAGGGTCGCGAGGTTCACGGTCACCGGACGCTCGCTCCTTCTCGGCGCGGAGGAGGCCATGCGCTCAGCCAGGCATCTTCAGGCAGGCGACGCGGTGTAGCGCGACCGAGCCGGGCACCTGCCGCAGGCGTGGCATCGCCTTGGCGCAGCCTGCGTCGCCCTCGGGGCAGCGGCCGTGGAAGCGGCAGGCGGCCGGGTCCGGGTCGATCGGGCTGCGAACCTCGCCGGCGAGCGGCACCGGCGCGCGGCCGCTGCCCGGTATCGCCGACACCAGCGCGCGGGTGTACGGATGGCCGGGCGAGTCGAACACCTGCGCGGCCGGACCCTCCTCGACTACGCGGCCGAGGTACATCACCACCACACGGTCGCACAGCAGCCGCACGACGTTCAGGTCGTGCGACACGAAGAGGTAGGTCAGTCCGCGCTCCCGGCGCAAGCGCGCCAGCAGCTGTAGCACCACCGCCTGCACCGACACGTCGAGCGCTGCGGTCGGCTCGTCCAGGATCAGCAGCGACGGCTCGGGCGCGAGCGCCCGCGCGATGCCGACCCGCGCCCGCTGCCCGCCCGACAGCTGGTGCGGCCAGCGCCCGAGCAGCTCGGCGGGCAGTCCGACCTCGTCTGCGATGCGGCGCACCCGCTGGTGGACGTCGCCGGGGACGCCCAGCCGCAGCAGCGGCTCGGCGATCGCTTGGCGGGCGGTCTGGCGCGGGTCGAGGCTGTCGGTCGCATCCTGGAACACCAGTTGGATCTTCGCGCGCAAGCCCGAAGTCGCAAAGGCGCGCGCCGCAAGCGTGCCGATGTCGCGGCCCTCGAAGGTGATCGTGCCCGCGCTCGGATCGAGCAGGCGCGCCAGCAGCCGCGACAGAGTCGACTTCCCACAGCCGGACTCGCCCACCAGGCCGACCGACTCGCCGCGCCGCAGCGCGAGGTCGACCGCATCGACCGCGTGAAGCATCGGCGCGCGCTTGCCGCTGCCGAGTACGAAGCGCTTGGACAGGCCGGTGGCGGCGACCAGCGGCGCGCCGTCATCCGCGACGCCCGCGGCGCCCGCGGCGCCCACGGAAAACGTCAGACCGGCAGCAGCGGATTCGCGCATGCGAAGTCCTCGGTGGCATCCACGCGGACGTGGCGGATCGCGCTCGAGCAGGCCTCGAGTACATTCGGGCAGCGCTCGATGTAGCGGCACGGCGGCAGGTCGGTGCGGCGCAGGTCGGGCAGGCCGCCGGCGATCGGCTGCAGCGCGTCGAGCGAGGCCCGCCCGGCCGGAGTGGATGCGATCAGCGCCTGGGTGTAGGGATGGCGGGGCGAGGCGAAGAGCCTGGCGGTGGAACCGGCCTCGACGACATGACCGGCATGCATCACGACGATCCGGTCGCAGAAGTCGGCGGCGAGCGCGAGATCGTGGGTGATCAGCAGCGTCGCTACACGGTCGGCACGCGCCCGCTCGCGGATCAGCGCGAGCACCGCCGCCTGGGTCGTCACGTCCAGGCCGGTGGTCGGCTCGTCAGCGATCAGGAGCCGCGGCCGGCTCGACATCGCCAGCGCGATCATCACCCGCTGGCACATGCCGCCCGACAGCTCGAACGGATAAGCATGGAAGCGGCGCTCGGGGTCGGCGATCGCAACCTCGCGCAGGCAGGCGACGGCGCGCGCCCGCAGGTCGACTCTGCGGATCGCGTGGTGGCGCGCGAGCACGTCCTCGAGCTGCTCGCCGATCCTTCGGATCGGATTGAGCGCCGCGCGCGGATTCTGGAAGACCATGCCGATCTCGCGGCCGCGCAGGTCCTGCAGCTCCCGCTCGCTCGCCGCGCGCAGGTCGATGCCGTCGAAGCGGATCCGGCCGGAGGTGATCCGCGCGGCGCGGTCCGACAGGCCGAGCAACGCGTGGCACAACACGGACTTGCCCGAGCCCGACTCGCCCACCAGCCCGAGGATCTCGCCGCGGCCGATCGACAGGCTCACATGATCGAGCGCGCGCACCGTGCCCGAACGCGTGCGAAACTCCAGCGACATGTCATCGATGGACAGCAGCGGCAGCGCGTCCTGGCTCACCTGTGTCTCCTCACGTGCGCCGCCTCGGATCGAGCAGATCGCGCAGCGCGTCGCCCAGCAGGTTGAACGAGAACACCGCCAGCATGAGCACCGCGCCCGGGAACAGCGCAACCCACCATTCTCCGGACATGATGTACTGCGCGCCCTCCGCGACCATGATCCCCCACTCGGGCGTGGGCGGCCGCACGCCCAGGCCGATGAAGGACAGACCCGCGGCATTGAGGATGGCCCAGCCCATGTTGAGCGACACCTGTACCGCAATCGGCGGCAGCAGGTTCGGGATCACGTGGCGCATCAGCACACCCCACTCCGAATTGCCCGCCAGACGCGCCGACTCGACAAAGCCCGCGCTGCGGCGCACGTTCGCCTCGGCCCGCGCGACGCGGATGTAGAACGGCAGGTTGATGATCGCGGTGGCGATCACGATGTTGGCCAGCGTGTTGCCGAGCGCGGCGACGATCCCCATGGCGAGCACAAAGAGCGGGAAGGCCATGATCGTGTCGGCCGACCGAGACACGATGCGGTCGAGCCAGCCGCCGAAAAAACCCGCTGCCGCACCGAGCGTGGCGCCCACCACTAACGACAGCGCGACCGCCGCCACCGCAAGGCTCAGGTCGAGCCGGGTCGCGACGATGCAGCGCGACAGGATGTCGCGCCCGAGCGCGTCGGTGCCGAACCAGTGCGAGGCCGAAGGCGGCTGCAGCGCGATCGAGGGCGCGGTCGCGAGCGGATCGTGGGGCGCCAGCCACGGGCCGAAGAGCGCGACCAGCACCAGCGCGGCGAACAGGCCCGCAGCCAGCAGCGTGACCGGGTTCTCGGTCAGCACGTGGCGCAGGTGGCCGCCGCGCGCTGCGGCCGGCCGAGCCGCGGCGGCGGAAGTGGCCGCGGCGGCGGAAGTGGCCGCGGCGGCGGAAGTGGCCGCGGCGGCGGAGGTGGCCGCGGCGGCAGGGCTGGGTTCCGAGGCGGGCAGCGCGTTCATCGCCCGCTCAGGCCTGCAATGCGACGCGCGGGTCGATCAGCAAATAGGCGAGATCGATCAGCAAATTCAGCAGCACGTAGAGCACTCCCATCGTCAGCACAAAACCCTGCACCGGCGCGTAGTCCGATGCGGTGAGCGACTCGATCGCGAACGAACCGATGCCCGGCCAGGCGAAGACCTTCTCCACCAGCACGTTCGAGCCGAGCAGGAACGAGAACACCATGCCGAGCGTGGTGACCACCGGAAGCAGCGCATTGCGCAGCGCATAACGCACCAGCACGGTCGGCGCGCGCAGCCCGAGCGCGCGCGCGGTCCGCACGAAGTCCGAGCCGAGCACGCCCAGCATCGAGGCTCGCGTCATCCGGGTGATCGGCGCCAGCACAAAGAGCGCCATCGTGATTGCGGGCATCACCAGCTGGCTGGCGCACGCCCACCAGAGCTCCAGATCGCGATCGAGCAGCGCATCGACGAGGTACAGCCCGCTGCGGTCGGTGGGCGGCGAGAACGAGGGATCGAGCCGTCCGATCGGCGGCGGTGCCCAGCCCAGTACGAAGTAGAACAGCCAGGTCAGCAGCAGCCCGGTGAAGAACACCGGCAGCGATACGCCCGCGGTGGTGACGATCCGCGCGAGCTGGTCGACCCACGAGCCCTGGCGCACCGCGGCGACCACGCCCAGCGGCAGCGCAATCACGACGGCGAGCACGAGCGCCACCAGTGTCAGCTCGATCGATGCCGGCAGCCTCGAAGCGATCTCGGTGGCCACCGACTGGCCGGTGGTGAGCGACTGCCCGAGGTCGCCGCGCAGCAGGTCGCGCAGGTAGCCCAGGAACTGCTCGGGCAGCGAGCGGTCCAGACCGAGCTGCACGCGGATCTGCTCGATCGCCTCGGGGGTGGCGGCCTGCCCCGCGAAGTACGCCGCCGGGTCGCCGGGCAGCGCGCGCGTGAGCAGGAAGGTGATGACGATCACGCCGAACAGGTTGGGCAGTGCGCCGGCCACGCGCAGCAGCACGAGCCGCATCATGACGCGGGCAGCCCCATGAAGCTCACGTGGGCGGCGACCACGCGCCAGCCGGCGGCGGTCCGCACCCAGGTCTGCTGTTGGCGGCCGATCCAGCCGGGGCGACCCTCGCGCTCGAAGCGCACGCTCGCGGTCGCGAAGTCGCGCCCGAAGGTCTGGATCACCTTCTGGACGATGCGCCGCTGCAGTCCCTGCGACGGACGCGAGGCGCGGAACTCGGCAATCTCGCCGTAGCTCCACAGATTCTCGGTCGCGCCGAAGCGCAGCGTCAGCGGATGGTTCCAGAAGAGCTCGTCGAGCACCGCCACGTCGTTGCCGACCAGTGCGAGCTCGTAGCGCTCGAACACCGCCTCGACCTCGGCGAGTACGTCGGGCAGGTTGATCTGGCTGTCATCGATCATCGGGAATTCGGGTGTGGGGTGTCGGTCAGGCGAAGGCCGCGGCGACCGGCGCGGCGGCCACGCCGAGCTGCTCGAGGGCGGCGGCCACGCGCAGCGCGTGGTCCTCCCGCCAGGGCGCAGCAATCACCTGGATGGCGATCGGAAGTCCGTCGCGCACGATCGGCGCGGCGACCACCGGCAGCCCCGCGCAGGAGACCGGCTGGGTGAGCAGGCCCATGCTCGGGCGCGACGGGAAGCGCCGGCCGCGGATCTCGATCCAGTCGTCGCCGAGGGTGGGCGCCACCACCGGCACCGCGGGCGCGAGCAGCACGTCGTGGTCCGCGAACAGCGCGTCGACCCGCTCGACGTACAGGCGGCGCACCCGCTGCGCGCGGTGCACCCAGGCCGCGGGCGCGAGTGCCCCGGCCATGAAGCGCGCCCGCGAATGCGGCTCCATCGCGTCGTAGCGATGGCGCAGATCGTCGAGGTGCAGCGCGCCGCCCTCGATGGCGCTGAGCACGAAGGCCGCGCTGCGGCCGATTTCGGCATCCGGCCAGTCGGCGCGGCCCACCGTCGTCGCCTGCGCCAGCGCGGCGACGGCGGCGTCGACGACGGCGACCGCCTCGGGCGTGGCCATCTCCTCGAACCAGCCACCGAGCCGCGCAATGCGCAGGCCGTCGAGGTTGGCCGCCGGATCGCGGCCGAGGCAGGCGGCGACCGGCTCGTGGGGGCGCGCGGCGCAGCCCGGATCACGGGGATCAGGACCCTGCATCGCGTCGTAGGCCAGCGCGAGCTCGCGCACGCTGCGGGCGAAGGGGCCGATTGTGTCGAGCGACGAGACGAACGGGAAGCTGCCGCCGCGCGACAGCCGCCCGAAGGTCGGCCTCAGCCCGAAGATGCCGCACAGCGACGCGGGCACGCGGATCGAACCGTTGGTGTCGGTGCCCAGCGTGAGCGGCACCAGGCCCGCGGCGACCGCCGCGCCCGAGCCGCCCGAGGAGCCGCCGGCGACGCGCGCGAGGTCGTGGGGGTTGCGAGTCGCGCCATAGTGCGTGTTCTCGGTGGTGAAACCGTACGCGTACTCGTCCATGTTGAGCGCGCCGACCAGGATCCCGCCCGCCGCCTCGAGCCGCGTGATCGCGGTCGCGTCGGCAGCAGCCGGCGCGGCCCCCGGGCGCTCGCGCTCGATGCGCGAGCCGGCGAGCGTGACCAGGCCGGCCACGTCGAACAGGTTCTTCACCGCGAACGGCACGCCGGCCAGCGGCCCGAGCGAGGCCTCGCCGGCGGTGCGCGCCGCATCGAGCGCGGCCGCCCGGTTCAGCGCCCGTTCGGCGAGCACCGCGGTGAACGCGTTGACCCGCGGATCGAGCCGCTCGATGCGCTCGAGGCAGGCGCGGATCGACTGCACCGCGCTCATTGGGGCGGTCATCTCACGAACACCGTCAGCGGCTCGACCGAGGGCTCGACGTCCTGCGCCTCGAGCCTCTCGGCGATGGCGGCCAAGCGCTCGAAGTGGGCGACGACCTCCGCCTCGTGCTCGGTCGCCGCGGGCAGGCCGAGCATCGTCGCGCCCGCCCTCACCCAGGCCACGATCGCTTCGTGTTCCATGGTCGGGTCCCCACTCAGGTCTTGGAGAGGTTGCGGTAATCGGGCTGCAGGTGGAACCAGTACATGTAGCCGTTGATGTCCTTGCGCATCGCGACGTCCATCAACGGCTGGAAGAGCGGCACCCGCGGCACCTCCTCGTGGGCGAGCTTGATCATCGCGCGCACCTCGGAGTCATAGACGAACTTGTTCTCTGGGAAACGCGCGTTCTCGATCATCTTGTCGAGCTTCGGGTTCTGGTAGGACATGGTGTTGAACACCGCGTTCTGGCCGTGGTAACACCAGAAGAAGAAGTACTCGGGATAGTTCAGCCAGCCCCCGAAGCGGTTGACGATGATCGGCATGTCCTTCTTGAGCAGCGCCGCGCGCCAGTTGGCGCCCGGCACCTTGGCGATCTGCGCCTTCACGCCGATTTGTGCCAGCGACTCCTGCAGCAGCACCGCCATCGGCTCGTTGGTGGTCGCCGAACCCAGGTCGAAGGACAGCGTGGTCTCGAAGCCGTCCGGGTAGCCGGCGTCCTTGAGCAGCGCGCGCGCGCGCGCCAGGTCGGTGGTCCAGCCATGCGGCTGCGGCCATGCGGTGGTCTTCGGATCGTTGGTGCCGCCGTAGAGCTTGATCGCGCGGCCGTAGACGGCAACCTCGTTCATCTTGTCGTACGGGATCGCGAGCGCGACGGCCTGGCGTACGCGCACATCCGAGAACGGCTTGCTCTTGACGTTCATGCCGACGTACCACATCGCGTTCTCGATCGGCGTCGAGACGACCTTGAGCGTCGGCTCCTTGGCCATCTCCGAGAAGTCCTTCGGCGGCATCTCGTAGGTCATGTCGATGTCGCCCTTGACCAGCAGCGCACGACGGGTGCCTGCGCTCGGCACATCGCGCTGGATCACACGGCGGATCTTCGGCAGCGGACCGCTTTTCCAGTCGTCGTTGCGGACGTAGACGATCTCCTGCCCCGGGCGCCAGGACTCGACCTTATAGGCCCCGCCGCCGGCGATGGTGTTCTTTGTCCAAAGCAGGCCCCAGGGGTCCTCCTTCGTGGCGTTCTTCTTCACCAGCTCGGCGTTGAAGATGCTGGGCACGGGCACCGCCATGTCCATCATCGTCATCTTGTCCGGCCGCAGGAAATTCACGCGGAAGGTGTGGTCATCCACGACCACGAACTGCTCGGGCTTCTCGAGCGAGCCGGCCGCCATCTGGAAGGTCGGGAATCCGCCGACCGAGACCGCGCGGTCGAACGACCACTTTACATCCCGCGCAGTCACCGGCGTGCCGTCGTGGAACCTGGCGTTTTTGCGCAGCCTGAAGGTCACATGCGAGGTGTCGGGCGCGATCGCCCAGGACTCGGCCAGCTCGGGCTCGAGCTTCGAGTAGTCGTAGGTCACCTGGCCGTTCGGCAGCGTCTTCTTGCCGAAGGTCATCAGCCGGTCGTAGCAGATCCAGGACACGCCGTAGCTCGGCCGGTTGGCGCCGACGGTGTGGATGTCGAGCGAGTTCGGCCCGAACTCGTTGGCGACGACCAGCAGCTCCTTGCGGCGATCGGACTGGGCGATCGCGTTCGGGACCGAGGTGGACAGGCCGGCCAGTGCGGCCGAACCCTTGACGAAACGACGACGATCCACGGCAGAGCTCCTTCAGTGTCGTGACAACGAGGCGATGTAGGCGCGCCAGCCACCGAACCCGGTGACCTCCCGTGCGCCTTCGAGCGCATGCGGTTCGCAGAGGAAACCCTTGACCCAGTCGCCCGACTCGGTCTCGATCGTGCCGATCGCGAGCGGCGCCGGAATGCCTTCCATGAACGAGGCCCAGCCCGCGCGCGGCAGCGCCCAGACCTCGATCTCCAGGGCGCTGCCCTGCGCGTCGCGGACCATCCCGGGGCGCGGCGGCGTGGTGCCCGGCAGCGCGTAGAGCCGGTAGGCGGATGCGGTGCGCGTGCGCGACAGCAGGCGCGCGCCGCGCGAGGTGAGCTGGCCGTTGAGCGGCAGGCCGCAGAGGTGCGCGCCGACCACCGCGATCGGCACGCTGTACGCGTCAGCGGCGGGCGCCGCGAAGGAGACCGGCGGCGCGCCGGAAACGAGCGCCGGCGCCAGGCGCGCCGCGAGGCCGAGGAGGCGATCGTCGGAGAAGCCGGCCCCGATCAGCGACACGCCGAAGGGCAGCCCGTCGGTGCGCAGGCCCGCCGGCACATTGAGCGCGGCGAGGTCCAGCAGGTTCACGAAGTTGGTGTAGAGGCCCAGCCGGCTGTTGAGCTCGACCGGATCGGCGAGCATCTGCTCGATGGTGTAGAGGGTCGGCACCCCCGGCAATAGCAGCGCCGCGTGCTCGCACCAGAAGGCCTCGACCTGCCGCCTGAGCGCCGCCATCCGGTAGGCCGACTCGAAGGCATCGCGTGCGGAGCCCGAGTGCCCGGTGACAATGGCCCACACGACCGGATGGACGGCCTCGGGGTGCGCACGCGCGAAGTCGCCGACCGCGGCGTCGCGCTCGGCCACCCACGGGCCGCCGTAGAGCATCCGCGCGATCTCGCCGAGCGGCGCGATGTCGACCTCGACCGGTTCGACGCCCGCCTCGCGCAGCCGCGCGAGCGTGGCCTCCCAGGCGGCGCGCTGCAGGTCGTCCCCGAAGAACTCCGGATCCGCGGGCACCGAGATCCGGTCCTGCGGCGCGAACCAGCCGGCGTCGCCCAGCGCCTCGCGCAACGGGTCGCGCGAGTACGGGTCGGCGGCGTCGAAGCCGCGCACCGCCTCGAGTACGCGCTGCGCGCCGGGCAGGTCGTGCGCGAAAATCGACACGCAGTCGAGCGAGCGGCAGGCGGGCACGACGCCACGGGTCGACAGCAGCCCGCGGGTGGGCTTGACGCCCACCAGGCCATTGAGCGTCGCCGGCACGCGGCCCGAGCCGGCAGTGTCGGTGCCGAGGGAGAAGAGCACGTCACCGCGTGCGACAGCGACCGCGGACCCCGAGCTCGAGCCGCCGGACACGTAGCCTGCAGCAAACGCGTTGGCAACCGGGCCATACGGCGAGCGGGTGCCGTTCAGGCCGGTGGCGAACTGGTCGAGGTTGGTCTTGCCGAGCACGATCGCGCCGGCGTCGCGCAGCCGAGCGACCGCCGCGGCATCGGCCTCGGGCCGGTAGGCGAACGCGGGGCAACCGGCGGTGGTCTCGAAGCCGGCGACGTCGATGTTGTCCTTGACCGCGAAGGGCACACCGAACAGCGGCAGCGCCGCGACGTCGCTGCCGGCCTCGGCGAGCCGCTGCCCGAGGCGCACGAGCTGTGCATCGAGATCGGCGTCGTCCGCCTTCGAGAT
This sequence comes from Burkholderiaceae bacterium, assembly GCA_044368415.1. GTDB lineage: Bacteria > Pseudomonadota > Gammaproteobacteria > Burkholderiales > Burkholderiaceae_E > UBA4615. The sequence goes on from JBIPLJ010000015.1 coordinate 45,188, forward strand.
CCAGACCGGGTTCGGCCCGCGGTCACGCCGGAGCTCGTCGCGCAGCAGCGCCGCGACATGCGCGAGCGGGTCGCGGGCCGCGCGGGCGGCGTCCAGCCAGGCACCGATACGGTCGGGTGCACCCGGGACCGAGGACGGGCCGTCGATGCCGGGAGCGGAGGAAGGAGAGTTCGCCTTGGACGCCATCATGTATACAAGTGAGCGTGCAAGGCGTTGCAACGAGCGTGCCAGCGCGGCCGTGCGCCGGCGCGGTGCGGCGGCGGCGCAGCGCGCGGGCCCGAAGGCACGGGCTTCGCCGAGGACGCGCCGCGGGGATCGGTGGGGACGCTTCGGGTCGGGGCGGCACGCACCAGCGGCGCGCGTCGGTCCGCATGCCTGCGCGCGATCGGGCGCTCAGCCCGACGGGCCGTCGCAGCGCCGCTCAGGCGCCCTGGAGCAGAAACTGGCGGACGTCGAGGCGATCGACCTGGGACGCCACGGCGCCGGCACGCCCCGACAGCGGCGTCGTCATGTCCGGAGCCGCCACGGGCGCGCCGAACAGCAGGCCCTGGACATGGGTGGCACCGAGTTCGCGGGCGAGCTCGACGTCGAAGGCGCTGCGCACCCGCTCGACGATGACGTCGATCCGACGCTTGCGTGCCGCACGCAGCGCCCCGTCGACGGCACCGAACCGCACCAGCCGGTCGGCATCGATGCGAAGCGCATCGATCGAGTTCGATGCGAGCAGCACCTCGAGCTGACGTCGGCTGACCGGCCGGAACGCCACGCCGAATCCGTTGCGGCGGTAACTGGCCGCGACCGGGGCGATCCGGTCCTCGTCGCCCGGGGTGATCGCCGGCAGCTCGATGACGACCGGCAACCCGTCCAGCCCCAGTGTCTCGAGCAGACCCCGATAGACTTGCCCGTGATGTTCGGTCACCGCATCGAGCAGTCGGGGATGCACCGACAGATGCAAGGCCTGGCCGGGCTGCGCGAGCGCCTCGAAGCTGATCGCGTGAACGGTTCGAGCCAGCCGGTCGAGCTCGACCAGATCCTGAGGGCGCGCGGCAGCGGCAAACACCTCCCAGGGCGCGAGCCCCGGCCCATGCGAGCCGACCGTACGAACGCCGGCCTGAGCGCCGCGGACAGACCCGTCGGCGAGTGCGAACAGCGGCTCGAATACGCTCGTCAGCCGAGTCTGCAGGAAGCGGCCGACGACCCGTCCGTCCGGCGCCACGGTGATGCCGGACCCGAGGTCGCAGTGGGCAGCCAGCGCGACGCGCTGGCTCAAGGAGTCGAGGGCTGCGCTGTCCATGCCTAAAGGATGGCCGTACTGCGGCCGGATCCCAAGCGACAAAAACTGCGATCGTTCGAACCGAGGCGGCGCGAGGAGGGGAAGCGGAGTGTGCTCGGGACGCGCCGCAGCGCCCGGCCCGGCCTGTCGCGGCTCAATGCGCGCAGGACTCGAGCACGCGGCGAGAACGAGACCGTCGACCGGTCTGCATGCCAGTGGCCCCCGATCACACGGCCAGATAAGGACCGCAGCTTTTCTCGGTTATCGGCGCACGCTGCCTGGCCTAAGCTTCGCGGTCACAAGAACCCAGCACTCCGCGAGCCACGCCATGCCGACTTATCCGCGATCCGCCAACCGGCGTGCCCTAATGACCGCTACGGCCGCCCTGTCGATCGTCGCGGCCGCTCCCGCCACCGCCCAGACCGTCATCACCAACGTCTCCTACGACCCCACCCGTGAGCTCTACCAGGACTTCAACGCCGCCTTCGCCAAGCACTGGAAGGTGCAGGGCGGCGACGCACTCACCGTGCGCCAGTCGCACGGCGGCTCGGGAAAGCAGGCCCGGTCGGTGATCGACGGCCTGGAGGCCGACGTGGTCACCTTAGCCCTCGCCTACGACATCGACGAGATCGCCCAGCGCAGCCTGCTGCCCGTCGACTGGCAAAAGCGACTGCCCAACAACGCGTCGCCGTACACGTCGACGATCGTGTTCCTGGTCCGGAAGGGCAATCCGAAGGGACTGAAGGACTGGGGCGACCTGGTCAAGCCGGGTGTCGAAGTCGTCACGCCGAATCCGAAGACCTCGGGAGGCGCCCGCTGGAACTACCTAGCAGCCTGGGCCTGGGCGGCCCGACAGCCCGGCGGCGACGACACGAAAGCGCGCGACTACGTGCAGAAGCTGTATGCCAACGTGAAGGTACTGGACTCGGGAGCCCGCGGCTCGCTGACGAGCTTCGCCGAGCGGGGCATCGGCGACGTGCTGCTCGCCTGGGAGAACGAGGCGTTCCTGGCGGTCAAGGAGCTTGGCCCGGAGAAGTTCGAGATCGTCGTCCCCACGCTGTCCATCCTGGCCGAGCCGCCGGTTGCAGTGGTCGACAAGGTGGTCGACAAACGCGGCACGCGAAAGGTCGCCGAAGCCTACCTGCAGTTCCTCTACTCGCCGGAAGGGCAGGAGATCGCGGCCAAGCACTACTACCGGCCGCGCGACGCTGCGGTGTCGGCTCGCTATGCAAAGACCTTCCCCGTGGTCAAGCTGGTCACGATCGACGAGGCGTTCGGCGGCTGGGCCAGGGCGCAGAAGACCCATTTCTCAGACGGTGGGCTGTTCGACCAGGTCAGCGTGCGTCGCTAGACGCCCCGCACGCCGATGTACCGGCGTTGCATGACCTAAGGCGCGGCGGCTATTTCGGCCGCCGCGCTGCCGTGCCTACACTCCTCCACCGGTCATCTTCGCTGCGTCTGCGACGGGCGGAGCGCGACATACTCCATGAACTTCCAGCAGCTCAGGATCATCCGCGAGACCGCTCGCCGGAACTACAACCTGACCGAGGTCGGCAACGCCCTGTTCATGGCTCAGTCGGGCGTGAGCAAGCACATCAAGGATCTCGAGGACGAGCTCGGCATCGATCTGTTCGTCCGGCGCGGCAAGCGTCTGCTCGGCATGACCGAGCCGGGCAAGGAACTGCTCGTGGTCGTCGAGCGGATGCTGCTCGACGCGGCGAACATCCGCAAGCTCGCCGACCAGTTCGCCAACCGGGACGCGGGCAAGCTGCTGGTGGCGACCACCCACACCCAGGCGCGCTACGCGTTGCCGCGCGTCGTCGCAGCGTTCACGGCGGCCTTCCCCAAGGTGCATCTGGCGCTTCATCAGGCGAGCCCGCGTGAGGTCGTCGCGCAACTGCTGTCCGGCGAAGCCGACATCGGCATCGCGACCGAGGCCGTGGAGGACGAGCCGTCGCTGGTGTCGTTCCCGTATCACGCCTGGCGACATGCGGTGGTGGTCCGGAACGACCACCCCCTGGCGAACATCGAACAGCCGACCCTGGCCGACATCGCGGAGTTCCCGATCGTCACCTACTCGACCGGCTACACCGGGCGCGCCCGAGTCGATGCGACGTTTGCCGCCGCGGGCCTCGCCCCCGACATCGTGATGTCGGCGCTCGATGCGGATGTGATCAAGACCTACGTGGAACTCGGACTGGGCATCGGCGTCATCGCATCGATCGCGTACGTGCCGGGCCGGGAGAACACTCTGAAGCTCCTCGATACCGGCCTGCTCTTCCCGCTGAACACGACACGGATCGCGGTGCGTCGCGGCCACTACCTGCGTGGCTACGGTTACCGCTTCATCGAGCAGTGTGCACCCGAACTCGACGAGATGACGGTCCGACGGGCGCTGAACCCGGAGCGGGAAGCCGCCCTCGCCTGATCGCGCAGCCGACGGCCTGGGCATTTGCTCAGCACCGATCCATCGTTACGTCGACGTCGCCCTCAGGGCAGACTCGCGACCTCACTCCGGAGTTCTCCCGATGACCGTGCCTTCCGTGCGCGGCACGCGCCGGGCCCTGGCGGCAGTCGCCGCGGCCCCGCTCGTTGCCTTGCTTGCCGCCTTCTCAGCGCCGCCCGCCTGCGCGCAGGGTGCTGCCCCACAGACCGTGCTGAATGCCTCGTACGACGTCATGCGTGACTTCTACAAGGACTTGAACCCGGCCTTCGTGAAGTCGTGGCTGCAGCGCGGTGGCGCTCCGCTCACGATCAACATGTCCCACGGCGGTTCGACCCGGCAGGCGCGCGCGGTCATCGACGGCCTGGAAGCGGACGTGATCACGATGAACCAGTCGACGGACATCGACCTGCTCGCGGCGCGCGGCGCGCTGGTCCCGAAGGACTGGGCGGGGCGGCTGCCGAACCAGTCGGTGCCCTTCACCTCGGCGACGGTGTTCATCGTCCGACAGGGCAATCCCAAGGGGATCAAGGACTGGAGCGACCTTGTCAGGCAGGGCGTACAGGTGGTCATTCCGAACCCGAAGACCTCGGGCAACGGCCGCTACTCGTACGTCAACGCGTGGACCTTCGCCAAGCGACAACCCGGGGGCGACGACGCCCGGGCACGCGAGTTCGTCGCCGCACTGTTCCGAAACGTGCCGGTGCTCGACGGCGGCGGTCGCGGCGCCACCACCACCTTCATGCAGCGCGGCATCGGCGACGTCCTGGTGACCTTCGAGAACGAAGCCGAGATGATCGCCCGAGAGTTCGGACGCGGCGGCTTCGAGGTCATCTATCCGAGCCTGTCGGTGCTGGTCGAGCCGCCAGTCGCGTTGGTCGACAGGGTCGTCGACAAACGTGGCACCCGCAAGGTCGCCGAGGCCTACCTCCAGTTCCTGTATTCGCCCGAAGGCCAGGAGATCGCCGCGCAGAACTTCCTGCGCCCGCGCGACCCGCAGGTCCTCGCCCGGTACGCCAAGCAGTTCCCGAAGATCAGTCTGTTCACCGTGGACGAGGCGCTTGGCGGCTGGAACGAGGTGCAGAAGGTGCATTTCGACGACGGCGGCGTGTTCGACCGCATCTACGTGCCGGGCGCAAAGTGATGCCACGATGAGCGCCGACGCCTCCATCCTGCCCGCCGACATGCTCTCGGGCGCTCGCAAACGGCGGGCCCGCCGCTTCGGCGTGCTACCCGGCTTCGGCCTGTCGATGGGCTACACCCTGATGTACCTGGGTCTGGTCGTGCTGATTCCGCTGTCGTCGCTGCTGTTCAAGACGCTCGGGCTCACCTGGGACCAGTTCTGGTCGGCCGTGACCGCGCCACGCGTGCTCGCGTCGTACCGGCTGACCTTCGGTGCATCGTTGATCGCGGCCGCGATCAACGGAGTGTTCGGTCTGATCGTCGCCTGGGTGCTGGTCCGCTATCCGTTCCCTGGCAAGCGGATCGTCGACGCGCTCGTCGACCTGCCGTTCGCGCTGCCGACCGCGGTCGCCGGCATCGCACTGTCGGCGCTGTACGCACCGAATGGATGGATCGGCTCGATCTTCGCGCAATGGGGCATCAAGATCGCCTACACGCCGATCGGCGTGGTGATCGCGCTGGTGTTCATCGGCATGCCCTTCGTCGTGCGCACCGTGCAGCCTGTCCTCGAGGAGGCCGAGCGCGAGCTCGAGGAGGCCGCTGCCTCGCTCGGGGCGAGCCGGCTGCAGACCTTTCTGAGGGTCATCCTGCCGACGGTACTGCCGGCGCTGTTGACCGGGATCGCGCTGGCGCTCGCACGCGCGATCGGCGAATACGGTTCGGTGATCTTCATCGCCGGCAACCTGCCGATGGTCTCCGAGATCACGCCACTCCTGATCATCACCAAGCTCGAGCAGTACGACTACGCCGGCGCGACCGCGATCGCGTTGGTGATGCTGCTCATCTCGTTCGTGATGCTCGCGGTGATCAACGGCCTGCAGTGGTGGCAGGCCAAGCGGCTCGGTGCCGACGGCACACGTCCGGGAGGTCCGCGATGAACCGGAACAGCACGCTGTCCGAACCGCGCTGGGTCCGCTGGACGCTGACCACGGTTGCACTGGTTTTCCTGGGGCTGTTCCTGGCGCTGCCGCTGGTCACGGTGTTCTTCGAGGCGTTCCGCAAAGGCGCCGGCGTCTACCTGGCGTCCCTGGTCGACCCGGACGCCCTCGCCGCGATCCGGCTGACGCTGCTCGTCGCGTTCATCGCGGTGCCGCTGAACCTGGTGTTCGGCGTTGCTGCCGCCTGGGCGATCGCGAAGTTCTCGTTCCGCGGCAAGCAGTTCCTCATCACGCTGATCGACCTGCCGTTCTCGGTGTCGCCCGTGGTCGCGGGCCTGATCTACGTGCTGATGTTCGGGGCGCAGGGGTGGTTCGGACCCTGGCTGCAGGCCAACGACTGGAAGATCATCTTCGCGGTGCCCGGCATCGTCCTGGCGACGGTGTTCGTCACCTTCCCGTTCGTCGCGCGCGAATTGATTCCGCTGATGCAGGCGCAGGGCTCTGACGAGGAACAGGCCGCCCTGACGCTCGGCGCGAGCGGCTGGCAGATGTTCGCCCGGGTGACGCTGCCGAACATCCGCTGGGCGCTGCTGTACGGCGTGATCCTGTGCAACGCCCGCGCGATGGGCGAGTTCGGCGCGGTGTCGGTGGTGTCGGGCCACATCCGGGGCCTGACGAACACCCTCCCGCTGCATGTCGAGATCCTCTACAACGAGTACCAGTTCGCCGCATCGTTCGCCGTCGCGTCGCTGCTCACGCTGCTCGCGGTGGCGACACTCATCGTCAAGCGCATCGTCGAGTGGCGCACGTCTCGGCTCGTTGCAGCCGACGCCGACCTGCCCCCCGAAGCACCGCCTGCCGCATTACGCCCGCGCGCGGCCTGAACCCGAGGAAGCCATCATGACCATCGAAGTCCGCAACGTGAGGAAGCGCTTCGGCAGCTTCACCGCTCTCGACGACGTGTCGCTACGCATCGAATCCGGCGAGCTGGTCGCGCTGCTGGGGCCCTCGGGCTGCGGCAAGACCACGCTGCTGCGTGTGATCGCGGGCCTTGAGTCGACCGACACCGGCCAGGTGCTGTTCTCGGGTGAGGATGCGACCGACGTCGACGTGCGCTCGCGCCAGGTCGGCTTCGTGTTCCAGCACTACGCGCTGTTCCGTCATATGACGGTGTTCGAGAACATCGCCTTCGGGCTGCGTGTGAAGCCGCGCAAGCAGCGGCCGTCCGAGGACACGATCCGAACCAAGGTCCGCGAGCTGCTCGAGCTGGTGCAGCTCGACTGGCTGGCCGAGCGGTACCCGCCGCAGCTCTCCGGCGGCCAGCGCCAGCGGATCGCCCTGGCGCGGGCGCTGGCGGTCGAGCCCCGGGTGCTGCTGCTCGACGAGCCGTTCGGTGCGCTCGATGCAAAAGTCCGCAAGGAGCTGCGACGCTGGCTGCGGCGCCTGCACGACGACCTGAACGTGGCGAGCGTGTTCGTCACCCACGACCAGGAGGAGGCTCTGGAGGTGGCCGACCGGGTCGTGCTGATGAACGCGGGCCGCATCGAGCAGGTGGGCACGCCCGAGGACGTGTGGGCGAACCCGGCCAACCCCTTCGTCTACGGCTTCCTCGGCGATGTGAACCTGTTCCACGGCCGCGTCGACGGCGGCACGGTCAGTGTCGAAGGCTTCGAACTCGCGTCACCCGAGCACGGCTCGGCGCGCGATGCAGCGGCACTTGCCTATGTGCGTCCGTACGAGCTCGATGTCGAGCGCTGGTCGCCCGGCGACAGCGGGATCGTCGTGCGCCTGGCGCGTGCGACGCTGACCGGTTCGATCGCCCGCCTCGAGCTCGATCGCGAGGAGGTCGAGGGCGTGACCGCAAGCGCCCCGATCGAGGCGCATCTGTCGGCCGATCGCTTCCGGGCCCTTGCGCTGCGTGAAGGCGAAGCGCTGGTGGTGAGGCCGCGCCGCGCGAGGGTGTTCCTCGACCCCGACGCGGCCGTCCCAGCCCGGGCCGCCTGACTCAGCGAACGACGCCCGCGCCCACCGTCCGGTGGGTCACCTCGTCGACGAGGATGAAGGCGCCGGTGACCCGGTTGTCCGCATAGGGCTCGAAGGGCAGCGGCTGCTGCACCGACACCCGGACCCGCCCGATGTCGTTCATCACGAGCGGCCCGCCGGCGGGCACACGATCGAGCGACTCGACATCGATGCGCTCGCTGGGCGCGGCCAGCGTCGCCCGCACCGTGCGGGTTGCGTGCTTGAGCAGGTAGGCCTGTCCCGGTACCTGGGGCTCGGCGTCGAACCAGCACAGCTCGGCATCAACGGTCCGGGTGCCCTCGGGCCGGTCGGCCTCGGCAGCGATCAGATCGCCTCGCGACACGTCGACCTCGGCATCGAGCACCAGCGTCACCGCCTGGTCGGCCTGCGCGAGGCGGACCTCGTGGTCCAGCCGCAGGATGCGTGCGACGCGGGCCCGCGTGCCACTGCCGGTCACGACCACCGCATCGCCGACCCGGATCGCCCCCGACGCCACCGTGCCCTGGAGGCCCCTAAAGTCCTCGTCGGGCGCATCGGGCTGGCCCTGGCCGCGCGGCACCCTCACCACGCGCTGCACCGGGAAGCGGAATGCGGCGGTCTCGCGCGCGGCGAGCGCATCGTGTCGGGACGGCGCGGTCTCGAGCGCCTCGAGCAGTGTCGGGCCGGTATAGCCGTCGAGATGGGTACCGCGCTCGACGACCATGTCGCCGAGCAGCGCCGACATCGGGATCGCGACCACCTCCTCGAACCCGAGCGTCCGCGCAAACGCTGTGAACGAGGCGGACAGCGCGTCGAAGCGCGCCAGCGACCAGTCCACGCGATCCATCTTGTTGACCGCGAGGATGATGCGCCGGATACCGACCCAGCTCGACAGCAGCGCGTGACGCCGGGTCTGGGTCTGGAGCCCGCGCTCGGCATCGACGAGCAGCACCGCAACGTCGGCAGTGCTGGCCGCGGTGACCATATTGCGCGTGTACTGCGCGTGGCCCGGCGAGTCGGCGATGACAAACTTGCGGGCGGGCGTGGCGAAGTAGCGGTAGGCCACGTCGATGGTGATGCCCTGCTCGCGCTCGGCGATCAGCCCGTCGGTCAGCAGGGACAGATCGACTTCGGCGAGCCCTCGCTTTCGGGAGGCCGCCTCGATCGCGGTCACGTGATCGGCGAGCAGGCTCTTGCTGTCGTACAGAAGGCGACCGATCAGCGTGCTCTTGCCATCGTCGACGCTGCCGGCGGTGGCGAAGCGCAGCAGTCCGCTGCGCAGGGGAAGGTCACTGCGGTCCATCAGAAATACCCCTGCCGCTTGCGCAGCTCCATCGCCGCTTCGCTGGCCTGATCGTCGAGGCGCGTCGCGCCCCGCTCGGAGAGTCGTGTCACCTCGGTCTCGCGGACGATCGCATCGAGGTCGGCGGCATCCGACTCCACCGGCGCGGTGCAGGTGATGTCGCCCACCGTACGGAACCGTACCGTGGCGCGCTCGACCGTCTCGCCGGCACGCGGCGGCGTGAGTGCCGTGACCGGCACCAGCGCGGTGCCGCGGCGGACCACCTCGCGTTCGTGCGCGAAGTAGATCGAGGGCAGCGCGATACGCTCGCGGCGGATGTACTGCCAGACGTCGAGCTCGGTCCAGTTGGAGAGCGGGAAGACCCGGATGTTCTCGCCCGGCGCGATCGTGGCGTTGTACAGCGACCAGAGCTCGGGCCGCTGGTTTTTCGGGTCCCATTGCCCGAACTCGTCGCGGAAGGAGAAGATCCGCTCCTTGGCGCGGGCCTTCTCCTCGTCGCGGCGAGCCCCTCCGATGCAGGCACCGAAGCCGTGCTCGCGGATCGCGTCGAGCAACGTCACCGACTGGTGCGGGTTGCGCACCTCGTCGGGATGGCGCAGCCGCACGCGGCCACTGCGGATCGAGTCGCCCACCGAACGGACGATGAGCCGGTGGCCACGCTCGGCAACGATGCGGTCGCGGAACGCGATCACCTCGGGAAAGTTGTGTTCGGTGTCGACATGCAGCAGCGTGAACGGCACGCGCTGCGGCCAGAATGCCTTCTCGGCGAGACGCAGCACGACGGCCGAGTCCTTGCCGCCCGAGAAGAGCAGCGCGACGGTGTCGTGTTCGGCGGCGACTTCACGCAGGATATGGACCGACTCGGCTTCGAGAGCGTCGAGTTCGCTCCATCCTTCATCTTGAGCGGCCGGCTCGAACTGCTGGCGTGCGGGGGGATCGAGGGTGAGGTTCATGGGTCGTTGTCCTTGTGCGTCAGGCCGTCTGCGCTGGGACGAGGGTGCGCACGATCCGCCCGTCCGGAGCGACGTGCAGCCCGCATTCCTTCGTCTGCGGCGACTCCCACCACCAGCGGCCGGCGCGCTCGTCCTCGCCCGGCGTGATCGCGCGTGTGCACGGTGAGCAGCCGATGCTCGGATAGCCCTGTGCATGCAAGCTGCTCACCGGGACGTCGTGCGCGGCAACGTAGTCGGCGACGTCCTGCGTCGACCAGTCCGCCAGCGGACTCGCCTTAGTCAGGCCATGGTCGGCGTCGTACGCGAGAGGCTCGAGCGCGCCGCGCGTCACCGCCTGCGCGCGCCGCAGCCCCGTGACCCACAGTCCCTTGCCCGCGAGCGCACGGCGCAGCGGCTCGACCTTGCGAATCGCGCAGCACTGCTTGCGCAACTCGACCGATCGGTAGAAGGCATTCGTGCCTTCGGCGAAGACGAAGGCCTCGAGCGCCGCCGCGTCGGGATGCAGCGCACGGATCGGCCGGCCGTAGCGTTCGCGCGCCGCGTCGAGCAGCACGTGCGTCGCTTCGGGCAGACGACCGGTATCGAGCGTGACGATCTCGACGTCGAGCCCTTCGCGGCCGATCAGGTCGAGGACCACCATGTCCTCGAGGCCGAGGCTGGTGGTGAACACGGCGGGCGCGTGCGCAGCGATCGCATCTCGCAGCAGTGCGCCAGCGGCCTGCACGCGATCGGGCGCGGTGTCGGAGGGGGCGGGCATGGGTCGGACTGCGGGCGCGCCGCAGCCTGTACGGGTATCGGACCCGACAGCATCCCCGGCTTGGGCCACGATCGGAAAGATCGGAAAGTGATTCGCTTATCAGCTCCGAGACTGAGGGCACGGGTTCTGAACATCGAACCGCTTGCTGCTGTCCTTGACGAGCCCGGTCGGGCACACTCGGAGAACCAGACCTCCCCTGGAGACGCCCCATGTCGCAGACCGCTCCGCACAACGTCACGGGCGCGCAAGCCGCCCTCGTGGACACATCGCCCGCCGAGTTGCTGGCACGCGCCGCCGTCCGCGGACACGACAAGGGCCTCGCCTACCACGGCGAGGTCACGCCGGCCGAAGCCTGGGCGCTGCACGCCTCGGGAGCCGCCAGGTTGATCGACGTGCGCACTCGCGCCGAGTGGACCTACGTCGGCCGGGTCGACGGTGCACCGCTCGTGGAATGGCGAGCGTTCGGCGCCGACCAACCCAACCCCCGATTCATCGAAGCCCTCGGTGCCGAGGCACCGCGCGACGTGCCGGTCATGCTGCTGTGCCGCAGCGCGGTGCGCTCGCACGCCGCCGCCGAACTCGCCGCCCGCTCGGGCTGGTCGATGGCCATCAACGTGCTCGAGGGTTTCGAGGGCGATCTCGACGAGAGCGGGCATCGCGGTGCGCTGAGCGGCTGGCGCAAGGCAGGCCTGCCTTGGATCCAGTCCTGAGGACAGGCCAGCGCCGCCGCGGGCGCTAGAATCGCGCCCTGTCCACCGCCCTGCCCCGCAGCGCTCGCCGCGTCGGGCTCCGCCATGTCAGATCTCCGTCTCGCGGTCCGTACCACGAGGATCGCGCCCTTCCAGGTCATGGAGCTGGTCAAGCGCGCCGTCCTGCTCGAGCAGCAGGGCCGTCCGGTGATCCACCTGTCTATCGGCGAGCCGGACTTCACCGCGCCAGAGCCTGTGGTCGCCGCCCTCGAGCGCGCCGCGCGGGCCGGCCGCACGCAGTACACCTCGGCCACCGGGCTGCCCGAACTACGCGAGGCAATCTCGCGCGACTACCGGCACCGGTACGGCGTCGACGTCGACCCGGGCCGCATCGTCGTCACCGCCGGCGCGTCGGCCGCGCTGTCGCTCGCCTGCTGCGCATTGGTGGACGTCGGCGACGAGGTGCTGGTCACCGATCCGAGCTACCCGTGCAACCGGCATTTTGTCGCCGCCTTCGATGGCGTCGCGCGTACGGTGCCGGTGTCCGCCAACACGCGCTTCCAGATGACCGAGGCACTGCTCGCCGCGAACTGGGGCCCCAAGGTGCGCGGCGCGCTCCTCGCCTCGCCGGCCAATCCAACCGGCACCTCGATCCCGTTCGACGAGCTCGGCCGCATCGTCGCCGCGTCGCGTTCGCGCGGCGGCTTCACCATCGTCGACGAGATCTACCTCGGACTCTCGTACGAGGACCGCGCCCGCACCGCGCTCGAGCTGGGCGACGACGTCGTTGTCGTCAACAGCTTCTCGAAGTACTTCCACATGACCGGCTGGCGCCTGGGCTGGCTCGTCGTGCCGCCGTCGACGGCCGCGACCTTTGAGAAGCTCTCGCAGAACCTGTACATCTGTGCGTCGGCACTCGCGCAGCACGCCGCGCTCGGCTGCTTCGAACCCGACGCGCTCGCCGAGTTCGAGCGCAGGCGCCTCGCATTCCGCGAGCGCCGCGATTTCATCGTGCCCGCGGTGCGCGCGCTCGGCTTCGACGTGCCGGTGATGCCCGACGGCGCGTTCTACGCCTGGCTCGACTGCATGCGCTTCGGCGACAGCGGCGCGCTCGCCTCGCGGCTGCTCGAGGAGGCGTCGGTCTCGCTGGTGCCGGGTCACGACTTCGGGTCGAACGAGCCGGGGCGCTGGATGCGGCTCTCCTACGCGACCGAACGCGCCAAGCTCGAGGAGGCGGTGCACCGCATCGGGCGCTGCCTCGCGGGCTGAGCGCACGGCGCAGACGAGGAAGCAGCCCTCTCGGGCGGCCGTAAATGAAGAAGCCGCCCTCGGGCGGCTTCGTGCCTCACCGGACCGGCGCTGCCGCCGGTTCGGCTCAGATCTCGCCGGCCGGCTTGCCGAGGCTCGGTGCCACCCCACCGCGCAGATGGGAGTCGCGCGCCTCAGCGCCAACGCCGGCCGGCTCGACCGCCACGGGCCTGGGCTCCTCGGGCGGCAGCGGCGTGCGCGTCTCGATGATCCGCGACACCGGCTGCATCGTCGGCTCGGGCTCGGGCTCGACCCGCACGCGCGCGGCGATCACCTCGGCCGGGATCGGACGACCGGCCGCTGCGGCCGCGATCCGCTCGCGAGCGTTCAGCACCTTCGCGCCGTAGCCGCCATCGTGCTCGGCAAGCGCCGCGCCGACGTACGACTTCAGCGCGCCTTCGACTGAGCCCTCGCGGTTGATGTATTCCTTGAGGATCGTGCTGCCGACACGGATGTTCGCCACCGGGTCGAAGGCGGCCGGGATCCCGCCGAACGGGCGGAACTTCTCGGCGTGGACGCGGGTCAGGACCTGCATCAGGCCCTGGGCGCCGGCGGTGCTCTGCGCCTTCGGGTTGAAGCTCGACTCGACTGACATGATCGCCAGCACGAGCATCGGGTCGACCTTGATGTCGCGAGCCGCGCGGTACGCGTGATAGACGAACTCGCTGGTCGCGTCGACGCCGACGCGGTAACGCGTCGCGATGAAACGGGCGATGTTCTGCTGCTCGCGGTCGAGCGGGGGCAGCGCGCGCACCGGCTCGTCTTCGACGGACTCCTCCGCGCCCGCCCGCAGGCGAGCTTCGGGTGCAGGCGAGGCGGCGCTCGCGGTGCGCTGAGCCGAAGACAGATAGCCCTCGGGCACGTCCATCGCAAGCCTGGGTACCGACGCTACATCGACACCTCCCAGCGTGCCGTGCACCGCGACGATTACAACTAGAGCCATCGCCAAAACCGGGGCCGAACGCCGCGCGAGACGCGCAAGCGAAAGTACCCTGACGGTCGCGGCGAACAGCAGGTCGATCCTGCGTTGTTCCGACATCAGTCCTCCCGTGCAGCATGACGCTGCATGACCCGCCGAACCCGGCAGGTTGGATCCATCACATCGGCAGACTTCCGCTGCCTGGTCCCGCGACGGCCTGCGGCCGTCTTTTTTCGAGCTGAGCCTAAGGGCTGACCCCCGGAGCTCGACGCTCGGCGTGGCGCGTTGTGCGCCGATGCACAGTCCTTTCACTGCGCGGGTGGCCGCCCTCTGAAGGAGCGATCCGTTGACACTAGGCGGATCCTGTCCGCCCGGGGTGGCCCATGAGTCCAGGGGCCGGTGAGATGGCCGGATTGTACCAGCGGACGGGATCGGGTCAACCGGGGGACTGTGCGAAGATTCCCCGCTTATTCAGACGATCGGCTCTGCCCGCTGTCCCCATGCGCTACGCAGATCTTCGCGACTTCATCTCCCAGCTCGAATCGAAAGGCGAACTGCGGCGCATCGCGACCCCTGTGTCGCCACGCTTCGAGATGACCGAGATCGCTGATCGCGTGCTGAGGGCGCAGGGGCCGGCGCTGCTGTTCGAACGGCCGGTCGAGGGCGGCCGCGGCAGCGCGTTCCCGGTGCTTGCCAACCTCTTCGGCACTCCTACAAGGGTCGCGTTCGGCATGGGCCAGGACTCGGTCGCGGCGCTGCGCGAGATCGGCCAGCTACTGGCCTACCTGAAGGAGCCCGAGCCCCCCAAGGGGCTCAGGGACGCTTGGGACAAGCTCCCCGTACTCAGGCAGGTGCTGAACATGGCGCCGCGCGAGGTCTCGCGCGCGCCGTGCCAGCAGCAGGTTTGGGAGGGCTCGGACGTCGATCTTGGACGGCTGCCGGTGCAGACCTGCTGGCCAGGCGACGTCGCGCCGCTGATCACCTGGGGTCTGGTCGTCACCCGCGGCCCCTCGAAAACGCGGCAAAACCTCGGCATCTACCGGCAACAAGTCATCGGCCGCGACCAGACCATCATGCGCTGGCTCGCGCATCGCGGCGGCGCGCTCGACTTTCGCGAACACGCGGCGGCGAATCCTGGTGTGCCCTTCCCCATCGCGGTCGTGCTCGGCTGCGACCCGGCAACGATCCTCGGCGCGGTCACGCCCGTTCCCGACACCCTGTCGGAGTACCAGTTCGCGGGCCTGCTGCGGGGCGCGAAGACCGAGCTGGTGAAATGCCTGGGCAGCGAGCTGCGCGTGCCCGCGACCGCGGAGATCGTACTGGAGGGGGCGATCCGTCCTGACCTCGACGGCAGCGCGACGCGCGCACACGGCCAGCGCCTCGGCTGGAAGGGGGAGCCGCCGGCGGCTGCGCTCAACGGCTGGGAGATGGCGCTCGAAGGGCCGTACGGCGACCACACCGGTTACTACAACGAGCAGGACTGGTTCCCAGTGTTCGCGATCGACCGGATCACGCTGCGCCAGAACGCGATCTACCACTCCACCTACACCGGCAAGCCGCCCGACGAGCCGGCGATCCTCGGGGTCGCGCTCAACGAGGTCTTCGTCCCCATCCTGCGCAAGCAGTTCCCGGAAATCGTCGACTTCTACCTGCCGCCCGAGGGCTGCTCGTACCGGATGGCGGTGGTGTCCATGAAGAAGCAGTATCCCGGTCACGCCAAGCGCGTGATGTTCGGGATCTGGAGCTTCCTGAGACAGTTCATGTACACGAAGTTCATCGTCGTGGTCGACGACGACGTCGACCCGCGCGACTGGAAGGACGTCATCTGGGCGATCACCACGCGGGTCGATCCGATCCGCGACACCACGCTGGTCGACCGCACACCGATCGACTACCTCGACTTCGCGTCGCCGGTGTCGGGACTCGGCTCGAAGATGGGCATCGATGCGACCAACAAATGGCCGGGCGAGACCGACCGTGAATGGGGTCGCACCATCGCGATGTCGCCCGCGGTGAAGCAGCGGGTGGATGCGATGTGGGGGGAGTTGGGGCTTTAGGCTGGGGCTTTAGATCAGCCGGCTCTCGCCGGATTCACGTTCTCCACGCACCGGCCCGGCCCGGAGGGCCGGTCGTTCGCCCGGCGCGGCCCATGGGCCGCGAAACCCCGGGCTCACCCCCCGGGCTAACCATTCGCGTGCACCCAGCGCAGCAGCGCGTCCTGCGCCGCCGAGCTGCCGGCGGCGCGCGGTCCGTTGACCAGCATCACCACTGAATAGCGCCGGCCCGAGGCCGCCTCGACGTAACCCGCGATGCTGCGCACGTCGTTGAGGCTGCCGGTCTTGATCCGGGCGCGGCCCTCGATCGGCTCGCCGCGCATCCGCGCCTTCATCGTGCCGTCGACGCCGACCACCGGCAGCGACTCGAGGAAGATCGCCGCGTGGTCGCTGCGGGCGGCGTCCGCCAGCACCTTCGCCATCGAGGCGGGCGAGATCCGCTCCTGGCGGGAGAGACCCGAGCCGTTGTCGATGACCAGCTCGGGCGAGCGCAGGCCGCGGCGTTCGAGCCAACCGAAGACCGCGCGTCGCGCCCGCTCGAGCGTGGCCGGCTGACGGGTCGTCAGCTCGGACGATGTCTGCAGCATCACCTGCCGCGCCATGACGTTGTTGCTGAACTTGTTGATGTCGCGCACGACATCGCCGAGCGTGCGCGGGGACGTCCACTGCGCCATCACCGGCAGCGTCGGATCGGTGCGCCGCTCGAGCGTCGCGCGTCCGGTCCAACTGCCGCCGGCCGTCTGCCACGCAGCAAGGAAGAACCCCTGTATGAACTGCCGGTGGTTCAATACTGCGGCCATCGTCGCCTGCTCCCCGCAGCCGGCGGAGTAGGCGCCGCCGATGCGGATCGACGGCCGCTCCTCGGGGCCGGCGTCGCGGATCGCGAGCCCGGGTGCGCCGAACCGGCAGGCTCCCGGGATCAGCTTGACCTCGTTCACCAGCGGCACGCCCGCCAGAGGCGGGTCCAGAGTGAGCGACACGGCGCTGCCCTCGGGGCGCACCACCACCTTGGTCGCCTTGAAGTTCATCAGTGCCGCGTAGGGCCGCACGTTGTAGGGCTGGGAGGGATCGCCGTCGAACTTCTCGTACGACGCCTCGCCGATCTCGTAGAGCGAGTCGTCGATCACCAGGTTGCCGCGGATCTCGCGCAGACCGGTGGCCCGCAACCGGCCGACGAGCTCGGTCATGTCCTCGATCACGAGCTTCGGATCGCCCCCGCCGCGCAGCACCAGGTCGCCGAGCAGCACATCGCCCTCGATACGCCCCCGCATGGCGAGCGCGGTCGTCCATCGGTAGTCGGCCCCCAGCAGCGACAGCGCCGCATAGGTGGTGACGAGCTTCATCGTGGACGCCGGATTAAATGCCTGCTCGGCGTTGTGCGCGAGCAGCGGGGTGCGGCTGTCGAGCGCCACCACCGCGATGCCGAACTCGCCCGGCGCGATCGCAGCGACCCGGATCGCCTCTGCGATCGGCGCCGGCAGCATCTGGGCGCCCGCCGGCAGCGCGGCACACCAAGCGAGTGCTGCGAGCCATGCCCGCGCGCGCCGCGGGCCTGCGCCGGATCGACGGTGACGAAGCTTCATAATTTCGATGATCTCACGCCGTCAGGCATTCGCCGGACGGTCCGACAACAGGACGACTGGAGACGCAGATGAAGCTGGACGGCAAGGTGGCACTGGTGACGGGCGGGGCGCAGGGGATCGGGCTGGCTTGCGCGACGCGCTTCGCCGAGGAAGGCGCGAAGGTCGTGATCGTCGACATCGACGCAACCGGCGGCGCCCGTGCCGTAGAGGCGATCGGCGCCGAGCGCGCGCTGTTCGTCGCCGGCGACGTCGCCGACGCGCGGACCGCGACGGACGCCCTGCAGGCCACGCTCACCCGCTTCGGCGCGGTCGACGTGCTGCTCAACAATGCTGGCATCACCCATGCGTCGGATTTCCTGGACCTCGCCGAGGCCGACTTCGACCGCGTGCTCGGCATCAACCTCAAGTCCTACTTCCTGTTCGGACAGGCCGTCGCCCGGTGGATGGTGCAGGCCGGGCGTCCCGGCGCCATCGTCAACATGTCGAGCGTCAACGCGGTCCTGGCCATCCCGAACCAGGTGCCCTACTGCATTTCCAAGGGCGGGGTCTCGCAGCTCACCAAGGTGATGGCGATCTCGCTCGCGCCGCGCGGGATCCGGGTCAACGCCATCGGGCCGGGGACGATCGCCACCGAGCTCGCCCGGGCAGCGGTGCTCGGCTCGCCCGCGGCCGAGCGCACGCTGCTGTCGCGCACCCCGCTCGGTCGTCTGGGTGAGCCCGGGGAGGTGGCGCAGGTGGCGCTCTTCCTTGCCAGCGACGATGCGTCGTACTTGACCGGGCAGACCGTCTACCCGGACGGCGGCCGGCTGGCCCTCAACTATCTGATGCCAGCCGCTTAGGTGTGGCCGAGCCGCGGCTGGGACCACCTTGATCGTGTCTTCATCGTGTCGATTCCGCCCCGTGTTGAGCAACGCCGGTCCGGTTTGACAGTCAGTCGAAAAAATCCGGAATTGTTTCCTCGACCCGGTGTTTCAATCGTTAAGATGATGTTGTCATGGAACTTCCGCCTTCGCCCGCTCCTGTCGCTGCAGAAGGCGCGGCATCTGCCGCGATCGATGCGCTGCTGGCCGTGCTCCGGCCCCTGGCGAGGTTGGCGATCGACCACGGCATCCGGTTCAACCAGCTCGAGGAGCTGACCAAGCGGGCGATGGTCGATGCCGCCCTGCAGGCGGTGCGCGACGAGGTTGGAAGTGGCTCCCCACCGATCAGCCGGCTGAGCGTGATCTCCGGCATCCATCGCAAGGAGGTCAAGCGCCTGGTCGAGATGCCCGACCTCTCGGCCCTGCGTTCCGAACGGACACCCGCCTCCGAACTGTTCGTGCGCTGGGCGAACATGCCGGAGTGGCTGGACGAGGATGGCTCGCCTCGCGCTCTGCCGCGTCGGCCGCAGGAACCCGGCATCCCGAGCTTCGAGACACTCGCCCGCTCGGTGACGACCGACGTTCACCCGCGCACGCTGCTCGATGAGCTGCTGCGGGTCGGGCGTGTCGAGGTCGACTCGGCGAGTGATCTCGTGCGGCTTCGCGGAGACCCGTTGGTTCCGGCCGGGAAGCTCGAGAGCCTGCTCGGGTTCGCCGGAGCGAGCCTCGGCGACCACATCTCGGCGGTCAGGGAGAACTTGGTGGCCGGACACCTGATTGCGGCGGGCGAACCGGGCGTCAAGGCACCGTTCGTCGAGCAGTCGGTATTCGCGGACGAGCTCTCCGTGGACTCGGTCGCGGTGGCGGGTGACCGTACCCGCGCCTTGTGGTCCAAGGTACTGAAGTCGATGGTGCCTGAGCTGCAGCGACTCGAGGATGCGGACCGTGCCGCCGGCCGCGCCGGCGATCACCGGGTCCGCATCGGCCTCTACTTTTTCGCGGAGCCGGTCGCCCTGCCCAGGCCTGGCACGCCATCGGCGAAGTCCGGCGACGAGGCGATATCGTGACGGCCCGACGCGGCCCCGGTTCGACAGGCACGCCTGCGGTCGACGCCCCGATCTCCTCCGCCCGGCGCCGGCTGCTGGTCGCCGGCGGCGCTCTCGGGACGCTTGCCGCGGGCTGCGGCGGCGGCACCGAGCTCGCGGGCATCGGTGGCGGTGGCACCGGCCACGTCGCTTTCTCCAGTGGCCCGATCTCCGGGTTCGGCTCGGTCATCGTCAATGGCGTGAAGTTCGACGACTCCGCGGCCAGTGTCGCCGACGACCTCGGGCAGGCCCGCAAGCTGTCCGAGCTCGGACTGGGCATGTTCGTCGAGATCGTCGGGACGATCGATGAAGCCGCAGGCCTCGGCAAGGCACGGTCAATCCGGATCGTCAGCCAGGTGATCGGGCGAGTCGACGCGACCGACCTCACGGCCCGGCGCTTCACGGTGCTGACGGTCCCGATCGCCTACAACGACGCTACTGTCTGGAACACCGACGACGAGCACGCCGCGCTGGTCGTTGGCGGCCGGGTCGAGGTCTGGGGCTTTCTCGATTCCGCAAACAGCGTGCTCCGTGCCAGCCGAATCGAAGTAAAGGTCGACGGCACCACAGTCGCCGCGAAGCTGCGCGGACCGGTCAGCGAGTACAACCGCCAGGCCGCCTGGCTGCGGATCGACCAGCAGTTCGTAGACCTGCAAGCCGTGCCCGGCCCCCTGCCAGCCAGCATCGAGATCGGCTCGATCGTGCAGGCGACCGGCACCCAGGTACCGGCACCGGGCGCCCCGCTGCGAGCGGCGGCCCTGTCCGTCGAGCCGGCCGTGCTCGCGCCATCGATTGAGGAGTTGACCCTCGACGCCACGATCGCGAGCTGGAGCGGGCTGGAACGGTTCAGGGTCGAAGGCTTCTCGGTCGACGGCAGGTCGGCGGGCATCACCGGCGGCGACGTCTCGGCACTGGCCGAAGGGGTCCGGGTCCGGATCACCGGTTCGGTGCGCGGCAACGCGGTCACGGCGCGCAGCATCGAGATCCGCTCGCTTCTTGCCGTCACGGACGCTGCGACGACAAGAACCTCCGGGACCGATGGGACCGTGAATCAGAGTGCGCTCGGCGTGGCGGGCACCAATGCCGACGCAGACGCAAACGGCAACTCGAGCGCGAACGCAATCGCGAGCGCGAACTCGAACTCGAACTCGAACTCGAACTCGAACTCGAGCGCGAACTCGAGCGCGAACTCGAACTCGAGCGCGAACTCGAGCGCGAACTCGAACTCGAGCGCGAACTCGAGCGCGAACTCGAACTCGAGCGCGAACTCGAACGCGAACTCGAACGCGAACGGCGGCAGCAACAGCAACGGCAACGGCAACGGCAACGGCAACGGCAACGGCAACGGCAACCAGAACACGCCACCCGACACAGCCCCGACCGCCGAAAGCGCTTCTACCAGCGCGCCCGCGAACACCGACATCGATCAGGGCGGTGGTTCCACCGGGGGTTCGAGCACGGGGACGACACCGCCCGTAGAATCGGCGCCCTTGCGATCCACGCCATCGACCGGCAGCCCCTACGTCGAGGACCCGGTGCAGGTGACCGGCCTGATCACCGCGGACTCGGAACTGGCGGCCATCAAGATGCGCGATGCCGCCGGCCGGTCGTTCACCGTCGATGCCCGCAAGGCGCGCGTCATCAACGGCAACAAGAACGACCTGGACCGCAGTCGGATCATCCGCGTGGACGGGGAGCGTGCCACCGTCATCGAGGCTTCGACGATCCGGATCATTGAGTGAGCATCGGCCGTTAGTCGGCCGTTAGCCGGGCGCCGTCAGTCGCCCGGCGTCTGCGCCTCGCGCACGATCGCCGGCGGACGGCCCGCAAACTGCGCGAGCGCCACGCCCGCCAGCGTGACCATCGCGCCCGCCACCTTCACCGCGGTGAAGCGCTCATCGGTGATCACCCAGGCGACCGCGCCCGCGACCGGCGGCATCAGGTACATCAGCGGCGCGGTCCGGCCGACGCCACGGACCGCGTTGACCCAGCCCCAGACCAGCCAGCCGACAAAGGCTGACACGACTGTCGACCAGGTCAGCCCCACCCATAGCAGCGGCGACATTGCGGACCAGTCGACCCGTAGCGCGAACGGCAGCGACACGATCAGAACCAGTGGGGTCGCCGCCAGCAGCGCGTAGGTCATGACCACGATCCCGCCATGCCGCTCGATCAGCGGCTTGGCCGCAACCGTGTAATACGAAAACAGGCTGGCCGCCACCAGCAGGAACAGGTCGCCGCCGGATGCCGCCCAGCTCCCGGCCAGGAGCTTGTCGGACAGGAAGACGAGGACGCCCCCCAGCGAGATCGCGACCCCGCAGAGCTGAGCCGCTCCCAGCCGCTCGATCCCGAGCCAGCGCAAAATCAGCAGCGTGTAGATCGGCCCGCAGGCGAGGATCAGCGAACTGGAGAACGCCGTCGACCAGTGGATGCCCACGGTGACCATGCCGACATGCACGAAGTGGCCCCAGAAGCCGAGCTTGGCCAGCTGGATCAGGTCGGCGCGTGGCAGGCGCGGCCAGCGGCCCCGGAAGCGCCAGACGATCAGCGCGACCGCGCAGGCCGGCATGATCAGGTAGCGAACGAACAGGAAACCGCCCGGCGTCGCCGCGGCGAACACCGCCTTCTGGATCGAGAAATTCGCTCCCCAGACGACGATGGTCGCCAGCGCCGCCCAGAACGCGTAGCGCTGCCGCTTCGCCGCCCGGTCGGCAGCAGCCGAGGCGACCGGTGCGGCGGCGATCAACGCGCCTCCCCGGAACCGGGCAACGCCTGCACGAGCTTGGCGAGCAGCGCCGTCAGCTCGCGGGCCTCGGCCCCCGACAGAGGCGACAGCAGCTCGCGCTGCACCGCAGCGACCCGGGGCTCGAGCTGCGCGAGCACCTCGAGGCCGGTCGGCGTCGCGCGCAGCCGCCAGGTGCGCCGGTCGTTCGCGTCGGCACTTCGTTCCACCAAGCCCTTGCCCTGCAACCGGTCGAGCACGGTGCCCAAGGTTGCCTTGTCGCAGGCGATCGCCCGGCCGATGGAGGACTGGTCGCTGTCGGGCCAGGCGCCGATCGCGTGCAGCGCCGCGTACTGGACGGGGGTCAGCTCGATGCCCACCGCGTGGGCGGCGTACAGCGCGACGGCGTGCTGGTGCAGGCGGCGGAGCAGATGGCCGGGCATGTCGTGCAGCGGCATCGGCATCGGCAGCGTGGCCGTCGGATCGCGCGCTGACGCGCGGCCGGCCACCGCACGCGCTGCCGACGCGCGCGAGGGCGGCGTGGTCATGGGGCTGATAAAGTCCGTGAGCGGATCATCAGTGTACCTACCTTCTGCCCACGACCAGTCTGGTGCCCTCCCCCCAGACCGCAGTCTTACACCGGACGGACTTGAAATGCTCGGCCTACGCCCCCATAATTAGCACTCGCAAGCAATGAGTGCTAGCAACACGAGTTCGGATACCGGCCTCGCGCGCGCCTCCCGCTGCGATCCGGCGGCCCTTCCGGGCCGTCGCTCAATCTCAAACCGACCCAGACATCTCAGGAGCCAAGATCGATGAAGCTGCGTCCTTTGCACGATCGCGTGATCATCAAACGCCTGGACAACGAGCGTAAGACCTCGTCCGGCATCGTGATTCCCGACAACGCCGCCGAGAAGCCGGATCAGGGCGAAGTCCTGGCCGTAGGCCTGGGCAAGGTTGGCGACGACGGCAAAGTCCGTCCGCTGGGCGTCAAGGTCGGCGACAAGGTCCTCTTCGGCAAGTACTCGGGTCAGTCCGTGAAGGTCGAGGGCGACGAGCTGCTGGTGATGCGCGAGGAAGACATCATGGCCGTGGTCGAGTAAGAACGACCCGCGCCCGGCAACCGAACATACAGACCCAGGAGTCAGCACAGATGGCATCGAAACTAGTCTATTTCCACGACGACGCGCGTTCGAAGATGGTCGAGGGTGTGAACATCCTCGCCAACGCGGTCAAGGTCACGCTGGGCCCGAAGGGCCGTAACGTGGTGCTCGAGCGCTCGTTCGGCGCCCCCACCGTCACCAAGGACGGGGTGTCGGTCGCCAAGGAGATCGAGCTCAAGGACAGGTTCCAGAACATGGGCGCCCAGATGGTCAAGGAAGTCGCTTCCAAGACCTCGGACAACGCGGGTGACGGCACCACCACCGCCACCGTGCTCGCCCAGGCGATCGTCCGCGAAGGCATGAAGTTCGTCGCAGCGGGCATGAACCCGATGGACCTCAAGCGCGGCATCGACAAGGCCGTCATCGCGCTGACGGAAGAGCTCAAGAAGATCACCAAGCCCTGCACGACGACCAAAGAGATCGCCCAGGTCGGCTCGATCTCGGCGAACTCGGACGTCGAGATTGGCACGATCATCGCCGACGCGATGGAGAAGGTCGGCAAGGAAGGCGTCATCACCGTCGAGGACGGCAAGTCGCTGAACAACGAGCTCGACGTCGTCGAAGGCATGCAGTTCGACCGCGGCTACCTCTCGCCCTACTTCATCAACAACCCCGACAAGCAGGTCGCGGTGCTGGAGGATCCCTTCGTGCTGCTGCACGACAAGAAGATCTCCAACATCCGCGAGCTGCTGCCGATCCTCGAGCAGGTCGCGAAAGCCGGCCGTCCGCTGCTGATCGTCGCCGAGGAAGTCGAGGGCGAGGCGCTGGCGACCCTGGTCGTCAACAACATCCGCGGCATCCTGAAGACCGTCGCCGTCAAGGCCCCGGGCTTCGGTGACCGTCGCAAGGCGATGCTCGAGGACATGGCCATCCTGACCGGCGGTACGGTGATCGCCGAGGAAGTGGGCCTGACGCTCGAGAAGGCCACCCTGAATGACCTGGGCCGCTGCAAGCGTGCCGAGATCGGCAAGGAGAACACGACCCTGATCGACGGCGCCGGCGACGCGAAGGCGATCGAGGCCCGCGTCAAGGCCATCCGTGCCCAGATCGAGGAAGCCACCAGCGACTACGATCGCGAGAAGCTCCAGGAGCGTGTCGCGAAGCTGGCCGGCGGCGTCGCGGTGATCCGCGTCGGTGCGGCGACCGAAGTCGAGATGAAGGAGAAGAAGGCCCGTGTCGAAGACGCGCTGCATGCCACGCGTGCTGCCGTCGAAGAGGGCATCGTCGCCGGCGGCGGCGTGGCCCTGCTGCGTGCCCGCTCGACCATCTCGGTCAAGGGCGACAACGCCGACCAGGACGCCGGCATCAAGATCGTGCTGCGCGCGATCGAGGAGCCGCTGCGCCAGATCGTCGCCAACTGCGGCGACGAGCCGAGCGTGGTCGTGGCCAAGGTCCTCGAGGGCAAGGGCAACTTCGGCTGGAACGGTGCCGACGGCTCGTACGGTGACCTGGTCCAGATGGGCGTGGTCGACCCGACCAAGGTGACCCGGATGGCGCTGCAGAACGCCGCGTCCGTCGCGTCGCTGATGCTCACCACCGACGCGATGATCGCCGAGGCGCCGGAAGACAAGCCGGCCGGCGGCATGGGCGGCGGCATGGGCGGCGGCATGGGCGGCGGCATGGGTGGCATGGGCGGTATGGGCGGCATGGACATGTAAGACGTCCGTGTCGCGGGGCCGGCGATCCGCCGGCCCGCTGCGCGCACATAAAGGGGCCCGACGCGAGTCGGGCCCTTTTTTCATGCGCGCGCCTCAGTGCCCGGGCCCCGCCCTCAGCCCGATCCAGGCGGCCAGGGTCACCGCGTTGACGGGCACGGTCAGCACGCAGGGAACGAAGAACATCATCACCAGGGGCGGAGGGGCGTGGGGCTCGAGCCCGCTGCCGATCGCAAAGCACATCAGCCCGAGCAGCGTCCAGCGCCTCAGGTAGGTCGGCAGCCAGACCGAGCGCGCCTGGTTGTGGCGGCGCGCGGCCGCACGGTCGAACAGGCTGCCATGGTTCACGTCGACGAACAGCCAGCCGTAGAACCAGTAGCGGTACAGCATTTCAGCGAAGGTCGGTGCTTGCACGATCGCGCTCCGGCGGTCTGTCCGTCTGCCCCATCTGACTATGGACGGCAGCACCGCGCAAGCAGGTCCCGTGCTCGGCTGGTCGGGCCACCGGTCGACGCCGGCGTGCATGGCACGTGGCCACAACCTCGTCGGTGAAGGACTGCACGTTCGGGCCGCCGGCGGCAGCTATCGCTCGACCGTCCGTCTCTGAGCCCCGACCACCGGTCGGTCGTCTCCGGGCGCGCGCCCTCCACACGTCTGTCAGCGCACGCCGGCAGTCGACTTCCAGCCGCCGGCCTGCGGTCAAGCCCTTACGGTCCGTTCAGCGTGACATTTTTGCAACGGAGCGAGCCGTCATGAAGGGTACGTTGATCAGAGTCCTGGCGACCGTTCTGATCACCGGTTGGGTGGTGGGCTGCGGCTCCGACCTTAGCGGCAGCACGTCGAGCCCCTCGCCGGCGGCTGCGCCCGCGGTCGCGCCAACGGCGGCAAATCCGGCAGACAGCGCCGCGACCGCGGATCTCGGACCGCCGAGCGATCGGCCGGCCACCAAAGCCGCAGCGGCGCGCTTCCTGTCGCAAAGCAGCTTCGGCCCGTCCGCGTCGGAGATCGACGGCCTGATGAACATCGGTTACTCGCGCTGGGTCGACCAGCAGCTCGCCAAGCCCGCCGGCACGCCCCACCTCGACTACTTCGCGGCCCGCACTGCCGAGCTCGACTATCGCGAGTGGCCGTCCACCGACTGGGTCTACGGCAGCTTCTGGCGGACTGCGGTCACGGCCGACGACCAGCTGCGCCACCGGGTCGCGTTCGCGCTGTCGCAGATCTTCGTAGTCTCGGTAGGCGACGACGCGCTGGACGACTATCCGCGCGGCGTCGCCGGCTTCCTCGACATGCTCGGGCGCAATGCGTTCGGCAACTTCCGCACGCTGCTCGAGGACGTGTCGCTGCATCCCATGATGGGCCTCTACCTCACCCACCTCGGCAACCAAAAGGCCGACCTGGCCGCAGGGCGCGCGCCCGACGAGAACTACGCACGCGAGGTGATGCAGCTCTTCACGATCGGCCTATACGAGCTGAACCTCGACGGCACGGTCAAGCTCGATACGCGCAACGAGCCGATCGACACCTACAAGATCGAGGACGTCGTCGGCCTCGCGCGCGTCTTCACCGGTTTCTCGTGGGCCGGCCCGGACAGCTCGAACTCGCGGTTCTTCGGCAACGTCTCGATCTCGGACCGCGACATCCTCCCGATGCGCAGCTATCCAAGCTTTCACGAGACCGGCACCAAGACCTTCCTCGGGACGACGATCACCACGAGCACGCCCGAGGCGAGTCTGAAGTCCGCGCTCGACCGTCTGTTCATGCATCCGAACGTTGGCCCGTTCATTGGCCGCCAGCTGATCCAGAAGTTGATCACCAGCAACCCGAGCCCCGCCTATGTGGCGCGCGTCGCGACCGCCTTTAATGACAACGGCCAGGGCGTGCGGGGCGACATGAAGGCGGTGGTCCGCGCGATTATGCTCGATGTCGAAGCGCGCAACGACGCCGCCGCGGGCACCACCACGGCCGGAAAGGTGCGCGAGCCGGTGCTGCGGTTGGCGGCGTGGATGCGTGCCTTCGACACGAAGTCCACCACCGGCCACTTCCTGATCGGGGTCACCGACGACCCGGACTACAGCATCGGCCAGACGCCGATGCGCTCGCCCTCGGTGTTCAACTTCTTCCGGCCGGGCTACGTGCCGCCGGACGCCGCGATCGCGCAGGCCAAGCTGGTGTCGCCGGAAATGCAGAACACACACGAGTCGAGCGTCGCGGGCTGGCTCAACACGATGCGCTGGGCAGTGCCCGACGGCTTTGGCAACAATCCGCCGAACGGTCCGAGGCGCGACGTCCAGCCGGACTACACCAACGAGCTCGCGCTCGCCGACAACGCGACCGCGCTGGTCGACCGCGTCGCGCTGCTGCTGACTGCGGACCGCATGCCCGCCTCCGTTCGCCAGCAGATCACGGCTGCGGTCGCCTCCGTGAACGTCGCGCTCAGCAACCCCGCGAACCGGGAGGCTGCCCGCCGGAACCGGGTGCACCTGGCAGTGTTCCTGACGGTGGCATCACCCGACTTCATCGTGCAGAAGTGATCTGGCGAAGGACCGACGACATGACCCGAATCGACGCCTCCCGACGACAGTTCCTGCGCGCTGCCGCCGCCACCTCGATCGTGGGCCCCGGCGCAGGCTTCGCGCTGAACCTGGCGACGATGGCCGCCGCCCAGGCCCAGCCAGCGCCCGGCTACCGCGCGCTGATCTGCGTGTTCCTCAACGGCGGCAACGACCAGAGCAACATGGTGCTCGCCACTGACCCGGGGTCGTGGGCCGAGTACCGCAAGGCTCGCAGCTCCGGGACCTCCCCGATCGCACTGGCCGAAGTCGGTGCCGGGAACGGCGTGCTGCCGATCGTGCCGAACACCCTGCAGATGGGCCGGACCTTCGCGGTGCACCCGGTGATGACCGGGTTGGTCTCTCAGTTCAACGCAGGCCGTGTGGCCGTGGTCCCGAACGTCGGCACACTGGTCGAACCGATGACCCGGGCCGATTGGAACGCGCGCACCAAGCGCACACCACCGCAGCTCTTCTCGCACAACGACCAGAGCTCGATCTGGCAGGCCATGCGGCCCGAGGGTGCACGCGTCGGCTGGGGTGGCCGCATGGGCGACCTGCTCGCCTCGATGAACAGCAACACCAACTTCACGGCGATCTCGGCCGCCGGCACCGTGGTGTTCCTGTCGGGCGAAACGGTGCTGCAGTACCAGGCGAACAGCAACGGCGCGACCACCATCGGCGGCCTGACCGGCAGCTTGTTCGGTTCCACCTCGGCCACGAATCCGATGCGCGCGATCGTCTCTGGCGACCGTGGCAACCTGTTCGAGAACGCGCATACGAAGGTGGTCAAGCGGGCGATCGATGCGCAGGTCGCGCTGACCACCAACATGGTCCCGACCGCCAACCTGCCGGCTCCCCCGGAGAACAACGGTCTCGCGAACCAGCTGCGGACCGTGGCCAGGATCATCGGCGCGCGCAGCGCGCTCGGTATGCAGCGCCAGGTGTTCTTCGTGAACATTGGGGGCTTCGACACCCACGATGACCAGAACCACCAGCACTATTGGCGGATGAGGCACTTGTCGGAGGCGATCGACTACTTCAATGCGTTGATGGCCGATCCAGACATCAACGCGGTGAACGAGACGACCCTCTTCACCGCGTCGGAGTTCGGCCGCACGCTGATCAGCAACGGCAACGGCACGGACCACGGCTGGGGTGCCCACCACTTGGTCGCCGGCGGCGCGGTGCGCGGCAAGGACTTCCATGGCGCCTTCCCGTCGCTCGACCTGAACAGCGACAACTACGTGGATCAGGGCGGCCGGCTGCTGCCCCAACGATCGGTGGACCAGTACGCCGGCACGCTCGCCAAGTGGTTCGGGCTCACCGCCTCCCAGATCGCCACGGTCTTTCCGAATATCGTGAACTTCGCGTCGCGCGACCTGGGCTTCATGACGCCCTGAGGCCCTGATGGAGATCCTGCTCACACCCGAGTCGTGACCGACTGGGGCGGGCCGGTGGCGTGCGCGGCGGCGGCGCAGGACTGGGGCGGAACTGACTACGTCCCTTCGCGCGTCAGCATCGGGGCCGGATCGAAGATGCGCGCGTCCATCGTGCGCAGCGAGTCTGCGACCCGCACGCCCGGCGGGCAGAAGGCCAGCACCTGCTCGCGCACGTCGATGCCGGGCGCGACCTCGGTCAGGGTCAGCATGCCGTCGCGCAGCTCGAACACCGCGCGCTCTGTGACATAGAGGATGCGCCGCCCCAGCGAGGCGACGTAGGCCGCATCGAAAGTCAGGTGCGAGACCTTGGGCACCACCTTGGCAACACGCCCCTCCTGCACGATACGCAGCCGTCCACGGCTCGCCTCGACCTGCAGGCCGCCGGCGGTGAGCGTCCCCATGAACACCACCTCGCGAGCACTCTGCGTGATGTTGATGAAGCCGCCCACACCCGAGACGATGCGCTTCTCGCCCTCGCCGAAGAGGCTGACGTTGACGTTGCCGCACACGTCGAGCTCGGCCAGGCCGAGGAAGGCGAGGTCGATGCCGCCACCGTCGTAGAAGTCGAACTGCGCCGGATGATCGACCACCGCCTCGGGGTAGGCCGACGCACCGAACGACAGGCCGTCGGCCGGCGTGCCACCGATGGGGCCCGCCTCGACGGTCAGTGTGAAACCGGTGAC
>JBIPLJ010000062.1:0-25569 GCA_044368415.1 Burkholderiaceae bacterium
TCGGGCTCGGAAGCGGCGAATCTGCTCGAGGGCCTGGACGGCAACGACACGATCCTGGGCGGCGGGGGCAACGACACGATCCGCGGCGGTGTGGGCGTGGACTCGATCGATGGCGGCGCCGACAGCGACTCGATCGACGGCGGCGACGGCATTGACACGGCAACCTATGCGCAGTCGATCGATGCGGTGACGGTGTCGCTGACCGGAACGATGGGAAGCGGTGGCTGGGCGGCCGGCGACGTGCTGACCAACGTGGAAAACCTGACCGGCTCGCAGTTCGGAGACCGCCTGACGGGCTCGGACGGGGCGAACGTCCTGGAGGGCCTGAGCGGCAACGACACGATCATGGCCGCAGTGGGCAGCGACACGATCCGAGGCGGCGCGGGCGACGACTCGATCGACGGCGGCGCCGATGCCGACACGATCGATGGTGATGAAGATAACGACACGATCCTGGGCGGCGCAGGCAACGACACGATCCGCGGTGGCACGGGTCTGGACTCGATCGATGGCGGCGACGGCGTCGACTCGATCGATGGCGGCGAAGGCATCGACACCGCGACCTACGCGCAGTCGACCGCCGGGGTGACGGTCTCGCTGACCGGAACGGTGTCGAGCGGCGGCTGGGCGGCCGGCGACGTGCTGACCAACGTGGAGAACCTGACGGGCTCGCTGCAGGCGGACCGCCTGACGGGCTCGGACGCGGCGAACCTGCTCGATGGCTTGGGCGGCAATGACACGATCTTGGGGGCGTTGGGCACTGATACGATCCAGGGCGGCGCGGGCAACGATTCGATCGACGGCGGCGCCGATGCCGACACGATCGATGGTGACGCGGACAACGACACGATCCTGGGCGGCGCGGGCGACGACACGATCCGAGGCGGCACGGGCAGCGACTCGATCGATGGTGGCGACGGCGGCGACTCCATCGATGGCGGCGACGGCATCGATGTGGTGACGTACGCACAGTCGACCGATGCAGTGACGGTATCGCTGACCGGAACGGTCGCGAGCGGCGGCCTGGCGGCCGGCGACCTGCTGATCAACGTGGAGAACCTGACCGGTTCTCAGCAAGGCGACCGCCTGACAGGTTCGGACGTCGAGAACGTGCTCGAGGGCTTGGACGGCAACGACACGATCGTGGGTGCCGCGGGCGATGACACGATCCGAGGCGGTGCGGGCAACGACTTGATCGACGGCGGCATCGACGCCGACTCGATCGACGGCGGCAACGGCATCGACACGGTGACCTATGCGCAGTCGTTCGATGCGGTGACGGTGTCGCTGACCGGAACGGCGGGCAGCGGTGCTTGGGCGGCCGGCGACGTGCTGACCAACGCGGAGAACCTGATCGGCTCTCAGCATGGGGACAGCCTGACAGGCTCGGACGCAGAGAACGTGCTCGAAGGCCTGGGCGGCAACGACACGATCGTCGGCGCGGCGGGCAATGACACGATCCGCGGCGGCGCGGGCAACGACTCGATCGACGGCGGCATCGATGCCGACTCGCTGTTCGGTGATGCGGGGAACGACCTGTTCAAGGGCGGGGATGGCAGCGACACGATCGACGGCGGCGATGATGTCGACACCGTGGATTACACGTCCTCGTCTGCCTCGGTGACCGTCGACCTGAGGCTCGGCACCGCGGCGCAGGTCAGCACCGGCGATGCCTCGGGCGACGTGCTGATCGACGTCGAGGGCGTCATCGGGTCGAACAGCGCCGACACGCTGACCGGGAACGCCTCGAACAACCTGCTGTCCGGCGGTGCGGGCAACGACACCCTGATCGGCCTGGGCGGCGCCGATACGATCGACGGCGGCAACGGCATCGACACGGTCGACTACACCTCGAGCGCCGATGCGGTGACGGTCTGGCTCAACGGCAGCTTATCGATCGAAGGTGATGCAACGGGCGACGTCTTGTCGAACGTCGAAAATGTGATCGGAACGTTGGGCAGCGACATGCTTGGCGCGTCGTCGAGCGCAAACGTGCTCGACGGCGGCGCGGGCGGCAGCGACACTGCGTCCTACGAGCGGGCGTCGGCAGCGGTGACCCTGGACCTGAGTCTTGCGATCCAAACGGGCAGCGGCTGGGAGGAGGGAGACCGTTTCGTCGGAATCGCCAACCTTGCCGGCTCGAACTATGGCGACACGTTGACGGGCGACGCGAACGCCAACCGACTGGACGGCCTGGGCGGCAACGACACGCTTAACGGCGGCGCAGGCAGGGACACCCTGAACGGCGGCGACGGAGACGATCTGTTGCTCTATAGCCAGGGAGACCCCGGCTACGGCGGCGACGTGTACAACGGCGGGGCGGGTATTGATACGGTCAGTTATGCGTCGCTCGGTGCCGCATTTAACGGCTATGGCACGGGCGTGAGCGTGAATATCGGAAACGGTCTCGGCGGCTATGCCGCGTCGGAAGACCGCTATACGGACGTCGAGCGGTTCATCGGTTCGAACTACCACGACGTTTTTAGTATGAGCGCCGGCGCCAACTACGTCGATGGCGGCGACGGCAACGACCAGGTGGACTACGGCTACTCGACTGGTGCTGTTCAAGTGGACCTCTCGCTCGGCGCGACGCCGCAATCGGGCGGTTCGGGCTGGTCGGTCGGCGATACGCTGATCAACATCGAGTCTGTCATCGGCAGTACCAGCGGCGACCTGCTGATCGGTTCCAGCGGGAACGATACCCTCCGCGGATTCCAAGGCGCCGACACGATTCGTGGCGGCGGTGGCAACGACCACTTTTATGGCGACGGTGGAGCCGATTCGGTCGATGGCGGCGACGGCTTCGACACCTTTGAAGTTGGCTCGTGGTACGGCCAATCGGGGGAAGGAGCCGTTGCCACGCTGTACGCCGACGGGCGGGCGGCGACGGGGACGACCACGAACGACGTGAACGTTTCAATCGGGGATCGGGTCGTCAACGTCGAGCAGTTCCTTGGCGCGTCCGCTGACGAGACCGTGGTGGTCGGCGGCAGCCTGTCGGGATTCAACGGTCGTGAAGGCGTCGACACGCTGGACTTCGGAGAATTGGCTGCAGGCGTCACCATGGACCTGAGCCAGGACGGGGTGGCGCAGGTCAGTGCGGCCTTTACGACCGGCTTCACCCAGTGGAACGTCGAGAACGTGGCCGGCACGCAGTTTTCCGACCTGCTGACCGGAGACAACGGGGACAACCTGTTGGTCGGTCGCGGCGGTGCCGACTCGCTGTTGGGCGCCGGCGGCGACGACACCTTCGAGGTCCTGTACTCGCAGGTGGCCGGAGCCGGCGACAAGGTCGCCCGGGTCAGCGGCGGCTCGGGCATGGACTCGATCAAGCTGACCGACATGGCGGCTAACCAGTCGGTCGACCTGTCCCATCTGATGAATCAGGCCGTGGCGGATTCGATCGAGCAGGTCGACATTCGGGACGGGGCGAACCAGACGGTGACCTTGTCCTTCACCGACATCCAGTCGCTCGTCGGGCAGGGAACGGCGTCGCGCCTGACGCTCCGGCTCGATGCCGGGGACACCGTCGTCATCGACCACGACCCGAACGCAACGACGAACGGGCGAAGCAGCACGACCTTCTACTCCGATGCCACGAAGTCACAGGAGATCGCGGTGATCGAGTACCGGGAATACTGAGGTCGAGCACGTCGATACCCCCATGACCTCCTTGACCCCCATGACCTCGTTGACATCCGCCTCAGACGGTCCGCCGCACGCGATCGAACCGACGCCTCGCCCCGACCCGTCTCGCTTGCCGGCTTCGGACGCGGTCCGGCCGGTGTCACTTGCCACCGTGCTGCAAGTCGCGCTGCGCCGCCTCGCGCCCGAGAAGGCTGCGCCGCTGCCGATGTGGGCGGTTGAGCCGGGCGGCTCGACCAGCTCAGGCAGCTCGAGCAGCATGAGCGGCTCGGGCGGTGAGCGCTTCGACCGCAAGCTCGCGGCCTGGCTGCGCCGGGCCGCGGACCTCTCGCTCGCTGCGGCCGGCACCTCGCTCGATGCGGCGCTCGGCACCTCGGCGCATGTGCTGCTGGTGGAGGTCGAGTCGGGTTGGTTGCTGGTCGACTGCCGCCAGGGCGCGGCGGCGTTGTGGGCGGGCGAGGGCGACGCGGTGGCCCACCTGTCGACGCTCGAACCCTCTCGGATCCGCCGGATCCTGTCGCTGCGCCCCGCGCAGGACGTGTCGCCGCGAACCGCCACCGCCCGCGCCAGCCAGCCACGGTTTCTGCCGTTCCTGCGCGAGTACCGCGGCCGGCTGCTCGAGCTGGCGCTCGCCGGCGTGATGATCAATGCGGTGACGGTGTTGATGCCGCTGTTCGCGATGCTGGTCTACGACAAAATCGTTGGCAACCAGATCACCGAGACGCTGTGGGCGCTGGCGATCGGCCTGTCGCTCGCCGTGCTGCTCGAGCTGGTGCTGAAAGTCGTCCGAACGCACACCGTCGAGACCGTGGCCTGCCGGATGGACGCGCGCAGCGAACGCCTGCTGCTCGCGAAGCTGTTCGAACAGCGCGGCGCGATGCCCCCGGTCGGAGCGATGCTCGCCCGTTACCGCGATCTGGTGTCGGCGCGCGAGTTCCTGTCGTCGAGCTGGCTGCTCGCGCTTGCTGACGTTCCGTTCGTGCTGCTTTTTATTGTGGTGATCGGGCTCATCGCCGGCCCCATCGTCTGGGTGCCGATCGTCGCCAGCGTGCTGATGGTCGCTGCTCACTGGGCGCTGCATGCCCCCTCGCACAAGTACGGCGAGATCGCCACCCAGGCCCAGACCCGCAAGGTCGGTGTGCTCGCCGAGGCGCTGGGCGCAGGCGAAGTGGTCCGCGCGACCTACCTGCGCCATGCCATCTCCCGCCGCTTCGGCCAGCTCGCCGAGGAGAGCGCGCTCGCGCAGGCGCGCGGCCGCTACTGGACCCACCTCGGTCATCATGTGACCCACACCGCGGTGACCCTGTGCGGAATCGGCGTGCTGGTGGTCGGCGTCTATCGCATCGAGGCGCTCCAGCTCTCGGTCGGTGGCCTGATCGCCGCATCGATGCTGTCGGCACGCGCGGTCGCGATGCTCGCCAGCCTCACGCTGATGGCCGCGCGCTACACCGAGCTGCGGCGCGCGGCGCGCCACCTCGACGCGCTCGTCGCCGACGTCGGCGAGTCGAAGCCGTCGATCGATGCGGCCGCTGCGCAGTTCGGCGCGATGGGCAACCGGCTG
The DNA here is from genome assembly GCA_044368415.1 of Burkholderiaceae bacterium. Lineage (GTDB taxonomy): Bacteria > Pseudomonadota > Gammaproteobacteria > Burkholderiales > Burkholderiaceae_E > UBA4615. The sequence continues at coordinate 5,207 of JBIPLJ010000062.1, forward strand.
TCGTTGCGCAACGTGGGCTTCGAGCACGACACGTCGCGCCCGCTGATCGAGAACCTGACGCTCGACGTGGCGCCCGGTGAATTTGTTGTCCTGCTCGGCAAGCCCGGCGCCGGCAAGAGCACGGTGCTCAAGCTGATCGCCGGCCTGCTGCGGCCCTCGCGCGGCGACGCGATGCTGGACGGCCACTCGATCGCGGACTGGCCGACCGAGCTGCGTGCCCGGCGTATCGGGATCAAGCCGCAGGAGGCGGTGCTGTTCGAGGGCTCGCTCGCCGAGAACATCCTCGCCGGCGCCGAAGCACATGTCACCGCCGAGCGCTTTGCCGAGGCGCTGCATGTCTCGGGCCTCGACCAGTGGATTGCCAAAGGCGAGCTGTCGCTGTCTCAGAAGATCATGCCCGGCGGCGCGAATCTCTCGGGGGGGCAGCGCCAGGTGATTGCGCTGGCGCGCTCGCTGGTCGCGAGCCCGCCGGTGCTGCTGCTCGACGAGCCGACCGTGGGCCTGGACCAGGCCACCGAGGCGGGCATCGTCTCGCGGCTGCGCGCATGGTCAAAAGGCCGGACGCTGGTCGTCGCCACGCACAGCATGTCGCTGGTCAACGCAGCCGATCGGCTGGTGGTGATCGAAGGCGGCAAGGTCGTTGCCGATGGGCCGCGCGACCGCGTGCTGGTTCAGCCGTCCCAGCGCCCGGCGCAGCCGGCCCGGCAGGTGGCCCCGGCGCACTGATCGCGACGGCTTGCGGCGCAGCGCAAGTCCGGGGTCACCACCGGCCCGCGGCGCACGCTCCAGGCCGGCTTGCCCTCGGCCTGTGCCCCCATAGCGCGCTCACAGGCACACCTTCACCGCGCCGAGCTTAGCCAACCAGGCCAGGCTTCGGAACACAAACGGCCGACGCGCGGCAGGCACCCCGGCAATCAATTCGCCCGCCGACCTGGGGCCGACCGACAGCCCGTCGAGCATCTGCTCGACCTCCGCCTCGGTGGGCAGCACGAACCCCGCGAACTCGACCATCGCCAGCGCGCGGTACCCGTGGATTCGTCGGCGCGCCGAGTCGACGTCGGTATCGGCCAACGCCAGCACGGTCTGTGGTGTCAGGGTGTGGGTCGGATAGTCCGCAAACGCTCGAAACGGGTCCATGCGCGCGGGCCAAGGATGGGCTGGTCGCGCGCCCCCCGTGGCGCGCGCCGCGCGGATCTCCGAGAGCTGCGCCCACAAGGTTTCGTATCGGCCGATGACCACTTTCCAGTCGTACACCGATCGCGCCCGCGCCCGACCCGCGTCGCCCATCCGCCGCCGCAGCTCGGGCGACTCGAACAGGCGAACGAAGGCCTGGGTCGTCGCTTGAACGTCGACCGACACCAGGGAGGAGACCCGGCCGATGTACAGGTCGTAGGTGTCTATGCCGAGCGCGTGCCGCAGGGCCAGATCCGCCCCTGAGCCCTCTTGGGGCATCAGCGTGGGGATTCGGAACCCTTCCACGCCGTCCTGCACCGTGTCCCGGTAGCCGTCCCAGTCGGACACCACCACCGGAATGCCCGCGGCCATGGCCTCGATGGGCACGATGCCGAAGCTCTCCTGGACATTGTCCGACAGCGAGCACAGCACGTCGGCGGCGGCCCAGGCGCGCTCCCGATCCTCCTCACGCCGACCGTCGAGCGTCAGGACGCGCACGCTGGGACAGGCCTGTTGCGCGGCCTGTGCAAACGCCTGCGCGATCGATGCATTCGGATGTAAGCCGTACTCCACGAGGATCACCGGCTTGCCCGACTCGCGGGATGCGGCCTCGAGGGCTTGGTACATCGCCAGCGGATGCGCCTTGGCATGGAACGACAGTCGCCCGACGAACAGCACCACCATCGAATCGGGGCCGGCGCCCAGCGCCGCCCGGGCCGCAGCCTTGCGGGTGTCCGGGAACTCGAAGTCGGCGGCGTGGATGCCCAGGGGGATCACCGGGAGTTGTGGCAGCACCAAGGTGCCCACGCCCAATCGCCGTACGAGATAGTCCGCCTGCGCCTGCAGCACTCGCTCGACCGTGCCCTTGACCGCCGCGCTCGTGCAGATCACCGCATCCCAGGGCTGGACGGGCGCCACGATCAGGTCCGCCAGCGCGTCCATTGCTCCGGCGCTGCTCACGGTGTGCGTGAGGCCACACAGGCTCCAGGCGCCGTCTCCGAATGTGGTCCGATGACGTGCATGGTCGCCGATCCCAGGACCGGGGAGGAACACCTGGCCGACCCGGGAGAGCCTGTCGAGCGTCGCCATGCTGACCACCTCGACCGGCTCACTCCGGCCCGCCGCACGGACCGTCTCGATGAACTGGCGCGCATGCGCCGCATGCTGAACCTGCGCACAGAAGGCGGATGCGGTGCTGTGCAACAGATAGCCGCGCAGGAACGACTCCCCGGCGACGTTGCGTCCCATCAGCTTCGGGCCGCTCGTTGTGTAGGCTTCGGGGTGGTAGTAGAGGGCTGCGGTCATGATCGCCTCGGTGCCTCTGGACACGGACCGTTCTGTGCGGGCGCAGGCGGCGGGTGCCCAGATTCTACAATCGGCCATCCCCTGAACCCCTCGACGAGTACGCAGATGGACCTGGACGCGAGCCGAGCCGCCGACCCCGCGATCGTGGCGAGGCAGCCGAGGCAGTCGATGCCGCCGATGCAGTCGAGCGAGCGGGGCCCGGTCGTGCGCCGCGCGGCGCCGTGATGGGATCTCGGGCACACCCGACCGAAGACGCGGCCCGCAGCGCGCTCCTCGACACGGCCCGCGCGATGAGCGGCCTCGGCCTGAACCAGGGCAGCGTCGGCACCGTCTCGGTGCGCTGGCATCGCGGTGGATCGGACGGGCTGCTGGTCACGCCGAGCGTGTTGTCCTACGAGCGCTCCACCGTCGACGACTTGGTCTGGATGCCGATCGTGCCGCGCGCCGTAGGCGCTGCGGACCCGGTGCTCGACGGCCACCGGCGCCCGTCCTCCGAATGGCGCTTGCACCACGACCTGTACGCGGTGCGGACCGAGGTACGGGCGATCGTGTCTGCACACGCCCCGCACTGCTCCGCGCTCGCCTGCCTGCCCGCGGTCCAGCGCGCGGGCATCCCTGCCTTCCACTACAGGGTCGCCGCGGCGGGCGGCCGCGACGTGCGCTGCGCCCGGTATGCGACCTTCGGCACGCAGGCGCTGTCCGACCAGGTGCTCGCCGCGCTCGAGGGCCGCAGGGCCTGCCTGCTCGCCCACCACGGGATGATCGCTGTCGGCGCCTCGCTCGAGGCCGCGCTCGCGCTGGCTGTCGAGCTCGAGTGGCTCGCGCGCACCTACGGCCTGGCGCTCGGTCTGGGCGAGCCCGCGTGCCTGTCGGCTGACGAGATGGACCGCGTGCTGGCGAAGTTTGCCGACGACCTGCCCTGAGCCCTACCGACCCTGAGCCGGTGTGCCGCCCGGTGCGGCGCGGCCCTTGAGCTGCTCGCATGGGTCCGAGCGCAGCGCCGCGTCGGTCGTCACCACCCGGTCGAACGCGCCGGGCGGCAGCGAGGCGATCGCCGCTGGCTCGAGCAGGCCCACCGCCAGCGTGCGGGTCCGCAGCTCGGGCGGCAGCCAGCGCGCCACGCCGAGGTCGCGTCGGGCGTGGCCGTTGCCGGTCAGCAGCACCACACCGCCGCCGCCGGCATGCGGCGCGATCGCCTGCGCGAGCGCCGCATCGCGCGCGAGCTGTGCGCGGGCCATCGGTGCGAGCATCGCGGCCGGCATCAGGCCGCAATGGCCGACATCGACCTCGCGCTCGTGCGCAGCGACGAGATCTGTAGGGACGGCATCGAGCCCGAGCGCGGCCCGGGCGGGTGCGTCGAAGGCCGCGCCATAGCCTTCGCGGATCACCCGCGACGCGTCGGCGCGCGACAGGTTGGCCGCGACGATCGGCAGGTCATGGTCCAGCGCGAGCCGCAGGAACGGGCGATACAGCGTCCAGTCCCAGCCGTCGCGGCCGGCGGCCTGCGCGATCAGCCAGTCGACGTCGCGCGGGCGCTCGCGGCGCGCGCGGTCCACGTCGGCCTGCCGCTCGCGGTCGAGCTGCTCGAAGGCGATCGCAGGACGCGCCCCGGCGGCCACCAGCCGCGCAAGCGCCGCGGCGCGCAGCGCGTGCTGCGCGGCGTTGTCGTGGACCTCGCCGAGCAGCACCACCGGCACGCCGCGCATCGCGTCGGCCAAGGCCTGCGGCTCGGCGGGCAGCGCTGTGGCGGGGGCGGCGGGGCGCGGCAGCGGGGTCACGGGGCGCGAGCGCGGGGCGCCGTAGGGGGCGGTGGGGGCTGCGCCCGGCGTGGTGCCAGTCGCGCCGGGCCCGAGCGCGCAGCCGCAGGCGAGCAGCGCGGCCAGGGCAGTGACGGTCGCGGCCGCGAGCCTGCTGGCGCGACGCCCGCGGTGCGCGACGCGCGAGGGCAACGGGAGCGCTTGGGTCATGTCGGTGCGGCGGCGGTGACCCGGCCGGGGCGGCCGGGGCGGTCACCGAGGGTAGGCGATGCGGTGGGGACGCGCCAACACGGGCGGATGCCGGCGCCCGTGCCGCGGCGAAGGCCGGTGCGATCGCTGCCGTGGCGATGCCGGGCGCGATGGCCGCACGCAGCGCCTCGACCGAGCGTTGACGCGCGACCCGCGCCCCGCTACGGTCGGCCGACGATGCACGCCACGCCGCCGTTCCCCTACCTGCGCGAGATCCTGCTGTTCCTGGTGCTGGCGGGCGTGCTGATCCCGCTGCTGCGGCGCCTGCGTGTGAACCAGGTCGTCGGATTCCTCGCCGCCGGCACGCTGCTCGGCCCGTACGGCCTGGGCGGGCAGGCCGGCGATTCGCCCTGGATCGCCGCGGTCACCTTCCCCGAGCTGCAGGGCGTGGTGGCGCTCGCCGAGCTGGGCGTGCTGTTCCTCATGTTCATGATCGGTCTGGAGCTGTCGGCCGAGCGGCTCTGGGCGCTGCGCCGCTGGGTGTTCGGCGCCGGTACGGCGCAGCTGCTGGCGAGCGCCGCTGCGATCGGCGGGATCGCGGCCTGGTTCGGCAATCCGTGGCCGGTCGCGGTGGTGCTGGGCGCGGTGCTCGCGCTGTCCTCGACCGCGGTCGCCATGCAGCTGCTCGGCGAGCGCCGCGCGCTGGGCACGCCCATGGGGCAGGCCTGTTTCTCGGTGCTGATGCTGCAGGACCTGGCGGTCGTTCCGGTGCTGGTCATGGTGGGGGTGCTCGCCGACGTCCACCGGGCTGGCAGCGCCGACCTGGCCTCGGGCCTGGGCGAGGTGGCGGGCGGTATCGGCTGGGCCTTCGCCAAGGCGACACTGGCGGTGGTCGCGATCGCGCTGATCGGGCGCCGCGTGATCCGGCCGCTGTTCCGGGCCCTGGCCCGCGACCGCCAGCCGGACGTCTTCATGGCGCTGACGCTGCTCGCGACGCTCAGCATCGCCGGGCTCACCGCGGCGGCCGGCCTGTCGATGGCGCTGGGAGCGCTGCTGGCGGGCCTGCTTCTGGCGGAGACCGAGTTCAGGCACGAGGTCGAGGTGAGCATCGAGCCCTTTCGCGGGCTGCTGATGGGCCTGTTTTTCATGTCGGTCGGTATGGGCATCGACCCGCGTGCGCTGCTCGCCGAACCGGTGCTGCTGCCGGCGGCGGTGCTCGGCCTGTTCGCGATCAAGGCGGCGGTGCTGGGCGCCGTGCTGCGTATCGGCGGCCTGTCAGCCGGACGCGCGCTCGAGGGCGGGCTGCTGCTGGGGCAGGGCGGCGAGTTCGCCTTCATCGTGGTCGGCGTCGCGATGATCGAAGGCCTGCTGCCCGCGCGGGTCGGCCAGTTCATGCTGCTGGTGGTCGGGCTGTCGCTGGTGGCCTCGCCCTTCGCCGCATGGCTCGGCCGGGTGCTCGGCGACCGCCTCGATCACCGCGGCCAGGGGGCCGGCCACCCACCCGGGGAGGCGGGCGTCGCCCCGTCGGGCGGGCACGTGGTGATCGCCGGCTACGGCCGGGTGGGCGAGTCGATCTCCCGGCTGCTCGATGCGCAGGGCGTGCGCTGGGTCGCGCTCGAGTCCGACGCGGCGCGTGTCGCCGCGCTGCACGCCGCCGGCGCGCCGGTCTGGTTCGGCAACGCCACGCGCGCCGATCTGCTGGCCCGGGTGCGGGCGGGCGAGGCGATCGCGGTGGTGCTCACGATGGACCAGCCCGCGTCCGCGCTGCATGCGCTGCGGGCGATCCGGCGCGTCTTTCCGACGGTGACGGTCATCGCGCGCTCGCGCGACGAGGCGCATGCCGCCGTGCTGCGCGACGAGGGCGCGAACGTTGTGATCCCCGAGACGCTCGAGGCGGGCCTGCAGATCTCGGCGGTGGTGCTGCAGGCCGCGGGCGTGCCCGAATCGGTGGCTGCGGGGCTCGTCGACGCCGAGCGCGAGCGTCGGATCGGCGCGCTGCGCGGCTGAGGCGCTCCAGGACGGCCCGCTGGATCGCGAAAAGACCACGCTCGGCTACGCGACTCAGGCCGACGGTTCCAAGACGTCCCATTTCTCGTTCGCGTTTCCCGCGATGGCTGCGGGAGCGTCTCGCTCCGGAACGATCAAGCGGGTGTTCGATTGCGCGCGGGGGGACGCTCGCTGCCCGACGACGGAGGAGGCGCGCACCGTGCGCCTTCCGTACGTCGTGAAGGCCGCAGCGGCCACCAGCACCCTCACGTCGCTCAAGCCGTTGGCCGGCGGCACGCCGTGAAGGGGGCCACAAGGCAATGCGGCCCGCACGGTTTACGTCCCCGCGACCCTCGACGCGTCGAGGCTCTCCCGCCGCTTCGAGACATGGCGCCGGGAAGCAGCCTGGCGACCTCGCACCGCTCTACAGCCCCACCCACTCCCGCCAGCTCTCGTTCCTCACCCGAGGCTTCGCCGGCTCCGGCAGCCCGCACGCCAGGAACTGCCCGTCCCCCGCGCGCCCCGTGAACGACACCCCGTCCCACACCACCGTCCCCCGGCACACCGTCGTCGCCGGCCACGCCCCCACCTCAATGCCCTCGTACGGCGTGTAGTCCACCTCGTGGTGCAGCATCTCGTTGCGGATCGGCTGGCGCGTCGAGGTATCCCAGATGACCAGGTCCGCATCCGCCCCGATCGCGATCGTGCCCTTGCGCGGATAGAGCCCGTAGAGTTTCGCCGGGTTGGTCGAGGTCAGCGCCACGAACTGCTGGATCGTCAGCCGTCCGGCGAGCACGCCCTCGGAGAACAGCAGCGGCAGCCGCGTCTCGATGCCCGGGATGCCGTTCGGGATGTACTCGAAGGACGGCTCCTCGCCGCCCAGCTTCTTGCCCTGCGGGTCGTCGTAGCGGAAAGGCGCGTGGTCGGACGACACGATGGTGAAGAGGCCGTCGGCCAGCCCGTCCCAGATCACCTGCTGGTTGCGCACGTCGCGCGGCGGCGGGCTGCACACGCACTTCGCGCCGTGGAAACCGTCGAGGCCGAGGTGCTCCTGCGTGAGGAACAGGTATTGCGGGCAGGTCTCGGCGAAGATGTTCAGACCACGGCCCCGTGCCCAGCGGATCTGCTCGACCGCCTCGGCGCCCGAGACGTGGACCACCAGGATCGGCACGTCGACGAGCTCGGACAGCGTGATCGCGCGGTGTGTGGCCTCGCGCTCGACCGGCATCGGCCGTGACATCCCGTGGAAGCGGGGCGCGGTCTTGCCCTGCTCGGTCAGTCGCTTGGTGAGGTACGCGATTGCATCGGCGTTCTCGGCGTGGATCATCGCCATCGCGCCCAGCTCGCGTGCGGCCTCGAGGCAGGTGAGGATTTCGCCGTCGTCGAGCTTGAGGTCGTCGTACGTCATGTAGATCTTGAACGACGTGTAGCCCTCGCCGACCAGCGCCGGCAGCTCGCGAGCCACCACGTCGGGCGTCGGGTCGCTCACGATCAGGTGGAACGCGTAGTCGATCGAGGCTTTCCCCTCGGCACGCCGGTGGTAGTCCTCGACCGCCTCGCGCAGCGGCCGGCCCTTCACCTGGGCTGCGAACGGGATCACGGTGGTGGTGCCGCCGCAGGCGGCCGAGCGCGAGCCGCTCTCGAAGTCGTCGGCCATACGCATCGGCTCGACCATCGGCTGGTCGAGGTGGCAGTGTGCATCCACGCCGCCGGGCGTTACCCAGCGGCCGGCCGCGTCGATCTCGCGGTCGGCGCAGCCCGCGGGCAGGCGCTGCGCGATCGCGACGATCTTGCCGCCCACGATGCCGATATCGGCGTCGAAGGTGTCGGAGGCCGTAGCGGCGCGCGCGCGGCGCACGATCAGGTCGTATCGGTCGGTCATGTCAGAGGGTCTCGGAAAACAGGCGTCCCCAGCCGGCAAGACCGCGGGTGTCGACGCCGCAGACGCGCAGCGCCTTCCAGACGGCGGTCGACACGGTGTCGTACACCGGGATGCCGAGCTCGGCTTCCCAGGCGGGCACCAGGTGGGCGGCGCGCAGGTTGGTGCAGAAGGTGACGATGCAGTCCGGCCCGGCTTCGGCGACCTCGCGAGCCATGCCACTGAGCCGCTCTGCGGTGACCTCTGCGAACTCGACATTCACCGACTGTCCGGTGTGGCGCTCGGCCACGCAGGTGTAGCCCGACGCCGCATAGTTGGCGACGATCTTCGCCTGCACGTCGTCGAGGTAGGGCGTGACGAGGCCGAAGCGGCGGCGCCCGGTGAGATCCATGATCTCGTTGAAGGCGAGCACCGAGGTGCAAGCCGGCACGCCGGTATCGCGGGTGATGGCCGCGCACAGCGCCTCGTCGCGCCCGAACCCCAGCCAGCCCGACGAGGTGCCGCTCCAGACGATGACGTCGACGCGGGCGTCGGCGAGCAGCTTCGCGGCATGCAGGATCGGCTCGAGCTCGAACTGGCCCTGGGAGCCTGCGGCCAGCGAGATCTCGGTGACGCGAAAGCGCCCGAAGTGGGCCGACACGCCGGGCAGCGTGGCGACCATGGCCGAGGTCAGCGGTTCGAGCGCGGTGTTGGAGGAGGGCGTCAGCACGCCGATCAGGGTTCGTTTCACGTCACGGAGTCCTTCGGTGACCCACGGCCCGGGGCGGCCGGGTGAACCGCACTCCGGCGGTCAGCGTCTTCATCCTACAATCCCCATGGGTGCCGGTGCCGTCGACCGGCCATGCTTCAAGTGTCGACAATGCCGGCGATGAGCGTCAACAAAAAAGATCCCAAGGTCCCTGCCGGAACGCCCCGTTCGGCGGTCTCGGACCAGGCCCCCGTGGGCGCCGCATTGCGCGAGGCGATCTACGACCGGATCCTGCGCTCGGTGCTCGAGCACCGCCTGCCGCCCGGCACCAAGCTGGTCGAGGACCGGCTTGCCGAGCTCTTCGAGACCAGCCGAGCGCAGGTGCGCGACGTGCTCGCGCGCCTGGCCAACGAGGGGCTGGTGCAGACCATCCCGAACCGTGGCGCGTTCATCGCGGCGCCCACCGTCGAGCAGACCCGCGAGGTGTTCGAGGCGCGCCGCCTGATCGAGCCGGCGCTGGTGCGCCGGCTGGTGGCGCGGCGTGACCCGAAGGCCGTGGCCTCGCTGCGCGCGATCGTTGCCGAGGAAGCGCACGCGCGCTCCAGACAGGACCGGCCGGCGATGGTGCGGCTGTCAGGCGAGTTCCACATCCGGCTGGCGGCGTGCGCGGGCAACCGGATGCTCGAGCGCGCGATGCGCGAGCTCGCGTCGCTGACCGTGCTCGCGATCTTCCTGTACGACGCGCCACACGCCACCGCCTGCCGCGAGGACGAGCACGAGCGGCTGGTCGCGGCGATCGAGGGGCGGCGCACCGAGCGCGCGGTCGCACTGATGCTCGAGCACCTCGAGCACATCGAGTCCTCGCTCGAACTGTCGCCGCGCAGTGGCGCACCGGTCGACCTCGCTGCCGCGCTCGGCGGCGGCTGAGCCAACCGGCGCCGGCGCCACGCTCGGGCCCAGTCGCTCGTGGCGACACGCTGCGGCTGCTACGATGGCACGATGAGCGCCCTCCCTTCGCCCTGCCGTATCGCGGCCCTCTACGTCTACCCCATCAAGTCCTGCGCCGGCATCGCCGTCGACACGATGCGCTTCGATGCGCTCGGGCCGCTCGAGGACCGGCGCTGGATGCTGGTCGACGACCGCGACGAATTTGTCACCCAGCGCGACGAGCCGCGGCTGGCGATGGTGCGGCCCTCGCGACTCGACGCCGGCCTGCGTGTGCTGGCCCCCGGCATGCCCGCGCTCACCGTTGCAGGCGCGGGCGGTGCGCGGCGCAGCACCCGCGTCTGGGACGACCGCTGCGCGGGCTTCGACGAGGGCACCGAGGCGCGCGCCTGGTTCAGCGAGTTTCTCGGCCGGCCGATGCGGCTGCTGCGCTTCGACGCGAGCGCGCCGCGCGAGGCGAGCCGTAACTGGGTCGGCTCGGACGCCGGGCAGCCGGGTGCGCTGACGCGCTTCTCCGACGGCTTCCCGCTGCTGGTGGTGTCGGGGGCCTCGCTCGCCGCCCTGAACGGGCGCCTCGCGCAGGCGGGGCTGCCCGCCGCGCAGATGCAGCGCTTCCGGCCGAACGTGGTGCTCGAGGGGCTCGACGCGTTCGGTGAGGACGTGCTCGACACGCTCGCCGTCGAGGGCGGCAGCGGCCCTGCCACCGTGCTGCGTATCGTCAAGCCCTGCACCCGCTGCACCGTGCCCGAGGTCGACCCGTTCACCGGGCGTCACGAAGCCGGCATCCTGCAGGTGCTCGCCGGCTTTCGCGCCGATCCGAAGCTGGGCGGCGCGGTGACCTTCGGGCAGAACGCGATCCTGGTCGACGGAATCGACGGGATGCTGCGGGCCGGGGACACGCTGCTGCCGTCGTATCGCTGGGACTGAGCGGGCGCGAGCGGGCCGGCGGGCGCATCACGATCGGGCCGTCCGGCGCGTGGCCGGGGGCGCAGGACAGGGCGGTCATCGCGGCGCTTCGTGGGGCGCCGCGGACCACCGGGACGGTCAGGCGCGCAGTTGCCTGAGGAAGCTTGTGATCACCGACAGATGAGCGGGATCGTCCGTGTGGGCGCGTGCGGTGTGCAGGCGCAAGGCGAGATCGGCGCGGCCGATCTTCGAGAAGGCGGAATGTGTGTCGGCGGGGCCGATGGGCAGGCCGCTCTCGCGGAGCATCAGGACGTCGGTCGGCAGCAGCTCGACCATGGCGGGATGGATGATCATGGCGTGTTCGTGGTTTCTTTGTGCTTGTGGAAGCCTTATCGGTCGCGGACGCGCCGGGAGCAAGGACCGCATGCACGGTGTGTGCCCGGCGGCGGATTGCGGCCCGCAAGCGGTCGCCACGGCCGCGGATCGTGTCGCTGCGTTGCCACGAGGGCGGATCGCCTGACGCCCGCGCCGGACGCCGTCCTACCCCCGGGCGGCGCCCGCGCCAGCGCGCGTTCCGGATTTTTTCGACGGCGACCGAGTTCGACGCCGCGGCGTGGCGGCGGCGCTTATCCTCTGTCCGATGACGCCCGCTTCCAGCCCTCGTTTCGCCCCGGTCCTCGCGCTGCTATCGCTGTGCGTGACCCCCACCGCGACCCGGGGGGCCGACGCCGCGCTCGACGACGTCGTCGTCTCCGCCTCTCGCACCGCGCAGCGCGCCTTCGACGCGCCCGCCTCGATCCAAACCGTCGACGGCGCGACGCTTCGCGCCTCCGGCCCGGGCCTCGGCCTGTCCGAGTCGATGGCACGGGTGCCGGGCCTGGTCGTGCTCGACCGCCAGAACCTGGCGCAGGACCTGCAGCTGTCGATCCGCGGCTTCGGGGCGCGCTCGACCTTCGGCATCCGCGGGGTGCGGCTGCTGGTCGACGGCATCCCCGCGACCATGCCCGATGGCCAGGGCCAGCTGTCGACCGTGGTGTTGCCGGCGATCGAGCGTGTCGAGGTGCTGCGCGGCCCGCTCGCCCAGCTCTACGGCAATGCCGCGGGCGGCGTGCTGCAGGTCTTCACCCGAGAGGGCGCCTCGCCCGCGAGCCTGGGCGCCGAGCTCTACGGCGGCAGCTGGGGCACGGTGCGCGGCGCGCTGTCCGGCTCGGCGCGTTCGGGCGAGTTCGCCGGTCGCGTCGACGCCACCACCTTCGAGACCGACGGTTGGCGCGCGCACAGCTCGGCCACCCGCCGCCAGCAGGACGCGCGGCTCACCTGGGAGGCACCGACCGGCACCCGCGTCGGCCTGGTCGCGAACGCCTTCGAGCTGCCGCTCGCGCTCGACCCGGGCGGCCTCACACGCGCGCAGGTCGCGGCCGACCCGCGCCAGGCCGCGCCCGCTGCGGTCGCGCAGAACGCGCGCAAGTCGGTCACTCAGCAGCAGGCCGGGCTCACCGTCGATCACCGCGTCAACGCCGACACGCGGCTGTCGGCCCGTGTCTACGGCGGCCGCCGCGATCTCGACAACGCGCTGGCGGTGCCGCTGTCGGCGCAGCAGTCACCGACCTCGTCGGGCGGCATCGTCGAGCTCGACCGCCGCTACTCGGGCCTCGGACTGCAGTGGTCGCAGCGGCTGCGGCTCGGTGGTGCCGCGCTCGAGTTCGTCGCCGGGGTGGACCTCGACACGCTAACGGAGGATCGGCGCGGCTACATCAACGCCGCCGGTGTACGCGGCGCGCTCAAGCGCGACGAGACGAACACGGTCAGCAACCGCGACTGGTACGCACAGCTCGCCTGGAACATCGATCCCTCCTGGACTGCGACGCTCGGCGTGCGGTCGAGCCGAGTGCGCTTCGACACCGCCGACCGGTTCGTTGTCCCCGGCAACCCCGACGACAGCGGCCGCGCCGACTACGATGCGACCAACCCGGTCGCCGGCCTCGCCTGGCATGCGAGCGAGACGCTCAACGTCTATGCGAACCTGGGCCGCGGCTTCGAGACGCCGACCTTCGCCGAGCTGGCCTACCGCCCCGGCGGCACCGGCCTGAACTTCGGACTGAATGCCGCGCGCTCGCGCCACGCCGAGATCGGCGCGAAGTGGCAGCCGACGCCCGACGGCCGCCTCGACCTGGCGGTGTTCGACATCCGCACCGACGACGAGATCGTCGTCGCGACCAACGTCGGCGGCCGCTCGACCTTCCGCAACGGCGGGCGCACGCAGCGGCGCGGCGTCGAGCTCGCGTGGGTGCAGCGGCTCGCGCCCGCGTGGCGCGCGCAACTCGCGCTCACCGCGCTCGAGGCCAGCTTCGTCGACGGCTTCGGCAGCGGCGCGTCGGCCGTGGCCGCGGGCAATCGGCTGCCGGGCGCGCCGCTGCGCCGGGGGTTTGCCGAGCTCGCCTGGCAGCCCTCGCCGGTCCGGGGCCCGTTTGCGGCCGCGGCTGTTGTGCACAGCGGCCGCCTCTATGTCGACGACACGAACACCGACTCGACCACCGCCTGGACGGTGCTGAACCTGCGTGCCGGCCTGCGCCAGCAGCTGGGGCCGTGGCGCTTCTCGCAGGTCGTGTACCTGGAGAATGCGACCGGCCGGTCCTACATCGGCTCGGTGATCGTCAACGAGTCGAACCAGCGCTTCTTCGAGCCGTCACCGGGCCGGAGCTGGTATGCGGGGGTGTCAGTGGCGTACGTGTTCGGTCAGCGCTGAACGAACCGTCGTCCCGGGGGTGTCGATCGACGCGTGGGGCCGTCAGCCCTTGACCGCCCCGGCAGTCAGCCCACTGATGATCTGACGCGCTGCGACGAAGGTGAAGATCAGCGGCGGGATGGCGATGAGGCTGGCCATTGCCATGACCTTGCCCCAGTCGACACCGAGATCGGTGATGAACAGCGACGCCGCGACCGGCAGGGTGCGGGTATGGCGGTCGGTCAGCACAAGCGCCAGGATGAACTCGTTCCAGGAGATGCGGAAGGTGAAGATGGACGCTGCGGCCAGCCCGGGTGCCATCAGCGGCAGCAGCACCTTTGTGAAGATCCGGATCGGGCCGCAGCCGTCTATCGCGGCCGCCTCTTCGAGCTCGATGGGCACCTGCAGCACGAATCCGTACAGCAGCCAGATCGTGAACGGCAGGTTGACCGCCACGTACAGCAACACCAGGCCCCAGAGGCTGTTGACCAGTTGCCACTCGTTCCAGATCATGAAGACCGGAATCGCCAGCACCGCCAGGGGTACCGTGCGCAGCAGCAGTGTGGTGTAGGCCAACGTCTGCCGCCCCGGAAATCGGAAGCGCGCCAGACCGTAGGCGGCCATGCAGCCCAGCGCCAGCGTGATGACGGTCGACACCACGCCCACGAAGACGCTGTTCCAGAGATAGCGGTCCAGTCGATCTTCCTGCAGCACCGCGCGATAGTTCTCGAGCGTGGGAAAGAAGATGAAGTTGAGCGGCTCGGCGAAGATCTGGACCTGCTGGCGCAGGCTGGTGGCGAAGATGACCACGATCGGCAGCACGCACAGGAGTGCGAGCGCCATCAGCACCGTGTAGTGACCGATCACCAGCGGCAGCGGGCGTCTGATGCTCACCGCACGTCCTTCATCGGATTGCTCAGGCGCAGGGCTCCCCAGGAGAGCAGCGCCACCACCACCAGCAGCAGGACGCTGATGGCCGCGGCGACACCCAGCTGCTGGCCGATGAACGCGGTCTTGTAGATGTGCAGCGACAGGATCTCGGTGCTGTCGGCCGGACCGCCGAAGGTCAGCACGTACACCACCTCGAGCACCCTGAACGCATCGATCAACCGCATCATCAGCGTGATGGCGATGACATGCATGATCATCGGCAGCTTGACCCGGAACGTCATCTGCCACCAGCGAGCGCCGTCGATGCGCGAGGCCTCGATGACCGAGCCGTCCACGTTGGCAAGTGCGGCGATGATCATGATGAACACGAACGGCGTCCACTGCCAGATGTCGGCCACCACGATGGCCAGGAAAGCCAGCGACGGGTCGGCAAGCCAGCTCCTGGGAGCCAGCCCGACCAGCGCGAGCGCGGCGTTGATCAGACCGAACTGGGCGTCGAACATGTAGCGCCAGACGAGACCGACCGCGATCGGCGCGATCATCATCGGCAGGATGAACAGCGTCCGGAAGAACGCCATGCCTCGCACCTTGTGCTCCAGCGCCAGTGCAAGCGCGATGCCGAGCGCCATTTCGGCCGACACGCACACGGCTGCGAACAGCAACGTGGTTCTCAGCGATGACCACACCATCGGGTTGCCGAATGCGGTGGCGAAGTTCTTCCAGCCCACCGCCGTGGCGCTCTCCCAGGGCGTGCCCATGCTCCAGTCGTAGCCCGCGAGCTGAAACGCCGCGAGCACCGGGTACAGGCAGGCCGCCGCCATCACCAGGACGGCGGGGCCCACGTACAGGACAGGGATCCAGCGGGAGGTACGCATGGTGCTCGGCGGCGGAGCGTCAGATCTTGTAGCCGGCCTCGCGCATGATCGCGGTGACCTGCGGCACCGCGCCGTTCAACGCGTCTTCGGCACTCTTCTTGCCGGTCAGCGCCTCGGAAATCGCCACGCCCAGGGTCTGGACGTTGATCTTGTCCCAGACGGGGATGATCGGCCGCCAGTCGGGGTTGCTGTACTTCAGCGCTTCGACGAAGGTGATGGCTTCCGGGTAGCGGCGAACCACATCCACGTCGCGCAGCGTGGAGTTGCGCATCGGCGCACCGCCCAGCAGGGTCACGGCCTTGTCCTGCGCCTTGGAGGTGAGCCATTGCATCAGCAGGAACCCGGCCTCCGGGTTCTTGGCGTTTCTCGGAATTGCGAGCCCCAGACCCCCGGACTGCGAGGCGCGCCGCGCGCCCTTCGGGTGCAACGCCCAGCTGACCTTGCCAACCACCTGGCTGCGGGCAGGGTCGGCAACCACTCCGGCCAGCGAGGTGGAGTCGAGGTACATCGCCGCCTTGCCCTGCAGGAATGCGGTGTTCGCCTCGCCTTGGCCATAGCCTGCGATGCCGGCCGGCCCCGTGGCCACCACGTCTTGCAGGAACTTCAGCGCATCGATGCCGATCTTGTCATTGAAGCGCGGACGCCACTGGTCATCGAACACGCTTCCGCCCAGCGGGTTCAGATGCAGCAACCAGGCGTGCACCGCTTGATGACCCGCCTGGCCGCGGCTGGTGAGTGCACCCAGGCCGGTCCGCTCCTTGATGACGGGCAGCAGCTTGCGGAACTCATCGTAGGTCTGAGGCACCTCGAGCTTGTGCTCTTCGAAGAGGTCGCGCCGATAGGCGAGTACCGAAGTCTCCGCGCCATAGGGCAGTCCGTAGAGCTTGGCGCCCTGGCCGGCCAGATAACCCTTGGGGCCACCGACCAGACCGAGGTTCTCCAGGTAGATCGGAACGATGTCCTTCATGTCGTAGGCCGGGTCGGCCAGCGAGGCATCGGCGAAGAACGGCTCCAGGGGTCGAATCAGGTTCTTCGCAACGTACTCGCCCTTCCACATGACGATGTAGCAGCCCAGATCGAAGTCGCCGCTCGGCTTCGCCATCTCGAGCAGTTGCCTTTCCTTGAGCCGGCCAATGGCCACCTTGTCCACCTCGACCTTGATGCCGGTCTCCTTGGTGAACACTGGCAGCAGGCTCTGCATCGCGTCGTAGTGCGGATGCGCCGGAATGTTCATGACCACGGTCTTGCCCGCGTACTTGGCGAAGCGGTTCTGCGCGTTCGCGCCGCCGTAGGGCAGTCCAGCGCTGAATGCGGTGATGGCGGCGCGCTTGATCAGGTCTCTGCGTTGCATGAAGTGTCTCCTAATGAGTGCCAACGTGTGTGGTGGGAGCGCTCTGTGGCGCCTTCGAAGGTCTTCAGGGTCGCAACGCAGTGCCGCTCGCGTTATCGAAGATGTGCAGGTCATCCGCCCGGACCGTCAGGCCGAGCTTCTGATGGAGCAGCGCATGGGCGTCCCCCGGCAGGGTAGCGGTGATGCGCGGGCCGCCGGGAGCGTCGAGATGTCCGACCACCTGGCTTTCGGTACCCAGGTACTCGACGACATCGGCCCGCAGCGTGAGCGCCGCGCCGTCAGCGGCACTGTGCAGTGCCTGCGGCCGGACGCCCACGGTCAGCCTCTGCTCGGACGCCCGAAGGCGGCCGCGCAGCCAGTGCGGTGCGGGCAACACGAAGCCCTCGCCGCGCAGGCTGCCATGCCCGCTGCCTGCCTCGAAACGCGCCTCGAGCAGGTTCATCGTGGGCGTGCCGATGAAGGCTGCGACGAACAGCGTGGCGGGCTGGTTGAAGACCTCGCTGGGTGTTCCCACCTGCTGAATACGTCCCTTGTCGAAGATGACGATGCGATCGGCCAGCGTCATAGCCTCGACCTGGTCGTGAGTCACATAGACCGTGGTCTTGCCCAGGCGCTCGTGCAGCAGCGCAAGCTCTGCCCGCATGTGGCCACGCAGCTTCGCGTCGAGGTTCGAAAGCGGCTCGTCGAACAGGAACACCCGCGGTTCGCGAACGATCGCCCGGCCGATCGCCACGCGCTGACGCTGCCCTCCCGACAGCTCCTTGGGCTTGCGCTCGAGCAAGTGCTCGATGTTGAGCACCTGCGCTGCCCGGGCCACCTTGGCCCGCACCTCGCTGTTGGGTCGCCGAGCCAGCTCGAGCGCGAAGCTCATGTTCTGCGCGACGTTCATGTGAGGGTAGAGCGCGTAGTTCTGGAACACCATTGCGATGTCGCGCGACATCGGCGCCGCATCCGTCACATCCCGGCCGCCGATCAGGATGCGGCCCTCGGTGACCTCCTCCAGTCCGGCGATCATGCGCAGCGTGGTGCTCTTGCCGCAGCCCGACTCGCCCAGGAGCACGACGAACTCGCCCTCTGCGACCTGCAGATCGAGCTGCGTCACCACGGTCACGTCACCGAAGCGCTTCACCACGCCGCGCAGTTCCAGGCCAGGGCTGAGGGACGACGGGAGCATGGGGGGATGAGGCCTCAGTTGGAGGAGCCGCTCGGGCTTGATCCGTCGAGGGGGCGGCGCGTGCCCCAGCTCGTCGCCGGCATCCGGTTGCCGGGGTGGCGCGGGTCGGGACCCCAGATCGCCTGATAGGTGTCGATGCAGCGGCCCTGCCGCTGCCAGCGCCAGGCCAGTCCGGCCAGCAGCAGCCACCATGAAGCGAGCACGCCGGCCATCCAGCGCGGCGCATCGGCCGTGACGAGCCCGGTGGCGAGGACCCCCACCGCGAGCGCCAGCGCGAGCCACCCCAAGCCCTTGTGCAGCCGCTCGAACCAGCGGCGGTGCGCCGTCATGTCGTAATGGTCGCCGCGCATCGAGGGCGCGGTCGGTCCCCCCTTGCTGCCGCGCGCCCATGCGCTGATCAGCTGCCCGGCGCCGAGCGCCACCACCGCCCAGCCCAGCCAGTGATGCCAGACGGCCAGGGCGCCCGCCTGTGTGCCCTGGTTCCAGGCCAGAACGGTGCCCACGACCGCCAGCACCATGCCCAGGTACTGCAGCCCCCGGTGGGCATGCCACCAGGTCCGGTTGTCCAGTACGCGCGGCCAGTCCTGACGCGGCGTCACCTTGAAGTAGCGCGCCGCCAGCACGCCCACCGGCAGGAGCACCGCCCAGGCAGCGACCATACTGCGTGCATGCCAGACCAGCCTGTCTGGCAGGTGGTGAACGCCCGCACCACTGAGAGGCAACAGCCACCAGTCGAGCGACAGACCGAGCGTCAGCACGGACGTCAAGGGCATTGCACCCCGGAGGTTTGCAGACGGATGCGGTAGAGCGAACTGCTGGCCGTGATGTAGAGCTGATCCCGGGCCGCGCCGCCGAAGGTGAGGTTGCCGACCGTCTCAGGCACGGGGATGCGTCCGATGCGGGTGCCGTCGGGGTGATAGACCTGGACGCTGTCTTGACTGCTGCTGTAGACGAACCCATGTACGTCGACCCGCATGCCGTCCGCCAGGCCGGGCGAGATGTCGGCAAATACGCGGGGGCGGGCCAGGGTCTGCCCCTCGAGCACGTCGAACGCGACGATGTGGTGATGGCCGCCGCTTCGTAGCGCCGCCGAGGTGTCGCTCACGTAGAGGATGCGCTCGTCGGGAGAGAAGGCCAGGCCGTTGGGCTCTTCGACGAAGTCGCTCACGACCCGAAGCTCACCGGTGGCTGGGTCGAACCGGAACACGAAGCAGTCGCCCAGCTCGCTCTGCGCCCGATGGCCTTCATGGTCGGAGACGATGCCGTAGGGCGGGTCGGTAAACCAGATCGAGCCATCGGACTTCACGATCACGTCGTTCGGCGAATTGAGCCGGCGTCCGCGATAGTGGCTGACCACGATCTCGTCGCGCGCCCCGGTCAGGCCGGCATCGAAGCGCGTGCGCACGATGGCGCGCATGCCGTGCGAGCAGTGCAGCAGCGACCCGTCTGCCTCCCGGGTGTGACCGTTCGTGAATTCAACCGCCTCGCGCCAGACGCTCATGCCGGAGGTGTCGTGCCAGCGGAGCATGCGGTTGGCTGGGATGTCGCTCCACAACAGCGAGTCATCCTCGTGCATCCACACCGGACCCTCGCTCCAGGTGGCGCCCGTGCACAGGCGCTCGAGCGCGCCTGCGCCCAAGGCCACGGGGCCGAACCGCGGGTCGAGCACCTCGATCATGCCGCGCTCGGGCGGGGCGACCGGGCCGCGGGCACGTGCACCGCAGGATCGGACGGGGTTCGGTAAGTCTCCACCATGACCAGCGAGAATATGTCCGCTCGACTTTTTAGCGTGTGCCGCGGGCCCGTCGTGACAGTGCGGGCTTAGCGGCCGGTGCCCGACACCGAGCAGCAGGCTTGGCGGGGTCGTGCCATCCTAACGCAACATCATCGGGCGCACACAACTGCATGGCTCGCCCGCAGTTGATGCAACAGGCGTGCTGGCACGCCGCCGAGCGTACGGATGTGCTGTCGCTGCGCCCGACGCTAGACCGTCGACCCGCGCCCGCGCTGCAGCACCCGCGCCAGATACCGCCCGGTGTGGCTGCCCGGCGCCTCGGCGATCGCCTCCGGCGTGCCCGCCGCGACCACCGTGCCGCCGCCGTCGCCGCCCTCCGGGCCCATGTCGATCACCCAGTCGGCGGTCTTGATCACATCGAGGTTGTGCTCGATGACCACCACCGTGTTGCCGTGGTCGCGCAGCGCGTGGATCACCCGCAGCAGCAGCGCGATGTCGTGGAAGTGCAGGCCAGTGGTCGGCTCGTCGAGGATGTAGAGCGTGCGGCCGGTGTCGCGCTTGGAGAGTTCCTGCGAGAGCTTCACGCGCTGCGCCTCGCCGCCTGACAACGTGGTGGCGCTCTGGCCGAGCCGCACGTAGCCCAGGCCCACCTCGAGCAGCGTCTGCAGCTTGCGGGCGATCGTCGGCACCGAGGCGAAGAATGCATGTGCGGTCTCGACGGTCATGTCGAGCACCTCGGCGATGTTGCGGCCCTTGTAGACGACCTCGAGCGTCTCGCGGTTGT